>NZ_CP041743.1:1468333-2202500 GCF_007556815.1 Paraburkholderia megapolitana
CTTTCCCAGCCTCGACGCGTGGCTGACGCACCTCGAATCCGCGCATCCGGTCGGCATCGACATGGGTCTCACGCGCATCAGCCTCGTACGCGATGCGCTGAACCTGCAGTTCGCCTGCCCGATCATCACGGTGGGCGGCACGAACGGCAAAGGCTCGACATGCGCGATCCTCGAATCGATTCTGCTGCGAGCCGGCTATACCGTTGGCTGTCACACGTCGCCGCATCTGCTGGTGTTCAACGAGCGTGCTCGCGTCAATGGCGAAGTAGCCACCGATGCCGATCTGTTACCGCATTTCGCCGCCGTCGAAGCTGCTCGCCTGAGTCTCGCAGAACCCGTCTCGCTCACGTATTTCGAGTTCACGACGCTCGCGATCATGCATCTGTTCGCCTCGCGCGGGCTCGACGCGGTGATTTTCGAAGTGGGTCTCGGCGGCCGGCTCGACGCAGTGAATATCCTCGATACCGATTGCGCGATCGTCACCAGTATCGATATCGATCACACCGAGTACCTCGGCGATACGCGCGAGAAAATCGCTTTCGAGAAAGCCGGCATTTTCCGGCCGGGCAAACCCGCGATTTGCGCCGACCCAGTGCCGCCGCAGACGTTGATCGATCATGCCGCGCAGATCGGCGCCGAACTGTGGCTGTTCGGCCGCGATTTCCGCTATGAAGGGCAGGCAGGCAGCGAGCGTCAGCAGTGGAGCTACATCGGCCCAACAATGCGCCGCTCCGCGCTCGCCTATCCGGCGTTGCGCGGCGCCAACCAGCTGATCAACACGACAGCCGCGCTGGCTGGACTCGAAGCGCTGCGCGACCGTCTGCCCGTGTCCGCGCAGGACATTCGCCTCGGACTCGCGAACGTCGAACTGGCGGGGCGCTTCCAGGTGTTGCCTGGCAAGCCCGCAGTCGTGCTCGACGTCGGTCACAACCCGCACGCGGCCGCCGTGCTCGCGCAGAATCTCGGCAATATGGGCTTTTTTCCCTACACGTACGCGGTATTTGGCGCGATGGGCGACAAGGATATCGCCGGGGTGCTGGAGCACGTGAAGGGCGAGATCGACCACTGGTGCGTCACCGCGCTACCGACGCCGCGCGCGGCTTCCGCGGAAGCTATCGAGGGCGCGCTGCGCGAAGCCGGCGTGGTCGATGGGCCGGATACCAGCGTCACACGTCATGCGTCGCCTGCAGAAGCGTTCCAGGACGCGCTAAAACGAGCGTCCGACAATGATAGAATCGTGGTTTTCGGAAGTTTCTATACGGTAGCCGGCGTTATGTCCTATCGTAAATCGCAGCAACACTGACCGCGCGGAAGCTCGAACCAAGCCATTCATGGGAATTTTCTCGTTCGGCAAGAAAGACGACGCGTCTACCCGGCGCGGCGCACCATCCGGCTCCAGCCGGGGAACCCGTACCGAGTCCAAGGGGACCGCTTTCGGGGCGCGCGTCGAGCGACGCAGCCGCCGCACGGACCGGGCCGGCGACGCCGACGCGATGCTGCTCGACCCAACCCTGCCCGAGAAACAGCGGGCACGACGGCGCCTCGTCGGGGCGATCGCGCTGGTTATCGCGGCGGTCGTGATCCTGCCGATGGTGCTCGATTCGCATCCGAAGCCCGTCACCGACGATATTTCGATCGACATTCCGAACCGCCCTGTACCGAAGGCCAGTACCGCGCCTGACGACACACAGGCTGGTGTCGCCCCGACAGTCCCGCGCCCGACGCAACGCTTGCGGCGTCCGGGCTGGCTGCTGCGAATACGGCGCCGGGGACGGCGGCAACGGCAACGGCAGCAACCTCGACCGCGACGAAACCGGCTGCGAAGCCGACCCCGGCTACGACAGCCACGACAACGCACAACGCACCGGCAAACGCGGCAAAGCCGCCCCGCCAGGCGCCAGCCACGCAGCAGACCGCGGACAACCCGCCGCCCGCCGCCGCCGCAGACGCCGATTCAGGCACGCCCGCGTCGCCTCCCGGCAGCCGTTTCGCGGTACAGCTCGGCTCGTTCCCGGACGAAACCAGTGCCAAAACCTGGGCGACCAAATTGAAAGCGGCCGGTGTGCCCGCATATACCGAACGTCGCAAGCAGCCTGACGGCTCGACCCGCACGCTGCTGCGCGCTGGTCCGTTTGCGGATCGGGCGGCGGCATCGGCGGCCATTGCGAAGGTGCGCGACGCCGGTCTGACGGCGGGCGCGAACGGCAGCACACAGTAACCAGGCGATGTTCACCGCCTTCGACTACGCTGTAATGGCAGTGATCGGTTTATCGGCGCTACGGGGCACGTGGCGCGGTTTTCTGTCCGAGGTATTTGCGCTGATCGGCTGGGTCGTGGCTTTCGTGGTCGCCTGCCGCTTCGTCGGCAACGTCTTACCGTGGATTCCGGCTACATGGCCAGGCGGCGCGCTGACCCAGTGGCTGATCGCGTTTCTCGTGATCGTCGTCGGCGTGGTGCTGGTGGCCGGCGTGGCGAATGCGCTATTAAGCCGCCTCGTCCAGGCGAGCGGCCTGAGCGGTGTGGACCGCTCGCTGGGCCTGCTGTTCGGCCTCGTCCGCGGGGTCGTGCTGGTGCTGCTGCTGGTCGCCCTTGCAGGCTTGACCCAGCTGCCCCAGCAGGAATTCTGGCGCGATGCGCTGTTGCGGCCCTACGCCGAACAGGGCGTGCGCGAACTGAAACCGCTGCTTCCCGCGATGCTCGCCGCCTACGTCCGCGTTTGATCTCATCAGGAGAATCAGGCGCACCAGGACCAGGCGGAGGCAGCCCACCGGCGAAGCATGCAGGACACCGGCGCGACCCGGATGCCGCCCTGGCACCGGCCGCCGTTACGAATTTCGTACCTTTGAAGGACATGCCATGTGCGGCATCGTAGGCGTAGTTTCCCGTTCCCCCGTCAACCAGCTGCTGTATGACAGCCTGCTGCTCCTGCAGCATCGCGGTCAGGACGCAGCCGGCATCGCGACGGCCAACGGCAGTAATTTCCACATGCACAAAGCCAACGGCATGGTGCGCGACGTGTTCCGCACGCGCAACATGCGCAGTCTGCCAGGCACGACCGGCATCGGCCAGGTGCGTTACCCGACAGCAGGTTCCGCTTCGAGCGAGGAGGAGGCCCAGCCGTTCTACGTCAACGCGCCGTTCGGCATCATCCTCGCGCACAACGGCAACCTGACCAACTGGCCGCAGCTGAAAGAAGAGATGTTCCGCGTCGACCGGCGCCACATCAATACGAATTCCGATACCGAAGTGCTGCTGAACGTGCTCGCGCACGAACTGCAACTGTCCAGCTCCGGCTTGCAGCTCGACCCGGCCGCGGTCTTCAAGGCAGTCGCCGGTGTGCATCATCGGGTGAAGGGCTCGTATGCGATCGTGTCGCTGATCGCCGGCTACGGGCTGCTCGCGTTCCGCGATCCGTTCGGGATTCGCCCGCTGTGCCTCGGCAAGCTGGAGACCTCGGAAGGTGTCGAATGGATCGTGGCGTCGGAATCGGTGGCGATCGAAGGTATCGGGTTCGAATTCGTGCGCGACGTGGCCCCGGGTGAAGCGATCTTCATCGACCTCGACGGCAATCTGCATGCGCAGCAGTGTGCGACCAACCCGAGCCTGAACCCCTGCATCTTCGAACTCGTGTATCTCGCGCGGCCCGACTCGGTGCTCGACGGCGTGCCGGTGTACAACGCGCGTCTGCGGATGGGCGACTACCTTGCCGAGAAAATCAAGCGTGTGCTGCCCGACGTGAAGATCGACGTCGTGATGCCGATCCCCGATTCGTCGCGTCCCGCGGCGATGCAGGTCGCGTTGAAGCTCGGCGTCGAGTATCGCGAAGGTTTCTTCAAGAACCGCTATGTCGGCCGCACGTTCATCATGCCCGGCCAGGCGGTGCGCAAAAAATCGGTGCGTCAGAAGCTGAACGCGATGGGCATCGAGTTCAAGGGCAAAAACATCCTGATCGTCGACGATTCGATCGTCCGTGGCACCACGTCGCATGAAATCGTGCAGATGGCGCGCAACGCCGGCGCCGCCAAGGTGATCTTCGCTTCGGCGGCGCCGCCGGTGAAATTCCCGAACGTCTACGGCATCGACATGCCGACGCGTGGCGAACTGGTCGCGCATGGCCACACCGACGAGGAAGTCGCGCGCATGATCGGCGCGGATCATCTCGTGTATCAGGATGTCGACGCGCTGAAGCAGGCGATTCGCGATATCAACCCGGCGCTGAAGGAGTTCGACGCGTCGTGCTTCGACGGTAAGTACATCACCGGCGATATCACGAGCGCGTACCTCGATGGCGTCGAACTCGCGCGTCTCGCACCGGCCGCGTTGTCGGACCGCGACGCGGCAAGCGATGCGATCGACGGCGGTGCGGCGCGTTCGCAACTGCATTTGCAACTGTCGGTGGAGTAACACGGTAATGCGCAGCAGGAGGCGGCCGCGCCGCCTCTTCGATGCGCGTATGTGCTAGCATCGGGACTTGCGTCGATTTGATATCAGCTTGCGGACGCGGGGCAACCCAAAACAGCTAAAGCGAATGGTGGGATTTCCCTATGCCGCCAGCGCTCCAGCTTTCCCCGCACATGAAGCCCGCTTATGCCGACGCAAAGCGGGCTTTTTTGTTGCCGGCGCGGTCTCGACCAAGGCTGCGCCGACTGAATAACGGAACCGAATCACCATGGACGACTCCCTCAATTTCGACACCCTTTCCGTGCGGGCCGGTACGGTGCGCAGCGAGTTCAACGAGCACTCGGAAGCGATCTTCCTGACGTCGAGCTTCTGCTTCGCGAACGCAGCCGAAGCCGCCGACCGCTTCAAGCATTCCGAGGACTATTACACCTACTCGCGCTTCACCAACCCCACCGTCTCGATGTTCCAGGACCGCCTGGCCGCGCTCGAAGGCGGCGAGGCGTGCATGGCGACGGCGTCGGGAATGAGCGCGATCCTGTCGGTGGTGATGTCGGCGTTGCAGTCGGGCGACCACCTGGTCAGTTCGCAGAGCCTGTTCGGTTCGACGCTCGGCATGTTCTCGCAGATCTTCACGCGCTTCGGCATCACGACCACGTTCGTCGATCCGACCGATCTCGATGCGTGGAAAAACGCCGTGCACCCCGAGACGAAGATGTTCTTCCTCGAAACACCGTCGAACCCGCTGACCGAAATCGCCGACATCGAAGCGATTGGCAAGATTGCGAAGGCGGTGAATGCGTTGTTCGTCGTCGATAACTGTTTTTGCAGCCCGGCGCTGCAGCAACCGCTGAAGCTCGGCGCGGATGTCGTGATGCACTCGGCGACCAAGTTTCTCGATGGCCAGGGTCGCGTGCTTGGTGGCGCGCTGGTTGGTTCGCGGCAGTTCATCATGGAGAAGGTGTTTCCGTTCGTGCGCAGCGCCGGTCCGACGCTGTCCGCGTTCAACGCATGGGTGCTGCTGAAGGGCATGGAGACACTGTCGTTGCGCGTCGAGAAGCAGTCGGCGAATGCGCTGGAAATTGCGGGCTGGCTCGAGAGTCATCCGGCCGTGAAGCGGGTGTTTTACCCGGGGCTCGAATCGCATCCGCAGTACGAGATCGCGAAGCGTCAGCAGAAGGCCGGCGGTGCGATTGTTTCGTTCGAGCTGAAGGGCGACACGCCCGAGGCGCAACGCGCGAATGCGTGGCGCGTGATCGACAGCACGAAGGTCTGTTCGATTACCGCCAACCTCGGCGATACGCGCACGACCATCACGCATCCGGCGACGACCACGCACGGCCGCATCACACCTGAAGCACGGGCGGCAGCGGGGATTACAGAAGGCTTGATCCGGCTTGCAGTCGGTCTCGAGAACGCTGGCGATATTCGCGCCGATCTCGCACGCGGTCTGGCGTAGCCGGGCCGGAATGAGACCCCATGGCCGGAAGGAAGCAGGCTGGTCATGGGGTTCAGAACTGATGGCATCGACAGCGCTGTCCGCCGTTCGACGAGCAGAACTGGCCAGCCGCACAAAACCGGACAAAACCCGAACAAAACTGAACAGTACAAACGGGTCCGCGATGTCAGTATGACGCTCGCCCCTTCTCGGCCGTTCTTTGTTACGCCGGGATCGCTGCGGCAACTCTTGTACTTCCGTCCGATGCCGTTCCCGGCCTGCACGCGAAACCGAGAAACGTGAACTGCACATCCGGATCAGTGCCGGTGCGCCCACCCCGATCAGGAGGCCGGGTTGAAATTTGCCAAACGCAATTGCATTGTCGAAGCCACTCGATGGTTTTCGCCAGGCGATCATCCAGCCGTTGAACAACACGATGGCGTGTGGTCGATTGCCACACCCGAGGGATGGCGCGACGTGAAGCCGGGCGACTGGGTGATCACGCCGTCTGGGGACGCGACTTATTGCATGCAGGACTCGCTGTTCACCAGCCTCTATGAGCCGCTTGCCAGCAGTCCTGTCCTAACCGCCACGCTAGTCTGAGTACGCGTTTTATGGTCCGGGCGGTGTGGCGCTTCGTTCGTTCAGTGACGCAGCGCGCGCCATTGCCCTGGAGCGAGACCGAAGCGCCGTGTGAATGCATGCGTAAACGCGCTCTGATCGGCGAAGCCGATGTCAAACGCGATATCGGTCAGCGAGCGGCGCGGATCGGCAAGCAGCGTCACCGAAGTATCGAGCCTTAACCGCTGCAGATAGCGATGCGGTGTCTCGCCGAACGCGTCGATGAACAACTGATGAAAGCGCCGCATACCGAAGCCGCAATGCGCGGCGAGATCGGCGATGCGCAGCGGCTCCGCGAGGTGCGCGCGCAGCCAGCGATCGATGCGCGCGAAATCGAGGCCGGGGCCGGATAGTCCGGCGCGGCTTGCCGGCACAGCGCCGGTGTTCGAGAGGATCGCGGCGCACAGGCGCGCGGCCGCATCCCAGTTGAAGCGCCGTAGGTGCGGCGCCAGCGTGGTGGGTTCGGCGGGTATGCCGACTGTGGCGCCCGCAGCGATCTGGCGCACGAGCTGAGTCATGTACGGATCGACGCTCACAGCGCGCGCCCGGTCGAACAGACGCTCGGGCACGGCCAGCGAAGCAGCAGGTAAATCGAGCACAAGCTGGCAGTTTTCGCCAAGCCCCGAGTAGTCGTGCCGCGAGCCGGCGGGAACCAGCCACGCGGAGCCGCTGGCGATCTGCTCGCCGACGCCATCCACGGCCATCACCATCGAGCCGTCGAGCCCCAGCACGACCTGATGGAAGTCGTGTACGTCCGACGCCTCGATGGCGCCGAAACGGCGCAACGAAACGCTGGGTGCGAGGGGTATCGGCAGCATCGGCTAACGGCGGCGAGCGACGCTCAGACGCCGAGCAGTTCGACTTCGAACACCAGCGTTGCATTCGGCGGAATCACGCCGCCTGCGCCGCGCGGGCCGTAGCCGAGTTGCGGCGGAATCGTCAGGCGGCGCACACCGCCGACTTTCATGCCCTGTACGCCTTCATCCCAACCCTTGATGACCATCCCGCCGCCCAGCACGAAGTCGAACGGATCGTTGCGATCCTTGCTCGAATCGAACTTCTGGCCGTCGGTCAACCAGCCCGTGTAATGCACGCTGACGGTCTTGCCTGCAACGGCTTCGGCGCCGCTGCCTTCGGTCAGATCTTCGTATTTCAGGCCGGATTCGGTGGTGACGCTAGACATGACACACTCCTTCAGACAAATCGTTGAGAACCGGTATTGTAGGCGAGGTTGGTCGGCTGTTTCCTGTCGTGCGCGGGTTCCTGGCCGACCGGGCCCGCTACGTGCTACCTCGATTCCGATCGACCGGCGATCCAGGGCGCCGGAACGGCCTGCCATAATGACCGTCATGACGACCATCCCTGCACCGAGAGGGCTTCAAACGTGAGCACGTCTTCTGCTGGGCCTGGCGCTGCACAGCCCGGCCGCCCCGATTCCGCCGCCTACGAACGCACCGCCCGCCGGCGCGTCGAAACTGCGCTCTTCATGCGCGACCATGTGTTGTCGCTGGTATCGCACGATCTGCGCGGCCCGCTAAACGCGATTCATAGCTGGGCTTACGTGCTGGAGCGCAAGCTCGATGCCGCCGATAGCGCGGGGCAACGCGCGCTGGGCGGCATCCGCACCGGTGTCGAACAGCAGGTGAAACTGCTCGAAGAGATCGTCGATACGACGCGCGCCGAGACGCGCACGCTCGCGCTCGACCATGCGCCGTTCGCGCTATGGCCGCTCGTCGACGAAACGCTCGGCGAGGTCCGCACGACGCTGGCCGGGCCGCGCGAGGTGTCGATCGAAGTCGATACGCAACTATCCACCGACCAGTTGAGCGGCGACCGCGACCGGCTTGCAGCCGCGCTGTGGCTGATGCTGACGTTTGCGGTCGAAGCGAGCGCTGCGGCGTCGCAGGTGACGCTCGCGACGGCCGTCGATGGAACCGCGTGGCAGAGCACCGTCACGTTCCACCCGACACCCGCCGCATTCGATGCCGCCGATGTGCCTCACCTGCTCGAAGCATTTGCGCGCAGGCAAGCCCAGGCGCCGTGCGAAGCGGGTCGTATTGCGTGGGTGCTGGCGCTGTGCAGGCGCGTGGCCGAGGCGCACGGCGGCACGTTCGAGCAGAACGATGCAGCGCAGCCCGGTGGCGCCGCGACGCTTGCGCTGCGGGTGCCGCTGGCCGGGGCGTAGATCTTAGATCGTAGCCAGCAGCGCGCTACGGCAAAAAGCCGCAAGCCCGCAACCGCCGGTTTTTGACCGGATCGGCTTTCAGCTGGCTTGCACCCTCTATACTGACAACTTTTGCTTCCGGAGCCTCCCCTCTTGATCCAGGTTGTCGCCCTCATCGGCGCGTTATTGCTCGTTGCGCTCAACGGCTTCTTCGTCGCGGCCGAATTCGGTCTCGTCAAACTGCGGCAAACCCGCGTGCGGGCGCTCGCGAAAAAACACGGCCTGCGCGGCCGCCTGCTGGCCAAGGTTCACGGTCGTCTCGACGCGTATCTGTCCGCGTGCCAACTCGGCATCACGCTCGCGTCACTCGGCCTCGGCTGGATCGGAGAGCCCGCGTTCGCCCAACTGCTGTCGCCGCTTTTCGAAGTGCTCGGTATCCATTCGCTGCCGCTCACGCATGCAATCTCGCTGTTCTTCGCGTTCACCTGCATTTCGTTTTTGCACATCGTGGTCGGCGAGCTGGCGCCGAAGTCGCTCGCGATCCGCCAGGCCGAGCGCATCTCGCTGTGGACCGCGATGCCGCTGTACGGTTTCTACTGGGCGATGTATCCGGCTATCTGGTTGCTCAACGGCAGTGCGAACGCGGTGTTGCGTATCGCAGGGCTTTCGTCGGGGCACGGTGACGACGCGCACTACTCGAACGACGAACTGAAGCTGATCCTGCGCGGCCGGCGCGCCGGCGTCGAGCAACAGAAGGACGGTCATCCTGACAACGTGCTTGGCGAAGGTGCTTATAGCCAGGACGAATGGAACACGATCGCGCACTCACTCGATTTTTCGCGCATGACCGTCTCCGATCTGATGCGGCCTGCCCACGAGATGGTCGGCCTGCGCCGCGATCTGCCGTTGCGCGACAACATGCAGGTGGTCGCGCAGCATCGTTTCAGCCGTTATCCGCTATTCGACGATGCATCCGGCGTGCGCGTGGACGGCATGATCCACCTGAAGGACCTGCTGCTTGCACGACACGCGGGCAGCACGCTCGAAGACCTCGCCCAGTACGCGCGACCGGTTCAGTACGTGAAGCCGACGATGCCCGCACTCGAACTGTTCCGGCGTTTTCGCAAGGGCGCGCCGCACTTTGCGCTGGTCGGTCACAAGAATGCGCAGCCGATCGGCTTCCTGACGCTCGACAATCTGCTCGGCGCGCTGGTCGGTCAGATTCACGACGAGTTCCGTCAAGGCGACGCCGACTGGACGCGGATGGACGACGGCACGCTCATGGGTAAAGGGAGCTTGCCGGTGGTATCGCTGGAACGCGCGCTCGGCATCGATATCGACGAAGGTCGTGCGGAATCGGTCGGTGGTCTCGTGATCCAGGCGCTCAACGATCTGCCGGAAGAAGGCCAGCGTGTCTCGTTCGATCGCTTCGATGTCGTCGTCAAGAAGATGCGCGGCCCGCGGATCGTGCTCGTGCGTGTGTATCCGAAGCAGTTCGACGACGAGGGCGGTTAGGCGGGCATCGTTTCGGTTTGCCTTGCCTTGCCGAATCGCGATCACAGCGTGCGCGTGCTTCCATACGTGGTGGGATCGAGCGATATGGCGAGACCCTGCCAGTCGTATCGGCCGAGCTTCAGCTGTGCGGTATTTTCCTGAGCGATGCGCCTGAAGAGGCGCAATGCGGCCTTGCTCTCAAGCTGGGCGGTGTCCTCGTCCAGATGCTCGGACAACAACCGGCAGCGCAGCGCGCGAACCATGTTCCTGTCCCAGACCGTCGCGTTCAGTTCGCCATGACCGAACAGCGAATTCGAATGCAGATTGCAGGACCCGAGCGTCGCCCATTCGTCGTCGATGAGCATGATCTTCGAATGGACGTAGACGCTGCTGCGCGTGCCTTCCGCAGTGCGTCCTGCGATTCCCGTCAGCGTGAAGTTTGCGTATTGCCCGAGTGCGTCGATGTGATCGAAAAGCCCTTGCTTTGTCGGGTCGCGCCGCCATTGGCCGTATGGGTCCTCCGGTTCCGTGGGCGCCAGCATGACGATTTCCACGCCGCGTTTTAGTGCCTGCTCGAGCGGCCTGGCTATGTCGGGAACCGGTAGCGCCTGATTCTCGATGTAGATCGAATGGCGGGCTGCCGCGATGGCCAGCAGGTATTGATCGGTGATCGACCGTTCGCCTTTCGACAGATCGTAGGCGAAGCCATCGGGCGTCGGTGTCCTTTCGTCGTAAAGACCTGCATGCATGTTCCGCTGAATCTGCACCACGCTTGCACCGCGCGATGCGGAGATGCGCACGGGAAAGGGCAACCTGTCGCCGTCATCGTTATTCCAGCGTCCATCGGTCTTGTTGCGTTCGCTCGCTCCGTTCCAGCGCTGCACGAAGTTGTGATGTACGTCGCTGCAGCACGGCCCCGTGACTTCGACATAGAAGTCGTGGCGATGACCCACGCCGTCGTGGCCCGGTTCGAAGCATCCGAACGTCGGGTTGATACCGCCGATAAACGCTGTCTCCGATTCTGCGCCTGCGTCCATCAACCAGAACTTCTGATGCTGGACGAAACGATCGATTGCGCAGTCCCATCGTGCCTTGAAGCTAACGTTTCTTGCACGCAGTCGCGCGTGATCCTCCGGTGTTCCGGCGAATGTTTTGCCGTATCGACTGCTCTGCTCGAGTGGGCGCCAGAAAAGCACCCGCACGTCGAGTCCGCGTGCCGCCGCGCGATCGAGCACATCGAATATCGTGCCGCGGTTGTCCGGCATCTGGAATTCAGGGTCGATGAAGGTCACGGCGAGCCAGACGCTGTGTTGCGCGTGATCGATTGCCTCGCACAGTCTGCGGAAGGTGGGTCCGCTATCGACCAATGGTCGCAGCAGGTTTCCGGTACGCAACGGATAGGAGCCGGACTGAATGGAAGGGATGGATGAGGCTTGTGCTTCGACTGCGTTCATGGATGCTCCTCGCGCGATGCTTGCGATTCTGCAGGAGTTTCCTTGCGGATAGATTGCCAGGTTGCCTTGAAGCGCGTGCACATGGATGCCGAGCTTCTTGGGCTCTGCGCGTTTGCAGTTTGCACGTTCGATGACAACTCGCCGGGAATCGGGAATACTTTCGCGGGCATCGCCTGCGCCTTCATTGCGGAATTGTGGATCTGGTCTGAACTCAGGCGCTAGTTCAATGGTTTGTGAGGATCTTCAGGGACGACATGGAATACCTCCTCGTACTCAGCGTCGGTCTCGTCGCCGGCGTGTTGAGCGGTGTGATCGGCACCGGCTCGTCGATGCTGCTGATGCCCGTCCTCGTCATGTCCTTTGGCCCGCAACAAGCGGTGCCGATCATGGCGATTGCCGCGATCATGGGCAATCTCGGCAAGGTGCTCGCGTGGTGGCGCGAGATCGACTGGCGCGTCTGCGGGGCCTATTGCGCGACTGCGGTACCGGGCGCCGCGCTCGGAGTCCGCACGCTGCTCGCGCTACCGCCGCATGCGGTGGAACTGGCGCTTGGCGTGTTCTTCGTCGCGATGGTGCCGACACGGCGCTGGCTCGCGCGTCGCGAGGTTCGTTTCACGCTGCTGCAACTTGCGTTGATTGGCGGTGTGGTGGGTTTTCTGACGGGCATCGTTGTGTCGACGGGGCCGATTACCGTGCCCGTGTTCATGTCGTATGGTCTTGTTAAAGGCGCGTTTCTTGCCACCGAGGCCGCGGGTTCGGTCGCTGTGTATGTCGCCAAGGTTGCTGTTTTCCGCCACTTTGGCGCGTTGCCGCCGAGCGTTGTGTTCAGCGGTTTGATCATTGGATCTGCGTTGATGGCGGGGTCGTTTGCGGCGCGGCACATCGTGCTGCGGATGAGTCCGAAGACGTTCCGGCTCGTGGTCGATGGGTTGATGCTGTCGTCGGGGTTGTCGTTGTTGTGGGCGGCGGGGCGGTAGTGCCGTACGCACGGTGCGGTGACCCTGTTCATCGCGATACCAGTAGCGGCACGCCTACCCCACACTCGCCTCAAACACCCGCCGATAATTACCACCCAGTATCATCCCGACCTCGCCGGCGCTGAAGCCCGTGCCGATCAACGCATTGGCCAGCGCAGGCAACTGCTGGTAGCGCCGGAACACCGGCGGCGAGATGAAGCCGTACAGGTCGGTGCCGAGCCCGACATGCTCGACGCCGACAACGTCGGCCATCCGTTTCATGCCTTCCGCCATACCCTGCAAATCGTGGAAGCTACCCGAACTCGGCCAGACCCCGATCACACCTCCGGTGTCGGCAATGGCCCGCGCATGATCGGGTGAAATCAACCGGCTGTAGGTCGAGGGATGCGTCGACAGCGCAGTGTGCGATAGCACCAGCGGCTTCGTAGTCGTTGCGGCCGCGCGTTTGACGAGATCGTAGGTGCCGTGCGCCACGTCGACCACAATGCCAAGCGCGTTGCAACGTCGCACGACGTCCGCGCCAAAATCAGTCAGTCCGTCGTGTACGGGTGGCGCAGTCTGGATGTCGCCGAGTTCGTTGACCCGGTAGTGTGTGAGCTGCAGATGGCGCAACCGGTGCGCGGTGTACACCTCATCGACCCGTTCCACACGTCCCCCGAGAAAATCCGCGCCTTCGGCCGCAACGATCACACACGGCCCCGTCTTGCCGAGCGCGGCAAGCGAAGCCGTGTCGGTCACGACCTGCAGCTGTTCCCGTTCGATCAGTTCGTCGACGCGCTTGAATGAAGCTTGTCCAAGTGCATACAGCTCGCCGGGTTGCGGTTCGCGCCATGCTTCGAAGCGGCGCCGGTCGGCGGAGATGCGGGTGGCCGTGGTATCGGCGACGATCGCGAGGCAGATGACGTTCATCCCGCCTGCGCGCATCGGCGCGGCGACCGGCAAGAACGGGCGATTCACGCCGATCGCGGGGTCGCGCGAGACGGTGACGTGGCCGGAGTGGCTGTGCATGTCGATGGTCAACGTCGACGCGGTGCGCCAGGCATTTGAGGCGTCGTCGGTCGGTGCGCTGGCAGGTTCGGCGGTGTGGTCGGTAGCGTCGGTGTAGCTCGCAAAGCGGCCGGGCGCGCATGCCGCGAGTCCGAGCGCGGCACCCGACGCAAGAAACGCGCGACGGCTCAGCGTGATGGTCGTAACGGCGGCCGGCGCAGCATCGACCAGTTGATAGCGCCAGCCTGCGGGATCGTCGGTCAGAACCCGCAGGTGGCCACGTATCGCGACGGCCTGCGCCCGCACCGGCACTAACTGCGTGGCGAACACCTCGACGCACGCACGCGGATCGGCGGGGACGCAACCGCCGCAGCACGGCACGTCGCGCGTCAATAGAAAGTAGTCGGCCTCGGTCGCAACATCGAGCGGTAGCATCCATCCGGACAGTTCGATGGTGGTGCCATCGAACGCGTCGGCCGCGCCGCTGCTCAACGCTTGCCAGTCCGGCAGCATCGTTTCTTTCGTCATTGTCAGTTTCCGAAGAGGCGACAGCGGCGCTACGTACGCGGCACACCATCTTCGACGAGTATAGCCACCGGCATCGCCGCAAGCACATCGCGCAGATACAACAGACCCGTGTCGTCGGCTTTTGGCGCAGCGGGGCTCAGACAATCGAACAACGCGCGCGAGGCGAGATCGCGAGGCAACACCACCGCGGTGTCACCCCATGCGTTACTGTCGACCCACGGCGTATCGCCAGCGGAATCGAGCAGTGACATGGCGAGCCGTGTCGCGACGACAACAGCCCACGCATTGCCGTGCCGCCGCGCGAACGCGATTGCATGTTCGGCATGCGCGCCTTGCACATCGAGCGGCAGATAGGTACCGTCGCTCAACAACGCGGGCAGATGAGTGCGCAACGCGAGGCCGCGCTGCACGATCGCGAGTTTCACGCGGCCGCTGCGCCAGTCGGCGAGATGCGCCGAGGGTGGCATATCGATGGACCCAGCGAGCCACGCATGACGTTGTGCGAAATCGACCGGCCTGCGGTTGTCCGGATCGACGAGGCTGAAGTCCCACAGTTCGGTGCCCTGATACAGATCGGGCACGCCTGGCGATGTCAGCCGCAGCACGGTCTGCTGCAAGCTGTTGATCGCCCCCGCGCGCGCCACGCGCACGACGAGCTCCGACAACTCATGCAGGAATCCGTCGCGCCGCTGCGGCGCGAGGATATCGAACAGAAAGTCGCGGCAGGCGTTCTCATATGCGCCATCCTGCATGCGCCATCCGGTGCGCAGCTTGGCTTCGCGCAGCGCCTTCAATTGCCATTGGGCGACGCGTTGCGCAAGCGCCTCGACGCCGGCTACGTCGTCGGGTGCGAGATCGAGCGGCCAGGAGCCCACCAGTGTTTGATAAAGCACCGCTTCCGCGGCAGGACCCGGCGCCCAGTAATCGCCCTCGTTACCCGACGCGATATGCGCATCCGGCATCCGCCGATGCGGCGCATTCAGCGTCGACCAGCGCCGCAGCGTCGCGCTCCAGTCGTGTGCGATCTCGCTCAACACCGCGAGCCGCGCGCGCAGGTCCTCACCGCGCTTGTGATCGTGCGTCGCGGTAGCCAGCAGCGCGTGCGGAAAGCGCCGCGCACGTGCGAGGTTGGCCGAATGAAACTGCTCGACCGTCAGCGCGAATTCGCCGGGATCGGAGCCAACCTCGTTGCGCGACAGCAGACGGCCATAGCGGTAGCCCGCGGTATCTTCGATTGCTTTAGCTGCGACGGGCGCGGTGAGTTGAGCGAACACTGTCTGGGCCGTGCGGCGCGAGATGATCGCGTGACTGTTCTGCGTGGCACCGCTGTCATCGCCATCCAGAGCGGTTCGACCAAGCCATGTATCGACATGCTCGAGCACCGCGTGATCGGCCAGCGGCAGCACGCGCTTCGCCGCATCGAGCGCCGCATCGAACCATACGTTGTCGGTTTCGCTACGTACACCGTTCTGCGGATAGATCCGGTACACCAGAAAATGCGCGACCAGTTCCGCCACCACGCGCCGGATCGCGGTGAACGTGAAGTCGCGCGTGGTTGTGCTTTCGCGCGCGATGCGGTGCAACGCGCGGGCAGCACGATCCAGTTCCGCCGAGAGGTTCTCCACGAGAATCTTGCGTCGCGCGGCAAGCGCTTCGTCGGCGAATACCGCGCTGCGTCCGCTCAGTTCCGCCCACGTTGCCGCAAGCGGTTCGGCGCCGGCAGGATCGTGCAACAGCGCGCCCACGTCGTTCATGAAGTCGTAGCCGGTCGTGCCATCGACGGGCCAGTCCTCGCGTAGCGTTTCGTCGCGTGCGAGAATCTTCTCGACCACGAGGTAAGGCGCATCGCTACGCAGCTCCATGAGCCGCTGACGCAGCCGCTGACAATATTCGCGCGGTTCGGCAAGCCCGTCGATATGATCGATCCGCACACCGTCGATCGTGCCTTCCGCGTACAGCCGGAATATCAGTGCATGCACCGCTTCGAATACTTCGGAGCGTTCGACGCGCAACCCGCCAAGCGCACCGATATCGAAGAAGCGCCGCCAGTTCACCTCGTCGGATGCGGTGCGCCACCACGCGAGCCGGAAATGCTGACGTTCGAGCAGACGATGCAGACGGTCGTGCGCTGCCAGTGCGTTGGGGGAGTCGGTGGCTTCTCCGCTAGCCGGAGCGTACGTTTGCAATGCTGCATCGATCGCTGCCGTGCCGTGTTGCGCCGCGTATTCGCGCAATACATCGCGTGCCGCGGCGGCGCGTGGATGATCGGCGGGTTGCGTGGTGAGCCCAGCGAAGCGTTCGGCCAGCGCATTCAAATCCGCATGATTCGCGGCCTGGAGGATCGACGGGTAATCGACTGGGCACACGGGGCAAATATGTTCGCCGTAGCCGATGACAAATCGCCCACTGTCCGCCGCAAAGCGCAGCACGATGTTGCCCGCATTCAGTTCGTCGCCATACGACCCGCCGAGAAACGGCATCAGCACCTTGCCGCGCAGCGCAGGATCGGGCGAGTGCCAGTCGACATCGAAATGCCGCGCATACGCGCTGTGCCGTCCCCATTCGAGAATATCGAGCCACCATGCGTTGTGTGCGCCGCCCACGCCCATATGATTCGGCACGACGTCGACGATCAGTCCCATGCCGCGGGCATGCAGTGCGTCGGCGAGCCGCTTGAGCGCCGCTTCGCCGCCGCATTCCTCGCTGACCCGGCTGTAGTCGATGGTGTCGTAGCCATGCAGCGAGCCAGGTTGCGCAGTCGTGATGGGCGACGCGTACAGGTGGCTCACACCGAGCATGGCGAAATAGTCGAGCTGAGCGAGCGCGTCGCCGAACGTGAAGTCCCGGTGGAACTGGAGCCTGAGTGTGGAGCGCGGGGCAGTCATGGTGTATCGGACTGCGTGGGAGCGGAAGCGGACGCGGGTGCAGAAGCGCGACGCGCGCGATCGACCGCCAGCAGCCGGTCGCAGAATGTCGGGTCCGTGAAGAGTTCGTCGATCGGCAACACCAGACGACGTCGCCAGTTCGGATGCTCGTCGATCGAACCCGGCAGGTTCGGTTGATCGGTCAGTGCCAGCAGATCTTCGAGCGGATACGCGACGAGCGGCGCAGGCGTGGCCGCGACGAACGCAAGCGCTTCGTCGACGGGCGCGTTGTCCTGCGATGGCGCGGGCACGTCGTGCGCGGCGACGCCGGCTTGCTGGAACGCGCGCCACAACGCATCGCGCTGGGCTGCGCGTTCGTCGAGCGCGAGCTGCACCGGGTCGCGACCGTCCGCGCGCGGCAGCGTCTGGCCGATGCGATTGCGCCACGCGATATCTTCGCCGCGCCACCAGCCGGTGACAGTCGGCAGGTCGTGCGTCGTCGTCGTCGCGATCGCGTTTGCGTCCCACGTGTGCGGTGCCTTGAAGCCGGCGCCACCGTCGGTGCATTCGAACCACATCACACGGATGCCGGCGAGGCCGTGATCGGTGAGCCGCTCGCGAAAGCCCGACGGTACCGTACCCAGGTCCTCGCCGATCACGATCGCGCGATGCCGCCACGATTCGAGCGCGATCAGACGCAGCAGGTCGTCGAGCGGATAGCGTAGATAGGCGCCGTCTTTTGCATGCGCACCTTCGGGCACGAGCCACAGTCGTCGCAAGCCGAGGATGTGATCGATGCGAATACCGCCCGCATGCGCGAACGCGGCGCGCAGCATGTCGATGAACGCGGTGAAGCCCTGGTTGCGCATCGCGCGCGGCGAAAACGTTGTCAGGCCCCATGCCTGGCCGGCCTGGTTGAACAGATCGGGCGGCGCGCCAACCGACACGCGTTGCAGCATGTCGTCGCGATACGACCATGCGTGGCTACCGCCGCTATCGCAACCGACGGCGAGATCGGCAATCAAGCCGACCGCCATGCCGGCGTCGCGCGCGGCGTGCTGGGCATGCGATAACCCCTTGGCCGCGAGCCATTGCAGGAATAGATGAAACTCGACTTCGTGGCGATGCGCCTGCGCGAACGCTTCTACCTCTGCGCTGCGTGGGTCCTGTAGCGCGTCGGGCCAGTCGCGCCAGTAGCCCGAGCCGTTTTCCTGCGCCAGTTGATGCGCGTGCAGCGCTTCGAAGCGCGCGTGATCTTCGAGCGCGCGGCCGCCGCGTTCGCAGAAGCCGTGAAATTCGAGCGCGCGTGGACTCGGCGGCGTGCGCTCGTGTTCACAGAAACGCTCGAATAGCGCGCGCAATACCCTGAGCTTGAGCGGCACCGCCTGCGGCCAGTCGATCAACGGTAGCTGTTCGAGTGTCTGCCACGCGTCGGCGGCGTGCGTGGACTCGAGCGCCGCGCGTGCGAGATCGGCGCCGAACACCGCAGCGGGATCGATGTGTGCAACGTTCACCCAGAGCCGCGACGACGGCGAATATGGACTGAAGTTCTGCGGCGCCGCGCTGAACATCGCATGCGTCGGGCTGACCGCAAGCGCATGCGCGCCATGTTTCGCACTATCGATCGCAACGGAGGCCAGCGCCGAATAGTCGCCGATGCCGCCATCGCCGCTGCGCCGCAATCCATATAACTGCGCGCCGATGCCCCACAACGGCGGCGGCTGCGAACCCGCGCCATGCAGCGTCTGCCACGCATCGGCGACGGTGTAGCAGCGCGGCGGTGCAACAGCGAGCGTGATGCGTTGTTCGTTGATGACGAGCGTGTGATAACCGGCTTCGCCGATCGGCGACAACAGCGCAATCTCACCCTTCGGCGCAGTAAAGCGACCATCGATCACCGCGCCGCTTTCCAGCTCGATCCGATAGCGGCTGCCCGAGCGAATCGACGATGCGGGCAGCGCGATGCCGCGCTCGCATTCGGCGGTCAGCAGCGGCGGCAGCCTGCGGCCGGACTGTTCGCTGTCGATCAACGCCGTGCTGTGCCGCATCTGCGCGGCCGTGCCGCACGACAGACCGAGACATTCGAGCAGCAACGCGAGCGTTGCGTCGGGCACGCGCTGCGTGGTTCCGTGCGCATCGAACCATTCGACCTCGAAGCCCGCGCGTGCCGCGAGACTGTCGATCGTATCGGTAGGGCGTCGGGTGGCGGTCATGCGCGTTGCTCCGGATGCGCGAACTTGCGCGCGTCGTGACGCAACGCGTATTCGCCGACGTCGCCGGTCAGCCACGCGATGCACGCGTACGCCGGCAGTTCGTGCGCGTCGGCGCGCTCGCGTGCGCGGGGCGGCGTTTCGAAGATGACCTTGCCGTCGGGTTTGGCGTCTACCGGTAGCAGCACGGCGTCTTGCGCGAGGTTCAACGCAATCGACAGCGTTTGCCCATCGCCGAGCCGCCAGCGTGCGACCAGTGCATCCGCGTCGGTACCGTCCTTTGAGGCGAGCACGCGTGCGCCCAGTGCGCGCGCATGCGCGAGTCGCGGTGCAATCAGTTTTGCGCGCACCGTTAGCGCCGATTTATAGAAGTGCATCCAGCTACGCCGTTCGTCTACGTCCGGCGTATCGCGCGGTGAAGATGCAGCAAACGTGCGTGGATCGTTCGGATCGGGAATCTGTGCGCGGCGGCTTTCGTCGCTGAACGCGGGGAAGCGCGCGAACTCGCGACGACGTCCCTCACGCACCGCTTCGGCGAGGTCGCCGGTGTAGTCGGTGAAAAACAGGAACGGCTGCTGCGAACCGTACTCTTCATCCATAAAGAGCATCGGGATTTGCGGCGACAGCAGCAACAGCGCGGTGGCCGCGCGCAGCGCATCGTCGGAACACAGCGTGCGCAGCCGTTCACCGAACGCGCGGTTGCCGATCTGATCGTGGTTTTGCAGAAACATCACAAATGAAGTGGACGGCAAGTGCGCGCTCGGTTCACCGCGCGGTGCGCCGTCGTGAATCGGCGAGCCTTCGCCCTGATACGCAAACCCCTCGCCGAGTACGCGCGCGAGCTTGCGAATCGGCTGCTCGGCATACGCGCGATAGTAGCCGTCGTGTTCGCCCGTCAGCAGCACATGCAGCGAGTTGTGCGCATCGTCGTTCCACTGTGCGTCGAAATCGGTGTCGAGCAGGCTCGCCGTGTTGCGCTCGTTCTCGAGCACGAGGTAGATGTGCCGGCCGTGCTGCATCCTCGCGCGGATGTGCTCTGATAGTTCGCGCAACCAGTCGTCGTTGGCGATCGCATGGACCGCATCGATACGCAAACCGTCGAAGCGATATTCGTTGAGCCAGTAGAGCGCGTTGTCAAAGAAGAACTCGCGCACTTCGGTCCGCGAAAAATCGATGGCCTGACCCCACGGCGTGTGCGTGCCGTCGCGAAAGAACGGCTTCGCATACTGGTTCAGATAGTTGCCGTCCGGGCCGAAGTGGTTGTACACGACGTCGAGCAATACCGCGAGGCCGAGGCCATGCGCGGTGTCGATCAACGCTTTCAGTTCGTCGGGGCGGCCGTAAGCGGAGTCGGGCGCATACGGCAGTACGCCGTCGTAGCCCCAGTTGTGCGCGCCCGGAAAGTCGTTGAGCGGCATCAGTTCGATGGCGGTGACGCCGAGTTCCACGAGCGCGGGCAACCGTTTCATCACGCCCGCATAACCGCCGAGCGCGCCCACATGCAGTTCGTACAGCACCGCCTCTTCCCACGGTCTGCCATGCCAGCGTGTGTGCTGCCACACGTACGCGCGCGGATCGATCACTTCGCTTGGGCCATGCACGTCCTGCGGCTGGAAGCGCGACGCGGGGTCGGGCACCGCGAGACCGCTATCGAGCTGGTACCGGTACAGCGTGCCCGCGCCGCAGGCGGCTTCGGCCTCGAACCAGCCGTTACCGGTCGGCGTCATGTCGAGCGCGCCCTGCTGCGGACCGCTTTCGATCGTCACCTGCACCGCGTTGCACGACGGCGCCCAGAAGCGAAACCGCGTGCGCGGTTTTGCACTCGCCGCGCCGACCAGTTGTGCGCCGAACGGCAGGCAATGCGCATGATGATGCGCGTGAGGATCGATCGGATGGTCGGACATGATTCGTAACCCTTCGGTTGAATGCCACCGCATCGTCAAGCTTGCGGCGGATCTTCGTCGCTTTCGTCAACTTCGTCGATTCCGCTGACTTCATCCAGTGTCGTACTGTCCACGATTCCGGCCGGTTCGACAGTCGGCTCGGCAGGCGGCGTCGCCAGCACGCGTTCGGCGGCGCGCCATGCGGCGAACCAGTCCGCTGTGCCTGTCGGTTGTGCGGCCAGCAGCGCGAAACCATGCGCTTCGATCGACAACTGAGGCGTGGCGAGCGCATACGGTGCCACTTCGGACTGTGCCGTATCGAGCAGCACGTGCCATTCCAGCTGCGGCGCGGGCGGCGTGAACTGCAGCGTATTGGCCGACGCGTTCAGCATCATCAACAATACTTCCGTTTCTCCATCGCGTCCCGGACCGGCGCGGCGCAATGTCAGCGCGCGTCCTTCGGGGTCCTGCCACGCTTCGGTGGAGAGCGGTTCGCCGCGTTCGTCGAACCAGCCGATGTCATGTACTCCCGGCAGCACCTCGCGGTCGCCGAACAGGAAGCGGGTTTCGCGCAGCAGCGGATGTTGCTTGCGCAATGCGATCAGCCGCGCGACGAAGGCAGTCATGCGTCGCCCGTCGTCGGTCGCTGCACGCTCCCAGTCGATCCACGAAATATCGTTATCCTGGCAGTACGCGTTGTTGTTGCCTTGCTGCGTGCGACCGCTTTCGTCGCCGGCCAGCAGCATGGGCGTGCCGAGTGAGACGAACAGCGTGGCCAGCAGCGAACGCGCGACACGGGCACGCGTGGCGACGATTGCCGGATCGTCGCTCGGACCTTCAGCACCCCAGTTCGAACTGCAATTCTCGTTGTGGCCGTCGTTGTTGTTCTCGCCGTTGATCTCGTTGTGTTTCTGCTCGTACGACACGAGATCGGCGAGCGTGTAGCCGTCGTGCGAGGCGACGTAGTTCACGGACGCCCATGGCTTGCGATGACGCCGGTTGAACAGATCCGCGGATCCTGTCAGACGAGCTGCCAGATCGGGCCGCAACCCTGCATCGCCGCGCCAGAAGCGTCGCACGGTGTCGCGATAGCGATCGTTCCATTCGCCGAAGCCTGGCGGATGGTTGCCGAGTTGATAGCCGCCAGGGCCGATGTCCCACGGCTCGGAGATCAGCTTGCGTTGTGCGAGCACAGGGTCCTGGCGTAACGCGTCGAAGAAACCCGAACCCGGATCGAAACCTGTGTGCTCGCGACCAAGCGTCACACCGAGATCGAAACGGAAACCATCGATGTTGAACGCCGTGGCCCAGTAACGCAGCGAGTCGGTGATCATCTGCAGCACGCGCGGATGAGGCACGTTCAACGTGTTGCCGCAGCCGGTATCGTTGATGTGGTGCCGCTCGTCGCCGGGTATCAGCCGGTAGTAGCTCGCGTTGTCGAGGCCGCGCCACGAGATGGTCGGTCCCATTTCGCCGCCTTCGCACGTGTGGTTGTACACGACGTCGAGAATCACTTCGATGCCGGCCGCGTGCAACTGACGTATGGCGATGCGCATTTCGTCGAGACGGTGCGTCGACAGGTACGACGGTTCCGGCGCGAAGAACGCAGCCGTGTTGTAGCCCCAGTAGTTGCGCAGGTCGCGCTCGACCAGAAAGCGGTCGTTCAGGAACGCGTGCACGGGCAGCAGTTCGACCGCAGTGACGCCGAGCTTGCGCAGATGATCGATGAAGTCCGGCGACGAGAGCGCGGAGAACGTGCCGCGCTCATGGGCGCGCAGATCGTGCCGCCGCATCGACGTGCCGCGCACATGCGTTTCGTAGATCACGGTTTCGCCCCACGGCACGTTCGGACGCGTGTCGTGCGACCAGTCGAACGCTTCGTCGACGACGACGCACTTCGGCATGGCAGGCGCCGAATCGCGCCGGTCGATCGACAGATCGAGCCGGTTCGAATGCATGCGGTAACCGAACAGCGCGTCGGACCAGCGGAACTGGCCGACCAGCTTGCGTGCGTACGGGTCGAGCAGCAGCTTGTGCGGATTGAAGCGATGGCCATGCTGCGGTTGATACGGGCCGTGAGCGCGAAAGCCGTATACGGTGCCCGGATGCGCGTTCGGCAGATAGCCGTGCCAGACCTCGTCGGTGCACTCGGGCAGCGCGAGTCGCGCGAGCTCCTTGCGGCCGGTCGGGTCGAACAGGCACAACTCGATCTTCTCCGCGTTCGCGGAGAACACGGCGAAGTTCACGCCGAGGCCGTCCCAACTCGCGCCGAGTGGATAAGGCACGCCCGGCGCAAGTCGATCGGGCAAAACGTGCGACATGAATCCCGTTCCGGTTTTTCTCATCAGTTGTTCTGTTCGCCCTGTTGTCATTCACGCGCTGCGACATGCCAGACAGCACGTTGTTCTTCAATCCTTCAATCGGCCCGCAGCACAATAGTCGCGAGCGGCGGCAAGACCAGTGCAGCCGATTGCGGCCTGCCGTGACTTGCAATGTCCTCCGTGTGAATCAACCCGCCATTGCCGACGTTCGAGCCGCCGTAGAAGCTCGCATCGGTGTTCAGCACCTCGACCCAGCGTCCCGCGCGCGGCATGCCGAGCCGATAGCCGATGCGTGGCACCGGTGTGAAGTTGCTGATCGCGATGACTTCGCGCCCACGCCCGTCGGTGCGACGAAACGCGAACACGCTGTTGTCGGCGTCGTCGCCGATCAGCCAGCCGAAGCCGGCAGGATCACTATCGAGCGCATGCAGCGCCGGTTCTTCCGCATATAGCCGGTTCAGGTCGCGCACGAGTTTCTGCACACCGTGATGGAGCGGATCGTCAAGCAGATGCCAGTGCGGCGAGGCGTCGTGATCGAACTCCGCCATCTGGGCGAATTCGCCGCCCATGAACATCAGCTTCTTGCCCGGATGTGCCCACATGAACCCGAAATACGCACGCAGATTCGCGAAGCGCTGCCAGCGGTCGCCGGGCATCTTGCCGAGCAGCGAGCCTTTGCCGTGTACGACTTCGTCGTGTGAAAGCGGCAACACGAAGCGTTCGGAATACGCGTACACCATGCCGAACGTCATGTTGTGATGATGGTAGCGGCGATGGATCGGATCTTCGTGCAGGTAGTGCAGCGTGTCGTGCATCCAGCCCATGTTCCACTTGAACTGGAAGCCGAGGCCGCCGTCCTCGATGCGCGCGGTCACACCGGGCCACGCAGTCGATTCCTCGGCGATCGTGATCGCACCACGCACCTCTGGCACATAAGCGACCTCATGATTCAGCCGCTTAAGAAACGCAATCGATTCGAGATTCTCGCGGCCGCCGTAGATATTCGGCACCCACTCGCCGGCCGCACGCGAATAGTCGCGATACAACATCGAGGCCACCGCGTCGACACGCAGTCCATCGACGTGATAGCGCCTCAGCCACGCCAACGCCGAAGCGATCAGAAATGCGCTCACCTCGTTGCGGCCGAGGTTGTAGATCATCGTGTTCCAGTCCGGGTGATAACCCTCGCGCGGATCGGTGTGCTCGTAAAGCGGCGTACCGTCGAACTCGACCAGACCGTGCGCATCGTTGGGAAAATGCGCGGGCACCCAGTCGAGGATCACGCCGAGCCCCGCTTCGTGCGCGCGATCGACAAAATGCGCGAAGCGCTGCGGCGCGCCGAAACGCGCGGACGGCGCGAACTGCGACAGCGGCTGATAACCCCACGAACCGCCGAACGGATGCTCGGCGATCGGCATGAACTCGACATGGGTGAAACCCATTTCCTTCACATAGGGAATCAGCCGGTCTGCGAGTTCGTCCCAGTCGAGATTGCGCTGGCCGCCTTCATCGACGCGTAGCCACGACTCCGCGTGGACTTCGTAGATCGACAACGGTTGGTTTTCGGTCTGGCGCTCGCCACGCGATTGCATCCACACGCTATCGGTCCACGCGAAACGTTCGATCGCATCGACATCCGCCACCACCGATGCAGTCGCGGGTGGCCGTTCGGTCTGCATCGCACACGGATCTGCCTTCAGTGGTAACGCATGGCCGTCGCGCGCGAGGATCTCGTACTTGTAGCGCGCACCCGCACCGATGCGCGGTACGAACAGCTCCCACACACCGGCCTCGTGACGAACGCGCATCGGATGACGTCGTCCGTCCCAGGCATTGAAATCGCCCACCACCGACACACGTCGCGCATTCGGTGCCCATACCGCGAAGCGCACGCCGGGCACACCGTCGACAACGAGCGGTCGCGAGCCCAGACATTCGAGCACCGCATACGGATCGCCCTGTGCGACACGCCGCAATGGTTCGTCAGGCAGCACTGGCGGAAATGCATAAGCGTCTTCGACCTCCTGCACCGTGCCATGCCAGTCGATACGCAGCTTGTACGGCACATCGCTTTCGATCACGCCGGCAAAGAGACCGCCAGGATGCAGCGACTGCAACTCGCCGAGCAGTTTGCCGTCATCGCGCGCGACGACGCTCACACCTGCCGCATTCGGCAGCAGCGCGCGCACTACGACAGTGCCCGCTTCTGTGCGATGCGGCCCGAGCTGTGCAAACGGATCGGGGTGGCGCGCTTCGACGAGTGCGTCGATGTCGATGGCAGGCAGACCTGCTGCAGTCTGTCGATCGTTATGGTCAGTCATGGTCGCCTTCGGACACGGATGGTGCCGCATCGGGTGCATGCAGGGGCTCGCCGAGCAGGCGGCTTGCCAGTGCCGCGAGTCCGCGCACCGGTAAGCCGATCCAGGTCGGCCGGTTGGCCGCTTCGTAGCGGATTTCGTAGGCCGCTTTCTCGATCAGGAACAGATCGAGCAGCGCTTGCTCGCTCGTCGCGGCGACTAGCGGCTGCGCGGCTGCTGCGACGGCGATGCGGTATTCGTCGAGAAAACGTTCGGCGGCACTGGCGCGGAAGCGCTCGAACAGCGCGCGCTTGCGCTCGGCGGTCTGTTGCGGCGCGCTTTCCGTGGTCGATTGCGCGGCGGCGCTTGCATACGACAGCGAGCGCAACAGCCCGGCCACGTCGCGCAACGGGCTCGACTTCATACGCCGCTCGGCAAGCGTGCGGGCTGGCTCGCCCTCGAAGTCGATCAGGAACGCATCGCCCTGCGCGACCAGCACCTGGCCCAGATGAAAGTCGCCGTGGATGCGTGTGCGTAACGCGCCCGCATCGGCGCTCACCAGACGCCCGACCGCGTCGCTCAGTGCGGCACGGCGATCGAGCAGGGCGCGCGCGAGATCGAGCGTGTCGTCGTTCAGGTGGTTGAGCTGTCTTGCGAGCACGTCGAGCGCCGAAGCGAGCATCGACTGTGTACCGTCGATCCACGCGCGGATCTGCGCGGCATCCGCGGGCTCGGGCGCGAACGCGGGGTCGTCGCACGGCGACGCGAGTGCGACGTGCAGTTCGCCGAGCCGTTTGCCGATGACACCGGCCAGCGCACTGTAGCCGGCTGTCGCGTCCTCTTCGTCGTGCGTGCGATCCGGCGCCTGGTCGTGCGAATCGCCGACGTGCGCGAGTTCGTCGATCGCGCGGCGCAGATAGTCGAGCGCCCAGTTCCACGCATCGCCCTGGTTGTCGATGAAGCCTTGCAGGATGGCAAGCGTGTGCGGTACACCGGCCGGATCGACACGTACCACTTCGCCGTAGAGCGGCGCGGTGTTCGCGTAGCCGAGCTGGGTCAGATAGCGGCTCATCTCCGCTTCGGGATGCACACCGTCCAGCAGCCGCCGCACAAGCTTCAGCACGGCGACGTCGGCGATCACGAGCGAGCTGTTGCTTTGCTCGGCCGCGAGCCAGCGAATCTCGGGTCGCTCTTCGAGCGTGAGTTCATCGAAGCGGTCGGTCGGTACAAAGCAGATTTCGCTTTTCTGCACGGTCGGCACAACCGCGCGCTCGCGCAATTTGCGCAGCACGCCATGCGCGAACAGCGGCAGCGAGAACGCATCGGTCAGGTGACCAATCGTACGGTTGCGGCGCACGCGAGCAAGCGCGAGCTGCATGAAGAGCGGCGTCGTAGTATCGGCGCCCCACGAGATCGCGATCGGCACGACATAGCGCTCGGTGTGATCGCCGACGTCCGCCTCGATCTCGGTGAATGCGAAGCCGCCGTTCGGAATGGTTGTGAGCGCGGCAAGGCGCACGGCGTTCAGCTTCTGGTCCTTCGATGCAAACCAGCGGCGCCGGCTCAACCACGAAGGCAGTACCTCGGATTCGAGCAGCCGCACGTTTTCCGGTGTTGGCCCAGCCTGACCTTCGCGGATCACGATGGTGACGAATTCGGGCAGCGGCTCGGAGGCCGGCTGGCTCCACGTGGGCCGCGCGCCGCCTTCGCAGAGCAGGAACCACAGGAAGCCGTACGGCGGGAACGTCAGCAGATAGGTGAGCTGGCCGATCGCGGGGAACACCGAATCTGCGGTCATCTCGATCGGCACCGCGCCGGCGAATTCGGACAGGTCGAGTTCGACCGCCTGCGGCGCGCGCGACAGATTGGCGACACAGAGGATTGGCGCTTCGCCGGGCATTTCGCGCACATACGCGAGAATCTTGCGATTGTCCGGTCGCAGGAAGCGGATGCTGCCGCGCCCAAACGAGTGTTTCGCGCGGCGCGTGGCAAGCATGCGCCGGGTCCAGTTCAGCAGCGAATGCG
This sequence comes from Paraburkholderia megapolitana, assembly GCF_007556815.1. Classification (NCBI taxonomy): domain Bacteria; kingdom Pseudomonadati; phylum Pseudomonadota; class Betaproteobacteria; order Burkholderiales; family Burkholderiaceae; genus Paraburkholderia; species Paraburkholderia megapolitana. Next base: position 1,495,995 of record NZ_CP041743.1, read on the forward strand.
GATCGCGACTCTGCGCTTCGACATTGACCGCATCGAAGCCGTACAGCGCGCCCATCACCGGCGGCAACACGAGCTGCTCGGGATCGGCGCGCGAGAAACCGCCGTTGCGATCCGACGACCACTGCATCGGCGTACGCACACCGTCGCGGTCGCCGAGGTGGATGTTGTCGCCCATCCCGAGTTCGTCGCCGTAGTAGATGACCGGCGTGCCGGGCATCGACAGCAGCAGCGAGTTGATCAGCTCGATGCGGCGGCGGTCGCGCTCCATCAGCGGGGCGAGCCGGCGGCGGATGCCGAGATTCAGGCGCGCGCGACGGTCGCTTGCATAGGTGTTCCACAGGTAGTCGCGCTCGGAATCGGTGACCATTTCGAGCGTCAGTTCATCGTGATTGCGCAGGAAGATCGCCCACTGGCAGGTGGGTAGCAGATCCGGCGTCTGCTTCATGATGTCGATGATCGGGAAGCGGTCCTCGCTCGCGATCGCCATGTAGATGCGCGGCATTAGCGGAAAGTGGAACGCCATGTGGCATTCGTCTTCGTTGCCGAAATACTCCTGCACGTCTTCCGGCCACTGGTTCGCTTCGGCGAGCAGCATGCGGTTCGGATACTCGGCATCGATTGTCGCGCGGATCTTCTTCAGTACCGCATGTGTTTCCGGCAGGTTCTCGTTGTTCGTGCCTTCGCGTTCGACCAGATACGGCACCGCGTCGAGCCGCAGTCCGTCGATACCCATATCGAGCCAGAAGCGCATCACCTGTAGCACCTCGCGCAGCACGGCGGGGTTGTCGAAGTTCAGATCGGGCTGGTGCGAATAGAAGCGATGCCAGTAGTACGCGCCTGCTACCGGGTCGTAGGTCCAGTTCGACGGCTCGGTATCGATGAAGATGATGCGGGTCTCTTCGTACTTCTTGTCGGTATCGGACCACACGTAGTAGTTGCGGTAATTCGAGCCGGGTTTGGCGCGCCGTGCGCGCTGGAACCACGGATGCTGGTCCGACGTATGGTTGATGACCAGCTCGGTGATCACGCGGATGCCGCGCGCATGCGCTTCCTGGATGAAGTGGCGCACGTCGGCGAGCTGACCGTAGTCCGGATGCACGCCGCGATAGTCGGCGATGTCGTAACCGTCGTCGCGGCGCGGCGACGGATAGAACGGCAGCAGCCAGACCACGTTGACGCCCAGTTCCGCGATGTAGTCGAGCTTCGCGAGCAGACCGGGAAAATCGCCGACGCCGTCGTTGTTCGCATCGAAGAACGACTTTACGTGTACCTGGTAGATGATCGCGTCCTTGTACCAGAGCGGATCGTCGGACAGCGGCGAGGGTTTGCCGCGGCGCGCGGTGCGTGGCTTTGCGTTGCCGCCGGCTGTGCTGCCGTGGGTTGTCGTGCCGACGGCGCTGCCGTTGTCGCTGCCAATGTCGCTGTCGTCATCGGGCAGCCCGACGGAAAGATCGTCGCGTGGTTCGCGGGTCATTGCGCACCTTCGTTCGGAGAGTCGAAGTCCGCGGCGTGCGGGCGAGTGGGTGCACCTGAAGCATCGGGTTCGGCAGGCGGCAGTCCGCCTGCGGGCGCGATGCGCCAGATCGCAAACGGTCGCGCTCCCGGGTCGAGGCGCACGTGTTGCCAGCGGCCATGCCATTCGAAACGTGCGCCGCTGATTTCGTCGGTGACTTCCAGCGCGCCGTGATCGTCCAGCCGCCAGCGCTCGAACGTTGCCTGCGATAGCTCGACGTCCGCACCTTGCTCATTGAACGGATCGAGATTGATTGCGACGACGAGCACGTTGTCGCGCGCTTCGGTGGCTTTTTCGAAGAACAGGATGTGATCGTTATGCGCAGGCAGGAACGTGACGCCGAGATGCGAATGGAGCGCTGGGTTCGCACGACGGATGCGGTTCAGCGCCGTGATGTCGGTGACGATATTGCCGGGCCGGTTCCAGTCCCACGCGCGCAACTGATACTTCTCGGAGTCGAGATATTCCTCGCTGTTGGGTAGTGCGGCGGCTTCGCACAACTCGAAGCCGCTATACACGCCCCATAACCCCGACAACGTGGCGGCCAGCGCCGCGCGGATCTGAAAACCCGCACGCCCCGACGACTGCAGATGCCGCGGGTTGATGTCCGGCGTATTGACGAAGAAGTTCGGCCGGTAGAAGTCGCGCGGCTCGGTCTGCGTGAGTTCGCTCAGGTATTCGATGAAATCGCGCTTCGATTCGCGCCACGTGAAGTACGTGTACGACTGCGAGAAACCGAGCTTTGCGAGGCGGTACATCATGCGCGGCCGCGTGAACGCTTCCGCGAGGAAGATCGTGTCTGGGTAACGCCCACGCACGTCGGCGATCATCCACTCCCAGAATGGCAGCGGCTTCGTATGCGGGTTGTCGACGCGGAAGATGCGTACGCCCGCTTCGATCCAGAACAGGATCACGTCGCGCAACGCGAGCCATAGATCGGGTTTTGCATCGTCGGCGTAGAAATCGGGGTTGACGATGTCCTGATACTTCTTCGGCGGGTTCTCCGCGTAGCGCAGCGTGCCGTCGGGGCGCCACGCGAACCACGTCGGATGCTCTTTCAGCCACGGATGATCGGGCGAACACTGGATCGCGAAGTCGAGCGCGATTTCGAGGCCGTGCTCGCGCGCGGCGCCGAGCAGCGCATGAAAGTCGGCGAGCGTACCGAGTTCCGGATGCACGGCCGTATGCCCGCCTTCGGCACCACCGATCGCATACGGACTGCCGACGTCGCCCGGTTGCGCGGTCAGCGTGTTGTTGCGACCTTTGCGGTTCGCCATACCGATCGGGTGGATCGGCGGGAAATACAGCACGTCGAAGCCCATGTCGCGGATGCGCGGCAGCTTGGCGATCACGTCGGCGAATGTGCCGTGACGCTGCTCGTCGTCGCTCATCGAGCGCGGGAAGATTTCGTACCAGCTGGCAAAGCGGGCGGCGGTGCGTTCGGCGTCGAGCGGGTAGACGACGGGGTCGTGGCTGAGAAACGGCTGGTAGCCGGAAGTGGCGATCAGACGGGCCGTCTCGGGCGCGAACAGGATCTCCTGGCGTCTGGCCGTGTCGGCCTGCGCGAACTGTGCGACGAAGGGGGCGTACTGTGCGGTGGCTGGTCCTCTGTAGGAGGCGGTCAGCAGTGTTTCCCGGTACGCGAGTACCCGTTCGAACAACTGCTTCGCTTCATCGAGTTCGAGATCGACCGGCTGACCCACGTTGAGTTTCTTCTGCACATGGTCGACTAGCGAAGCGAAGTCGTCGCGCCATGCGACTACTCTGAATTCGTGCCGCCCGAGCCGCTCGAGTGGGATGTGCGCGTGCCACATGTCCATGCCGGCGGGTGCCGCGACTGTCATTGGCTCCACGTACCAGCCGGGGCCGCCCACGGCGCGCCAGTGCACCACGGCGGCAATCTTGTCGTGACCTTCGGCGAAAATCGCCGCGCGAATTTCGACGCGTTCGCCAACCACCCGCTTCACCGGGAAACGCCCGCCATCCACCGCGGGCGACACGCTTTCGATCACGACGCGCGGCGCTGTCAGCGCATCGTTCACGGTTTTCTTGCCGCTGTCCTTGCCGCGGCCTGTATCAACGGGCGGTGCGAGCTGCACCGGTGCCTCGGCGATTGCAGCGAATAGCCGACAGGCGCCCGGCGCGAGCGTGAACGCACCGAGCGGCAATGGTGCGTGGCGCGCTGGGGTATCGATGGACTGGAAGCGCGTGAAATTGCCTGGCACGCCGTCGAGAAAGCGAGCGGGCTCGACATGCACCGATGTGGTGAGATCGGGATTGACGACGACGAGGACGGCGTCGCTAGCGCTGCGCAGATCGCGTGTGTCGCCGCGCAGCAGCGCCGCGACAGGGGCGCCTGGGCCGCTCAGCACGCGCAGTTCGCCGGACGCATTGAGCGGCCAGGTGTCGCGTTGCAACGCGTTGGCCGTGGCGATCGTCTTGCACAGATCGAAGCGCGCATGCGCCACGTACTGCGCCGCATGTCCAGGTGACGCAGGCGACGCCGGCGCGGTCAGCGACAGCGGCTCGTCGATACCGTATTCGAAGCCCATCGGCATGAGCCAGCCGGTGCCGGTCGCGACGGCGAGATTTAGCGCGCGGCGATACGCACGCTCGACGAGCGCCACGTCGTCACGGCCGGCGAATTCTGCTGCGAGCCGCGTGTCGTATGGCGCTTCGGGGAAGGCGATAGGCCCGCCGAGCGGCACCAGTGCCGCGTGCTCGTCGGTCATCCATGCAGCGCGGAAGTCCCACCAGCGCACCGACGAAAACACGCTGTCGAAGCCCGCGCCTTCGAGCGCGGCGAGATCGGTACGTGTGAGACCGGGCGTGGCAGCGAGAAAGCGCAGCGCCGGGTACCGCGCGCGGACTGCGGCGCGCAGCCGTTGCCAGACCGCACGCGGCACGCGATGCGGCGAATCGAAACGAAAGCCGCCGAGACCCGCGTCGGCAAGCGCAAGCAGCGTCTGGGTCCACCAGTCGACGAGCGGTGCTTCATTCAGATCGTTGCGCGTGAAGTCGCGCGCGAAGTCGAACAACGCGACGCTGTCATCGCGATGCGCGTGGCGCGGATCGAGGCGCGCTGCCTCGCTGTCGAGCGGCTGGAACCAGTCGGGATGCGCTGCGTACACTGCGCTATCAATGGCGACGCGGTCGACGGCGAGATCGGCGAGCAGCGTCAGGCCGTGGGCGCGAGCCTCGGCGGCGAGTGTGCGTAGACCTTCGGCGGCTGGGCGCTCGGTGGCAAATACGGGGTGCAGCCGCGCGTGATCGGCAGTAACGAACGCATGTCCGGAGCGGCCCGGCTGGAACAGCCCGCCGATCAGCAGATGATCGAACCCGAGCGCCGCCGCGTGGGCGAACTGCGCGGGCCACGCGGCAAGCGGCCCGATGAGGGGAGCGTGGACAAAGTAGATCCGTGGCGCATACGCGTGAGCAGCTTCCATCGATCGTTTCCAGATTCGTCCTGCTGCGGCGTGGATGCACGCGAGGTGCGATCACAGCCGCCCATTGGGCTTCCAGAGCCGGATGACGTGGGGCGCGCGGCGAGCGGCTAGCGCGAGCACCTGTTAGTCAATGTAGCGCAAAGATCGGCACGCTGTCGTGTGCGAAGGTATCCGGCAACGTGCGATCTCGTCCGCAGCGGGCAGTGCGATAGCGATGATGTCCCGCGCAATGCCCGAGCGGTGGATGGATGCACCGCAGCAAACCCTGTGCCAGCGGTTGCGGCCGGGTAACACGATGGTCGCCCGGGGGTGCGATGAGCGAGGTGGGTAAAACCGGCGCCGCGCGGGCGAGTTTTACAGGCCGCGGATTGCGAATGTCATGTGGTCTTCATGCGGCCTTCACGAACCGAGCAGCCCCGCAGCGATGTTGACGCACAGACCGAGCACCGCGACATTGAAATAGAACGACAGGATCGATTGCGCGAGCGTGGCGCGCCGGATCGAGCGCGAGCGCAGGACGACATCCGATGTTTGCGACGCAACCGCGATCGTGAACGAGTAGTACAGGAAGTCCCAGTAGTTCGGCTCGAGCGCGCTATCGGGGAACTGCAACGCGGTTTCGTTCGTGCCCGAGCTGTAGTAGAGCCGCGCGTAGTGCATCGTGAAGATGGTCGGGATCAGGAACCACGCGCCGATCAGCGTGAGACCGGTGAGCAGCGAGTGCAGCACGCTCGAGGCGCTGCTGCTACCCTTCGCGGCCGAAAGCTCGAGGATGATCGCCGCAATGCTTGCCACCGTCGCGACGCAGATCACGACCAGCACCACGCCGGCGTTTTCGTCGTCGCGCATGGCGAATTCGCGCACCTGGTCGTGATGCGCACCGGCCATGTGAATCCACATGAGCACCAGATACGTCCATACTGTGACATCCCACGCGATCAGCACGCGCACCATCGGTTTCAGCGACGACGGCACGAGCAGCGCAGCGACGATGCCGACGGCCAGTGCGATCATCATGCGCGGCCGGTTGCGGAGCACTTGCGGATAGAGGTTCATGGGCATGTGATAGAAAGGAAAGCTGCGGGACCGGCTGCGGCGATTCTACTCGCGGGGTCCGGGCGATTTGTGGAAACCTTGCGCGGAGGCTATAGTTTTTTGCACGCCGCCTTGCATGGAGCTTTCGAAGGCCTGGGCAACACTGGCTGGCGTGGGTACGCAGCAACGATATAACAGAGACCGCGATAGCGGCACAGCAAGACCTGGTTTGGGGCGGACCGCCGGTGCGGTTTTCATGGCGGCATGCCGTGAGTGCAGCACCGGTCGACACAATACAACATCATCTGGAGCCCCCATGACAGATGCTAGAGAGAACGATGCGCGCCACGCGGCGACGCATTCCGCCAGCCGCAGGGCATGGATGCTCGGCGCGTGCGCGACAGGCGCGGCGCTCGCTTTCGCGGTTGCCGGCCGCCCTGGCGTGCAGGTCGGAGCCGGCTTCTTCGGCATCTCCCCCGCATTCGCCGATGCGCCTGCGGGCGGCGGCCTCGACGCATTCCTCGCCTTGTCGCAGCGGCTCACCGGCCACACCACGTTCGATCCCGTACTCAGCAAACGCATCTACGATGCGCTCGCGAAATCCGACAGCCAGTTCACGCAGAACGTCGGGTCGCTCAACACCTGGCTGCAGGGTCACGCGGGCGTGCCGTCCGATACCGTGACGCAGGCCTTGCAGACCGACCAGCCGGCGCTCGCAAAAACCATCGGCGCGATCATGCGCGCGTGGTACCTCGGACTCGTCGGCGACATGCCGCACGTGCAGGTGGTCGCCTATGAGCGAGCCCTGATGTTCGAACCCGTGAAGGATGTCCTCACGATCCCGTCGTATTGCCGCGACGTGCCGTTCTACTGGACCCAGAAGCCCGCCAGTGTCTGAACGGCATCGGTCTCTCGCACGCCGTGCGCCGCCTGGGGCGAACGTGACGGCGTACCTCAGCAAGCAACGATAAGCCAGCAGGAGAGGGCAACAATGGCAAATTCAACTTCCGCCGACGTCGTCGTCGTCGGTTCGGGCGTGGCGGGCGGTCTCGTCGCGCATCAGATGGCGCTGGCCGGCGCGTCGGTGATCGTGCTCGAAGCGGGGCCGCGCATTCCGCGCTGGCAGATCGTCGAGAACTTCCGCAACTCGCCCGCGAAGTCCGACTTCGCGACGCCGTATCCGTCGACACCGTACGCGCCGCATCCCGAGTATTCGCCGGAGAACAACTACCTGATCCAGAAGGGCGAGTATCCGTATAACTCGCAATATGTGCGGCTTGTTGGAGGCACGACATGGCACTGGGCCGCGGCGACGTGGCGTCTACTGCCGTCCGATTTCCAGTTGAAGAAGCTATACGGTGTGGGCCGCGACTGGCCGTATCCGTATGAGACGCTCGAGCCGTGGTACTACGCGGCCGAAGTTCAACTCGGCGTGTCCGGTCCCGATGCGAAGGTGGACCTCGGCTCGCCGCGCTCGAAACCGTACCCGATGAATGCGCTGCCGCTGTCGTACATGGACCAGCGTTTCATGGACGTACTGAACCCGCAGGGCTTCAAGGTCGTGCCCGAGCCGGTCGCGCGCAACAGCCGGCCGTACGATGCTCGGCCGACCTGCTGCGGCAACAACAACTGCATGCCGATCTGTCCGATTGCCGCGATGTACAACGGCGTCGTACACGCGGAGAAAGCGGAACAGGCAGGTGCGAAGCTGATCGCCGAAGCGGTCGTCTACAAGGTCGAGGCGGACAACAAAGGGCTCATCACCGCGGTCCACTACAAGGACCCGAACGGTAACAGCACACGTGTGACCGGCAAGCTGTTCGTGCTCGCCGCAAACGGCATCGAAACGCCGAAGCTGATGCTGATGTCGACCTCCGACAAATTTCCACATGGCATCGGCAACAGTTCCGACCAGGTCGGTCGCAACCTGATGGATCACCCCGGCACGGGCGTGACGTTCCTTGCCAACGAGCCGTTGTGGCCCGGACGCGGACCGATGGAAATGACCTCGATCGTCAATTTCCGCGACGGCGCGTTCCGCTCCGACTACGCGGCGAAGAAACTGCATTTGTCGAACGGTGTGCCGACGATGAGCGTCACGGCCGCGCTGCTGAAAAACGGTGTGACGGGCGCCGAGCTCGACCGGCAGATCCGCGACCGAGCCGCACGTACGTTGAACATCAACAGTTTTCACGAGCATCTCGCGGAGCCGCAAAATCGCATCATTCCTTCGTCCGATCACAAGGATGCGCTCGGTATTCCGCAGCCCGAGATCTACTACTCGATCAACGACTACGTGAAAAAGAGCGCCGCCAACACGCACGAACTGTATGCGCAGATCGCGGGGCTGTTCGGCGGTACCGAGGTGGCTTTCGACGATACCTTCGCGCCGAACAATCACATCATGGGCACGACGATCATGGGCAGCGACGCGGCCGATTCGGTGGTCGATAGCGATTGCCGCACGCACGATCATTCGAACCTGTTCATCGCCAGCAGCAGCGTGATGCCCACGGCCGCTTCGGTGAACTGCACGCTGACGATCGGCGCGCTGGCGCTCAAGCTGGCCGACAAGCTCAAGCGTGAAATCTGACCGGACCCGACGGAGAGCCACCATGACGAAATCCACGTCTCGCGTGCATCCGGCCGGCGACGTCGCCGTGCAGATGCAGGTAAAACGCCGCCGCCTGCGGGTTGCGACGCTGGCAGCGGGTTTTTCGCTGTTCGCGTTGTACCTCGCCTGGCATGCGTGGCACGACCCTCAATCGCAACATCAGGACGAACTGCCGATCACCCAGGCGATCGCGCAGGATGCGTCGTCCGACCAGGCGGTCGCGGTGGCCGGCCCCGACCTCGTGAAGCGCGGCGAGTACCTCGCGCGCGCGGGCGACTGCGTCGCGTGCCACACCGCGGACAAGAGCCGTCCGTATGCGGGCGGCCTGCCGATCGCCACGCCGTTCGGCACGATCTATACGCCGAACATCACGCCCGATCCCGATACCGGCATCGGCCAGTGGAGCGACGCGGAGTTCCTGCGCGCGATGCACGAGGGCATCGGCAAGAGCGGCGAGCGGTTGTACCCGGCGTTCCCGTATGTGGAGTACACGCGGGTTACCGATCAGGACGTGCTCGCAATTCGCGCGTATCTGAATACGCTTGCGCCCGTGCATTACACGCCGCCGCGCAACGACCTGAAATTTCCGTTCAATCAGCGCTGGTTGATGACGTTCTGGAATCTCGTCAATTTCACCGAAGGGCGCTTCGTGCCGGATCCGAAGCAGAGCGCGGAGTTGAATCGCGGGGCGTATCTGGTGCTGGGGCTCGCGCACTGCGAGGAATGTCATACGCCGCGTAATTTCATGCAGGGGCTGAAGTCGAGCGATCGCCTCTCGGGAGCGGTGCAGGCCGGCTGGCACGCGTTCAATATCACGCCGGACAAGAACAGCGGCATCGGCAACTGGAGCGACGACGAACTGGTCAGCTATCTGTCGACCGGCGTCGCACCGGGCCGTGCCAATGCGGCGGGCCCGATGGCCGAGGTGGTGACCGACAGCACGCAGTATCTGAACGACGAGGACCTGCACGCGATTGTTGCGTACCTGCGCAGCGTGCCGCCGGTGAGCGGCGGCGAAGCGCGGCCGCGCGACCAGTGGGGCAAGCCCGCCGACGATGTCACCGCATTGCGCGGCCAGACCATCACGAGCGTGAACGGCGCACAGCTGTTTATCGCGAACTGCGCGACCTGCCACAACTGGACCGGGCAGGGCGTCGGCGCGAGTGCGCCGGGTGCGTACCCATCGCTGGTTCATAACAGCGTGGCAGGCGCCAGCGACGCAAACAATCTCGCGATGGTGATCCTGCACGGCGTGAACCGCACGACGAAACAGGCCGACGTGCTGATGCCGGCATTCGGCGATCAGCTAACCGACGACCAGGTGGCGGCGATCACCAACTATGTGACCAGGCAGTTCGGCAATCCGCAGTCGACCGTGACCGTCGATCAGATCGCGAAGCTGCGCGCACAGCAACAATGACCCCGCGGGCGGCGTGTACCCGGTAGCGATTGCCGGATGCGCCGCCCGCAGGCTTGCAAGCGCTTACAAGAACCTGCCCGGCGCAGAAAAGATGGCGAGCGCGCATACGGGCGATTTGCGGCGCACTATGATGTTGCTATGCACACTCCTTCCGCCATTTCAGCTGCGCCCGTCGTTCAGCACCACCCGGCCAATGCGCAGGGCCGCGATTACGTCGTCGGCGATCTGCATGGTTGCGTGGATGCGCTGCGCTACCTGCTGCGCGAAATCGCCTTCGATCCCGCACGCGACCGGTTGTTCTCGGTTGGCGACCTGGTCGATCGCGGCACGCAATCGGAGGAAGCGCTCGCGCTGCTCGACAAGCCGTGGTTCCATGCGGTGCTCGGCAATCACGAGGACACGTTGTGCGCGGTTGCCGAAGGACGGTTGAAGCGCCAGTGGTGGTATGGCATAGGCGGCGAGTGGGCGGCCGCGGTGCCGGAGGAGCGCCTGCGGCAGCATGCGCGCAGGCTGAGGACGCTGCCGCTCGTGCGCGTGGTGGGCAGCGGCGCGACGCGCTTCAATGTGCTGCATGCGGAGTTTTTCGGCACGGATGCGCAACTCGATGCCGAACACTTTTCCGACGAGCAGCGCCATCAATTGTTATGGGGCCGCGCACTCGCGACGGGCAATCGCGACACGCATGGCCAGCCCGGGCTGTCGCTGACCTATTGCGGCCATACACCGATGCGCGAGCTGCAGCAGATCGGCGCGCAGGTGTTCATCGATACCGGCGCGTTCGGGCCAGGCGGCAAGCTGACCGTTGTCGAGGCGCGCAAGCCGCATCGCTGGTCGGTCTCCGTTGAAGCCGCGCGTGCGGATGGCGCGGCTGCGCTGGCGCTGCCCTGACGGCTTACTTCCTCTTTATCCCACCTGATTCAGCTCGAACACCACGTCGACGGCACTGCCGTTCCAGTTGTATTCGAGGTACGCGGCGTGATGACAGTCGCGCAGCACCGCCGTGCGGAATGCCGCGAGACATTCGCCGCCCGGATCGCGTACCGACGGATAAGCAATGCCCGGTGCGCCGGCCATGCGCACCGCGCGACCGAGTGCCTGGCCGGGCAGATAGTCGACCGGGGAAAGCACGCCGGGATCGAGCGATGGGTCATCGCGCAGATCGACCACATTGCCGTGCGCGCTCACGGTGTAGAGGCGCATTTGCTGCCGCAGCGGCGGTTCTTGCGTCGCGGCGAGAAACAGGCCCGTGTGATAGCGCGTTTCCGCAATCGCGGTGGCTTTGGAGCGCGCGCAGTAGAACACCCCATAGGTGCCGTCCGAAAAGCGGCTACCGCCCGGATTCAAATGAGTCAAGGCGGCCATGATCGGCCCCCAGCCCTTGCCGAAACGGCGTTCCTCGCGCGGCACCAGATCGAGATCGCCGACTTCGGTGCGCAGGCGGTCGTTGGTCATCTCTTCGAGCTTGTAGAGCGCTTCGAAGTCTTCGGGCGAGGCGACGCGGTCGAACAGGTTCACTGCCGGGAAGCGCGTCGGGATCACGCGATACGCGGGCGACCATGCGAGCGGCGACGTGCGCCAGCGGTCCTGCCAGTGCGGTTCAGTCACGCCCAGCCGCCTCTCATTGCGTCAAGGTACTGGCGCACCGCGACCAGGTCGCTGAGGTTGCCGGCCAGCATGCGGTCGAGCGCGCGGCGGCCGCCGAACGGCGGCGCACTGTTGGGACGCTTGACCCAGGCATCGGCGGCGTGCGGCTGCGGCAGCAGGATTTGCAGTGCCTTATAGATGCCGAGCATCAGCGACAGCCGCTCGAGCGTGTCGCGGCCGAGCCGCGCGGTTTCCGGCATGGCTTTCCATTTGAAGAACGTCGACCGGCCCGGCGAACCGAGCAACACGATTTGTTCTTCGGCGCTCAGATCCCAGTCGCGGGCGATGTTGAAAAACGCGCGCAGGCCCGCAGCGGACATGTCCGCGACGGACGGTTCCGCGACAGCCCGGCGTTGCGGCTCTCGCGAAGCGGAAGCATGGGCGGCAGATGACATGATTTAGTCCTTAATTGAACTTCTATGTGATATTAGTCCATTTGTGGATTAATGCAAGGTCTGTATACCGATTGGTCATGAAATTCCCGCCCGCGCGGGTTCCCGCCCGGTGACCGGGCGTGCTTCAGGCAAAACAAAGGGGCGGGCGGGGGGCTTGGTGACCGCTTCAGACCATCGAGGCAGCCGGTGCGCCGCTTTGCGCGTAGCGCTCGAGCACGTGCCCGATGCACAGCGCAATGAACGCGGCGTCGAGCCGGTCGAGAGCGGCAGCGGCCTCGCGCAGCGCGGACTGATCGACGGCGGGGGACTGGAAGATGACGTCGCGCAACGCTTCGGCAAGCGCGGCGCGTTCGATGAACGCGTTCAGATCGGACAGACGCGGAAAGTCTGCCTGTTCAGCCTGACTTCTGAGCGAAGAGAGCAACACCGGAAAAGGCTGCGAGCCTTTGATGTCCACGAACAGTTCGACGCCGCGGCTGCGCGCGAGTGTCTCCATGAAACGCGCTACGCTGCCGCGCAGCCGAGTGAACGCATCGACGACATCGCGGATCGAGTCGGCCCGGCGACGGTCGCCTGTCGGCCGCAACGGCATGATTTTTCCCGCGAATCCGCCTGAACGACGGCTCTGGTCGTTGGACATCTCTTCCCCTGGCACTGCTGCATCGAAACACACAGCGTAATATACGACAGAATATAACGATGACCCTAGCGGTGGTCTGCGAATGCATAGGCGTCGAGCCACACGCGAGCGCCGTTTTCATGACACGATTCAGACTCAACGCACAACGCGGCATGGGCCGCAGGAGAGCATGGCAGTGAGCGAAGCAATGAATCAGCAAGATGCAATCAACGCATCGAAGCAGGCCGTCGGTGACGGATTTTCCGTGGCATCGATGCGCTATGCGAGCGATATGACGTGGAAAGCAGTCGAAGCCGTCGCGCGCGAAATCCGGCCCGGCATGCGCGAATCGGAAGCCGTCGCACGGTGCAAGGAAGTGCTGGCGGAGCTCGGAATGGACCGCATCTGGCATCCGATCCTGATCCGCTTCGGCGAGAACACACTGAAGACGTTCAAGCAGGCATCCACCGTCGATCCGCAACTCGGCGAGGACGATATTTTCTTCGTCGATCTCGGTGCGGTCTGGGATCGTCACGAAGGCGATGCTGGTGCGACGTTCGTCACTGGCGACGATGCGGAGATGCGGGCCTGCGCGGACGCCGCGAAGGTCGTCTTCGACGAAGTCGCGCATCACTGGCGTACCACCGGCGCCGGTGGCAAAGATCTGTACCGCTATGCGGCGCAGCGCGCCGAAGCGCATGGATGGCGGCTCAACGTCGACATCAAGGGTCACCGTATCAGCGATTTTCCGCACGCCATCTACAAGGCCGGCAATCTCGGTGATTTCGAAGCGTGTCCGTCGGCGGGCCTGTGGATACTCGAAATCCAGCTCGCCCATCCGACTCGCCCGTTCGGCTCGTTCTACGAAGACCTGCTCGCGTGAAGACCTGCGTTTAACCCTCGTCCGATCGCGGCACTTCGGAGCGCGCCATGTTCATCCGTCAGCTCGACTATCTGGTGACGCTCGCGCGCGAGCAGCATTTCGCGCGCGCCGCCGAGCTGTGTCATGTGTCGCAGCCGGCGCTTTCGTCGGCGATACGCAATCTCGAAGCCGAACTGGGACTCGTGATCGTGCGGCGCGGCCGGCGCTTTCTCGGCTTCACTGAAGACGGCGAGCGCGTGCTCGGGTGGGCGCGCCAGACGCTCGCCGCGCTCGATCACATGCGCCAGGACGCGTCGGCGGCGCAGGTTCGTCTGACCGGCACGCTGCGCATCGGCGTGATACCGACCACGATGCCTGTGGTGAGCTTGCTGCTCGGCGCGTGTCGCGACGCGCATCCGGCGATGCGCTATTCGCTGCGCTCGCTCAGCTCCGATGCGATCCTGCGTCAGCTCGACGACTACGAACTCGATATTGGTTTTACGTATCTCGACGATCGCGTGCAGGCGGGCTTCGATGTGCTGCCGTTGTATCACGAGCGTTATGTGCTGTTGTCACCGGCCGGATCGAGTGAAGGTGTATGCGCCGGTGTGGATCGCTGGGACGCGGTCGGCGCGCTGCCGTTGTGTCTGCTCAGCAATGCGATGCAGAACCGTCAGGTGATCAACGCTGCGTTCCGGCGCGGCGGCGTGCAACCATCCGTCGTGCTCGAAGCAGACTCGCTGCTCGCGCTGTATTCGCACGTCCAGCACGCGGGGTTGCACAGCGTGTTGCCGCACAGCCTGCTCAGCGTGCTCGATGCGCACGACGGCGTGAACGCAGCGCTGCTGCTTCCCGAACTGACCCGCGAGATCGGCCTGATCGCGCGCAATCAGCCGTCGATGCCCGCGCTCGCCGCCGCGATGTGGCGAGCGGCCGAGCAACTCGACCTGCAACACACATTCGATTCACTGCTGCCGCACGCATGACGAAATCGACGAAGCCGCTCGTGCGGCGAGTTTGATAAGGCGCAGTTATCAACCGATCCGTCCAAACGATTGGACCAACCGCACCTCGCACGCCGACACTGGGTCTGTCGGTTGTACTGCAGTCGGATGACCGGCCGGCATGAGCACATGCCGCATCTCGACTGAGTCAGAGCGGAGTGAAACATCGTGGCAAAAGTTCTTTGTGTTCTGTATGACGATCCTGTCGGTGGCATGCCGAAAAAATACGCACGCGACGACATCCCGACGATCAACCGTTATCACGACGGTCAGACGGCACCCACGCCGGAAGCTATCGATTTCAAACCGGGCGAGCTGCTCGGCAGCGTGTCTGGCGAACTCGGCCTGCGCGCGTTTCTCGAATCGCACGGTCACACGCTGGTTGTGACCTCCGACAAGGACGGCCCGAACTCGGTCTTCGAGCGCGAACTCGCCGATGCTGAAGTGGTGATCTCGCAGCCGTTCTGGCCGGCTTACCTGACCGCCGAGCGCATCGCGAAAGCGCCGAAGCTCAAGCTCGCGCTGACCGCCGGCATCGGCTCCGATCACGTCGATCTGGCCGCTGCGATCGAGCGCAAGATTACCGTTGCCGAAGTGACGTACTGCAACAGCATCAGCGTGGCCGAACATGTCGTGATGATGATCCTGTCGCAAGTCAGAAATTATCTGCCGTCGCACGAATGGGTCAAGAAGGGCGGCTGGAATATCGCGGATTGTGTCGAGCGCGCGTATGACCTCGAAGGTATGCATGTGGGCACGGTCGCTGCCGGCCGGATCGGCGCGGCGGTGTTGCGCCGCCTCAAGCCGTTCGACGTGAAGCTGCATTACACGGACCGCCACCGTTTGCCGGAGCAGGTTGAACGCGAGTTGGGCGCGACGTGGCACCCGGATGTCGAATCGATGGCGAAGGTGTGCGATGTCGTGACGATCAACTGTCCGCTGCATCCGGAAACGGAGCATCTGTTCAATGAGCAGATGATCTCGAAGATGAAGCGCGGCGCTTATATCATCAATACGGCGCGCGGCAAGATCGTCGACCGTGACGCGATCGTGCGTGCGCTAGAAAGCGGGCAGCTCGCCGGTTATGCGGGCGACGTGTGGTTCCCGCAGCCTGCGCCGCGCGATCATCCGTGGCGCACGATGCCGCATCAGGGCATGACGCCGCATACGTCGGGTACGACGCTGTCCGCGCAGACGCGCTACGCGGCCGGTACGCGCGAGATTCTGGAGTGCTGGTTTGGCGGCAAGCCGATTCGCGACGAGTATCTGATCGTCGATGGCGGGCAACTGGCCGGTGTCGGTGCGCACTCGTATTCGGCCGGTAATGCGACGTCGGGTTCTGAAGAAGCGGCGCGGTTCAAGACTGCCTGAGCCTGCTTGAGCGATTGGCAATTTCGTCGCGCTCATGGTGCGATTTTTTCCAGCTAACGCCTGATACAGACGCGCCGCAAACCTGCGGCGTGTCTGCTCCTGCCCATTCAAAACATGAAGAATCCTTCCGAAGCGACGGGACGCATCACGCGTTCCGTATCCCGCACGCCGGTGTTGCAGGCAATCTGCGGATTTGTCGGCGGTGCGCTTGCTATCAGCCTGACCGGCCTGCTCGGCAGACTGGTCGATGCGCCGCTGCTGATCGCGCCTTTCGGCGCATCGAGCGTTTTATTGTTTGCCGCGCCCGACAGCGCGTTCGCCCAGCCGCGCAATCTGGTGTGGGGGCATCTGATTGCATCGACGGTCGGCTTAGCGGTGTTCTGGCTAGCCGGTGTTGGTCTCTGGCAGATGGCGCTCGCCGTGGGCGCGGCCATCGCGTTGATGCAACTCACGCGTACGGTTCATCCGCCCGCGGGCGCCGATCCGCTCGTCATCATGCTGGGCGGCGGCGCGTCGGGCACCTTCCTGTTGTTTCCGGTGCTGGCCGGCGTGCTGTCGTTACTGCTGATCGCGCTCGTGTTCAATTCGCTAGTGCGCGGCGAACGCTGGCCACGGCGAGACATTTCTTGACGTTTGGATTTGTGGCGCTGGGTATAATCGCGACCCGCAAAACAAATCGAACGCAGGAGTGGCAGGAGATGCAGGTACGCGCAGTAGTGGTAGCCGTCATGGTGGGATGTTTTTCCTGTGTGACGATGGCGGCGCAGCAGTACGCCGAGGTGTGGAATCCGCCGGAGGCGGTGAAAACAACCAAAACGACGAAGACAGCAAAGCGGACCGGCGGTGCGGCGCGCAAGATCGCCAAACCCACGACAACGGCGACAGCTACGACGAAGCATCGTGGGGCGGTTCATGCAACGTCACACGCGGCGCCGCGCACGAAGCCAGCCGTGCGAACCGCTAAAGCGCACGTGCCGTCGGCAACGGTGCACGCGAGCCGCAAGACAAAGCAGTCCGTTGCCTCGACGGGCGCAACGTCGCGCGCCACAGTGCGATCGAAAAAAATCGCTGCGGCGCCAATGAAGCGCAACACATCGCAGACTGCGAACCGGCAACCGGCAACGAATGCCGCGGGACGTGCGGGCACCGAGCCGCCGATTCTCTAGCCTCTAGTCATTCCGCTCGAAACGAACGATTGAGCTAACCGCACACTGTCGCGGTCTGGGGTGCACGCTTTCTCTGTGCGCACCTCGAATCAACGAGCCGTACGCGCAGCTCATTGCACGGCGAGACTGTTCGCCACCAGCCTCAGCGTTTCGATCGAGCGCGGGTCGCGGATCCGCGTGTAGAGCGTCACACGCGATTCCGGCAGCGCCGGCAAGCCAAGGCGCGCACTGACATCGATCAGACCGCGCGGCGCCACACGTCGTGCGAGCGGCGAAATCGCGAGGCCCGCTGCGACCGCTGCGCCAACCGCGACCATGCCGCCGCCGATGAACACTTCACGCCATCCGATCCCCGCGTCGTCCAGCGTTTTCAGCGCCACGGCACGCACGTTGCAGGGTGGTGCCAGCAGCGCGAGCGGAAGCGGTTCGCCGGGGCGCGGCAACCAGTCCGGACTGGCAAGCCAGCCGAGCGCTTCGCCGAACAGCAGTTGCGCGTCGTCACGCAGCGCATCGTCGGGATCATGGCGCACGATCGCCGCATCGAGCCGCCGCTCGTCGAACTGCGTCCGCAGCGCAGCCGAGGGGCCCATATGAAGCTCGATCAACAGACCGGGATCGTATGCGTTGAGCTTCGCGAGTAGCGCCGGCAGACCCGCTCCGGTGACGTGCTCGCTGAGCCCGAGCGACAGCCGGCGTCGCTCGACGGCGAGTGCACCGAGCGCCCGCTCGTGAGCACTCAGCAAATCGCGTGCAGCAACGAGGAACGTATCGCCGTCGCCGGTCAGCCGGACGAGGCGCGGCGTGCGCTCGACCAGCTGCTTGCCGAGGTGTGTCTCCAGCCGCTTGAGCTTCAGACTGACCGCCGATTGCGTAGTGTCGAGCGCATCCGCCGCGCGTGTGAAGCTGTGCAGATCGGCAACCAGAACGAACGCGCGCACTGCATCGAGATCGAGCATGATCATTTCCAATGAAAATGATTGAAATAGGTAGTCATATCTTTTAATAATGGATGATACGGCTTATTCTGGGTACCAGAAATCGTTCTGACCCAAGGAGGTCATCATGCCGTTCACTCGTATCGCAATACGCGCTGGCCAATCCGCTGCCTACAAGGCGGCTTTGTCGGAAGGCATTCAGCGCGCGCTGGTCGCCACCTTCAACGTGCCCGAGGACGACATCTTCATGGTCGTCAGCGAACACGACGAAAACAGCTTCTTTTTCAAGCCGAGCTACCTCGGTATCGAGCACAGCGAGAACCTCGTGCTGATCCAGTTGACGGTGAGCAATACCCGCACCGTCGAACAGAAAAAGGCGCTGTACCGCCGCATCGCCGACGAACTCGCGGAGAGCCCGGGCGTGCGAAAAGAGGACGTGTTCATCAACCTGGTCGAAGTGCAGACGGAGAACTGGTCGTTCGGTAACGGTATTGCGCAGTACGCGACGTAAGCGGTGGTTGTGCGGCGGCGTGCGCGTGAGGGCGAACGGTTTTTCTACCTTACGCAGGTTTGCAGGAACGAAAGAGCCGCGTATGGCGGTTCGTGTACGATAAACAGGCTGTCTTGCGGATAGCGGGTGCGCGGTTTGCGTGCTCGCTTGACGGTCGTACACGGAGCGTTCATGACTCGCGTTTTCGAACTCGTGCTCGAGATTCCCAGCGCTGCGGCGCGCGAATGGTGCGCTGGGCGCGCGTCGGCGGATGGTGCGGATGGTGACGCGGATGGTGATATAGCCGCTGCACAAACCGACGCGCTTCTCGTCAAAGCGCTGGCCGCGCTGCCTGGCATCGCGGGCAGGCGGCGCAGCGTTGCACACATCGCAGTGCGCGACTTCGATGCGAAGAGGGCGCTGGGCGACGCGGGATGGCGGCTCGCAGTCGAGGCGTCTGGCGCCGGGCGGCGCGTGATCGCGGTTCATGGCGAAGCGCATTCGCCCGGCATCACGATTCGCAACGCCGCATTTCAGGCACCACTCGATGCACAGGAATTGCACGAGGTATCGTTCGATCGCGCGCCTGAAGCGTTCAGAAAGGTGTTGCCGGACCCGAGCCGGATCGAGCCGACCGTTTCTTTCGAATGCAGCCGGACGCGGTGGCGGCCCTTGTCGACAGAGGCTGGCTTGCCGGTCGATGTCGTGTTCGAGCGTATCGATGTACTGGACTCGTCGGGTTTCGATGGCGCGCCGCCGGTTCGGGAGATCCATCTGACGGTTCCTGTCGCCGATATAGCCGACGTATCCGATGTACATGACGCAGCGGAAGCCCCCCACGCCGCTCGCCGCGCACTCTTCGCCATCGCTCGTGAAATCGTTGCCGCGCTGCCCGCCTTTGCGGTTCTCGACAGTGCGGTCGACCGCGCATTCCGCGACAATTTTCAAACTCAACTCGAACCCGTCTACGCACAACCGATCGATCTGGCCGGCACCGCAACCCAACGCGATGCACTGATCGCGATTGGCGGCAATCTTGCGCGACACTGGTTCGGCAACGAAGCCAGCGTGCGCGATGCCGCAAACGTCGAATCAGTCCATCAGATGCGCGTCGCGCAGCGCCGCCTGAAAACCGCGATGCGTCTTTTCAGGCACTGGCAGGACGATGCCTGGACGATGCAGATCGCGCCGGGGCTCAAGTGGCTCGGCGACCTGCTCGGCGATGCGCGCGACTGGGACGTGTTCATCGATTCGACGTTGCCCGCGCTAGTCGCCGCCGACACCGACGCTGCACGCTGGAGCGGTACGTTCGACGCAGCCAATGTGCAGCGGCTGGCGATGCGCGCGCGCATCCAGGATGGAATGCATTCGTCGCGCTACGCGCAACTCACACTTGCGTGGCTCGAATGGCAGGGCGAACTGCTACACGACGATCGTCGCGCGGCCGCAGGCGATGTCGCTGCAGATTCGCTGAACACGCACGCAGGCAAGCGTGTGCGCAAGGCATTCAAGCAACTGATGGCGACCCCGAAGCTCACCACGCTCGACGACGCGTCGCGCCATCAAGAACGCATTCGCGCGAAGCGCCTGCGCTACACGCTGGAATTCATCGAATCGCTCACGACGAAACAGACTCGCGGCGAGGTTGTGAAAACACTGTCGCGGATGCAGGGCGTGCTAGGCGACGGCAACGATGCGGTCGTTGCGCTCGGCTACCTGGAACAGCTCGAAGTCGACGCGTATCAACTGGGTTTTGCGCGCGGCTGGTGCGAAGCGGTGAAGCGTTATACGGCGAAGGAAGGCGAGCGTTTGTTGCGCACCCTAGGCAAGCCGAAGCTTCGCGACGGCCGATGATCCAGCTTGTCGGTGCGCAATCAGTTGCGCAGCATGTGCGGCAGTTCAGGACTGCGAGCGCGATTCTCGATGCGATCGACCCGCGATCGACCCGGTGCAACTGACCACGTATGGCCCCGCACGAGGCTTACATTACGCGCTACTACGCGCATACCCCGCGAACGGCTGGTTCGGCCGTACCCGTCCGTCGCCCACCTGCACGACCTGATCGCCGAAAGCGGCGACATCGTCGGGATCGTGTGTGATCAGCAGCATCGGAATATCGAGGCGCGCCTGTAGATCCGACAGCTCGCGCCGCATGCGTTCGCGCAGCGCGTAATCGAGTGCGGAGAACGGCTCGTCGAGCAGCAGTAATTGCGGCCGCGCGACGAGCGCACGCGCCAGCGCAACACGCTGTTTCTGCCCACCCGACAACTGCGCCGGATGATTGCGCGCAACGCTCTGCAGATCGAGCGCGTTCACCCAGTAATCGACGTCCGGATGATCGAACCGCGCGCGCGGGTTCAGCCAACCCGGCTGCAGACCAAAACCGATGTTCTGCCGCACGTTCAAATGCGGAAACAGCGCGTAGTCCTGAAACAGATACGCGACCTTGCGCTGCTGCGGTTTCAGATCGATGCCGCGTGCACTATCGAACAGCGCCGCGCCGTTCAACACGATCGATCCTTCATCGGGTCGCAGCAAACCGGCGATCGCCTGCAGCGTCAGGCTCTTGCCCGCGCCCGACGGACCGAACAGCACGACGCGTTGTTCGGTCGCGGCGAACGAGATGTCGAGCGTGAAGCGATGCCCGGCACTTGCGAGGGTTTTGCGGATGTCGACGGCGAGCGGCATGTCAGCGGGACGTGAGCAGCGAATGTTGCGGCACGAGCCGACCTGCCAGCACGAGGATCACCACGCAGGTGACCGATGTGACGAGCACGAGGAAATTGGCGGTGGCGTCGTCGCCGGCCTGAACCGCTGCATAGACCGCAACCGACAGCGTCTGCGTGCGCCCCGGCAGATTACCGGCGATCATCAGCGTCGCGCCGAACTCGCCGAGCGCGCGTGCGAATGCGAGCAGCGTGCCGGCGAGAATGCCGCGCGCCGCGAGCGGTAGCGTCACACGAAAGAAGATGCCGGCTTCCGTGATACCGAGCGTGCGCGCGGCGCGCTCGAGTTGCGGATCGACCGCCTCGAAGGCGGCGCGCGCCGATTTCAGCACGAGCGGAAACGCGACCACCATCGACGCGATCACCGCGCCCTGCCACGTGAACACCAGCTGGATGCCGAGCCGGTCGAGCCACGCGCCAAACACGCCGCGCCGGCCGAGCAGCACGAGCAGGTAATAGCCGAGCACGGTGGGCGGCATGACGAGCGGCAGCGTCAGCAGTGAATCGACGAGATCGCGCGCGCCCGAGCGCCAGCGCGCGAGCCCGAAGCCCGCGACGACACCGAACACGAGATTGAGCGCGGTCGCCCAGCCGGCAACCTTCAGCGACAGTAGCAGTGGAACCCAGGCCTGTTGCATGGCAGAGCGCGACGGGCGGCGTCTAGTGAGCCGGCTTGAAGCCGTACTTGCCGAGCACCGCCTGGCCCTCCGGCGACAGCACGAACGCAATGAACGCCTGCGCGTCCGTCGCGTGCTTGCTGCCTTCCACTTGCGCGATCGGGTAAGTGATCGGCGTCTGCGTCGGCACCGTCAACGCGACTTTCACGCGATCGGGCATGACGGCCGCATCGGTGCCGAACACGAAGCCCGCATCGACTTCGCCGCGCGACACGTAGTCGAGGCTCTGCCGCACATTGGCCGCGAGCACACCCTTCGCACTGACTGCATCCCACGCGCCCGCCGCTTTCAGCGCGCCTTCCGTATACCGGCCGACCGGTACCGACGCCGGGTCGCCATAGGCGACGCGTTTCACGCGTGCCGCGGTCAGTTCGTTAAGCGAAGCGGGCGCGAAACGGCTATCCGACGGCACGATCAGGACCAGTGAATTGGCCGCGAAATCCTTGCGCGTGGCGGGCAAGATGACTTTTTCGGCGGCGGCCTTGTCCATCGCCTTTTGATCGGCGGAGGCGAAGACATCGGCGGGTGCGCCTTTGGCGATCTGCTGCATCAGTACGTCGGATGCACCGAAATTCAGCAGTACCTTCGTACCGGGATGCTGTTGCTCGAACGCATCGCTCACCGCCTTGAACGCATTGGTGAGGCTGGCCGCTGCGGACACGACGAGATCGTCGGCACGCGCGTTGGCGCTGATAAAGAGCGATACGGCGCTGACGGCGAGGAGCGCATGCTGCAGAAGACGACGGCGGGACAGGGACATGATGCGAAGGCCGGGCGGACCGGTCGGTGGGTGGAAAGCGCCATCGTAATATAGCGGGCGATACAACGGTCGCTCCGATCCATCGATGATCGGCATAGCGGCACCCGCATGAAGCGGGGGCGGGTGTTCAGGCTTGCGTGGGAGCGAGCGGCGACAGGCCGTTGCGGGTCTGCGAGATTGGTGTGCCGGCCGGCAGGCTGTCATGGCCGGCCTTCCAGCGGGCGCGGACGAACGGCCGGTCGTGGCCGGACACCTTCAGCGCGAGATGCGTGACCCAGCGGTGGGTCGGCAGGCGGACGTCGTGCAGCGCGAACGTGAGAATGGCGAGGCTCAACGCGACCGCTGCCGCCGACAGCCTGCCTGGCGCCGCATGCCAGGACCCGCGGATGAACACCAGCGCGGTCAACGCCCCGACGAGGCAACCGGTAATCGCTTCAGAAGGCGAGTGCGCATCGAGTACCACACGCGACAGTGCGACTGCGACGCCCGCAGCGAGACCGAGCACCACGCCGATCACCCGTACGGCTGGCCGCGTAGGCAACAGCATCAGGAATAGCGCGACTGGATAGACGGCTGTCGACAGCATCGCGTGGCCGCTCAGGCCGGTGAAGTCCCAGACGCGTACGCCCACGCCCCAGCCGAGGAACGCCAGCTTCGTGCCCGTCACGAGGACGACGGCGACGCCAAGCAGCAGCAGCCAGCCGGCCGCCATCCGCCATGTATAGCCGACGGCGAGCCAGAGCGCGATGGCGATCGCGAGCGGCAGAGTCAGACCGGCACCGCCGAGACTGGTGATCGAATACCACAGATGGGTGGGCAAATCAGGCATGGGAGCGATGCGACACAGGCCGCGTAGAATCGGGTCGAAGGATCCGGATACAGGATTAACGCGCGAGCCGCATAGTCAGGCAGACAACACGTCGAACATCTTTTCTGCCTGCCAGTATAAACGGGGCTGCTGGTTCGGCGGGGCGGCCAACTGTGTGCCGCCACGCGAAACAGAGCATAAACCGCCATTTTCAGGATGCCAGCATCGCGGCGAAATTGATGTTATTGTGCATTGCACAATGGCGTCGATTACCCGGCGCGAACCTATGGGTATCGGCCCTTTTTTGCGAGGCCCCCGATGGCAAAGAATCTGACGAAACTCTGGCTGGGCGGGCTGAAGCGGCTACTGGCGGTGCAGACCGAGTATGTCGAGTCCGCCTCGAAGAAGCGCAAACCGCTGCGGCAAGCCCGGCCCAAACCGGTCGCCCGGCCGGCGGTGAAGGCACGAGCCGCGGAAACGCGCGAGAAACCGGCGGCCACGGCGCGTGAGTCGCGGGTTCGTCCGCGGGCAGCCGCGTGGGCGGGCGGCGCATGGACGCGCTCGTTCCATTCGGCGCCGGCCGCTGCCGGCCGCCTCGTCAACCACCTTCACTACGGCCTGTACATTCCAGCCGGCCGGGCGCTTGCGCCGATGCCGCTCGTCGTGATGCTGCACGGCTGCCAGCAATCAATCGATGAATTTGCCGAAGGCACGCGCATGAACCTGCTGGCCGACCGGTTCGGCTTTGCCGTCGTCTATCCCGAACAGTCGAAACACGTGCATGCGCATCGCTGCTGGCACTGGTACGACACCAGCGATCACGCAGGCGGCGCGGAAATCCGCGCGGTTGCTTCACTGGTGGACGAACTCGTTGCCGAACATGGATTCGACGGCGAACGGGTTTATGTGGCCGGCATCTCCGCGGGCGCGGGGCTCGCGTCGTTGCTCGCAATCCATTACCCGTGGCGTTTCGCAGCCGTGGCGCTGCATTCCGGTCCGGCGCTCGGCGAGGCGCATTCCGGCATCGCCGGTATGGATGTCATGCGGCGCGGCACACGCCAGGACCCGGTCGAACTGATCGACCAGGCAGTCGACGTCGCGGCCTATCCGGGCATGCCTGCAATCATCGTGCATGGCGACGCCGACCAGGTGGTCGCGCCGGTCAATGCGGATCAGCTGGCGCTGCAGTTTGCGCGGCTGAACGGCTTCGTGGGTGCGGACGGCGCGTGGAAAACCGGCGAGATTCGCGAGGATCGCAAAGCCAGCGTCGTGACACGCGATTACGTGCGCGGCGGCCGCCGCGTGATCCGCCTGTGCCACGTGGCCGGGCTGTCCCACGCGTGGAGCGGCGGCGACGACGCGGTACCGTTCCATTCATCGAAAGGACCCGATGTGAGCGCGCTGCTGTGGGAATTCTTCAAGCACCAGCGGCGCTCGGGCGTCCCGGCCGAGCTGGACGCCGCGGCGGCCAGCGTGCCGGCGGGACGCTAAAAGCGTTGATAGAGGTCGCACTCGAAGCAGGGGCTAGCCAAATACTAGGGTTTCCCCTATAATCAGGGTTATTAACTAGGTAATAACCCTAGTCATTCCCTGAGGTTTGATCATGTACCTGCTGAGCCGCCTGTTTCTGTTCCTGACGAAGTCGTCCGATGTGGCCGCTAAAGAGCGCCAGGATGCCTACCTGTCCGAAGCCACTGATCTCTACGATCTGGAATTCCGCATGCGCAAGCTTGACCGTGAAGCGTCGAGCCGTCATCCGTCGTGGATGAACCAGTTCTAAGCTATTGGCTGCAATACGATCACTTGCCGAAACGCGCGAGCGTGCGTTGTCGCGCATCGGCGTGATCGATAATCGGTTGTGGATAGTGCTTTCCGAGCACCACATGCCACTCCGCTAGCTGTCCCGCATCAGCCTGCCACGGCGCGTGTATCCGCTTTGGCGGTACGTGCTCGAGTTGCGGCAGGTAGCGCTTGATAAAGCGGCCCTGCGGATCGAATTTCTCCGACTGTGTGACCGGGTTGAAAATCCGGAACCATGGCTGCGCGTCGCAACCTGTCGATGCCGCCCATTGCCATCCGCCATTGTTCGCCGCGAAGTCGAAATCGTTCAGCCGTTCGGCGAAATAGCGCTCCCCGCGCCGCCAGTCGATACCTAGATCCTTCACCAGAAAACTCGCTGTCACCATCCGTAGACGGTTATGCATGTAGCCCGTCTGATTGAGCTGCAGCATCGCCGCGTCGATCAAAGGATAGCCCGTGCGGCCCTCGCACCACGCTGCAAAGGCCGCGTCTGCTGCGGGGCCGTGTTCCCAGCGGAGCGCAGCGTATTCCTCCTTGAACGACGCGCCGGCCGCGAGCCGCGGATGGTACGCGAGCACCATGAAGTAAAACTCCCGCCAGATAAGCTCCGACAGCCACGTTGCGGCACCCGCACCGTCTGGTTGTAGCGACCGCTCGTACGCAAGCCGCGCCAGGGTGCGGATCGACACTGTGCCGAAGCGCAGATGGACGGACAGATAGCTCGGGCCCTTCGCCGCCGGGAAATCGCGCCATTCCGCGTAACTGTCGATGCGCGTCACGAAATCGTCGAGGAGCCGTTGGGCGCCGCTCATGCCGGCGGGCAACTTCAGATCGGCGAAATTGCTGGGTGTGAAACCTAGTTGTGCAAGCGTCGGTAGACCGTGATCAAGATGCGGCGGCGGCGCGCCGAGACGATCGGCGTATGCGTCGACTGGATACGGTTTCAGGTCGAACGCGCTGAGGTTCTTGAGCCACGCATTCTTGTACGGCGTGAAGACCGAGAAGGGCTTCTGCTGGCCTGTCAGAACCTCGTCGCGCTCGAAAATAACCTGATCCTTGAACGTGACCAGTTCGCGCTGTGCGTCGGCGAGCGACTCGCGTACGGCTTCATCGCGTTCGATCGCGGCAGGCTCGTAGTCGTGATTGGCAAAGACCGCATTGACGGCGAGTTGTTCTGCGAGCGCCGGCACGACTGCCCGCGGATCGCCGTGCAAAACGATCAGACCACCACCGTATCCTCGCAGTGAGCTGTCCAGTTCCGCAAGCGATGCCAGGATGAATTCGACACGACGGTCCTCGCGCGTGTTGCGCGATGCCTCGATGAGCGGCTGCAGGATCGTCGTATCGAACACGAACACGCACCAGACCCGACGACAATGCTTGAGCGCGTAGTAAAGCGCGGCGTGATCGCTGCTGCGCAGATCGCGGCGAAACCAGGCAAGGCCGGTATCGAAGTCAGTCTGTAGATGTTGGGTGCGAGTCATGTGTGCGGATGGACGTAGAAGACACGCCCATCCGGTCGCGGCAGGCGGCAGTCGATGCCGCCGAAGATAACACCGCCCGCCGCCGGTCGCCGCTTCAGACGATCCGCACGCGTACGTCGACGTTGTTGCGCGTGGCGTTCGAGTACGGGCACACCGTGTGCGCGGTATCGACCAGTTCGCGCGCGGCAGCTTCGTCGAGACCCGGCAGCGATACCCGCAGTTCGACATCCAGCGCAAAACCGCCCTTATCGTTCGGACCGACGCCGACATCCGCGGTGACGGTCGTGTCGGCCGGCAGCGCTTGCTTATGCTGACCCGCGACGAACTTCATCGCGCTCAGGAAGCATGCCGAATAGCCGGCGGCGAACAGTTGCTCGGGGTTCGTGCCCGCTGCGCCGTTACCGCCGAGTTCGCGCGGGGCGGCCAGTTGTACGTCGAGTGCCTTGTCGGAAGAAACCGCCCGGCCGTCGCGGCCGCCGGTGCTGGTGGCGGTTGCCTTGTAGAGTACGCTCATGGTTGCTGCTCCTGTTTCGTGGCGTGGATGAGTGCTGCGATAACCGGCGGTTGCCACTGTCGCGTCGGGCATCGAAAATGTGTGCAACGAGTGAATAGTACACTAATTGTTAGTGTACAAACTAAATTCTGTGGCATGTTCGCAATGTGGAATCTGCGCTGGGTTACTTGTCGAGATACTCGTGCAATGTGCCGCGCAGTGCGGTCAGGTCGTCGCGCAGGCGCATCAGGAAGTCGGGTGTGCGCTGGGCCGCGCAGAATAGTTCTGCGGGCACCTCGCGCGCCGAGCGCTTGAGCGTCGTGCCGGAACGGGTGAGCCGGATATAGACGAGGCGCTCGTCCTCGGTGCCGCGCATGCGTTCGATATAACCTTGAGCCTCGAGGCGCTTCAATAGCGGCGTTACCGTGGCCGAATCGAGATTCAACCGGCCAGCGATGTCTTTCACCGTCAGGTCATCGCTTTCCCACAGCACCAGCATCGCCAGATATTGCGGATAGGTGAGCCCGAGCTTGTCGAGTAGCGGCTTATACACCTTCGTCATCGCAAGCGACGTCGAATAAAGCGCGAAGCAGAGTTGCTCGTCGAGCGTGAATGGCAGGGTGGGGCGCTGGGTCATGATGGGTCTCGTCGGTGGAAAGCGTACAAATGAATTGCACGCTAACCATTGTGCCGTAACTTCGCGAGGGCGACGAGCGTG
This sequence comes from Paraburkholderia megapolitana, assembly GCF_007556815.1. Classification (NCBI taxonomy): domain Bacteria; kingdom Pseudomonadati; phylum Pseudomonadota; class Betaproteobacteria; order Burkholderiales; family Burkholderiaceae; genus Paraburkholderia; species Paraburkholderia megapolitana. Next base: position 1,523,975 of record NZ_CP041743.1, read on the forward strand.
CCGGGCGCCGGCACGTAGTGGATCAGGCCGATGGTGCCGAAGGGAGGTCGGGCGCGTCCGGAGCCGGGACGCTGAAGCAACCACGATACGTCGCGTAGACCGAGCAATAGATCATCGCCGTGAAGATCGTCGACACCGTCGTCACGACCGCGAACGTTAGAGATTCGTCTGTGCCGAGCTGCTGGACCAGGATTGCCAGGATAGTCACGACTGCGAGCAACAGCACGATCCACAGCACGCCATACACGATGAATGCGCTGCGATTGCGCCAGCAACTGACGAAGCTGGCGAAAAATGCCTTCGCGACAGGCATGTCGTGCCATGCGCAAAGAATCGGCGCGAACCAGAACAGCATCGCGACCGGTATGGAGAACGCGAAGAATGTCAGCATGCCTTTCACGGGCACGTCTTCGGCGCTCGCGATCTGTTGGGCCAGCATGCCGCTGTCGACGAACGTTGCAACGGTCGCCACCGCCGTCATCGCAGCAATGAATAGCGCACCGAGTAAGAGCAGGCGTTTCGCGGCCGCGTTGCCATACGAACGAAAGCCGTCGACGAGAATAGTCGGAAACACCGGTTTGCCAGCGATCGTATCGCGGCAGCCTGCCATGAAACCCACTGAAACACCCGGAATGAGGATCAGAAACACCAGGCCGCCAACATACGGGACGCGCGCAATCAGCGTCATCACCAGCGTGTAGGCAAAACATAGCGTGAGAAAAGCGAGCGGATTTTTGCGAAACAGCCAGATGCCCTGGCGGAACCACACATAGCCGGTTTTCGCCGGGACTTCGATCAGTTGCATGAGGTATGAATGCCAGGAAGTACAGCGCCGGACAGGCGCTCGCGCAGAATGCGTTCGAAATGGCCTGGGTCGTGCGGTTTCAGCAGTTCAGCCGCACGCGGCAGATGGAAATCATACAGGCGCGAAACCCAGAAGCGGTACGCGCCGGCCCGTAGCATATCGCCCCAGTGCCGGATTTCCGCCGCGGTGAACGGGCGCACGGTTTGATAGGCGCGCAGCAGCGCGTCGGTGCGGGCCGCGTCGAACCGGCCCGTGGCCAGATCGACGCACCAGTCGTTGACCGTAACTGCGACGTCGAACAGCCACTTGTCGGTGCCGGCGAAATAAAAGTCGAAGAAGCCGCCGAGCCGGACTTCATGGCCGGTGTCAGGCGCTGCGTGCGCGAACAACACGTTGTCGCGGAACAGATCGCAATGGCACGGCCCCGCGGGCAGTGCCGCGTAATCGTCGGAGGCGAAGAATGCCTGTTGATGCGCGAGTTCGGCGGTTAGCAGATCGCGCTGTGCGCCGGCCAGAAACGGCAGCACGGCGGGCACGGTTTCCTGCCACCACGGCAGGCTGCGCAGGTTCGGCTGATGCTGCGCAAAATCGCGACCCGCGAGATGCATGCGCGCAAGCATCTGGCCAACCTCGACGCAATGCTCGACGCCCGGCGCCAGCTCCGGGCTACCTTCGAGCTTGCTGACGATCGCGGCCGGCTTGCCGTGCAGTATGCCGAACAGCTTGCCGTCGTCGAGTGGAACCGGATCGGGGACCGGCACGCGATGTGCGGCCAGATGCCGCATCAGATCGAGATAGAACGGCAACTGCCCGGCCGTCAGCTTCTCGAAGATCGTGAGGACGTATTCGCCGCGCGTCGTGGTCAGAAAGAAGTTGCTGTTCTCGATGCCCGACGGAATGCCGCGAAACCCGACGACATCGCCGAGATCGTAGTGGCGCATCCATTGTGCGAGTTGCAGTTCGGTGACAGCAGTGAAGACAGCCATGCGGGAAGCGTCGGATCGGGTTGGTCGGACTGGCTCGAGGCGGCCAGTGCGGCAGGCGGGTGAGACCGCCCGGGCAGGGAGCCACGGGCGAAATCGTGCGGTTTGGGTAGGTCCTGGTATTGCGGTACTGCGGCGATGCTGTGGCGCGGCGTTGCCGTCCCGCGCGGACATCGTGTTACATCATGCGGGATCAATAGTGCAGGTTGATCGACGGCAGGCGTGTGCTTGCGCGGCCGTTGTCGCGCACTGTAGGCGATGTGTCGGTCGGTGCGCTCATCTGGTAGCGCGTGCCGAAGTTCGAACGCACGTCGATTTCGACTGGTTTGCCTTTGTCGCGGTATTCGGTGATTTCGGTGCCGCTGCCACTGCGTTCGTAGAAGCTCGGCGTGCGCGGCACGTCGATGTCGACCTTCGAGCTGACTTCGGCTGCCGGACGGTTGATCGCCTTCAGGTTCGGCAGGCCGGCGCGTTCGTTGGCGGATTGCGCTTCGTCGGCAGCGGCAGCTTGAGCGTTCGTGGCAGCCGTGGCGTCGTCGGTGGGCTGGGCGGCCAGTGCGACGCCGCCGAAGGCGAGCGTCGCTGCAACGGCTGCCGCGGCGACGGTAAGGAACGACTTCATGGCGATTCTCCGATTGGGTGCCCAGATTCTAGCAAATCCATGCTCCGGGCACGGATTACCAAGGGTTATTTTGCGCCGCTTTCGCGCAGGTTGCGCGGAACCAGCCCGCGCCCCGTCCGGTCTGCCGCGGGCATCCGCGGCGCGTGTTCCATGGTAATGTCGTCGCATCAACCGAGGCCAATGAAGATGAACGATCCACTCAAATCACGCGCGGTGCAGACACCCGCCGACACCTTCCCGACCGAGGCGTTCGCCGACGCCGCCGACGCCGTCACCCGGCTTTCCGCGATCTACGAAGCGAATACGTCGTACCTGCGCGACGCGTTTGCCCGCTACCGGCGCAACGAGGCATTCGAGCGCCGCGTGCGCGCGTGTTACCCGTTCGTGCGGGTGCGCACCGAGGTCAACACACACATCGATTCGCGCCGCTCATATGGTTTTGTCGCCGGCCCCGGCGTGTTCGAGACCACCGTGACGCGGCCCGATCTGTTCGGCAACTACTATCGCGAACAGTTGCGACTGCTGGCGAAGAATCATCATGTATCGATTGAGGTCGGTGTATCGGACCAGCCTATTCCGATTCACTTCGCGTTTGCGGAGGGCATTCATCTGGAAGGCGATCTCGATCGCGAGCGGCTGTTCGCGATGCGCGATATCTTCGATACGCCCGACCTTGCGCTGCTCGATGACCGCATCGTCAACGGTACCTATGAACCGCCGCCCGGCGAGCCGCATCCGCTTGCGCTGTTCACGGCCGCGCGCGTGGATTTCTCGCTGCATAGACTGAAGCACTACACGGCGACGTCGCCGACGCATTGCCAGAACTACGTGCTGTACACGAACTACCAGTTCTATATCGACGAGTTCGTCGCGCTCGGCCGCAAGATGATGGCCCATACCGACGACGCGGAGCTGCGTGCCTATCGCAGCGAATACACATCGTTCGTTGAACCCGGCGACGTGATCACGTACAACGCGAATCTCGGCGAGCAGGACGACGAGGGTACGCCGCCACCGCGTCTGCCGCAGATGCCTGCCTATCACCTGAAGCGCGCGGACGGCAGCGGCATCACGATGGTCAACATCGGCGTCGGGCCGTCCAACGCGAAGACGATTACCGATCACATCGCCGTGCTGCGTCCGCATGCGTGGATCATGCTGGGTCACTGCGCGGGGCTGCGCAATACGCAGCGTCTTGGCGATTACGTGCTTGCGCACGGCTATGTGCGTGAGGATCACGTGCTCGACGATGACCTGCCGCTATGGGTGCCGATTCCGGCGCTCGCCGAAGTGCAGGTCGCGCTGGAAGGTGCGGTCGCGCAGGTGACGCAGCTCGAAGGCGTCGAACTGAAGCGCGTGATGCGCACCGGGACGGTGGCGAGCGTTGATAACCGCAACTGGGAACTGCGCGATCATCGCGAGCCGGTGCAGCGGCTGTCGCAAAGCCGTGCGGTTGCGCTCGATATGGAAAGCGCGACGATTGCGGCGAATGGTTTTCGCTTTCGCGTGCCGTACGGTACGTTGCTGTGCGTGTCGGACAAACCGCTACACGGCGAACTGAAGTTGCCTGGCATGGCCGATCAGTTCTATCGCGCGCAGGTCGATCAGCATCTGCAGATCGGGGTGAAGGCGATGGAGATTTTGCGCACGAACGGGTTGCATCGGTTGCATAGCCGTAAGTTGCGGAGTTTTGCGGAAGTGGCGTTTCAGTAAACCGCCCCTCAAAACTGCCCAAACCCCGTCAACCCAATCAAACTCCCGGCAGCCAGCAACCACAGCGGATGAATCCGCGTCTTCAGCGCAAGTGCCGCGCACACGGCGGTGATCGCCCACGCGATCGCCGTCGTATCGGAAGCCTGCGCGATCAGCGCCGCGCTCGCGCCGACGAGGCCCGCCGTGACCGGCACGAGCGCCTTCTGCACGATGCTTCTCCACGGCCGGTCCTTGAAGCGTTCCCACGCGTGCAGCGCGAGAATCGTCACGATCGACGACGGTCCGAACTTCGCCACCGACGTCACCAGCATGCCGGCCCATCCGGCCACGTGCCAGCCGACCAGCGTCACGATCATCAGGTTCGGTCCAGGCGCGGCCTGCGCAAGCGCGAAGAGCGCGCTGAATTCGCTGGCGGGCATCCAGTGATGCACGTCCACCACCTGCCGCTGCATTTCCGGAAGGATCGTATTGCCGCCGCCGAATGCGAGCAGTGACAACTGGCTAAAGATAATTGCAAGCGAAACGAGTGTGTCGTTCATGGTGCCGTCTTCCCGGCTTCGGCGATTTTCCGCGCGCGTGCGGCGACAAGCATGCTGAGCGGCGTGAGCACGAGCATGGTCGGCAGGAGCGGCACACGCACGATTGCGATGGCGACGAACCCGAGCGCGGCGATGATCGCCGCCGCCGGATCGTGCCGCAACGGCAGCAGGATCTTGACCGCCATCGCGACGAGCAGACCAGCCGCGGCTGCCGCGAGCCCGGCGAACAGGTGCTTCACATGCGGGTCATTTTGCGTGTGCTCATACAGCACACCGAGACCGATCACGACGAGCGAAGGCCCTGCGATCAACCCGAGCAACCCTGCAAGCGCGCCAGGCAGTCCACGAAAACGCATGCCGATCGCAACCGACAGGTTGATGACATTGCCGCCCGGCAGAAACTGGCACAACCCGAGCAGATCGGTGAATTCGGCGGCGGTCAGCCAGTGGCGCCGCTCGACGACCGCACGTCGCGCAAGCGGCAACGCACCGCCAAACGAGATGAGGCCGAGGCCAAGAAAGCCGCCGAATATTTCGCGCAACGTAGGCCGATGTGTAAGCGATGTGTCAGGGGAAGTGGGCTGCTGATTCATTGTGATGTTCGTCCGGTACAGACCGTCGAGAGTAGCGCCGAAGCGTTGTCGGGCAAAACGATTTTTCGGGCATCCGCTTGTGATCTACAATCACAAGCATGGCTCGCAATCTTCCTCCGTTCTCTGCGCTCCGTGCCTTCGAGGCCGCGGCCCGGTGCGATAGCTTCACCGCCGCCGCAGACGAGTTGCATGTGACTCACGGTGCAATCAGCCGGCAGGTCGCCGCGTTCGAAGCATGGGTCGGCGTGCAGGTGTTTCATCGTCGCGGCAAGCGGGTCCGGCTCACCGACGACGGGCGCCGCTATCTCGCGAGCGTGCAGGCTGCGTTCGACAGCATTGCGCTCGCGACGGATCAACTGCGCGATACCGGCGTCGTGCATGTGCTGCGCGTCAACGCCCTGTCGACTTTCGCAATGAAGTGGCTGCTACCGCGCTTGAGCCAGTTTCAGCGGATGGCGCCCAATGTCGAGCTACGGCTGTCGACGTCGGATGCACCGGTGGAGACGATCGATGGTTTCGATGTGGCGGTCAGGCGCGGTCCCGCGCACTGGCCGAACTGCGCGAGCGGCCATTTTCTCGAGGAACACGAGATTCCGGTATGCAGCCCCGCGCTGTTGCAGCGCGCGCCGATCGTCGTGGCCGATGACCTCGCGCGCCACGTGTTGCTGCATTCGGATACCCGGCCGGATGCGTGGCGCAACTGGCTGGCAGCAGCAGGGGTGAAGGCGAAGTGCCGCAAGAAGCAGTCGTTCGACCACTTCCATCTGGCATTGCAGGCAGCGATAGATGGACTCGGTGCCGCACTCGGACCGCTGCCGATGCTGGCCGACGAACTCGCGTCCGGACGGCTCGTCGTGCCGCTACCCGGACCGCGACTCGATGCGCGTGGCTACTGGTGGGTGGCGCGGCACGAAGTAGCCGATTCGCCACTCGTCGTGCAGTTCTGCCGCTGGCTCGAGGCGCAGGCCGATGCCGCGTAAGCGGCGACTGACCTGCCAGCCAGACGCGTTACAGGTAGAACATCCGGTCTTCGTCCGACTTGCCCGGATGGACGTCGCCGTCTTCATGCTCTTCGCGGTCTTCGTAGAACGCGAGCACCGCTTCGAGCACCTGGTCCGGATCGTCGATGACCTGCATCAGGTCCATGTCGTTGGCATTGATCAGGCCCATCGGCACCAGCTGATCCTTGAACCAGCCGAGCAGGCCATGCCAGAACTCGCCGCCGACCAGAATGATCGGTACGTGCCGCGACTTCTTCGTCTGGATCAGCGTGAGCACTTCCGCGAGTTCGTCGAGCGTGCCGAAGCCGCCCGGCATCACGATCACGGCATCCGAGTTCTTCACGAACGTCACCTTGCGCGTGAAGAAATGGCGAAAGCGCAGCGAGATGTCCTGCCACTGGTTGCCCGATTGCTCGTGCGGCAACTCGATGTTCAGACCGACCGAAGGGGCCTTGCCCGCATGCGCGCCCTTGTTCGCTGCTTCCATGATGCCGGGGCCGCCGCCGGAGATCACCGCGAAGCCCGCGTCGGACAGTTTGCGCGCGATCTGCGTGGCGAGTTTGTAGTAGGGCGAGTCCGGTTTCAGTCGCGCTGAACCGTAGATGCTGACAGCCGGGCGGATCTCCGAGAGGTACTCGGTCGCCTCGATAAACTCTGCCATAATCGTGAACATCTGCCACGATGCGCGGGCCTTTTTGGCTGTCGCGCGCTCTTGATCTGCGAGCGATCGCAGACTCGGAATCACTTTTCTCTTAGTCATAATGCCTGAAGAACAGTACCTGGAAGCGAAGCTGGAAGGTAAGACCCTGCTATTGGTAGACGGTTCGAGCTATCTCTACCGGGCCTACCACGCATTGCCCGATCTGCGTGGACCGGACGGCGAACCGACCGGCGCGCTGTACGGCATCATCAACATGCTGCGGCGCATGCGCAAGGAAGTCACTGCAGAGTATAGCGCGTGCGTGTTCGATGCGAAGGGCAAGACGTTTCGCGACGACTGGTACCCGGATTACAAGGCCAACCGCGCGTCGATGCCCGAAGATCTGGTGCGCCAGATCGAGCCGATCCATGTCGCCGTGCGCGCGCTGGGCTGGCCGCTGCTGATGATCGATCGCGTTGAGGCCGATGACGTGATCGGTACGCTCAGCACACAGGCCGAAAAGCTCGGCATGAAGGTGATCGTCTCCACCGGCGACAAAGACCTCGCGCAACTCGTTACCGATAGCGTCACGTTGATCAACACGATGACGAACGAAACGCTTGATCGCGCGGGCGTGCTCGCGAAGTTCGGCGTGCCACCGGAGCGGATCGTCGATTACCTGTCGCTGATCGGCGATACCGTCGACAACGTGCCGGGCGTCGACAAGTGCGGACCGAAAACAGCGTTGAAGTGGCTCGCGCAGTACGACTCGCTCGACGGCGTCATCGCGCATGCGGATGAAATCAAGGGGGCAGTCGGCGACAACCTGCGCCGCGCACTCGACTTCCTGCCGATGGCGAGAAAGCTCGTCACTGTCGAAACCGCCTGCGATCTGACGCAGCACATCGCATCGATTGAAGCGTCGCTTGCATCGCGGCCCGAGGCTCGCACCGAATTGCGCGATGTGTTCGCGCGGCACGGCTTCAAGACATGGTTGCGTGAAGTCGAGACGGCCGAGGTCGTCGAAGGGCCGCAAATCGACGTGGCACCGGCGCAAACCGTCGACGTCGAACGTCACTACGACACCGTGCAGACGTGGGAGCAATTCGACGCGTGGTTCGCGAAGATCGACGCTGCGCAGCTCACCGCATTCGATACCGAAACCACTTCGCTCGATCCAATGACCGCGCAACTCGTCGGTCTGTCGTTGTCCGTGGAACCGGGTTATGCAGCCTATATTCCGGTTGCACATCGCGGACCCGATGCACCGGTGCAACTGCCGCGCGACGAAGTGCTCGCGAAGCTGAAGCCCTGGCTAGAGAGTCCGACAAAGAAAAAAGTCGGCCAGCATTTGAAGTATGACGAACAGGTGCTCGCTAACTACGGCATCGAGATGGACGGCATCGAGCACGACACGCTGCTCGAGTCGTACGTGGTCGAATCGCATCGCACGCACGACATGGACAGCCTCGCGCTGCGTCATCTCGGCATCAAGACGATCAAGTACGAGGAAGTAGCGGGCAAGGGCGCGCAGCAGATCGGCTTCGATGAAGTCGCACTCGATCAGGCCGCCGAATACGCCGCGGAAGACGCCGACATCACGCTGCGTCTGCATCTCGCGCTGTACCCGCAGGTCACCGCAGAGAAAGGCCTCGAATACGTGTACCGGGAGATCGAGCTTCCGACGTCGCGTGTGCTGCGCAAGATGGAACGCGCCGGCGTGCTGATCGATGCCGAGAAACTGCGCCGGCAAAGCAACGAGATCGCGACACGGCTCGTGCAGCTCGAAGGCGAAGCGTACGAACTGGCGGGCGGCGAATTCAATCTCGGTTCGCCGAAGCAGATCGGCCAGATCTTCTTCGAGAAGCTGCAATTGCCGGTCGTGAAGAAGACGCCGAGCGGCGCGCCTTCCACCGATGAAGAAGTGCTGCAGAAACTCGCCGAAGACTATCCGCTACCGAAGCTGCTACTCGAACATCGCGGGCTTTCGAAGCTGAAGTCGACCTACACCGACAAACTGCCGCGCATGGTCAATGCGCAGACGGGCCGCGTGCATACGAACTATGCGCAGGCCGTGGCGGTAACGGGGCGGCTCGCATCGAACGATCCGAATCTGCAGAACATTCCGGTGCGCACGGCAGAAGGCCGGCGCATTCGCGAAGCTTTTATCGCGGCGCCTGGCCACAAGCTCGTTTCCGCCGACTACTCGCAGATCGAACTGCGCATCATGGCGCACATCTCGGGCGACGAATCGCTGCTGCGTGCGTTTGCTCAAGGCGAGGACATCCACCGCGCAACGGCCGCCGAAGTGTTCGGCGTGACGCCGCTCGAAGTGAATTCGGACCAGCGACGCATCGCGAAGGTGATCAACTTCGGTTTGATCTACGGAATGAGTTCGTTTGGTCTGGCATCGAATCTCGGCATTACGCGCGATGCGGCGAAGCTCTATATCGACCGGTATTTCGCGCGCTATCCGGGCGTGGCGAAATACATGGACGACACGCGCGCGAGCGCGAAAGAGAAGGGCTACGTCGAGACCGTGTTCGGTCGGCGGCTGTGGTTGCCCGAAATCAACGGTGGTAACGGCCCGCGCCGGCAGGCCGCGGAACGCGCGGCGATCAACGCGCCGATGCAGGGCACGGCCGCCGATCTGATCAAGCTGTCGATGATCGCGGTGCAGCGCTGGCTCGACGCATCGCCGGTCGGTACGCGGATGATCATGCAGGTCCACGATGAACTGATACTCGAAGTGCCCGACAGCGAACTCGCCGAGGTTCGCAAGAGGCTGCCCGAACTGATGTGCGGCGTTGCTGCGCTGAAGGTGCCGCTCGTTGCAGAAGTCGGCGCCGGCGACAACTGGGAAGAAGCACATTGACGCCTGTGCACGCATATAGTCATGCGTATGTCACACATGTTGACCTGCGGCTTGCAAGAAGCCGCAGGCGTCGCCGACAATCGATAACGACGGCATAAGCCACGCATCACGCCGTCTCGACCCACAACCGATCGACATACGGAGAATCGCATGCATCGTTTTATCGTCGTTGGCGGGGGCGCGGGGGGGCTGGAACTGGCGACGCGTTTAGGCGACCGCTACGCTCCAAAGAAGAACAAGGGCGACGCACGTGCGCAGGTCATGCTGGTCGACCGCTATCCGACGCATATCTGGAAGCCGTTGCTGCATGAGGTCGCGGCAGGCAGCATGGACCCGTTCACGCAGGAACTCGAATATGCAGCCCAGGCGCGCTGGCATGGCTTCGAGTTTCAGCAGGGCGAACTGACCGCGCTCGATCGCGCGGCGCGGCGCATCACGCTCTCGTCGGTTGCGGATGAAGACGGCGCGGAATTGTTGCCGCAACGCGAACTCGAATACGACACGCTCGTTATTGCGATCGGCAGCACGACGCATTTCTTCGGCGTGCAGGGTGCGTCCGAGTATTCGATCGCGCTCGATACCGTCCACCAGGCTGAGCGCTTTCGCAAACGTCTGATCGCCGCGTGCATCCGCGCCGAATACCAGGCGCACGAACCCGTCGAGTCGGGGCTGGACGCATCGGCTTCGAGCGAGCCGCGCATTCAGGTGGCGATTGTCGGTGGCGGTGCGACCGGCGTCGAACTGTCTGCCGAGTTGCGCAACACCGCGCAGGTGCTGTCGGCGTACGGCTTGCATAAACTCGATCCGCGGCATGACATCGGCATCGTGCTGATCGAAGCCGGCGCGCGGATTTTGCCGGCGCTGCCCGAGCGCGTATCGACTGCCACGACGGAACTGCTCGTCAAACTCGGCGTCAAGCTGATGACCGGCGAGACCGTGTCCGAAGTCGCGCCGGGCCTCGTGCGTACGGCGAGCGGCAAGACCGTGCGCGCCGACCTGACGGTCTGGGCCGCGGGCATCAAGGCGCCAGCGGTGCTAAGCCAGCTCGACGGCCTGGCCGTGAACCGGCAGGGCCAGCTCATCGTGCGCAATACGCTGCAGACCGAAACCGACGACAACATCTTCGCGCTCGGCGATTGCGCCGCGTGCGCGTGGGCGGGTACCGACGGCAACGTGCCGCCGCGCGCACAGGCCGCGCACCAGCAGGCGAGTTTTCTGCTGAAAGCGCTGGCGGCTCGCGTCGACGGTGGTGCCTTGCCGCAGTTTGCTTACCGCGATTTCGGTTCGCTCGTATCGCTTGGGCACTTCAGCGCGGTCGGCAATCTGATGGGCGGGGTGATCGGCGGCAGCATGCTGATCGAGGGGCTGTTCGCGCGTTTCATGTACATGTCGCTGTACCGGCTGCATATTGCCGCTCTGCATGGTTACGCGCGGATGGTGCTCGATACGGTCGCGCACTGGCTGCGGCGCACGACGTTGCCGCGGGTCAAACTGCACTGAGCGTGGCGTGTGGCGGCTTTAGAACCGCTGCTGCCCGCTGCCTGCGGTCTGTACGGCGCGCGTTTGCCGCCGGGGGTATGCTGTTGCGTCGTTGCCTTCCACCCAAGGAGCGCTACATGCTGAAACCCGAAGTCGATAGCCTCGTTCCACACGTTCCCTTCGATCGCCGTACCTTCATCAAGGCCGCACTCGGCAGCGGTTTTGCCGCCGCCGTGCTGCCGGTGTCGGCACAGACCATTCACACCGATAGCGACGGACTCGAAGCCGGCGAGGTCGCCGTGACCTCGGGCGGCATCATCGTGCCGGCCTATCGCGCGCAGCCGAAGGGCAAGACGCATCTGCCCGTGATCATCGTGGTCCACGAGATTTTCGGCGTGCATGAGCACATCGCCGACGTCTGCCGCCGTTTCGCGAAAGCGGGTTATCTGGCGATTGCACCGAACCTGTATACGCGGGAAGGCGATGCGTCGATCTATCCAACCATTCAGCAGCTCAACGAGCAGCTCGTCAGCAAGGTACCTGATGCGCAGGTGCTGGCCGATCTCGACGCCACCGTAGCATGGGCCGGCGAGCATGGCGGCGATCTGCGGCGTGTGGGTGTCAACGGTTTCTGCTGGGGCGGACGGATCACATGGCTGTATGCGGAACACAATCCGAACGTGCGCGCGGGTGTCGCATGGTACGGGCGCGTGGCCGGCGATCACACTGCGATGACGCCGGCCAATCCGATCGATCGTGTCGCCGATCTGCACGCACCGGTGCTGGGCCTTTACGGCCGGCAGGATACGAGCATTCCGCAGGACACACTCGAGCAGATGAAGCAGGCGATCGCCGAGGGTCCGCGTGAAGGACGCGGCTCGCAGTTTGTCGTGTATGACGACGCGGGCCACGCGTTTTTCGCTGACTATCGGCCGAGCTACAAGAAGGCGGATGCCGAAGACGGTTGGCGGCGCGCGCTAGCGTGGTTTAAACAGCACGGTGTGGCTTGAGCGAGCACGCGCGCTGTGAGTTGAGTGCAGCGGCATGACGCGATGGTCGCGTCTGCCGCTATTGCTTGCTCGGCTAGCTCGAAGGCTATCTGCGGGCCTCGTAGTCTCAGGGCGCCGCGCCCGTCGCAACTGGCCGCGATGTATCGGCGACCCATTCGCTCCACGATCCAGAATAAAGCGCGGCCCCGTGCAGCCCGGCAATCTCCATGGCGAGCGCGTTATGACAGGCGGTGACGCCCGAGCCGCATTGCAGAACGACCTTCTCCGGTGCGGTGCCGGGCAGCAGCGCGCCGAATTCTTCGCGTAGCGTGTGTGCGGACTTGAAGCGACCGTCCGCGGTGAGGTTGTCCTTGAAGAAGCGGTTCAGCGCGCCAGGAATATGACCGCCCACTGGATCGATTGTTTCGTTTTCTCCGCGGTAACGATCGGCAGCTCGCGCGTCGACAAGGATGCGCTCGCGTGTGCCGAGATTGCGCTCGACCGCCTGCGCATCGATCGTCACCGCCAGCGGCGCGCCGGCCTTGAAGTCGCCGCGGACCAGAGTCGGCGCGTCCTGCATCAGCGGCTCGCTGGAGGCCTGCCAGGCTTGCAGTCCGCCGTCGAGCAGCGCGACCGCGTCATGTCCGAGCCAGCGCAGCAACCACCACAGGCGCGCCGCGTACATCCCGCCTTGCGCGTCGTAAGCGACAACCTGCTGGCCCTGCTTCAGTCCCTGTGCAACCAGCGTTTCGACGAGCTTCGCGCGCTCGGGCAAAGGATGGCGCCCGTTCGCGCCGGTTTTCGACCCGGAAAGATCGCGATCGAGATGCAGATAATGCGCGCCGGGCAGATGACCGGCGGCGTAGGCGGCTTCGCCCGCATCCGGCGCGGCGAGATCGAAGCGGCAATCGGCAACGAAGACGCTGCCGGGCGCGGCGGCGAGCCGCTCGGCGAGATTCGTTGCGGAGATCAGGGTGGTGTAGTGGGTGTGCGGCATGACGGCTCCTGGAGACGGCGGTTTCGGTCGTAGCCGAACCCTGTTCCAAGTCTAAACAAAAAAGACGGGCCGAAGCCCGTCTTTCCGTCGTTCTATGCAGTCTGCGTGCCGCGTGGTTCAGGCGATCGCACCGAGTTCGCGCCGCAAAAACTCGTGGAAGTGCTGCATACCGTCTTCCATCGGGCTCTGATACGGACCAACCTGCGATTCGCCACGCTCCATCAACGCCCGTCGGCCGGCGTCCATCCGCTCGGCGATCTCGTCGTCTTCACGGGCCGTTTCCATATAGGCGGCGCGCTCGGCTTCGACGAATTCGCGTTCGAACAGCGCGATTTCCTCGGGGTAATAGAACTCGACCACGTTGGTGGTGTGTTGCGGCCCGCGCGGAATCAGCCACGATACGACCAGCACATGCGGATACCACTCGATCATGATGCCCGGGTAGTACACCATCCAGATCGCGCCGAACTCGGGCGGCTCGCCACCGCGGAAACGCAGCACTTCGTCGTGCCACTTGCGGTACGTCGGACTACCCGGACGCGCGAGCTCGTTATGCACGCCGACGGTCTGCACGCTATACCAGTCGCCGAATTCCCAGGTCAGGTCGTCACACGACACAAAGCTGCCGAGACCCGGATGGAACGGAACGACGTGGTAATCCTCCAGATAGACCTCGATGAAGGTCTTCCAGTTGTAGTTGCATTCGTGGACTTCGACGTGATCGAACATGAAGCTCGAGAAGTCGAAATGCTGCTTCGTGCCGAGACGCGACAGATCTTTGGCGACATCGCGGCCCTGCGCCTCGAATAGCAAGCCCTGCCAGTTCTGCAGCGGCGTGGCGCCGAGATTCAGGCAAGGGTTGTCCGCGAAATGCGGTGCGCCGAGGAGCTGGCCGTTCAGATCGTACGTCCAGCGATGCAGGGGACAGACGATATTCTCCGTCTGGCCGCGGCCGTTGAGCATGATGGCCTGGCGATGGCGGCACACGTTCGACAGCAGTTCGACCTGCGACTGCTGGTTGCGTACGAGCACCCGGCCCTCTTTCTCGCTGGGCAAGGCAAAATAATTCCCCGCGTCCGGCACCATGAGTTCGTGCCCGACGTAGCGAGGACCTTTTTTGAAAAGGGTGTCGATTTCGCGCTTGAGAAGCGCTTCGTCAAAGTAAGCCGTGACTGGCAACTGACTATGAACAGATCTCAGCTGCAATGCATTGCTCAGATTGGACATTCCCACTCCCGTGAAGACGTGAAAGCAGTGAACAACCCAACCATCGAAGATTCGATTGATTTAGGGAGCCCGCGATTATACCTGTTTCCCCCTCCTGGGGATACTTAAGTCCCTGATTTGGGTCAAAATTATCGAGGAAGTTCGCGGTCTTCCGGCCCTTATGGAGAATTTTCTTCCGATGTTACGTCGCCGCTCTGCAAGCCCCGTGGAATGGGCGTGAGCCCCCGAGCGGCTCGGAATTGTCGCTTTTGCCGTAGAATGTCCGACTTGTTTTAAATTTGCGACGATTCATGGCGAAGACCGCAACGAAAGACCCCGCTGCTCCGCCTGTCCAGGGCGTCGACGGCACACCGCTGCCCGAGCATTACGAGGCAGCGCTCGCGGAACTGGAAGGACTGGTCGCGCGTATGGAAGGCGGCAGTCTGAGCCTCGAAGAGTCGCTGAGCGCGTACCGGCGCGGCGCGACGCTTGTCGCGTTTTGCCAGCAACAACTGGAGAAGGTGGAACAGCAAGTGCGCGTACTCGATGGCGAGACGCTGAAGCCGCTGTCCACGAACCCCGCAGGAACAACCGCCGCCGAGAGCGGAGACGATTTATGACCTTTGAAGAATGGATGCGTGCCGTACTCGACCGTGTCGAGACGGCGCTCGATCACTATTTGCCGGCACAGAGCATCGAGCCGGCGCAACTGCACGAAGCGATGCGCTACGCCGTGATGGGCGGCGGCAAGCGCGTGCGTCCGTTGCTGTGTCACGCAGCGGGCGAGTTGACCGGTGCCCAGGCGGCCTCTGTCGAAGCGGCATCGGCGGCACTGGAAATGATCCATGTGTATTCGCTCGTGCACGATGACATGCCATGCATGGACGACGACGCACTGCGCCGCGGCAAGCCCACGGTACACGTCAAATATGACGAAGCGACGGCACTGCTGGTTGGCGATGCGCTGCAGTCGCAGGCATTCGTTGCGCTGACGGCTGATGTCCTGGCGCCCGCGCAGCAGGCGGCGCTCGTGCGCGAACTGGCGCTCGCGAGCGGCTCGGTCGGCATGGCGGGCGGTCAGGCCATCGATCTGGCGAGCGTCGGCCATACGCTGACGCGGCCGCAACTGGAAACGATGCACCGCAAGAAAACCGGCGCGCTGCTGCGCGCGGCAGTCCGCATGGGCGCTCTCGCGGGCACGGCGCCCGACGCCGCGGCAATGAGCGCCCTCGATGCATACTCGGCCGCAGTCGGCCTCGCGTTTCAGGTGGTCGACGACATCCTCGATGTCACGACCGATTCCGCGACGCTCGGCAAGACCGCAGGAAAGGATGCGAAGGACGGCAAGCCGACCTACGTATCGATCATTGGGCTCGACGCGTCGCGTGCGCTGGCCGCGCAGTTGCGCGCGGATGCACATGCAGCGCTCGCGCCGTTCGGCGCCCGCGCACAGCGTCTGGCCGAGCTTGCCGATCTGGTTGTAAACCGGGTGAGCTGAAGCAGTATCAACGCGAAAGCTCGCCGCCGCGCACATCACGCTACGGTGTGCGTGAATGAAGTGCGGGCACGCAAGTTTTCCTACAATGGAACGACGATGTACGACTTGCTGAAAACCATAGACGACCCGGCAGCCTTGCGCCGCCTCGATCGCCGCCAGTTGCAACCGCTTGCAGACGAGTTGCGCGCCTTCGTGCTCGACAGCGTATCGCAGACGGGCGGCCATCTGTCGTCCAACCTCGGCACGGTCGAGCTGACGATCGCGTTGCACTACGTGTTCGACACGCCGCGCGACCGGATCGTCTGGGACGTCGGCCATCAAACCTATCCGCACAAGATCCTGACGGGCCGTCGCGAGCAGATGCATTCGCTGCGCCAGCAAGGCGGCATTTCGGGCTTTCCGCGTCGTACCGAGTCGGAATACGACACGTTCGGCACGGCCCATTCGAGCACGTCGATCTCGGCCGCGCTCGGTATGGCGATCGCGTCGAAGCTGCAAAACGACGAGCGCTACGCGATTGCCGTGATCGGCGATGGTGCGATGACCGCGGGCATGGCCTTCGAGGCGATGAACAACGCCGGTGTCGCTGATGACGTACCGCTGCTCGTAATCCTCAACGACAACGACATGTCGATCTCGCCGCCGGTCGGCGCATTGAATCGCCATCTCGCGCGTCTGATGTCCGGTCGCTTCTATGCGGCTGCGCGCGCCGGCGTCGAACGCGTGCTGCGCGTCGCGCCGCCGATGCTCGACCTCGCGCGCAAACTCGAAGAACACGCGAAGGGCATGGTAATGCCGGCTACGTTGTTCGAAGAGTTCGGCTTCAACTACATCGGCCCGATCGATGGCCACGATCTCGATTCGCTGATCCCGACGTTGCAGAACATCAAGGAACTGCGCGGTCCGCAGTTCCTGCACGTCGTGACGAAGAAAGGTCAGGGCTACAAGCTCGCCGAAGCCGATCCGGTGCTGTACCACGGTCCCGGCAAGTTCAATCCGGCTGAAGGCATCAAGCCTTCGACAGCGCCTAGCAAGAAGACCTATACAACTGTGTTCGGCGAATGGCTGTGCGATGCCGCCGAACTCGACGCGCGCGTAGTCGGCATTACGCCTGCGATGCGCGAAGGCTCGGGCATGGTCGAATTCGAAAAGCGTTTCCCGGATCGCTATTTCGACGTCGGCATTGCCGAGCAGCACGCAGTGACGTTTGCAGGCGGTCTGGCCGCCGACGGCATGAAGCCTGTCGTCGCGATCTATTCGACGTTCCTGCAGCGCGCCTACGACCAGTTGATTCACGACGTCGCATTGCAGAACCTGCCGGTGGTCTTCGCGATCGATCGCGCGGGTCTCGTCGGTGCGGATGGCGCGACGCACGCGGGTGCGTACGATCTCGCGTTCCTGCGCTGCATTCCGAACATGACGGTGATGGCTGCATCGGACGAAAACGAATGCCGGCAGATGCTGTACACGGCGTTGCAGCAACCGAACCCGAGTGCCGTGCGTTATCCGCGTGGCGCTGGTACGGGAGTGGCGACCGTCAAGCAGATGGCGGCGATTCCGCTCGGCAAGGGTGAAGTGCGTCGCGAGAGCTCGCAGGCGGCCGGCAAGCGCATCGCGATCCTCGCGTTCGGCACGATGGTGGCACCGGCGCTCGCAGCAGCGGAGCAGCTCGATGCGACGGTGGCGAACATGCGCTTCGTGAAGCCGCTCGATGCCGATCTGGTTCGTCGTCTGGCCGAAACGCACGATGCGATCGTCACCGTCGAAGAAGGCTGCGTGATGGGCGGCGCCGGTTCGGCCTGCGTGGAAGCCCTGCTGACGAGTGGGGTTATCCGCCCCGTACTACAATTGGGCCTCCCCGATCGCTTCATCGATCACGGTGATCCTGCGAAGCTGCTCGCCGAATGCGGCCTCGACGGCGCAGGCATCGCGAAATCGATCCGTGAACGTTTTCAGGATCATGCGGCCGGGGCCGTTGCAGGCCAGTCGGTGAAACGCGTCGCGTGACGCGCTCGCTATCCCGGTCATAGCAAACTCCAACTTGAATCGATGGGCTGCGCAGCCCATCATGCAGCGCCGGCATGTGCCGGCGTTTGCCGTTGCATGAGCAATGGAATAGAGCGGCGTTCGCGCCGTTATATGTTCATAGCCGCGCGACTCGTGAGGACATGAAGATGAACCAGATGAATCCCGCCTTTGTGATGCCCGACGTGCAGAGCACGCTCGATACGCGCCAGATTCCGATTCAACGGGTCGGTGTGAAGGCGGTGCGACATCCGGTCACCGTCCGCACGCAAACGGGCGAAGCGCAGCCTACTGTCGGTACATGGAACCTCGACGTCCATCTGCCCGCCGACCAGAAGGGCACGCACATGTCGCGCTTCGTTGCGCTGCTCGAAGAGAATCGCGTGCCGCTCGATACAACAGCGTTTCGTACGATGCTCGCCTCGATGCTCGAAAAGCTCGAGGCCGAAGCAGGGCGTATTGAAGTGTCGTTTCCGTATTTCGTCAGCAAGGTGGCGCCCGTGTCGGGTGTGCAGAGTCTGCTCGATTACGAAGTGACGCTGACCGGTGAAACGCGCCATGGCGTGACTCGCGTGTTTCTCAAGGTGCTCGTGCCGGTGACGAGCCTGTGCCCGTGCTCGAAGAAGATCTCGCAGTACGGTGCGCACAACCAGCGCTCGCACGTGACGATCGATGCGGAACTTGCCGGCGACGTAGCAGTGGAAGAACTGA
The DNA here is from genome assembly GCF_007556815.1 of Paraburkholderia megapolitana. Lineage (NCBI taxonomy): Bacteria > Pseudomonadati > Pseudomonadota > Betaproteobacteria > Burkholderiales > Burkholderiaceae > Paraburkholderia > Paraburkholderia megapolitana. The sequence goes on from NZ_CP041743.1 coordinate 1,542,651, forward strand.
TCCGTATCGCCGAAGAGGAAGCGTCGTGCGAACTGTGGGGCCTGCTCAAGCGGCCGGACGAGAAGTTCGTGACCGAGCGTGCTTATGAGAATCCGAAGTTCGTTGAAGACCTGGTGCGTGACGTTGCACAACGGTTGAACGCGGATGCGCGCATTGTCGCGTACGTGCTTGAAGCCGAGAACTTCGAGTCGATCCACAATCACAGCGCGTATGCACTGATCGAACACGACAAGCGCGTGCGCTAGTCGTAGCGTTCGTTTTAGTGGAAGAGCGGCCGCTATAGCGGCCGCTTTTTTGTTTACTGCGCGGTGTTTATCGTGCGAGCGACGCCAGATCCCAACGCGGCTTCACGGTGAACGCATAGTCCTTGCCCGCTTGCGATGGCCAGCGCTGCAACCGCAGCGCGCCTGCCAGCGCGATCATCGCGCCGTTGTCGGTGCACAGCGACAGGTCCGGGTAGTGGACATCGAAGCCGCGCTTTTTCGCCGCCGCCGACAACGCATCGCGCAGTTGCCGGTTCGCACCCACACCGCCTGCCACGACGAGCCGCTTGAGCTGCGTGCGCTTGAGCGCTGCAAGCGACTTCGCTACGAGGACATCGACGGTCGCGTCGACGAAACCGCGCGCGAGATCGGCCTTGTCCTGTTCGCAGACGTTGGTACCGAGCTTCTTCACGTGAGTGAGTACCGCGGTCTTGAGGCCGCTGAAGCTGAAGTCGAGATCGCCGGAATGCAGCATCGGTCGCGGCAGCGCGACGGCGCCTGGCGTGCCGAATTCCGCCATTCGCGAGACTTCCGGGCCACCTGGGTAGCCGAGGCCGAGTAGCTTGGCGGTTTTGTCGAAGGCTTCGCCGGCGGCGTCGTCGAGGGTTTCGCCGAGCGTTTCGTAAACACCGACGTCGGTGACGCGCATCAACTGCGTGTGTCCGCCGGACACCAGCAGCGCCACGAACGGAAACGGCGGCGGTTCGTCCACGAGCAGCGGCGACAGCAGATGCCCTTCGAGATGATGAATGCCGACGGTCGGCTTGTCCCATGCCATCGCGAGCGCGTTGGCGATACTGGCGCCTACTAGCAGCGCGCCTGCAAGACCCGGTCCTTGCGTATACGCAATTGCATCGATGTCGCCGCGCGCCCGACCCGATTGCGCGAGCACTTCTTCAAGCAGCGGCAGCGCGCGCCGAATGTGATCGCGCGACGCAAGCTCCGGCACCACACCGCCGTACTCCCGATGCATGGCGATCTGCGAATGCAACGCGTGCGCAAGCAGACCGCGCTCGGTGTCGTAGAGCGCAAGGCCGGTTTCGTCGCAGGAGCTTTCGATGCCAAGAACGAGCATGGTCGGTGGGTGGAGCAGGGCGCCGGAGCGGGCGTCTACAAGGTCAGAAAGAAGCCTGAAAGTATAGCAGTGGGGGAAAAGGGCCGCAGGTACAATGCGCGCCATGGAATCTTTCGATATCGCGGTCATCGGCGCAGGCGCGGCGGGCATGATGTGTGCGGCGGTTGCCGGCCAGCTCGGACAGCGCGTCGTGTTGATCGACCATGCGCCTCGCCTGGCAGAGAAAATCCGCATTTCGGGCGGCGGTCGCTGCAACTTCACGAATCTGCACGCGGGGCCGGCCAATTATCTGTCGGCGAACCCGCATTTTTGCCGTTCGGCGCTGGCCCGCTATACGCCTCGCGATTTCATGGCGCTGCTCAAGCGCCATCACGTCACATGGCATGAAAAGCACAAGGGGCAGTTGTTCTGCGACCAGTCGAGCGATGCCGTCATCGATGTGCTGAAAAACGAGTGCGACGCGGGCGGGATCGCATGGCGCCGGCCGCTCGCGGTCGAACAGGTCACGCGCAACGCGGACAACAGCTTCACGCTCGATACTGGTGCAGGCCAGATTGGCGCCCGCGCACTGGTGATCGCCACCGGTGGTCTCTCGATCCCAAAGATCGGCGCCACCGACTTTGCCTATCGTCTGGCAAAACAGTTTGGCCACAAGCTGATCGATACGCGCCCGGCGCTCGTCCCGCTGACTTTCGCCGCAGCCGACTGGGCGCCGTTTGCGGCGTTGTCGGGCGTGTCGCTTGAGGTCCGGGTCAGCACCGGCGGGAAGAAGACGGGCGGTGAGTTCGTCGAGGACCTGCTGCTCACCCACCGCGGGCTATCGGGCCCCGGCGTGCTGCAGATTTCGAGCTTCTGGCAACCGGGCGAGCCGATCCACGTGGATTTGCTGCCCGAGCATGACGCCGAGACTGCTTTGCTGGAGGCGAAGGCCGGCTCGAAGCGCCAGATCGCCAACCTGCTGGCCGACTGGGTGCCGGCGCGGCTTGCCCATGTCTGGCTGGAGACCCACCGTGTTGCCGCCGACGCCCGAGTGGCCGATCTACCGGATCGCACCTTGCGCGGTATCGGTGAGGCGCTGTCGCGCTGGACGCTCACGCCGAACGGCACCGAAGGCTACCGCAAGGCCGAAGTCACACGAGGCGGCGTCGATACGCGGGAGCTGTCGTCATCGACGATGATGAGCGCCCGGGTGCCCGGGCTGTACTTTATTGGCGAGGCCGTCGACGTTACGGGCTGGCTCGGCGGCTACAACTTCCAGTGGGCGTGGGCTTCCGGCGTAGCAGCGGGCCAGGCTGCCGCGGAGCACGTTCGCGGGGCTTGACGAGACCGTGTCTTTGTGCAGAACGTCTGCTATAATCGTCAATCTTTGCCAAGCTCCGTTATTGAAAAATGACGACTGTCCGCTTAAAAGAGAACGAACCCTTCGAAGTCGCGATGCGCCGTTTCAAGCGCACGATCGAGAAGAACGGTTTGTTGACCGAACTTCGGGCGCGCGAGTTTTACGAGAAGCCAACGGCGGAACGTAAGCGCAAGAAGGCGGCAGCGGTGAAGCGTCATTTCAAGCGGTTGCGCAGCCAGATGCTGCCAAAGAAGTTTTACTGATTCTGGCGTTGCCGCAGCCCACGGGCTTCCGGCGGCGGATCCACCAACCGGCAACCGGCGGCACCCCACGGCGCCGCAAGCGGAACAGCTAGGCCTGCGAGGCCGTCATGGTAAGGCCGCATCCACTACGCGCAATTGCGCCGACCCGCTTGAGGACACTCCCAAGCGGGTTTTTGTGTTGATGCATGAAGCTTTCCGTGTCTGTCGGTGCTTTTCCGTGTTTTTTGCAACTTCCAACGCATCAGGTGAGCAATGAGTCTCAAGGAACAGATCACTGAGGACATGAAAGCGGCCATGCGGGCGCGCGAGACCGAGCGTCTCGGCACGATCCGCCTGCTGCTGGCCGCGATCAAGCAGCGCGAAGTCGACGAGCGCATCACGCTCGACGACGCAGCCGTGACCGCTGTGATCGACAAGATGATCAAGCAGCGGAAAGATTCGATTAGCCAGTTCGAAGCGGCCGGCCGCGACGATCTCGTCGCCAAGGAAAACGCCGAACTGGTCGTGCTGTCGGCGTATATGCCCGCGCAACTGTCCGCCGACGAAGTCGCTGCCGAAATCCAGGCCGCCGTCGCGCAGACCGGTGCCGCCGGCCCGCAGGACATGGGCAAGGTAATGGGTGTGTTAAAGCCGAAGCTGGCCGGCCGTGCCGACATGACGGCGGTCTCCGCGCAGGTTAAGGCGGCTCTCAGCAAGTAAATCCGTTTTCAGGCCATGCGGCTCAGGCGAGCCGCGTGGCCTGTCTGTTTTCAGGGCATCGTCGTATAACGTGATTCCGCACTCGTTTCTGCAGGACCTGCTCAACCGCGTCGATATCGTCGACGTGGTGGGCAAGTACGTCCAGTTGAAAAAGGGCGGGGCGAATTTCATGGGGCTGTGCCCGTTTCATAACGAGAAGAGCCCTTCGTTCACCGTTAGTCCGACTAAGCAGTTCTATCACTGCTTCGGGTGCGGCGCGCATGGCACGGCCATCGGTTTTCTGATGGAGCACGCGGGGCTGACGTTTCCCGAAGCGGTCAACGATCTGGCGCAATCGGTGGGGTTGACGGTGCCGCGTGAAGAATCGCTGGCGCGCGGTAGCGCTGGCTATGCGCCAGCGGCATCGAAAGCGGTGACGACGGCGTTGTCGGACGTGATGCAGGTCGCGTGCGACTTCTACCGCAAGCAGTTGCGCGGAGCGCCGAACGCAATCGAGTACCTCAAGAAGCGTGGTCTGACCGGCGAGATCGCGGCCCGTTTCGGGCTCGGCTACGCGCCCGACGGATGGCAGAGCCTCGAAGCGACATTCCCCAACTATCGGGACGATGCGCTGGTCGAAGCGGGGCTCGTTATCGTCAGTGAAAAGGCCGATACGCAAGGCGAGGCGCGCCGCTACGACCGGTTCCGCGAGCGGATCATGTTCCCGATCCGCAATGTGAAGGGCCAGGTGATCGGCTTCGGCGGCCGGGTGCTGGATGGCGGTGAGCCCAAGTATTTGAATTCGCCGGAAACGCCGCTATTTAACAAGGGTAGCGAGCTGTACGGCCTGTTCGAGGCGCGGCTTGCGATTCGCGAACAGCATTATGTGCTGGTGGTCGAAGGCTACATGGATGTGGTGGCGCTTGCGCAGCTCGGCTTTCAGAACGCTGTGGCGACCCTCGGCACGGCCTGCACGCCGATTCATGTGCAGAAACTGATGCGCCAGACCGAGACGGTGATTTTCAGCTTCGACGGCGATTCGGCGGGGCGGCGCGCTGCAAGGCGTGCGCTTGATGCGTGTTTGCCGCACGCGGCGGACAACCGTACGATCCGCTTTCTGTTCCTGCCATCCGAGCACGACCCGGACAGCTATGTGCGCGAGTTCGGCACGGAAGGCTTTGCCGAACAGGTCGAACGGGCGATGCCGCTGTCGCAGTTCATGTTGAACGAAGTGCTGGCGGGTAAGGAGTTGGACCAGCCGGAAGGCCGCGCACGCGCGCTCTTCGACGCGAAACCGCTGCTGCAGGCGCTGCCCGCTAACGCGCTGCGGGCGCAGATCATGCACATGTTCGCGGACCGGCTCGACGTGCCGTTCGACGAAGTGGCGGCGTTGTGCGAGGTCGATGCGCGGATTGCCGCCGCAGCGCGCAGCGCGCCGGCCCGTAAGGACCGCCGCAGCGTGACCGGGATCGAGCAGCGGGCGTTGCGCAATCTGGTCATGCATCCGCGCATCGTTGCGACACTCGATGACGATACTGAGCACGCGCTGGTGACCATTACCCGGCACGGCGAGTTGTTCGAGGAAGTGGCTACACATGCTCGCGCACTGGGCGAAGCGGCTGAGTTCCAGTTGCTTTCGGACCTGTTGCGGAATGGGGAAAACGCCCCCACCTTCGAGGAAATCTTTCGCGAAATTCTGGACTATGATGAAAACGTCCGGGATCTGTTGCTAAAGGATCCGGAAGACGCCGCCGTTGCTGAAGAGCGCCGCGAGCACGAGCGGCTGGCGGGCGAGGAACTGAAGGCGGCGATCCTGAAGATGCGTTACGACGCGTACTGCGACCGGCTCGAACAGCTGTCGCGGCAGTCGAAACATACCCCCGAAGAATTCGTGGAACTGACGGAATTGAATCAGAAACGGGCTGACATGAAACGTCAGCTCGGGCTGTAAGCAGAGAGGGGCTGAAACCGAGGTGCTATAATAAAAGGTTTTCAGCGGTTTGTTTTCCAAGGCAAAAGGCGAATTGCAATGGCAAAGACTACAGGCGGAAAGACAGCGACAGGTACAGGCAAAGGCTCTGAGGAGCCGACCAGAAAGGTCACATCGGCCAGACCCGCTACTCCCGCGAAAAAAGCGTCGGCCACAAGCGTTACGCCTGCTGCGGGGAAGAAACCCTCGACCACTTCTGCCGCGCGAGCGGCACCGGAAAGCGTTGTGAAACCGGTGGCCAAAGCGTCGGCGAAAGCCGCGCAACCGGCTACGAAGCGGCCGAGTTCCAGAAGCGCAAGGGAAGCGGCTGCCGCGCAGGACGATGCGGCAGCGCGCGAGACTCCAGTATCCACGGTTCAACCGGCTGTTGTCCAGCAGCCGCGAGTCGAGACTATAGCCAGTACGGCGAACTCCATGACGAAAAAGCTGAACGAAGTATCCGTCGATGACGCACCCCAAACCGAGGAACCCGCCGCGGTTCCAGGCAAGGTCGAAAAGGCCAAGGCACGCGACCGCCGCGCGAAGGAAAAAGCGCTGCTGAAGGATGCGTTCGCGTCCACCCAACCCGGCACCGCCGAAGAACTCGAAGAGCGTCGCGCGAAACTGCGCGCGCTGATCAAGCTCGGCAAGGAACGCGGCTTCCTGACGTACGCCGAAATCAACGACCACCTCCCGGATAATTTTGCCGAGACCGAGGCGATCGAAGGCATCATCAGTACGTTTAACGACATGGGCGTGGCCGTTTATGAACAGGCGCCCGATGCCGAAACGCTGCTGCTGAACGACAACGCGCCGGCCGCATCGTCCGACGACGAAGTCGAGGAAGAAGCAGAAGTTGCGCTCTCCACCGTCGACTCCGAATTCGGCCGCACGACCGACCCGGTCCGCATGTACATGCGCGAAATGGGCACGGTCGAGCTGCTGACGCGCGAAGGCGAAATCGAGATCGCGAAGCGTATCGAAGATGGCCTGAAGCACATGGTCATGGCGATCTCCGCATGCCCGACGACAATCGCGGAAATCCTCGCGAATGCCGAGCGCGTCGCGAACGAAGAGATTCGCATCGACGAACTCGTCGACGGCCTGATCGATGACAACGCTGCAGACGCGGATGGTTTCTCCGCGCAGGAAGCGGAAGAAATCGAGAACGAGGTTGAAGAAGAGGAAGCCAGCGAAGAGGAAGAGGAAGACGACGACGGCACTGCGCAGGCTACGGCCAACGCGGCCCAGCTCGAAGCGTTGAAGCGTGCCTCGCTCGAAAAATTCGCGTCGATCAGCGAATGGTTCGACAAGATGCGTCGCGCGTTCGAGAAGGAAGGCTACAAGTCGAAGGCGTATCTGAAGGCGCAGGAAACGATCCAGAACGAACTGATGACCATCCGCTTCACCGCGCGTACCGTCGAGCGTCTGTGCGACACGTTGCGTGCGCAGGTGGACGAAGTGCGTCAGGTCGAACGTCAGATCCTGCATACGGTCGTCGACAAGTGCGGCATGCCGCGTGCCGAGTTCATCGCGCGTTTCCCCGGTAGCGAAACGGATCTCGAATGGTCCGAAAAGATCGTTGCCGAAGGACATGCGTATAGCGCGATCCTCACGCGGAATATTCCCGCGATCCGCGAACAGCAGCAACGTTTGCTGGATCTGCAGGCGCGTGTCGTGCTGCCGCTGAAGGACCTGAAGGAAACCAACCGTCAGATGGCGGCTGGCGAACTGAAGGCCCGTCAGGCGAAGCGCGAGATGACCGAGGCCAACCTGCGTCTCGTGATCTCGATTGCAAAGAAGTATACGAACCGCGGCTTGCAGTTCCTCGACCTGATCCAGGAAGGCAATATCGGCCTGATGAAGGCGGTGGACAAGTTCGAATATCGCCGCGGCTACAAGTTCTCGACGTACGCGACGTGGTGGATCCGTCAGGCCATTACGCGTTCGATTGCGGACCAGGCGCGCACGATCCGGATTCCGGTTCACATGATCGAAACGATCAACAAGATGAACCGTATTTCGCGGCAGATCCTGCAGGAAACCGGTCTTGAGCCGGATCCGGCAACGCTGGCTGAAAAGATGGAGATGCCGGAAGACAAGATCCGCAAGATCATGAAGATCGCGAAGGAACCGATCTCGATGGAAACGCCGATCGGTGACGACGACGATTCGCATCTGGGCGATTTCATCGAGGATACGAACACGGTCGCACCGGCCGATGCCGCGTTGCATGCCAGCATGCGCGATGTCGTGAAGGATGTGCTCGATTCGTTGACGCCGCGTGAAGCGAAGGTGCTGCGGATGCGCTTCGGTATCGAAATGAGCACCGACCATACGCTTGAAGAAGTCGGCAAGCAGTTCGACGTGACACGTGAGCGGATTCGCCAGATCGAGGCGAAGGCACTGCGCAAGCTGCGTCACCCGAGCCGTTCGGACAAGCTGAAGTCGTTCCTCGAAGGCAATTGATCGTACGCGGCGTCTATCAGCGATAACGCCACGCACCAGGGACCTCCCGGTCGTTTTGCGCAAGCAGAGCGATCCACGGAGGTCCCTTTTTCATGTAAGATGTCGCGCAGTCTATGAACACAGACCCGGACTCAACCGGGTCTTTTCGTTTCGGGCCGGACGCCGTGCTGGTTGCAGGCAGCGGACTCATAATCCGCCTCAGAAATGACACCGTGGGTTCGAATCCCACCCGGCCCACCACACACAGTTTCCGCACGATCCCAGACGTTCTGTCTGAATCTCCCAGGTTTCTGTTGGACAATTCCTCACACTCAAGATTGACTTGCTCGCCCCGGCCGCCCTATCGCAACACAACCGATGGAACTGCACCTGGCGACCGATAATAGCGGCTGCACCATTTTTAGGGCTCCACCATGGAAATTAAAGTCAACTTTCTCGACAAGCTACGTCTTGAAGCCAAGTTCGATGACTTCACGGTGGTGGCCGACCAGCCTATCCGCTACAAAGGCGATGGCTCGGCGCCGGGGCCCTTCGATTATTTTCTGGCCTCATCGGCCTTGTGTGCAGCTTACTTTGTGAAGCTGTACTGCGTAACCCGCAATATTCCAACCGAAAATATCCGCCTGTCGCAGAACAATATTGTCGATCCGGAAAATCGGTACCAACAGATCTTCAAGATTCAGGTTGAGTTACCGCCGGATATCCTGGAAGCAGACCGCCGGGGTATCTTGCGCTCCATTGAGCGTTGTACGGTGAAGAAAGTGGTGCAGGCCGGACCCGAGTTTGTCATCGAAGAGGTAGAGAGCCTCGATGCCGATGCTCAGTCCTTGCTGACGTTGAAGCCGGCTTCCGACGTCAGCACCTATATTGTGGGCAAGGATCTGCCGTTGGAGCAAACCATCGCCAACATGTCGGGCAAGCTGGCGGACCTCGGCATGAAGATTGAAATCGCTTCGTGGCGCAATATCGTTCCCAATGTGTGGTCGCTGCATATCCGCGATGCGCATTCGCCGATGTGTTTCACCAATGGCAAGGGAGCGACCAAAGAAAGCGCGTTGGCTTCGGCACTGGGAGAGTTTATCGAGCGCCTGAATTGCAATCACTTCTATGGCGGTGCGTTCTGGGGCGAAGACATTGCCAATGCGGCGTTCGTACATTACCCGAACGAGCGCTGGTTCAAGCCTGGCCGCAAGGATGCGCTGCCGGCCGAAATTCTGGATGCGTACAGCCTGGAAATTTATAACCCCGATGGCGAGTTGCGTGGCTCGCATCTGTACGACACCAATTCCGGCAATACGCAGCGTGGTATCTGTTCGCTACCGTTTGTGCGGCAGTCGGACGGGGAAGTGGTGTATTTCCCGTCCAACCTGATCGAAAACCTGTTCGTCAGCAATGGCATGAGTGCGGGTAATACGCTGGCCGAAGCGCAGGTGCAATGCCTGTCCGAAATTTTTGAGCGGGCGGTCAAGCGTGAAATTCTGGAAGGTGAAATCGCATTGCCTGATGTGCCGCACGAAGTGCTGGCGAAATATCCTGGCATTCTGGCCGGGATTCGAGGGTTGGAAGAGCAGGGCTTTCCGGTGCTGGTGAAGGATGCGTCGCTGGGTGGGACTTATCCGCTGATGTGTGTGACCTTGATGAACCCGCGGACAGGCGGTGTCTTTGCCTCGTTTGGCGCTCACCCAAGCTTCGAGGTGGCGCTGGAACGAAGCCTGACGGAATTGCTACAGGGGCGCAGTTTTGAAGGCCTGAACGATTTGCCTCAGCCAACCTTTGTCAGTAACGCCGTGACTGAACCCAATAACTTTGTTGAGCACTTCATTGATTCCAGCGGTGTGGTGTCGTGGCGCTTTTTCAGCGCCAAAGCGAATTACGAGTTTGTCGAGTGGGATTTTTCTGGCCAGGGTGAAAACTCCAATGCCGAGGAAGCCGCAACGTTGTTCGGAATTCTCGAAGACATGGGCAAAGAAGTGTACATGGCGGTGTATGACCAACTGGGTACCGTGGCCTGCCGGATTCTGGTACCCGGGTATTCGGAAGTTTACCCGGTAGAGGATTTGATCTGGGATAACACCAACAAGGCGTTGTTGTTCCGCGCCGATATCTTGAACCTGCATCGCCTCGACGATGCCGGTCTGGCAGCATTGCTTGAGCGGCTGGAGAACAGTGACCTCGATGAGCACTCCGATATCGCCACTTTGATCGGCATCGAATTTGACGAGAATACGAACTGGGGGCAGCTAACCGTTCTCGAATTGAAGTTGCTGATTCATCTCGCCTTGCAGCAATTTGAGGCGGCGCAAGAGCTGGTGGGTGCGTTCCTGCAGTACAACGGCAACACGGTCGAGCGCGGATTGTTTTACCAGGCCTTGAACGTGGTGCTGGAGGTGCTGCTCAATGACGACCTGGAACTGGACGACTACGCGGTCAACTTCCGTCGTATGTTTGGCAACGCCCGGATGGACGCGGCAATGGGATCAGTGGACGGCAGCGTGCGTTTCTATGGGCTCACGCCAACGAGTATGAAACTGGAAGGTCTCGACAGGCACCACCGCCTGATCGACAGTTACAGGAAACTGCATAAGGCGCGGGCCGATGTGGCCGCTACAGCGGGTTAGGTCGACGAGTCATGGCTGGATGGGATGATGCGGCTCATCCCCCAGCCCGGCGTGCATCAGCGTCGATGGCCAGATACGAATGACCGGTCCGATGTGTCGGCCCGGTTATCGACAGGTGAGAGCGGCAGAGACGAGATTTGCCTGCGGACTGTATTTTCGCCGGGCTCCATCGATACCAGCTTTCCGCGCGGTTGTTCACCCACGCACCAGCCTTCACGAACACATCCTTCACACTACTCATCTCAAGCGCCTCCGCTTACTGGCTCTCTATTTCATTTTTAGCACATCTTGATAATGTCTTCTTGATTGGGATTAAATATTACTGCTAGACTCCGCCGCAATAGTGAGTGAGAGCACGCGTGCAGCGATTCACACGTCTGAGTTCGTCATAAAAAAGAAATCAATCAAAGAAACACCGCGCGATCCCGGGGAATTCCATGCATCTCGATCTGGCGTCAAGAATAATGAGCAACCTGCTCTGGACGGGTTTTATTGTCTGCGCGCCAGTTTTAGGATTGACGACGCTAATAGGCCGGTTAGTCAGTATCTCGCGTGAGCTTATGCAGTATTCAACCCGATCGCGGTCTGACATTCCTTTCATGTTCTGACTGCGATTGTTCCAGCCAAAGTCTGTTCCCTCTATATCGCGCCTGGGTCATGGCCGTCGGCTACCTGTGACGCCTTTCGACTGGCACGGAGTTGCCGCCAATGCGATTGCTGAGGACATTGCGAATGAAGTGCGTCAGACCGCTATGGGCAAGTGGGCAATATAGTCGCGCAGCAGGCGGCGGACCGTGCAGCAAAGAACTTTTAGACATCAGCGAGGGGAAAACCTGTTATGTACCAACTGCGACTCGGCGCAATACTTTCCATTGCGCTGCTGCTAGGCGCTTGTGCCGCCCCGATGCGTTCTAGTCTCACACCCGAACAGCGCGGCAAGATTACGGAACTCACGGCTTACGTGGTCGTGGTACAGGACGAAGTGATCGCCGCCGTGCATCCGTCTAATGTGAGCGCCGCGCTCGGTGGGGGCCTTATCGGCGCCATCATCGACGTCAACGTGACGAACTACCGCGTGAACGAATCGCAGGAGGCGCTCGGGCCCTTCTACGCCGCGATCGAGGACGTAGACTATCGAAAGGAGTTCGACGATTCAATCGAGCGTGGACTGGCGGCCTATCCGATCAAGGTGGGTAAGTTCACTACGACGCCGCGCGCCTTGTCGGACGACAAGCTCGCCCAGTTGCGCAACGACTTGCAGCCGGGCCAGGCACTGCTGGTCATCATCCCGCAATACTCGCTGAGCATGGACTTCCGCAGCTTCGATTCAGAGTCGGTAGTGACGGTCTGGCTCAAGTCCGATGCCTCGAACTCGCGAATACCTAGCCAGCGCGGCGTGCTGCACTACCAGTCGGCACCCATAGGTCCGGGCGGGAAGGAATCGCTTGCTCAATGGGGCGCACAGAACGCGACCGCCTTCCGCGACGCGATGCGTGAGTCGATCTCGGAAAATATCCGGATGGTGATGCTCGACATCGACGTTGGTTCGATGACCTCGGAGCAGCGCCAGGATCTTAAGTCCTTCGTGTTCAACACGGGTGCAGGCGACGGCAAGATCAAGGGCAACGTGCTGAAGGCAGGTAACGGACGGGTAATCCTGCTGGGTACTGACGAGAAGATCTATTCGTTGCCTGACCCGGGCAGCGTTTCCACGGCCTCGCAATGACTCGGTGCATAGATATGTACAAGACTACAACGATGATCGTCGGCCTCACTGCCGCCCTGCTGTGTAACACCGTCGTCCTCTCCGCGGAGGTCGGCGCCTCCGACTCCGAATCGGGCGGTCGGGTCACCATGAAGTACGACGTTGACGACAGCGAGGTGGACACGATGTCTTCCTTCCACGCTAGCAGCGCGTGCGCGGTGCACGTTGTGCCCACCTCGGACGCTCGACAGAACAAGGAGACTATCGGTCAGTTTGTTAGCGGCGCACTGCTGGTTGACGACATCGGCCCCTGGATGACCGAGGGTCTAGGACACCTGAAGGACTTCGGTTACACGGTTTCCGCGGCCTCCGCCAACGCTCCGCCTGCCGCAGACGGTGTGACGATCCGCACCAGCGTGACGCGCGCCTACACCTGGCAGATTGGCATGAAGCTCTTCAGCATGGTGGCAGTCAAGGTCGAATTCGACGACCACAATGGCGTACTGCAACAGAAATACTATCGCTCCCACGGCGATAAGACCAACATGTGGGGCGCAAAGGCCGAGTACGTCGACACGCTCAACTATGCGCTGAACAATCTACTGCCGTTCGTTGCGCGCGACCTGCAATCCCTCTGCAAGGGCGAGAGGGTCGACAGCTACACCTACGCAGGGCCGGACGGTTTGCCGAAAGCATCGGACGAAGCGAAGTAGGTCCGCTTCGCGCAGTACGGCATCAATGTGAATCCCATCCGGCACATCGATGGGATTCACATTGGCTTCCGGGGTAGTCCGGTAGTGACTCGCCAACCCGCTTACAGCGGGTTTTTCGTTTTTTGTAGTGTCTAGAATAGAATCCCGCAATCAGGATGACGTGCGTTTCACCTGATTTCGTCTACTGCCGCGATCCGGCCAGTAGGCACCCGATTGCAAAGCAATCACTTTGCACACAATCGCACACCTACTCAAAAGGAAGGAATATTGATGGACCGTCTTAGCACTACAACTGCCGAAACACTTTTCGGTATCAATGGCGAATCCGCACACGAACGCGTCGTGCTCGCCACTGATGCACCCTCCGGCTTGCAAGCCATCATTGCGGTCTACAGCACGGCCCGCGGCCCCTCATTCGGCGGTTGCCGTTATTGGCAGTACGCAGGGGACCACGAGGCGCTTAATGATGCATTGCGTCTTTCGCAGGGTATGGCTTTCAAGAACGCCCTCGCTGACCTGCCATTCGGCGGCGGTAAGGCCGTCATTGTCAGAAGCGGTGAATCGCTTGATCGCGCTGCACTATTCCGCGCATTCGGCCGGCTTGTTCAATCGCTCAACGGTATCTACATCACCGCAGAGGACGTCGGCACCACTGCCGACGACATGCGCGCGGTACAAAGCGAAACGCAGTATGTAAGTGGCATTCCGCGCGCGGGTGAAGTGTATGGCGGCAATCCGTCGCCTCGTACAGCGTATGGCGTGTTCGTCGGACTGCTTTCGGCAGTTGACGTGGCCCTCGGACGCAAGACGCTCGATGGCGTATCGGTCGCCGTACAAGGGCTCGGTTCGGTCGGTTGGGATTTGTGCGAGCGCCTGCATCGGGCTGGCGCGCAGCTGATTGTGGCGGACATCGACGCCACCAGGACCACTCGTGCGCGGGAGTTGTTCAACGCCCGCGTTGTGGAAACAGCACAGATCGTCGATATCGAGGCCGATGTCTTCGCGCCGTGCGCACTCGGTGGTTCGATCACCAGGGCGGTCGCTGCGCAGTGCCGCTTCAAGGTGATCGCGGGAGGTGCGAATAATCAGTTGATGTCACTTGCCGAAGGCGATGTGCTGCATCAGCGCGGTATTTTCTATACACCGGATTTTCTTGTGAACGCAGGCGGCATCATCAGTTGTGTGCGCGAATATCTGGGTTCCGCAGATGAGCAGGCGGTGCTGACCGAAATCGCCGCGATCGGTCCGCGCGTGCTGGAACTGGCCGATCGAGTGAAAGCGACCGGCATTGCGCCAGCGCGTGCAGCAGTGACGTGGGCACGCCAGAAAATGACTGCGCAGTAGTCATCATGCGTCGGACCCTTCCGCATCCGCGAGGAGGGTCCTCGACGAGGCGGCCGTCGCAACTCACGCCTCGCGGGCATGCGGTAGCGTCACGGTAGCAAGCGCCATGAATGCGTGAAGTACAGCGAGCCCCAGGAACGCCTCGGCCCATGCGTCCAATCCAAAATGACTGACGTGCCCCTGTAGGGCCCAGGAGAGAGACAGGGCACAAAGCGTAGTGAGCGTAGGCCCACCGATCCGTTGCACGATGTTGAGCGTGGTGGTGGCCATAGGAAGCGCGTTTTTCTCGATGGACGCATACGCCAGTGAGACAACCGGAAGTCCAACCGCCCCCATTCCCATGCCGCGGACAAACAGGATGGCTGCAAGGACGACTTCGTCGAGGCCGTGGGTTGCCTGCCACACGAGAGCGAGCGTCGAGACGAGCGAAAAAAAGGCGCCCGCGATGGCTACCGGGCGCTCGTCAAACCGCCCTGTGAGGAAGCCGAGCAGCGGCGTGGTGATCATCATGCCGAGCCCCAGCGGTGCCAGCATCCAGCCCATCATTGCTGGGGATTGGCCGCAGGCCTGGATCAGGAACAGCGGAACCAGCATCTGACCCGCGAACATGACGCCATTCCAGAGAAACTGGGTAACGGAGGCGGAGAAAAACGCTCGCCGACGAAACAGGCGAAGGTCAATCAGAGCGTCATCTCCCTTGCGCTTTTCCACCCACAGGAAGGCCAGAAGTAGCAGTGCTCCCGCCACAGTCGCCATGACGCCGACCGGCCGGGCGATATGGTCCGGCCCGAACAGGACGAGCGCCAAACCCGGCGAAAGCAGTAGAAGGCCTGTCCAGTCGAGCTTCCGTGCGGTGTATTCCTCCCCATCGTTCGGCAGGAAACGCACTGCGAGCACGAAGGCAAGAACGCCGACTGGAAAATTCACCAGAAACAGCCAGCGCCAGGATCCGTAATGCAGTATCGCACCGGCGATCACTGGGCCTAGTACAGGCCCGAGCATTACCGGCAGCGCGGCGTAGCCTGCGATACGCGTGAAGTGGTGTCCTGCGGCCCGTTTCGTCATCATCTGGGCCATCGGGGCGAGCAGACCGCCGCTGGCTCCTTGCAGGAGACGGAAGCCGATCAGTGAGTTTGCCGACCATGCGAGTCCGCAAAGCGCGGAGCTGATTGTGAAGACCGAGAAGCACCATAGATAAAGCGCCTTTGCGCCGATGCGTTCGATCAGCCAGCCGTTCAGCGGCAACGCGAGTGTGAGCGCGAGCAGATACCCGCTGGTCACCCATTGGATGGTCGCCAAGGGGGCATGCAGGTCCGCAGCCAGACTGGACAGCGATACGTTGACGATCGTTGCGTCCAGCTGCGCAAGGAGTGCTCCGAGCATCGCTACTACAACAATCTTCCAGACCGAGGCATCAAGCGTTTCCGTGGCAAGCTTTGCGCTCTGGCCGGAAGATGTCTGGGCTTCTTTCACGCGACCTCGGCGCCGCAGGCGTGGTCCGCATTTTTTACATAGGCGTAGTTCACTGCTTCAGATCGATGTCATCGGCCTGCACCACGCGCGCCAGTAGCGGGAGGATATTATTGACCGCAAATGCATGCATGGCGTCTGACACGCTGGTCGTTGCATTCTCGGCAATCACAACTTCGTAGCCGTGTTCGTAGGCCTGGCGTGCGGTGGATTCGACGCCAAAATTGGTGGCGATGCCGGCAAGTACCACAGTTTTCACGTTCCTGCGCCGCAACTGCACATCGAGATCGGTGCCGTAGAACGCACCCCATTGATGCTTCGTTACGAGGATGTCGGACGCATGAGCGAGTCCTTCGACAAGCGTGCTGAAGTTCGCAGGCAACTCACCTCGTGGATGCGCAACTTTATCTACCGGTTGTTTCAACGCATCGCCAAAGTCCGCCGCGAAGGCGACGTTGACCAGTACGACCGGTGCCCCGGCAGTGCGGAAGCGCGCTGCGAGCCGGGTACCCACGGCGGCAACTTCAGCTCCTGAGCGCGGTGCGAGCGCGGGCATGGACGTGATGCCTTGCTGGAGATCGATTAGAACGAGCGCAGTGGTACTGGCTGGGAGGGCGAGCATGGGCGAACCTTGTGACGTGTTGTTGAGGGAACGTTTGCCAGTGGCCGGTAGGTTGGCCGATCAACGATGCCTAAGTATAGCTCTATTTGAGCATAAACTCAAATAGCGTCGTGTGGCCTCTTGCTGCCTTAGCTGGCAAACTTGCGACATGTCTTCAAACATCTCTGAGAAAAAAACGGGTGCCGCCGGTTCGCAGCCCAACCACAAGCGGCCGGCGCTGGTGCCGCAACGCAGCGTCGGCCGCGAGCGTGTCGCCATGCTGCTGGCTGCTGCATCGAAGGTGATTGAGGAGCGTGGCTTTGATGCGGCAACCATGGCCGAGATAGCGTCGCGCTCCGACACCAAAATCGGCTCACTCTATCGTTTCTTTCCGAACAAAGAGGTACTGGCCGACGCACTGATGCAGCGCTTCACTGAGCTGCGCGATACTCAATGCGACGCAATCGATGCCCGTGCCCGCGAGGTGTCCACCGACGAGCTGGCGGATTTGCTGGTCAACTCGCTTGCAGAGATCCATGACGAGGCCAAAGCACTCGTCGCATTGCTGGACGCCCGTTCGGAGTGGTCGGGCAAGCGCATCGAGTATCGCGAGAAGTCGATCAGGCGGATCGTCGGTACGCTGCTGCTCAGGGCGCCAACATTACCGGAAGAGACCGCCAAAGACATGGCGGTGGTGATACTCAACAATATGAAAACGATGGTGGCGATGACGTTCGACAAGTCGGCCCCGACCACTCCGGGCAGCACTGCCGAACTGCGTTTGATGAATCGGCTGTATCTCGCAAGCAAGCTTGCTGGTCATGAACTGCCAGCGGTGCAGGCCGGGGCGTCACCGCTCGGCGACGCTAAAGGGCGGTCGTGATCACACTTCATCGACGCGCTTTGTCGAGCCGCGGCACAGGCACCTCATTCACGAAGTCCGGATTGTCGACTAGGCGGCCCTGAACGAATGCCCCTCCAGTAAAGCCGGAATTTGATGTACATCAGGTGTTCGTGAGAGCGCCTTTTTCAGCGGAACATTCAATGAAAAACGCCAAACCCAAACGCACTCGTCAGGACGCCGAGCGTCTTTTCGAGGGACTGCCGCAGACGAGCACCACACCACAAAGCCGTTCGGCGAACCCGTTCGAAGACGGGGCGTTCGAAAAAGTGGGGCGCATCGATGAAGAATCGAAGCTCTGGAAAGACAACCTCATTACGCTACCTGCTGCGATCGAACTGCCTTCAGGCTACACGTCCGTGTCCAGTGTGCGCGAGGCGATGCAGCGCGCGTGGCGCGTCAAATGGATGAGGGAAGGCAAGAACGAGATCGTCGTCGATTTTCCAGAGGGATGGACGGCGGTTCGTCCCGCAAGCGGTCCGATAGAACTGCGCGATCCAGCCGGCGTTCTGCGCGCCGTATACGGATGGGCGGAGGATGCCGAACTGAGAATTCTGCCGCGTTACGCGGTGGAGTCACAGTCGAACAGTACGAGTGGACTCGGCAGCGTGCTGGTACGCGATCGCGAGAGTGGAGAGATTCTTGAGCGGTCGTCGACCTGGTCTGCGCAAACCGGCACGAACCATCCAGATCGACCGAGACTGTCGACATGGCTTGACGCACACTATCCGCAGCATCGTGACCCTTTGCGGCTCTGGAAGGATTGCGAGGACAACATCGGGAATAGCGTGGGGCCATAGTCGCAGACGACCCGCGATATTGCGCCGCAACGTAAAAAACGCATATCGCCTTCTTCAGGCGTTTCAACCAAAACCAACCACAATTACATTAACAACTACTGCCATGCCGTCGATAGTATTGTGCAAACCACTACTAGAAGCCGGACATGGCATCTACGTCACGCTAGATTCTCCGCATGCATTTCCCTCCGGTGCCGATCGTTTCCTGTGATCCCGCCTGCGTGCGTTAGCGTCGTTGTTGCCTCCCTGGCCAACGCTAGCCGATTTTGCTGAGCGTCTGACGCATCAGCTCATTTCGCGGCAGAGATGCAGTCCCATCCAGGAGGCAATATGCATATAGGCGTTCCGAAGGAGATCAAGAATCACGAGTATCGCGTTGGTCTGACGCCACCTTCCGTGCGCGAGATCGTCGCGCATGGACACAGCGTGGACGTCGAGACAGGCGCGGGCGCGGGCATCGGTGCAACCGACGACGCGTACCGGGCCGCGGGCGCACGAGTAGTACCGAACGCTGAAGCGGTGTTTGCCGCTGCCGACATGATCGTCAAGGTGAAAGAACCGCAAGCGCCCGAGCGCGCGCTGCTACGTCGCGGACAGATTCTCTTCACCTATCTGCACCTCGCGCCTGACCCCGAACAGTGCGCCGATCTCATCAAAAGCAACGCGGTCTGTATTGCGTACGAAACCGTCACGCAACGCGGCGGCGGATTGCCTCTGCTCGCGCCGATGTCCGAGGTCGCAGGGCGTATGTCGATTCAGGCGGGTGCGTTCTGTCTGGAACGCGCGCACGGCGGCAAGGGTGTCTTGCTCGGCGGCGTGGCGGGCGTGCCCTCCGCGAAGATCGTGATTCTCGGTGCCGGCGTGGTGGGGACCAATGCCGCGCAGATGGCGGTGGGCACGGGTGCGCAGGTCGTCGTGATCGACCGCAATGTCGATGCACTGAGACGCATGGACCGGCTGCTCGGCGCACGCGTGATCACGGTGTATTCGAATCAGGACAACATCGAGCAACATGTGCTCGATGCCGACCTGGTGATCGGCGGTGTGCTCGTACCCGGCGCGGCTGCGCCCAAACTCGTTACGCGCAAGATGGTCGATGCAATGAGCCCGGGCTCCGTAATCGTCGATGTCGCAATCGACCAGGGCGGATGCTGCGAAACGGCGAAGCCTACGACTCACGCGGATCCCACATATAAAGTCGGCGAGGTCGTGCACTACTGTGTCGCGAACATGCCGGGCGGTGTGCCACGCACGTCCACCTATGCGCTGAATAACGCAACGTTACCGTTTGTGCTGCACATTGCCGACCAGGGCTGGCGCAAGGCGCTCACCGACGACGAACATCTGCGTCGTGGCCTGAACGTCGCGTTCGGCAAGGTGACGTGTCCCGAGGTTGCCGAAGCATTGGGCTACACCTGCGAGGACGCCGCGGCGGTCGTCGCTGGATAGCGCGCGCGTAGGCCATCACCGTCGCGGACCCTGCGCATACAGCAGACTCCCTGCTGTGCGCAGCGCCTCAGCCATCAGCAGACCTGCCGGCGACAGCGGCCGGTCCGTGCGCGTGATGATGCCGAAGTCGTCCATGTGGCATGGCAACTCGAGCGGCAGGATCGCCACCATGTTGTATGAGGCGTAGTACTGCGCGACGTCGGTGGCCAGTACCGCGAGCATGTCGCTTTCCGCGAGCAACCGCGTGAGAACCAGCAATGCGCTCGTCTCCACGATGTTGGTCGGCGGCACGAGGCTGTCCCGCTGGAACATAAGCTCAAACCGGTGGCGCAACACCGTGCCGGCGGGCGGCACGATCCACGTGGCCGGCTCGACATCCCGCAACGTCAAACCGCGCGCACTAACAAGCGGATGATCCGGCCGCGCCACCGCACAAACCGGCTCGCTTGCGAGCGGCTCGTAGTGCAGTGCCAGCTTGTCGTGTTCCGCGGATAACCGGCCCACCACCAGATCGAGCTTGTCCTGCGCGAGCCGCTCGAGCATCACGTTGCTGTTTTCGACTTCCAGCGCGATTCGCAGGCCAGGATGCTTGCGCTTTAACTGCGCGACGGCGGACGGCAGCACGCGCGTCGCCGGCGATGTGATCGCCCCCACTGCAACGTGGCCGAGGTCGCCGGTGCGCACCGCCAGCACTTCCTCGTGAGCCTGGTCGAGGCTGTTCAACACCGCTCGCGCGTGTCGAATCATCACCTCGCCATAGACGGTCGGCCGCATGTCGCGCGGCAGCCGTTCGAACAATTCCACCCCCAGCGTTTCTTCGAGTTCGCGCAGCAGTTTTGAGGCGGCGGGCTGCGTCATGTTGAGCGCGTCGGCGGCGCGATGAACGTTGCCAAGTTCCGCGATCTCGACAAGCAGCAGCAACTGACGAGGCTTGAGTCTCGTGCGGATGTACCACGGTGGCGGGGTGCTCATAGGGTTTATATCAATGCCGGAATGGATATCGATACTGCCGGAATTTTCATTGGATTGGTATCGAGGCAACTCCTACACTGCTTGCGTCCTTGCCCCCGCCGGACGCTCATTCAAAAAGAACCCATGCCGGAATCGAAACCCAAACTGCGGTCCACCCAATGGTTCGGAACCGCGGACAAAAACGGCTTCATGTATCGAAGCTGGATGAAAAACCAGGGCATTCCCGATCATGAATTCGATGGCCGCCCGATCGTCGGAATCTGCAATACGTGGTCGGAGTTGACGCCGTGTAACGCGCATTTCCGCAAGCTTGCCGAGCACGTCAAACGCGGTATTTACGAAGCGGGAGGCTTCCCCGTGGAGTTCCCCGTTTTCTCTAGTGGCGAATCGAACCTGCGGCCGACCGCGATGCTTACGCGCAATCTCGCATCGATGGACGTGGAGGAAGCAATACGCGGCAATCCAGTCGATGCCGTGGTGCTGCTCGCCGGTTGCGACAAGACCACACCTGCACTGCTGATGGGCGCGGCGAGCTGCGATGTACCGGCGATCGTCGTGAGCGGCGGTCCGATGCTGAACGGCAAGCTCGACGGCAAGGACATCGGTTCGGGCACGGCAGTGTGGCAACTGCATGAGTCGCTGAAGGCCGGCGAGATCGATCTACATCACTTTCTGTCGGCCGAGGCCGGCATGTCGCGTTCGGCCGGCACCTGCAACACGATGGGCACCGCATCGACGATGGCCTGCATGGCGGAAGCGCTCGGCACGACGTTGCCGCACAACGCTGCGATTCCCGCCGTGGATGCACGACGCTATGTGCTCGCGCACATGTCGGGGCTGCGCATCGTGCAGATGGCGAAGGACGGGCTCACGTTGTCGAAGGTGCTGACGCGCGCCGCGTTCGAGAATGCGATCCGCACGAACGCGGCCATCGGCGGTTCGACGAATGCGGTGATTCATCTGAAGGCGATTGCCGGTCGCATCGGTGTGCCGCTCGAACTCGAGGACTGGACTCACCTCGGCCGCGATACGCCGACCATCGTCGACCTGATGCCGTC
This sequence comes from Paraburkholderia megapolitana, assembly GCF_007556815.1. NCBI lineage: Bacteria > Pseudomonadati > Pseudomonadota > Betaproteobacteria > Burkholderiales > Burkholderiaceae > Paraburkholderia > Paraburkholderia megapolitana. The sequence continues at coordinate 1,564,338 of NZ_CP041743.1, forward strand.
CGGCCGTTACCTGATGGAAGAGTTCTATTACGCGGGCGGCCTGCCTGCTGTGTTGCGCCGGCTCGGCGAGGCGAAGCTGCTGCCGCATCCGGATGCGCTCACGGTGAACGGCCAGACGCTATGGGACAACGTGAAGGATGCCCCCAGCTTCAACGACGAAGTGATCCGTCCGCTAGACCGGCCGCTGATCGCCGACGGTGGCATCCGCGTGCTGCGCGGCAATCTTGCGCCGCGTGGCGCGGTGCTGAAGCCATCGGCGGCGACGCCCGCGTTGCTCAAGCATCGCGGTCGCGCGGTGGTGTTCGAGAACCTGGAGCACTACAAGGAGCGCATCGTCGACGAAACGCTCGACGTCGACGCGAATTCGGTACTCGTGATGAAGAACTGCGGCCCGAAGGGTTATCCGGGCATGGCCGAGGTCGGCAACATGGGGCTGCCGCCGAAGCTGTTGCGCCAGGGCGTGAAGGACATGGTGCGCATCTCCGACGCGCGCATGAGCGGAACCGCGTACGGCACCGTCGTGCTGCATGTCGCCCCCGAAGCCGCGGCGGGTGGACCGCTTGCCGCGGTGCGCGACGGCGACTGGATCGAACTCGACTGTGAGAAGGGATTGCTGCATCTCGATGTCGATAGCGACGAGGTGGACCGCCGCATGAAATCGCTCGCGCCTTCCGCACCGCAGAGCCTGGGCGGCTACCAGAAGCTCTACGTCGACCACGTGCTGCAGGCCGATGAAGGCTGCGATCTCGACTTCCTCGTAGGCATGCGCGGCGCCGCCGTGCCGCGCCACTCGCATTGATCCGATGACCTCCATGACCGCACACCATTCCCCGCGCTATCAGGGCATTTTTCCGGTCGTGCCGACGACCTTCACCGAGTCCGGTGCGCTCGATCTGGCCAGCCAGAAGCGCGCGGTCGATTTCATGATCGACGCGGGCTCGGACGGTTTGTGCATCCTCGCAAATTTCTCCGAGCAGTTCGCGCTATCCGACGACGAGCGCGACCTCCTCACACGTACGATCCTCGAACACGTGGCGGGCCGCGTACCGGTGATAGTCACGACGACGCACTACAGCAGCCGTACCTGTGCGGAACGCAGCCGCCTCGCGCAGGAGATGGGTGCATCGATGTTGATGTTGATGCCACCGTATCACGGCGCAACGTTCCGTGTACCGGAGGCACAGATCTACGAGTTCTATGCGCGCGTATCGGACGCCGTCGCTATTCCGCTCATGGTGCAGGACGCGCCCGCGAGCGGCACCGTTCTGTCGGCCGCGTTCCTCGCGCGGATGGCGCGCGAGATCGAACACGTCGCGTACTTCAAGATCGAGACGCCCGGCGCGGCGACGAAGCTGCGCGAGTTGATCCGGCTAGGCGGCGAGGCGGTCGAAGGACCGTGGGACGGCGAGGAAGCGATCACACTGCTGGCCGATCTGGCGGCGGGCGCGACCGGTTCGATGACCGGCGGCGGCTATCCCGACGGTATCCGTCCGATCATCGATGCGTATCGCAGCGGCAACCGCGATCTCGCGTTCGAGCGCTATCAGCAGTGGCTACCGTTGATCAATCACGAGAACCGCCAGGCCGGACTGCTCGCCGCGAAAGCACTGATGCAGGAGGGTGGCGTGATCGCGTGCGACCTGCCGCGGCATCCGCTGCCGGTGCTTCATCCGGAGACGCGCCGCGAACTGATCGATATCGCGCGGCGTCTCGATCCGCTCGTACTCCGATGGGCTGCCTGAGAGACGCACGTCCTTGTGGACGCCGAGCACACAACGCGATCCTTCGAATCGCGACGAAGTCCCTGTTTCACCCGCGCTGTACCGCACACCGACCGCACTAAAAAAACCTCGATCCAAGGAGACTCAGATGAACCCGAAGCTGCGCCGCTTGACCCTGTCGGCTCTGACCGCCCTGACTGCTGTTTCACTCGCGATTCCGTTCGGCGCCTCGTTGTCCGTGCAGGCGGACGAACCGCTCAAGATCGGCTTTCTCGTGAAGATGCCGGAGCAGGCCTGGTTCATCAACGAGCAGAAGGCCGCCACGGCACTCGGCAAGCAGGACGGCTTCTCGGTCATCAACATCGGCACGCCCGATGGAGAGAAGGTACTGGCCGCGATCGACAACCTCGCGGCGCAGGGTGCTAAAGGCTTCGTCATCTGCGCGCCCGATGTCCGTCTCGGACCTGCAATTCGCGCGCGTGCGAAGACCTACAACATGAAGTTCGTCACGGTCGACGATCAACTGGTCGATTCATCGGGCAAACCGCTCGCCGACGTGCCGCACCTCGGTATGTCGGCATCCAAGATCGGCAATCAGGTTGGCCAGGCGATCGCCGACGAGATGAAGCAACGCGGCTGGAAGCCCGAGGAAGTCGGCGCGTTGCGCATTACCGACTACGAACTCCCGACCGCGAAGGCACGCACCGACGGCGCGACGCAAAGCCTGCTCGCGAGCGGCTTCAAGAAAGAGAACATCTTCGATGCGCCGCAAAAAACAACCGACGACGAGGGTGGTTTCAACGCGGCATCGCCGGTGCTCGCGCAGCATCCGAACATCAAGCGCTGGGTGATCTACGCACTGAACGAAGAGACCGTGCTGGGCGCCGTCCGCGTAACCGAGCAGTTGCATATTCCGTCCGCCGACGTGATCGGTGTCGGCATCAACGGTGCGGGCGAAGCGTTCGCCGAGTTCCAGAAGAAAGAGCCGACGGGCTTCTACGGCACGATCGCGGTCAGCTCGACGAACCACGGGAAGGAGAGCACGCAGAACCTCGTCGACTGGATCAAGAACGGTAAGCAGCCGCCGGCCGACACGCAGACCACGGGCAAGCTCATGGTTCGCGGCAATTGGCAGGACGTGCGCAAGGAACTGGGTATTTGAGCCTCGTTAAAGCGACGAAGGCGGACACGTGCAGGTCCGCCAACCCGATCGCGAGAATGGCACCGCGAGGTGTCGTGCATTTCACAGGTGAGAGATGAACGCCCAGCCAGGCTTGGAGCAGACCGAGCGCCTATCGATTCGGCTCGACGGAATCACGGTGCGTTTTCCCGGCGTGCTGGCGCTCGACAAGGTATCGCTCGACGTACACGGCGGCGAAGTACACGGCTTGATGGGCGAAAACGGCGCCGGTAAATCAACCTTGCTGAAGGTGTTGTCCGGTGTGAATCATCCAGACGAAGGCACGCTGGTGTTGAACGGTGTCGAGCAACGTTTTACGTCGCCGCGCGAGGCAATCGATGCCGGTATCGCGATCATCTATCAGGAACTGCATCTGGTGCCGGAACTGACGGTTGCAGAGAACCTGCTGCTGGGCGCGTTGCCGCATCGCCTCGGGGTGCTCGACGCGAAAGCGATGCTACAGCGCGCCATCGAGGTACTCGAACAGCTCGGCGAGAAGATCGATCCGGCTCGCAAGGTGCGCGAGCTGCCGATCGGTCAGCGGCAGATGATCGAGATCGGCAAGGCGTTGATGCGCAACGCACGCGTGATCGCTTTCGATGAACCCACCAGTTCGTTGTCGTCGCGCGAAACCGTGCAACTGTTCCGGATCATTCGCGCATTGAAGGCGGAAGGGCACGCGATTATCTACGTCACGCACCGTATGGAGGAAGTCTACGAACTGTGCGATCGCGTGACGGTGTTTCGCGACGGCCGCCGCATCGATACGCTCGAAGCGCGCGGCGGCCTCGACCGCGACCGGCTGATCAGCTGCATGGTCGGTCGCTCCATCAACGACGTGTACGGCTACCGGCCGCGTCCGAGCGGCGAAGTGCAGATCGAAGTGACAGGATTGCTTGGCCCCGGCCTCGCGGAGCCCGTGTCGTTCGCTGCGCGTAAGGGGGAGATTGTCGGCTTCTTTGGGCTCGTCGGCGCGGGGCGCTCGGAGTTGATGAAGCTGATCTATGGCGCGGTCAAACCGACAGCCGGCGAGATCGTGCTGAAGGGCGAACGCCGCCGCTTTCGTTCGCCGCGTGATGCGGTGCGCGCCGGCATCGCGCTCTGTCCCGAAGACCGCAAGCAGGAGGGGATCGTCGCGATCGCTTCGGTTTCGGACAATCTGAATCTGAGCTGCCGGCGTCACTTCAGTCGTTTCAATATCCTGAACCAGCGCCGCGAAGCGCGCGTCACGTCGCAGTACGTAAACCGCCTCGCCATCAAGACGCGCGATGGCAATACACAGATCGGCACGTTGTCCGGCGGCAACCAGCAGAAGGTGATCCTGTCGCGCTGGCTCGCCGAAGAGATCGACGTGTTTCTGATGGACGAACCCACACGCGGTATCGACGTCGGTGCGCGCAGCGAGATTTATGGCCTGCTCTACGGTCTCGCCGATGAAGGCCGCACAGTACTCGTGGTATCGAGCGATATGGCGGAGGTAATCGGCGTAGCCGACCGGGTACTGGTGATGCGCGAAGGCCGCATCGTCGGTGATTTGACGCGTGCGCAGGCCACGCCCGATGCATTGATCAAGCTCGCGCTGCCGCGCTGACCGTGCGCGCGACCGTAATCGAGCAACAGGAAGCGGAAACATGCAAACACAATCGACAGGCCGGGACAGCGACGTTCCCACTACAACGAGCAGCAGCGCATCGATGACACGCACCACACGAATAGGAAATCTGCTTAACCGGTCGGGCATCGTGATGGTGTTCATCATCCTGTTTGCGGTGCTGTCGTTCACCGTGCCGGACTTCATCAGCGCGCGCAACATTCAGGGACTGCTGCTGTCGGTCACGTTGATCGGCTCGATCTCCGTCACGATGATGTTCGTGCTCGCGCTGGGCGAGGTGGATCTGTCGGTGGCGTCGATCGTCGCGTTTTCCGGTGTGGTCGCGTCGACGCTGATCACCGCGACGCATAGTGTGCTGCTCGGCGTGACCGTGGGTGTGCTGGTGGGCGGCGCGGTTGGACTCGTCAACGGTGTGCTCGTGGCGGGTTACCGGATCAATTCGCTGATCGTGACACTCGCGATGATGGAAGTCGTGCGCGGTCTCGCGTTCATCACGTCGAACGGCGACGCGGTGATGATTTCGGAAGAGCGCTTCTTCGATCTGGGCGGCGGCTCGTTTCTCGGCGTGTCGTATCCGATCTGGAGCAATGTGATTGGTTTCGTCGTGTTCGGTTTTATCCTGAACCGGACGGTGTTCGGCAAGAACGTGCTGGCGGTGGGCGGCAACAGCGAAGCCGCGCTGCTGGCGGGGCTACCGGTGCGACGAATCAAGATCACGGTGTTCGTGCTGCAGGGTCTCGTCACCGGGTTTGCGGGTGTGATGCTCGCGTCGCGGATGAGTCTCGGCGATCCGAAGACATCGGTCGGGCTCGAACTCGGTGTGATCTCCGCGTGCGTACTCGGTGGCGTGTCGTTGACGGGCGGGGTGGCGACGATTTCCGGTGTGATCGTCGGTGTGCTGATTATGGGCTCCGTGCAGGACGCGATGAGTCTGCTGAACGTGCCGACGTTCTATCAGTATCTGATTCGTGGTGGCATCCTGTTGCTGGCTGTGTTGTTCGATCAGATTCGGCGGAACCGGCGCGGGGGATAGCCGTCGGCGGTTCGCAGGGCGTGGGTGTTCGGCTGCTGTCGCAGCCGAACAAAAGCAGGTCACACCGTGTCGATCACAACCACACGCTGTCCAGCCCGCACCGGTGAACCGGGCGCAACGTGGATTTCGCCTATCGTGCCCGCGCACGGCGCAACCACGGAAATCTCCATCTTCATCGATTCGATCACGAGCAGTACATCGCCCACTGCGACCGTCGCGCCGGGTGCCACGTGCACCTGCCACAGGTTGCCGGCGATCTCGCTGTCGACGGCAATCTGGTCGTCACGCAACGGCGCATCGCCGACCTCCACAGTGATCGCTTCCGACGCTTCCGTTGTAGCGCCGCTAACATCCGCTTCATGCCAGCGCTGACGTTCAGCTTCGAACGCGGCCTGCTGACGCGTGCGGAACCGCGCAATGCCCTCGGCTTCGCGCGCGAGAAACGCCTGATAGTCGGCAAGCGATAATTCGGCCGTTTCGATTTTCAATGGATAACGACCGAGCGGAAAATCCGCGCGAATGCGCAGTAGCTCGTCGGCGGAGACTTCGTAGAAACGGATCTGATCGAAAAAGCGCAGCAGGTACGGACGTCCCGCGAAATCCGCGATCTCGCGATAGCGGTTCCACATCTGCAGCGTGCGGCCGACGAACTGGTAGCCGCCAGGCCCTTCCATACCGTACACACACAGATATGCACCGCCGATGCCCACCGAATTCTCCGCAGTCCATGTGCGCGCCGGGTTGTACTTCGTCGTGACGAGGCGATGCCGCGGATCGAGCGGCGTGGCGACCGGCGCCCCGAGATAGACATCGCCGAGCCCCATCACCAGGTAATGCGCATCGAAGACGATCTGCTTCACCGCTTCGAGCGATTCGAGATCGTTGATCCGGCGGATGAACTCGAGATTGCTCGGACACCACGGCGCATCGGGGCGCACGGTGGTCATGTATTTGTCGATCGCGAGACGGCAGGCCGGGTCGTCCCACGACAGCGGCAGATGCACGATTCGCGACGGCACACGCAGATCGCGTTGCTGCAGCACTGCTTGCCAATGTGCTTCTATTTGCACGAGCAACGTCGCGAGTGGAAGCTGTTCCGGCTGGTAGTGAACCTGCAATGAACGGATGCCGGGTGTGAGATCGATCACGCCCGGCAAGGCGAGCGCTTCGAGTGCCTGCATCAGCGCGTGGCCGCGAAAACGTAGTGCGATGTCGAGTTCCGCGGGCCCGATTTCAAGCAACAGATGCGTGTCGCCCGACAGCCGCGCGACGAGGCGTTCGTCTGCGTGGCCGATGTCGAGCACGATCGGCGATGCGAGAGATGAGACCGACTGCGCCCGGTTGCCGGAAGCTATCGCTAGCAGCGGAGGCTCAGATACGTACGTGTATGCCTGTGCGTCGAGCTGTGCCACTTCGCGCGCGCGGGCTAGTGCTGCCTCGCGTGCCGCGGCGATATCGACAGGCACGAAGCGCACCTTGTCGCCGGCCTTCAACTGGCCGATCTGCCACAGGTCGGCTTCGATGATCGTCACCGGGCACACGAAGCCGCCCAGGCTCGGGCCGTCCGGACCGAGGATCACGGGCATGTCGCCGGTGAAATCGATCGCGCCGACCGCATACGGATTGTCGTGAATGTTCGACGGATGCAGTCCGGCTTCGCCACCGTCCGCGCGGGTCCATTCGGGTTTCGGGCCGATCAATCGCACGCCGGTGCGGCTCGAATTGAAATGGATTTCCCATTCGGTGGCGAGGAACTGCTCGATGTATCGCGCGCTGAAGTATTCGGGGGCGCCGTGTGGTCCGTAGATCACGCGTACAGTGCGCACCTCTTCGAGTCGCGGTGTAAGCGCGTGAGGCAGTGCCGCACCCGTGCTGCGGTCCGCGAGCGACTGAAGATGCAGCACATCGCCCGCGCGCAGTGCCCGACCGCCGTGACCACCAAACTGACCGAGCGTGAACGTGCTGCGGCTGCCGAGATAGCGCGCGACGTCGAGACCGCCGCGCACGCACAGGTAAGCTCGCGCGCCCGCACCGCGGATCGCGCCGAGCGCCAGTGTCGAACCGGCGGCGACGAAGAGCGCGGTGTGCATCGGTTGTGCGACGTCGTCGAGTGTCACGGCGAGCGCGGCGCCGGTCACGGCGATGACTGCGTCGGTGTTAAAGCGCAGCGTCGGTCCGCTCATCGTGATTTCGAGCGCGGCCGCATCGCTGTCGTTGTCGAGCAGCCGGTTGCCGAGGCGCAGCGAACGATCGTCCATCGGACCCGACGGTGGGATGCCGACCGCCCAGTAGCCGAGCCGGCCTGGGTGGTCCTGCACCGTCGTCTGCGTACCGCCAGTAAGTACCTCGACAGTTGTGGCCCGATAGCGCAAGCCTTCGAGACAACGGGTCCACGGTGCACCGCTCGCGAATGGCGTGTCGGCGAGAATCTGCCGCAAGTAGGCGCGATTCGTCTCGACACCATAGATGCGTGTAGCGTCAAGTGCGTCATCCAGCGCAGCACGCGCATCGTCGCGAGTCGGCGACCACGCAATCAACTTCGCGAGCATCGGATCGAACCACGGCGGCACCTCGCAGCCCGCTTCGATCCACGTGTCGATACGCAACGCGCGGCCATCGGCGGAAGGGAACGAGACCTCGGTAAGCAAACCCGGGCACGGCTTGAAATCGCGGCCCGGATCTTCCGCGTAAAGCCGGGCCTGGATTGCGTGGCCCGACGGGCGCAGATGCTTTGCGAGTTCATCAAGCGGCGCAAGCGTGCCCGCCGCGAGTTCGATCATCCAGCGCACGAGGTCGACGCCCCACACCTGTTCGGTTACACCGTGCTCGACCTGCAGACGCGTGTTCACTTCGAGAAAATAGAAGCGCGCGGCGTCGCTGTCGTAGACGAACTCGACGGTACCGGCCGAGCGATAGTTGACCGCCTGCGCCAGACGGATTGCAGCGGCACATAGCGCGTCGGCAATAGCGTCAGGGAGATTCGGCGCAGGTGTTTCTTCGAGCACCTTCTGGTTGCGCCGCTGCACCGAGCAGTCGCGCACGCCAAGCGCGAGCGCGGCGCCTTTGCCGTCGCCGAAGATCTGCACTTCGAGGTGCCGGGCCTTCTCGATGTATTTCTCGATGAACACGCCTGCGTCGCTGAAGTTGTTCTGCCCGAGTCGCTTGACGACGTCGAACTGCGCGGCGAGTTCTTCCGCCGACCGGCATACGCGCATACCGATACCGCCGCCGCCCGCCGTGCTCTTCAGCATGACCGGAAAACCGATGCGTGCTGCCGCGGTCAGGGCTGCGTCGAGATCGTCGAGCAGACCCGTGCCTTCGAGCATCGGAATCTGCTCGGCGGCAGCGATCGCGCGCGCGGTGTGCTTCAGACCGAACGCGCGAAGCTGTTCGGGCGTCGGCCCGATGAACGCGATACCGGCCGCTTCGCACGCTTGCGCGAACGCCGCGTTTTCCGACAGGAAGCCGTAGCCGGGATGAATGGCCTGCACGCGTTCGGCACGTGCAATTTGCAGGATGCGTTCGACGTCGAGATAGGTGACGCTGGCCGCGCCGTCTCCGAGGCTGTGAGCCGAATCGGCGAGACTCACGTGACGGCTTGCGCGGTCGGCTTCGCTATAGACAGCGACGCCTGTAACGTCGAGTTCGCGCAGTGTGCGCAGGATGCGGCAAGCAATCGCGCCGCGGTTAGCGATGAGAACGGTATCGAACATGAGAGAGTGTTCAATGCGTGGGCGGGCCGTCCCGCCACGTGGGGTTGCGAGCCGCGGTCGTCCGCGGCACGTATCCGGAAGCTAGTGCAGCAGTTCAGCGTCGCGGCGGCACATGCGGCTCACGCGGTCCGCGCCGCACAAGCCCATAACGCTCCGCACGCACGCGCAGCATCTCGAAGAGCCAGAGGCGCAAGGTCTTCAATTCCATATCAACAGCTCCGCGGGCGTGGGGTTATAGGCGTTGCACGGGTTGTTCAATTGCGGGCAGTTCGAGATCAGCACGATCACGTCCTGCTCCGCGCGCAGCTCGACGTATTTGCCGGGCGCGGAGATGCCGTCCTCGAACGTGAGGCCGCCGGTCGCGGTGACGGGGACGTTCATGAAGAAATTGATGTTCGCGCCGAGATCGCGCTTCGACAGACGGCCGTCGTGTGCGCACGCACGCAGGTAGTTATCGCGGCAGCTGTGCATGTAGCGCTTCTCGAGTGCATAGCGCACGGTGTTGCTCTCCTGCGCACATGCGCCACCGAGTGTGTCGTGCCGCCCGCAGGTATCCGCGACGATGGTCAGCAGCGGATTGCCGAGATTCGAATACAGCACGGTGCCGGTGGTCAGATAGAGGCTCTGCTGGCGGCGCAACGTGCGCTGCGGATCGTAGCGCTCACGCGGATCGGTGGCGCTGTAGAACAGCGTATCGACAGCCTGATTGCCTTCGAGGTCATGAATGCGCAGCGTCTGACCGGCCTTCAGTTCCTTCAGCCACGGCTCGCCGGCGGCGAGGACTTCGCGATACACGGCATCCGCGGGGTTGCGCGGGCTGGCGGTAAGCAGGGTGGTGGTCGTCATGGCGCGCTCCGCTTAAAGAAAGAACCGCTCGGTGTTGGCAAAGCCGCGTGCGTTCTCGTCGCACGAGGTCCGGCAGATGTCCGCGACCTGTGGGTCCGCTGCGACGAGCGTCAGCTTGACTGGCCTGGGTGCGTACTCGGGATGAGGATCGAGCGGATGCTGGATCGCGGTAAGTACGACCAGCGTGTTCATAGGCGCATACAGATCGACATGGTCGCCCGCGTGCGAATTGCCGGGCACGAAGTTAAGCGTACCGGTTTCACTTGCATCGACGCGGCTGAACAGGTTTAGCGTCATCAACAGATCGGCGAGGCCGAGTCCCCATTTGCCGAGTTCGACGAGCAGGTTATCGGTGCCGTTGCGAAAGAACGCGTTGCGCAACTCCTGATAGCGACCCGTGCCATAGCGCTCGTGTACTTCGCGCGCATCCGAGACACCGCCCAGACTGTCGTGCCAGCCGCAGGTATCGGCGACGATCGCCGCGAGTACACGGCCCATGTCTGAGTACAGGCAATGGCCTTGCGTGAGTTTGGCCGTGTGCTGACATTTGAGCGTGTCGGGGAGGTTCAGGCGTTCGCTTTTTTCCACTGCGTTGAAGAGCAGCAGGCTGACGTTTGCGCCGCCACGCAGATCGGTGATACGCAGTAGTTGTCCGCGTTTGACGATCAGCGAAGTGTGACCGCCGCCAGGCAAGGTCTCTTCGAGCAATATGGGAGAGGTGTTCATGTCATTCATGTCGGGTTCTTGAGTGAATCTGTCAGAGCGCAAGGGCGTGCGGCATCGCTGCGGCAGAGCCGTGCTGCGCGTCGCGGTTGCGCTCTAACGGAATGTTGTAGGTGATGCGCGCGCCATAGGCGCCGGGCGCCTGCGGATCGACGCGCACCTTGTCGAAGACGAGCATCCGGCTGCCGAGCGTGAAGCCTTCCTTCAGGTCGTGTGTGACCATGAAGATTGTCAGACCGGTTTCGTGCCACAGCTTCAGCAACAGTTCGTGCATGTCGCGGCGGATGCCTGGATCGAGCGCGCCGAACGGTTCGTCGAGTAACAGCACACGTGGTTTCATCACGAGTGCCTGGGCGAGTGCGAGGCGCTGCTGCATACCGCCCGACAACTGATGCGGATATTTGTCGAGTGCATCAACGAGACCGACGCGCGTGAGCATTGCGACAGCCTCGTCGCGCGCGATCAATCGGCGTGAGCCGAACAGTCTCCCGGTGAAACGCGCGTGCGGCAGTTCGAGACCGAGCAGCACGTTGCGCAGCACGCTCAGGTGTGGAAACACCGAGTAGCGCTGAAACACGACGCCGCGATGCGCGTCGGGCTCCGCCGGCAACGGTGCGCCATCTAGCAGGATGGTGCCGCGCGTAGGCCGTTCCTGACCGAGCAGCAGTCGCAGGAAGGTCGATTTGCCGCAGCCCGACGCACCGACCATCGAGCAGAACTCGCCGTCCTCGATACGCAGGTTCACACGTTCAAGCACGACCTGGTCGCCGTACTCTTTCCAGACGTTGCGGATTTCGATCATCAGCGGGCCTCGCCGTACCAGGGGAACGCCCATTGCGTGACGCGGCGCAACGCTTCGTCGATCAGCCACGCGAGCAGCGTGATCCACATGACGTACGGCAGGATCACATCCATCGCGAGGTAGCGACGCACGAGGAAGATGCGGTAGCCGAGGCCATCGGTCGACGCAATCGCTTCGGCGGCGATCAGAAAGAGCCACGCTGAGCACAACGCAAGCCGCACCGCGACCAGGAGCCGCGGCAGCAATTGCGGCACGATCACGCGCAGGATCAGCGTCCAGCTAGTTGCGCCGAGTGTCTGCGCTTTCACCCATAACTCTTCAGGGATTTCGCGCGTGCGCTGCTGGAGATCGCGAATCATCATCGGTGTGATGCCGATCACGATCAGCACGACCTTCGACAGCTCGTCGAGACCGAACACGATGAACAGGATCGGTAGTACAGCGAGCGGCGGAATCATCGAGATCACAGTGATGAACGGCGTGAGCGTCGCGCCAGCGAGCGGCAGCGTGCCGGTAAAGATGCCGAACACGAGTGCGAGTGCCGCGCTCGCGACGAGACCGATCGCGAGTCGCCGCATGCTCGACGCGGTGTCCTGCCAGAGCAGGTACTCACCGGTACGCTTGTCCTCGGTGAACGCGAACTCGTGTATCGCCGTGCCCATCTGCGTGGCGCCCGGCAACAGCTTGTCGTCGGGGTTGGCCTGCAGCCGCAATGCCGAACCGGTGAAGTACACCGCGATCAGCAGCACGAACGGCAACAACAGCAGCATCAGCGCGCCGCTGCGGCTGGGGTGTCGGTTGATGAGTCGCATGGGACTTTCCTTGGAACGGATTGCAGTTGGGTCAGGTCGGGCGGCTGCTAGAGCTTGCCTTCCGCGGCCATGCGCACATAGGCCGGATCGAAGCGCAGCTTCACATTGCCCTTACTGCCGATCACGACGCCCTTGTCGAACGCCATGCCGACCGCGCCGGCATCCGCCGCGCCCTGGCCGAGCAGGCCATGATCGAAAGAGAACTGCGCGACGCGCGTCATGATCTTCGGCAGGTTCGGGCTGGTCGCGAAATCGAGTGCCTGTTGCGGCGTGTAGAAGAGCGCGGTGGTCGAGAGTTGCGCCTTGTAGCCCGCGAGATCGGTGCCCGACGCTTTCGCCATCGAGGTCAACGCTGCGCGGCTGTCGGCGCTGTCGCTGTGCATCAGTTGCATCATCTCGAACCAGGCACCCGTGAGCGCTTTGCCAAGCGCGGGGTTGTCCTGCAGCGTCTTCGTGTTGACGGCCATCATGTCCATGATCTCGCCGGGAATGCGGCTCGAATCGAACACTTCAGTGACGTTGGGTTGCGCCTTCAATTGCGCGAGCATCGGGTTCCACGTCACCGCGTTGTGAACGGATGGCGTAGCGAACGCCGCGGAGATATCGGCGTCGGACGTGTTGACCACCTTGATGTCGCGCTCGCTCATGCCGACGGTTTCAAGGCCGCGTGCGAGCAGGTAGTGCGAGACCGACAGCTCGACGAGATTGATCGACTGGCCTTTCAGGTCAGTGAGTTTCTTGCCGTTGCCCTTGATGAGCACGCCGTCGTTGCCGTTCGAATAGTCGCTGACGATCAGCGCCGTCGTGTCGACGCCACCGGTTGCCGGAATGGTCAGCGCGTCCATGTTGGTCATCGCGCAGCCGTCGAACTTGCCGGCGGTGTACTGGTTGATCGATTCGATGTAGTCGTTCAGCTGAACGACATCGACGGTGATGCCGTACTTCTTCGCCCACTTCGACACGATGCCCTGGGTCTTGGCATAACCCCACGGCATCCAGCCGGCGTAGATGGTCCAGCAGACCTTGAAGTCCTTGCGTCCAGCGGCGAACGACGGAGTGGCGGCGGAAAGAGAGAGAACGCAGAGTAAGGCGGCGACAGCAAACAGGCGGAGCTTGCGCATGAGGTTGACCTCGCAGGGGCGGTTATCGACGGCAGGAGCGGCGCGACGCATCGCGTTCTCTCCCGGGCTTTTATCCCGCCGTGTAACCTCGCCTGAGGTCGACAACTCTCGGACCAGCATTCGCAGGCGGTCATGTCGATGACCTCGATGCGAACCGGAACCCTAGTCGTCCATTGCCAGATTGTGACTACTAAACCGGATGCTGCTACCGGCTCCTGCGCTGCGTTCAAGCGATAAGCGTGCCATGCGCGATATGGCGTAGCGATCGGTCATCGTATGGAGTGCGTTGCACGCGGATGAAGCTTGTATCGCGTTCAATCGGTGCGCGACTGCACGCCTCGGGTGCGTGTCGGAGCTTCGAAATAGCAGCTGTTTGTTAATGTAAATGGAATAGTAAAAGCAATATTTGGCCGATGATTGTAGAAAATGAATCGTACAAAATGCTTTCACCGTCGTTTAGCCGATTGCGGACGTCGGCCTTCCATCATTCACCGGAGCCTCTTATGAACCACCCTCGTACTTCCCGTCAGGGCTACGTCCTGATTACCGTAGTCGCTGCTGTCTCGGCTGCTATCGCCTCCGCTACGGCCCTCGCGCTGTCGCTACCCGTCTGGGCCATGTTCATGGGCTGGATCGCATTTTTCTCGCGCGGGTTGACCACCCGGTCCACGGTCGAAAACCTGGGCTGTGTCTGGCTGGGCATATCGATCGGTACCCTGGCTGCCACGGGCATCGGCATGCTGGCGCCGGCGCTGGGTGTCGGTGTGGCGTTGCCGATCGTCGTGTTCGCGGTGGCGATCGTTGTCGTCGGGATTCGCGGCATGCCGGTGATGAACAACCTGCTCGCCTACTTCCTCGGTCTCGTCACCTGGTTTGCGTCGGAGCTCGCGCCGTCGATCGAGAACGTGGTGCAACTGGCGGCCGCCGGCGCAATCGGATCGGCTGCGGGCTGGGTGTCGCATTTCGCGCCGCGCTGGATACTTCGTGCGACCGGCAGCGTCCGGCAAACGACATGATCGGGATTCCGGATGGGTGCGTGCCCTCGCGATCGACACAGGAAATCAGAAACGAACCGTGGAATCCCGATTCGTCAGCACGATGAGAATCTCCGTGTCGTCGGGCTGCGACGTCGTGTACGCATGCGGTGTAGCGCTGCTGAACAGCGCGCTTTCGCCGGCCACCAGCGTGGCCGGTTCTTTGCCGTCGAAGCTCAACGTCAGCGTGCCCGAGAGCACGTAGCAGAATTCCAAGCCGGTATGTCCGGCAAGTCCACCGGCTTCCTCGACGCTCGTCGCGTGGACGCGCATTCGCAGCGGCGTGAGCCCTCCGGTATTCCCCCGATGCAGCAGTGCGTAGCTGTAGGGAATATCGGCGAGACGCGTGAACGCAATCTCGTCGAGGCGCGACACACTAACCGCCGACGGCGCTTTCGACGGTGCAGCGAGCATGTCCTGCCAGTCGAAGCCAAGCCCTTCGACGATCTTGTAGAGCATTCCAAACGTCGGCGACATCTTGCTCGTTTCGATGCGCGACAGCGTGGCTTCCGGCACGCCCGTCAGGCGAGAGGCATCGGAGAGCGAGAGATCTCTGGATTTGCGCAAATGCCGCAGGCGTTGGCCGATGGCTTCCGGCGGAATGCGCGACGACGGTTTTTTCACCACCTGGGCGGGAAGGGCCGCAAGAATCGATGTGGCACGTGACTTTCTGTTCATCGGGGGCTTCCTTGCATGGTGGCTCGATCAGGCTGCCAAGGCACTTTTAATTTACGTATATGTAACAATAATTCCGTTTTAAAACAAGTGTATATAAGAGAAATTGTGAATTACATGCAAAGGTGCGAGAAGTTGGCTAGACTGGCCGGCAGGAGCAGATTGACTGCTCGAGCTCGGGCGCCGTTCATGACCACAACCTTCGCACTGGTTGGGTCTTCGCACGTCCGTATTTTTACATATATGTAAATGGAAGGGTCTCATGTCGACACCATCGCAAGCTTCATCCGGTCGTTATCAGAAGGAAGGTTGGGTCCAGTGGCCCGGCGAGCCTGAACTGAGTTTCCAGTTCGCGCGGACGCTCGGCGGCGCGCAGGAGGGGGCGAGCCTGATCAGCGAGTGCTTCGCAGCGGCGTCGCGCATGACGCCTGGCGACACCGAGAGCTGGTATCGCGAGTGGCAGGTGTTCGCGCAGAAAAGCGAGTGGCGCGCCGAAGAGGCGTTCGCGCGTGGACGCTTTCGGACGGCTTCGAGCAACTGGCTACGCGCGTCGAACTACTACCGGTCGTCCGAGTTCTACCTGGCGCACGACGATCCGCGCCGCGTCGACACGTTCGACAGCGTCGAACGTTGCTCGCATCGCTATCTGGCCGGGCTGCATCCGGCCGGAGAGGTCGTGGCCATTCCGTACGAAAACGGCGCGCACCTCGACGCCTACTTTCTGCCATGCGCGGACAGCAGCGTTCGCTCGCCTGTCGTGATCGCGTTTGGCGGGCTGGACGAGTACAAGGACGAACTGCTGCACGAGATGCCAAAGCATGCGTTGACGCGCGGCATGTCGCTGTTGCTCGTGGACATGCCGGGCCAGGGTGGCACGCTGCGACGCCAGAAGATCGTCAATCGTCCGGATACGCACGTGCCGGTCGGCGCGTGCATCGACTATCTGCTGACGCGCTCCGATGTCGATCCCGCGAAAATCGCGCTGTATGGTGCGAGCGTCGGCGGTGTGTACGCGGCGCGTGCGGCGTCGTTTGAGAAGCGACTCGTCGCGACGGTGTCCGATTCCGTCATGTTCGATATGTCGTCGTTGTTCGAGGGCTGGCTCGCGACGCCGGAACGGTTGATCTGGCGACACCTGAAATGGGTGTTCGGTTGTGCGACCGCTGAAGAGGTCGTCGAAAAGGCCAAAGCGTTCCGGTTAGAAGGGGTGATCAACCGGATCGACATGCCTTATCTGGTGTTGCAGGGCACGGAAGACTGGCTCGGACTGAAAACAGCAACCGACACCTACGATTACGCCAGAGCGAATGGCGTCGATGCTGAACTGAGGCTGTTCGATCCTGCTGAAACAGGCGCCGCGCATTGTCAGATCGACAATCCGACGCTGGGTCAGGAATTTATCTGCGACTGGCTCGCTGGGCATCTTGGTATCGATCAGGGCGCCGTGCGCGCACGTATGTCGGCACTCGCTTGAGCAGATCCGTCAGGGCATCGACACACGGCGTGTCGATGCTCAATTCGCCGATGCAGAAAAATTCGACACGTTGATCGACCCATTCGCACCGTTGCTCTGAATGATCTCCGCACCGAACTGGATGTCCATCTCATACCAGCTCCTGTTCAACCACGAATTCGTATAGCTCAGGTAGTAGACAAACGGCTGCAGATTCCCGCTAAAGCTCGTCACCTGCGTATCGCGGACGAAGGTGTAGACAGGCCAGCCCACATTCCCCGACCACACATCCCACGTCCCGCTCATTCCACCCAGGCTCACTCCGGATGCAACCTTGCTGCCCGCCGGTTGATTGCCCGAATAGCTGAGCCACACCATCATCTCCGCAGAAGGAGAGCCGGGATTGGTACTCGGACTGAAGAACAGATCGTAAGCAGCATCGTACTGATTGTTGCCGCTCATACTGAACGAAACGCTCGTCGGCATCGATCCCTGCACCGAAATTTGCTGCGGGAAACCGCCGGCGTCGGGCGACCAGCTGCCGCCGTCCTGCCAGCCGCGATAGATGCCTGGATAGGCCTTGATCGAACCGGTCCCGCTGGACCAGTACCAGGTGGAACTGAAGCTACCCGAGCTCGCGCTACCGCTGCAGATCTGCTGCCATCCGCCCGAATCGCCGTTCAACCCCCATTCGTCGTTTTGCAACGTGTAGGCACCTTGAGACAGGCTGCTGTACTGCCCATCGAGACAGGTTTGCGCATGAGCTGCCGATGCGCAGAAGGCCCCAGCCACGAGAACGAACAATGACACCAGGGTTGACCGGACTCTCTTCCAGAACGATGTGAAGCGAAGATGCTGTGCTCTCATGCTTCTCTCCTGCGTGGCCGCTGAATGATCGGAGTGGCGCGACGGCATCGACTACCGGTGCACCGCTGCACGCTCGCCAAATACCGCCTGCAATGCTTGCTGAAACGCCGCGGCAATCTTGCCGAATCCGTCATGCGTCGGATGCAGTTCGTTGGCCCAGTCGGTATCGGGGTTCAGGATGCCCTGCGTTTTCACTACTACGATCTTATTCGTCGGTGTGCTCAATTCATTGAGCATGTTCGCAAATTCGATCAGTATTTCCGATACGACGCCGCGACCGTTCACGAGGAATTGCGCATCGACGGGCGGCGCCCAGCCACGATCGATGAACGAGGGTTGCAGCCACGGCCCGATGAGTCCGTCGCAGATGGACGCGTTCGTCGGCGTGGCGTAATCGTACTGATGAAAGAACAGATAAGCGCCGTCGGCATATTCATCGCGAACGGCGATCAGATCGCGATACGCGCGGCGCACGATATCGATGATGTCCTGCAGTGCGGCGTCGTTGGTGGCGAGCTTGAAGTCTTTGTTGACCGATGCTGCGTCGTGTAGCCAGAACCTGAATGCATCGCCGACCAGATCGTTGCCGCCACCCGAGAAAAGAATCGCGTCGAATGGCGCATGTGCCGGGTCTTTTAACGTAGCGATTAGCCGCTCGCGTTTCGAGGTGCCAAGCAACGCGGTTGTGGCGTCGCCGTAGTGAGCGAGCTTCAGTGGTTTGGGATCGAGGTGCAGCAGGTCCGTGAGCGACACGATCACGTCGGTGGGAAGATGTCCTTGCGATGGCAACGGATAGTCGAACCAGGAGTCGCCGTCCGCCAGCAGGTTAAGCGCTTGTATCGATGCCTTCGCCACGTTGTTACGTGCGCTTTGCATCTGACGCTTATGCTCGCTCTTGCAGGCATCGATATCGGATTGAATCTGCTTTTGCAACTGGCGATATGCGTCGAGCGTGGTGCCATTCATCTGCGACTCCTGACGACGGGCGTTGGATTCGGATCGAGGCTACCACGTATGACAAGGCGTGCCATAGCGTCGCGATCGTCAACGTGACGATCGCATCCACCATGCATATCTAGAACCGCTCGACCCTGAACGGATGCATATCCACCGTCACGGGTTCACCGGTCATCATCTCGGCGACCAACCGGCCGGTGATGGGCCCAAGCGTCAAGCCATGATGCGCATGGCCAAATGCAAACCACAAATTCTCGTGCTGTCGAGCGGGTCCGATGATCGGCATCATGTCGATGGTGCAGGGGCGTCGGCCCATCCACGGTTCATCGTCGAGGCGTGCGCCTAGCGGGAATAGCTTGCGTGCGATCGGCTCGACCGCGGTTAATTGCGCCGGAGTTTTCGGCGCATCGACTCGCGCAATTTCCGCGCCTGTCGTCAACCGGATGCCTCGTGCCATCGGAGCGAGCAGATAAGCGTTTTCGATGTCGAGCACCGGATGGTTCAAACGTGCCTGCGCTTCAGGTGCGTAGTGCATGTGATAGCCGCGTTTGACAGCGAGCGGCAGGCGATAACCGAGGCGCTCGGTCGCGCGTGCGGACCATGGTCCCAATGCAATCACCGTAGACGCCGCCTCGATCGTTCCTTCGTCCGTGTCGACCTGCCAGCCATCGCGAAGCGTATCGGCGTCGCCGATCAGAAACCGTCCGCCGAGGCGCTCGAAATATTTTGCATACGCGGTGACGAGCGCATTGGGATCGCTGACCGAATCGGAGGCGGTGAAACGCAGTCCGCCTAACAACGACGTGTCGAGGTCGGGTTCAACCTGTCGCAGGCGCGCCGGATCCAGCGCTTCGAACGTGACGCCGAATTCCCGCTGCCACTGCTCGACGGTCTTCGTTTCCGCGTCCTGTTTTGCCGCGGTGCGAAAGACCTTGATCCATCCAGTGGGACGTATTAATTCGCTGGCGCCGGCCTCGGCGGCAAGCGCGCGATGCTCGTTGACGCAATGTTCGATCAACGTCGAATAGGAGCGCGCAATCGCCGCATGTTTCACTGGATGCGAATTGCGCCAGTACTGCCACAGGAAAGGCGCAACCTTCAACATCGCGTCAGCGTGATAGCGAACGTCGAGCGATTCGTTGCGTGCGTATTGCAGCAACTTGAGAATGTTGCGAGGAAAGGCATAGGGATAAACGCCTTCGCGCTGGATCAGCCCGGCGTTGCCAAACGATGTCTCGTTGCCGGGGAGCTTGCGATCCACGAGCGCAACCGCGCGGCCGCGCTTCTGAAGATGCACGGCGATGGACACGCCCACAATGCCCGCGCCGAGCACGACGGTGTCGAATTTCATCGAGTGTCTGGTCCAGTTTTTTGTTGGAAGACGCTACTTTACTGCGAACCGACCCGTAGCGATCCTGGTGGACCTGGCAGTGCGATGTCCGCGTGCGTATCGACGAGATGACCGTCACGCTGAACCCGCAGCACGGAGATCGTGTTGCTCGCGTAGTTGCCGGTGTACGCATAGCGTCCGTCCGGCGAGAACGCTGCCCCTTCGGGGAACGCTCCAACTTCGATCGTGTCGGCGCGGCTGATGCGTCCGTTCTTGATGCGCAGTAAGACGGCTAGACCTGTCTTGTGGCGGAACCATGAATCGATCGCCGCATCGTAGCTTCCGTTCAGGATGGTCGCCAGTGCGAAGTCGCCGCGCGGACTGACGACCAGCCCTTCAACTGAATCTCCTGCCGTCACGTAATCGACCACGCGGGGCGGCGAAGCCTGCAAGTCCATCACGGTCACGGGGTCGACGTTGCCATTCGAATCGGCTTTGCCGGTGTTGCCAGCGAGGCCCGTGTATCCGTCCGGTGTAATGGTGACCGTATAGGGAAAGAGGCCGGCCGGCATCTCGTAGCCAGTCGGTTGCACATGGCCGTCGTCGATCGATAACACGGCTACTTTGTGCGCGAGGAATTTGGCAACCAGTGCGCGCTTGCCGTCCGGTGTGATCGCGACGGAAGTTACTTCGTCGTTCATCTGAACTGTGTCGGTGACCTGCACGTCCTGGCCGTGAATGGACAGAACGGATATCGACTTGCCGTCGCGGTTGGCGACCAGCGCCAATGTCCCGGTTCTATCGATTGCCAGACCGGATGGTTGCGATCCGACCTTGACCGTCGAAATGAGTTTCGGCGGCCGCGCTGTCAGGTCGACTACGAATAGCCTGTCATCTGGCACAGGCTTCCATGTGCCGCCGTCCACCGGTTGCCAGTTGAGCGAGTTGGCGATCAACGCGAGACTCTGATCGGGTGTCACTGCGAGGTTGGTCGGCGGTCCGACCACGGAATTGGTGAGTGGCAGCGCGCCGATCAGCTCAGGGTGGGCAGGGTCCTTCAGATCGTAGAACTGAACCAGGTCTTCACCGGGTTGCCTGTTCACACGCTGGCCCTGGTCGTTGAAAACCAGCTTCGTATCGATGCCGACCACCATAACTTGCGCACCGGCAACACCCGAAAATCCGACCGCAAGAATTATCGCTGCGACAAGGCTTCTTGTTTTCATGATCAAGTTCCCGAGGCAAGGGAAGCGCAGGGCGCATCCTGGACGAGTTCGATCCGATGGCCACCTTCATGGTCCGGCTCGCGTATGAAAGGCCAGTGTGCCTGGTCGTGCCTACGGAACGACGGTGTACGGTTGCCCAACCGTGATGGTGGAAAAAATCAGAAAGCGCAGCACTGCGTGGTCGTCCACGTTGCGGAACAAGGTATGCGGCACCATCGCCTGGTCCTGCAGGCTCTCGCCCGCGTGGTAGAGCCGAGGCGGATCGTTGCCATACGCCGACTCGGCCGTACCCTCGATGATGTAGTTCAGACCCGCGACGGGATGATGGTGGAGCGGCGCCGAAACACCGGGCAGGAGCGTGACCAGATCCATACGCAGTTCCTGGTCTGTATCGGGAATTGCATGGCGTTCCAGCGTGGTACGCGTAATACCCTTCATCTGAACTGGAATGGTCTGCGCGATGCTGGTGCCGCGCGTGAGAAGCAATGAGGCTGCGGCAACGCCGAGCGCCGAACGGGTGAAGTGTCGCCGCGACCAGCCGGCGAGTGCTTCGCCATCGGGAGTCGGAGTCGGGCGGGGGATACGGACGATCGGCATGTACATCTCCCTGGAGTAATGACCACCGGTACCGCGTTGCGACATTAAGTTACGAGCGTAATGCTGTCAATGTTTATTATGTGACGGACGTCATCTTATTTGAGAGAGCAGCATGGGACGCTACGCGCAGGGGCATAAGGAAGAAAGCCGGGCCCGCATTGTGGCCGCGATCGGCCGTGGGTTTCGCAGGCAGGGTTATGGTGGCAGCGGTGTCGACGGACTGGCTCGCGAGGCGGGTGTGACGCACGGTGCGTTCTATGGCCACTTTCGCTCCAAGGCGGAAGCGTTTGGCGCTGCGGTGACGGCTGGGTTGAGCGGGCTCAGGCAAGGGGTTGAGCGGTCGCGCGAAGAGCATGGCGCGGGCTGGGTTGCTGCGTTTGCCGCGCGCTACATGGGATTCAAAAGGACGTGCGAACTCGGCGACGCGTGCACCTTGCAGAGTCTGTCTGCAGAGATCGAGCGCACCGATCCGACCACTCGCGCTGCTTACGAAGTCGAACTGCGGCGTGTCATGGAGGCCGTCGCCGCGGGGCTTGTTAACGGCACCGAGGCTGAACGTCGGGCCCGTGCATGGGTCATGCTGTCCGTGCTGGTGGGCGGCGCGACTTTAGCGCGCGCGGTCCCGGGCGAGGAGACCAGTGAAGAGATTGCGGAGGCAGTCCAGCGTGCTGTTCTCGGGCTCGCGGAAGGGAAGCCTGGCGGGTGACTGGACGCCGGGTCGCAGCGAAACGCACCAGTACCCGCTCAGCAACCGCCGCCTGGCTTAACGCCACCCCCTATACCACCCATGATGCGGATGCCACCACCCCCAGCCATACCGCGCGTGATAACGCCACACATAACCCGGCGCCGGCGCCACCTCGACCGGTGCGACGTACGCTACGCCCGGTGGCGGCCCAGCAGGTTCGACCGGGGCGACCACGCATCCCGAGAGTGCACCGACGAGCAGCGCAGGACATAGAGCGAGCAGGATTCTTGATTTCATGATGAGTGAGTACCGTTTGACATAGGCGGGAGAATTCCCCGCTCCATTAAACGGTGGCAACCCGAAAATCCGTCGCAAGAACGCTATTTTTCTTCGTTGTCGGGCAGTGGCCGCTGCGCCGGCGGCAAGTGCCACGACCCGTATTTCTGCAGACCTTCGGCGAACTTGACGCGCTCCTCCGGCGTCAGCGCTGCCGCATACTCGACGACACGTTGCTCCACATGCGTTCTGAAGGCGACATCGGCTTCGCGAGTACTGGTGATCGCCGCATCGAGCGCCGCCTGATCGAGGGGCGATGCTGCCAGCAGACGGAGCACATTCTTGCGTCCGTTCACGGCTGCCTGTCCGTACTGCCGCGCTTCACGGCGCGCATCCCGCAAGGTCTCGACGAATTCCTGTTGCTGTGCGGCCGACAACTGCTCCGCGGCGAAACGCGGTGCGCCAGGCTGCTTTGCCGTTTCGTGCCAGTGCGAGTAAAGGTATTGCCCGGCCCCGCCTGCGAGCGCGCCGAGCATGAAGATATTCAGTCCCAGCGACGCGATCAGCAGCCACTTCGGGTTCCGCGCCCGTATTTCGTCGCTCATTCACTACTCCAGTCGAAAGCAGAACTACTGAAAGTCGTGTTCTGATAAGCCGCTTCTGTGCCGATATGGGACGAACCCGCCAGCACGAAAAGCGATACCGCCAATGCGCCGACGAGTCCGCCCGTCAGCCCTGCGCCAGCAAGCGCCAGACCTGGCCACCACGTGCGCCGTCCGGGCACCGAGCGTGCCTCAGGTGCCCGCGGCGCTCCGCCGACGATACGCCGCCGCAGCTCGCGATCGGGCGCGGCGACCACATAGCTTTCCAGCCAGTCGTCGAGCTCGCTGGCGCTCGCGAGCATCGCATCGGCTTCGTCGCGATGCTGTTGCGCCCATGCCATCGATGCGGCGCGTTCGTCTTCGGGCCAGCGGTGCGGGTCGCTTCCGTAGGCGTCGACAAGTACACGGAATCGTTCGGGGGTCATCGTGTGTCCTTGCTGTGGCTGCTATTCGTCAGTTGCGCGCGCAGGTTGCGGCGTGCGCGCGAGAGCAGGCTTTCGAGCGCGTCGACCGTAATGCCCATCACGCCCGCCGCTTCGATGTTGGATAGCTCCTGATAATAATTGAGTACCAGTGCTTCCCGTTGGCGCGCGGGCAGTGTCGCCAGCGCCGCGCGAATCTGTTCGTCGCGCGAGCGATGCTCGAGCCTTTCGTCGGGCGCGATGGCGGGGTCGACGAGATCGGGCAGGCCGTCTTCGTCATCGGTGGGTTTCTCGCGGTTGGCCCGCAGGCGGTCGTAACACAGATTCATCGCGACGCGATGCAGCCAGGTATCGAAGCGCGCCTCGCCGGTGCGCCAGTGCGGCGCCTGTTTCCAGATGCGGATAAAGGCTTCCTGCGTGACATCCTCGGCTTCCATGCGATCTCCCAGCATACGCGTGGCGAGCGCAAGCAGCCGCGGCAGCTTGCGCTCCATCAGCGTACGGACGGCCGCCGAATCGCGTCGGCCCACCCGTTCAATCAATTCGGCGTCGGGGTCCTGTTCACTCAACGCGCGCAGCCTTCGCGCGTCGAGTGCGCAGTCCGCCGGTCTCGCCGACACTTCATCCGGACTTGCTTCACGTGCCGTTCATCCCCGCTCAGATCGATGTTGTCCGCTTGCTGCTCGATGCGCCCGGAGCATTTCTCCGCGGCATACCTGATCAATATATGACGGCTACAGCGCGATAGCAGGCTGGTCGTGGTGGCACGACGACACGACCGGCCAGAACACGCGCGTCAAGCCCAGTGACCTTCGATCCAGCGCCAGCGCGGTCCGAACTGCGCCCAGTGACCGGGCACCCAGTGATAGCCGACTCGCACGAGTTGCCAGTGTCCGGGCACCCACGCATAGGCGCCATTGATCCAGCGCCAGTGTCCGCGATCCCAGACGTAGCCCGCGCGCGGCGTCGGAACGACTTCCACGCGCACCGGCGGGGGCGGCGCCGTGGGGGTAACGATGATCGCCTGAGCGAAGGTGGCGGACGCGGCAAGCGCGGCTAGCGGGGCGACGAGATATTTTGCGAGGTTGACTGGTCTCATGTGGGTTCCAAGTACGGGCGCCAGAAATTGGGGCGTCGAGTCTTAAACGGAGACTTAGCGGGAATCCGTCGCGCAATTGCAAAAAAGTATGGAAGCGCGAGTGGGCGACAGGTTTTCGTAAGAATTCGCATTGCGCAGCAGCCCGGAGAGAGCGCGCGAAAACGTTGCGCCGCTGGGGCCGCAGGCTTGAGCAGGGCGTGCGCTCAGTTGCTCAGGGGCAGCTTGCGCATCGGATCGCGCCCGAGATCGAGACCGGCCGCCTTGCCGGTACTGGCTGCTTCATCGGGTTCGCTGATCCAGAGCACCGGAGGCACACGGCGCATGATCGTTTCGATTGCGTCGATGGTCGACAGGTCGAACCGGCTGACGACGAGATCCGGACGGCCCGGGCGTTCGTAGCGATCGAAGCCGTCGGCAAGCTGCGCGACGCGGCCGGGATCGTCCTGCGTGTGCGGACTTCTTGCGCTGGTCGGATCGACTGGCGGCGGCGTGTCGACGAAGATCTCGAAGTACGCGTCGCCGATGATTTCCCGCGCCAGCCTGCGGTGCGACGCAAGCGGTGCGATCGCGACCACGATCGGAATGACCGCCTGTCTGCTCAGCAGATCGGCGCAATGCGCGATGCGGCGGATGTTCTCGGTCTGCGCGTCTGGATCGTATCCGAGGTCTTCGCTCAAACCCGAGCGGATCGTATCCCCGTCGAGAACCACGGCCTGCGCGCCGAAAGCGACGAGCCGGACCTGCACACCGGATGCAATGCGCGATTTGCCGGCGCCCCGTACGCCTGTGAGCCAGAGTACGGGAGCAATCGCCGAAGGGGTATGACAGTAAGGTGCGCTACGCGACATGTTTTGAGCCCCTGATGATCCGCCGGACACGATGGCGAATTGCATTTAACGCGTGGGGACGAAAAAACCGTCGCTGATGCTTTCGCGACTACGCATTGGCTGTTGCGCGCGCAGCCTCATCGATTAACGCACTGACTTCGACCGGCCGCGACGCAAGCGAAGCGTGGCTCGAATCGAGCGTAATCACCTTGCGAGCATGGAGTCGTGCCGACATCATCTGCTGGTTTTCCGGCGCGATCATGCGGTCCTTGCTCGAGATCTGATACCACGATGATTTCTGCTTCCACGCAGGTGCAGTGATGGTGTCGCCGAAGGTGCTCGCGAGCGGCGCCTTCTGCGTGACGCCCATCACGAGGCCTTCGTCCGGCGTCAGATCCTGGCAGAAGCTCTCATGGAATTTGTCTGCTTTAACCCACAGGTAGCCGTCGCTGTCGGGTTCGAGATTGGCGGCCGCGGCCGGAAGGTTCTGCTGGGTAATGCCGCCGGGGCTTTCTCCCGCGTCCGGTGCGAAGGCGGCGATATAGACGAGCCCAACTACGTTCGGCAGATCGCCGGCTTCGGTGATAACCGCGCCGCCATACGAATGACCGACCAGCAACACTGGGCCTTGCTGCTGCGCGACCATCTTGCGGGTGCGCCCGGCGTCTTCGGCGAGCGAGGTTAGCGGAAGTTCGACAGCGCGAATCGACGTATACCCCTTGCGTGTCAATTCGACGATGACCTTGCTCCAGTGCGCGGCGCCGCCCCAGAAACCGTGAACCAGAACGATGGTGGGTGTGTTACTCATGGCATGCTCCTTTGAGGTTGGGAACTGCCTGTCAGATCATACCTACGATCCGTGTCGCTTCGCGGCGTTTGTTAAATGCTGCGTACCGTACGCCTCACTTCGCGGCGCGAGAGACCTGGCTCGCGGACCTCAACTGTCGAGAACAAGGCCATTGCGGCCGGCAGCGGCAAGCTGCGGGCGCAAGGGCGACGGTTGAGCATCGTCCGCGGCTGCGATCCACAACGGCAGCGCGTCGAGCAGCACGGACTGACCGTATGGCGTGAGCGTGAGGCGTCTGCGTCGACGCTCGCCTTGCCCTACATGCGCCGCGACCAGTGCCCTGCGCATCAGAATGCTCAGTTGTGCGGATACGTGTGCGGTTTCCATCTGCATCTCTTGCGCGAGTTCGCTGACTGTTGGCGGCTCGGCGCGATACAGCAGCGCGAGCAGGCAGAATTGCGCGGCACTGATCTGTAGCGAACGCAGCGCGTCGTTACGCCTGCGCGCGATTTCGCGCATGCTGCGCTGGGCGAGCAGATAGTCGAGGCTCGACTGACTGGCATGAGCAAGCAACGCAGCTTTGTCTGCCGATAGGGCGCGTGTCATACGTGGGATTCCATTTCGAGTGCATCGTGCCGAACGCAATCGGCGCATCGTCACACGGTAGTCAAGATGGACCGACGGATAAAGAGGCTGAACGCGAAAAGAGTGCTTCCCGAATGCGAACAATCCGCCGCGCTGTGTGGCATCGCGGAGGGTTGTGCTTCGAGGTCGTTCGGAGGGGAATAGAAAAACTACCTGAACGGGCAGCCGTGCCGATTTTTTTGTTCTGGCGCTGCCCTATATGAACCGCACGGTTCGCATCAATTCGTCCGTCGCGGCGTCCCCGTGTTCACGGACATATCGAACTGCGCCTCGGCTTCGGCCAGTTCATCGAGTGCCTGCTCGAGTTGCAGCACTGCGAGCGAATGCTCGATCTCCCTGCTTTCCGGTGCCGGTTCGCCGCGAACGATGCGAAACGCCATGTCGACCTTTCTCGACGCGCGGACGAATCGCTCCGCAGCGCTGGCTTCAAGTGAGCGTGCAGTGACCGACATGACTGAACCTCCAATGCTCGAATACTGAAGAGTGTCGATGACAGCGGCGGGAACTCGTGTCTGCCTGCACTCTCGCTGGGACGCACCCGTATGCCTGCAAATCGCGAGCATACATCGGGTTGGGCGTCGTATTTCGGTAGCTTGCCAGGAACTTGGCGGAACCGCCAGGAGTATGTTGCGAATTCTCACACGGCACTGTTAACTTTAATGCCGTTGTGTTAACTTTATCCGCCTTCGCGAAATCGTCACGTTAACCGTGCACGCATGCTGAGGCGAACGCAGGAACCAAGACCTAAAACGTTTCCTTGAACGGCCGCAAATCGACTTCCTGCGTCCATGCAGAAGGATGCTGACGATGCAGGGTCCAGTACATGTCGGCGATGGCATCGATGTTCAGCAGACCATTCTCGCCGCGCTCCGCGATCACACCGGGACGTGCCTGCCTGAGCCGCTCGCCGTCGATGCCGCCGTCCACCACGACATGCGCCACATGCAGTCCCTGCGGACCGAACTCGCGCGCCATGCTTTGCGCGATCATGCGCACGCCTGCTTTCGACGATGCAAAGTGCGCGAAGCCCGGTTTGCCGCGCAGGCTTGCTGACGCACCGGTGAAGATCAACGTGCCGCCGCCCGACGGCGCGATACGCCGCGCCACTTCGCGTCCAACCAGAAACGCACCGAGCGGTCCGACGCGCCAGAAGCTTTCGAAATCGGCGGCGCTGAGTTCGGTGAACGGGACGTATCGGTTGTTGCCGGCGTTGTAGACGACGAGATCGGGCGGCGCGATGTCATCGCGTGGCGTCATCGCCTTGTCGAACAGCGCGAGCACGTCCGCTTCCTGGGTCGTGTCGGCAACGACGGCTTCCGCGGTGCCGCCCGCGTCAACGATCGCTTCAACCACCTGCGTCAGTTTCGCGAGCGTTCGACCTGCGACATACACGTGATATCCCTCGCGCGCGATGCGCTTGCACAGCGCTGCACCCAGGCCCACTTCCGCACCCACACCAACGACGATTGCACTCGATCGACTCATGTTCAATGCTCCACGCATGCGAGCGGGCTACCTGCTGGCCTGCGCTGTGAGGCGCTAGTCAGCATTGCAGCGGTATATCCAGGGGAGCCGGTGCGGCGGCTCGCGCAGCGTTCACTGCGCAAACCACCGCACCGGTTATGTCACAGAAGGTCTAGCGATGCTGGCTGACGAACTTGGTAACCAGATACGCTTCCATGGCTTCGGTACCGCCTTCCGAGCCGTAGCCCGAATCCTTGACGCCGCCGAACGGCGTTTCGGCGAGGCCGAGACCGTGGTGGTTGACCGAGATCATGCCGCTTTCGATGTCTTCCGAAAGCGCGGCCGCCGTCGACGTCGAACGGGTGTACGCGTAAGCAGCAAGCCCATACGGCAGACGGTTGGCTTCGGCGATCACTTCATCGTAGCTGCTGAAACGATTGACCGGCGCAACCGGGCCGAACGGTTCTTCGGTCAGGATGCGGGCTGAGAGCGGCGTGTCGACGAGTACGGTCGGCTGGAAGAAATAGCCTTCGCGTCCAATCCGCTCACCGCCGGCGAGCACCTTCGCACCGTGTTCGCGTGCATCGGCGACGAGCCGTTCCATCGCTTCGACGCGGCGGACATTTGCGAGCGGCCCCATCTGTACGCCATCTTGCAGCCCGTTGCCGACCTTGATCGACTTGATCGTGGCGACGAAATGCTCGACGAACTGATCGTAGGCCGCGTCTTCGACGAGGAAGCGTGTCGGCGAAATGCACACCTGGCCCGCGTTTCTGATCTTGGCGGTGGCCAGCAATTTCGCTGCACGCGGAATGTCGGCGTCGGCAAACACGATAGCCGGCGCATGACCGCCCAGTTCCATCGTCGCGCGCTTCATGTGCAGGCCGGCCATTGCCGCGAGCTGCTTGCCCACAGCGGTCGAACCGGTGAACGAAATCTTGCGGATGACCGGATGCTCGATGAAGAACCGCGATACATCCGCCGGAACGCCGAACACGAGATTCAACACGCCGGCCGGCAGGCCTGCATCATGGAACGCGGCGACGAGCGCGGCGCAACTGGCCGGCGTTTCTTCCGGTCCCTTCAGAACGATCGAGCAACCCGCGGCCAATGCCGCCGATACTTTGCGCACTGCCTGGTTGAGCGGGAAGTTCCACGGCGTGAACGCAGCAACAGGGCCGACCGGTTCGCGCGTGACGACTTGTTGCACGGCGCCGCTGCGCGACGGGATGACGCGGCCATACGTGCGGCGTGCTTCTTCGGCAAACCAGTCGATCGTATCCGCGGCGGATAGCGTTTCGACCCGCGCTTCCGCGAGCGGCTTGCCCTGTTCCATCGTCATGATCGCGGCGACGGTTTCGAAGCGCGCACGCAGATTGTCGGCGGCGCGGCGCATCAGCTTGCTGCGCTCGTAAGCTGAAACTTTGCGCCATTCGGCGAAGCCGCGTTGCGCGGCCTGGGCAGCCTGTTCGAGTTCCGCTTCGCTGGCTAGCGCGAGGCGGCCGATCGCGACTTCGCTGGCCGGATTGATGACGTCGGTCTGCCGTGCGCCGGCATGCCAGGCGCCGTCGATATACAGCTGCGTGTCGGGATAAGAGGGTTGTGAGGTGCTCATCGGTGCTTCGCTCCTTGGATAGTTCGCTGCATGTTACCGCTGCTGCGTGAAAACGGCCTGGCTGCGGGTCGGGCGCCCGGCCCCCGGCGGACAGGGCCGGAAGAGCCGACAAGCCGCTATTTTCCTCCAAAAGCGGAAAGGCGGTTTGCCACGGCCGCAAGCGGCTGTAAGGAGCACCGAGCCTGCGATCAGTCTTTCGGCGCGTACTGCATCTCGCCGTTGCCAAACGACCAGTCTTCGCGTTTCACGTCGACGAGGCTGATCCAGACGTCCGCTTTCCTCAGGCCGGTCTTCGCATGAATGCCGTCGGCGACCGCGCGATAAAACGCTTTCTTCACGTCGACGGTTCGCCCGGCGTTCCACGTAACCTGGATAAAGACGATTCCTGGCGTGTACGAAATGCCGAGATAGCCTTCGGCGGGATAGATCAATTCGTCCGCGGCGTGGCGGGTAACGATCTGGAAGCGGTCGTGCTGCGGCACGCTGGCGACCTGGATCATCGCTTCATAGACCGCGTCGCTGACGCCGCGCACGACTTCCGCCGAGGCGCTGCTGGAAAGATTGATGCGTACGAGTGGCATGGCGAACTCCTGCAAGATGTCGAAGCGGTAGCCAGCGGACGCGACGGTACGCTGCGTCTGATCTGCACTGGCAACCATTGAGCCATCAGATTAGACTTCAATCATGTAGTGCGGCAAGCGCATAATTATCATCAAGATAATGAGAGATAAGCATGATTGCAGAAGACCTCAGATCGTTCGTGACTGTCATCGACGAAGCATCGCTCACGCGTGCAGCCAATACGCTGTGTGTCACGCAGTCGGCGGTGTCGCGCCGCATCCAGCGGCTCGAGGAATCGCTGGGCGCGGAGCTGTTCGACAGAAACAGCAAGCCGCCGAAGGCGACTGCGCTTGCCCAGCGCATCTACGAATACGCAGTCCCGCTGCTGCGCGACCTCGATCGTTTGCTCGACATCCCTGCCGAGCATGCAGCGCCCGCAGGAACATTCCGTCTCGGCATGACGCAAGCAGTGGCCGATATCGTGCTGTTCGATGCGGTGATCGCACTGAAGTCCGCTTTCCCCGCGCTCGACGTCCGGCTGCATACCGACTGGAGCAGCGGCTTGCAGCAACAACTGGCGCCCGGCAGCCTCGATGCCGCGGTACTGCTGTTGCCGCATGGACGCCCGCCCGCTGCCGGCACGGCCGGGCGTCTGATCACGACGCTCGATGTGGTGGTGGTGCAAAGCCGCAAGAAGCCGCTCGTCAAGGGGCGCACTGCGATCCGCTCGCTTGCCGCGCATACGTGGGTGCTGAATCCACACGGATGTGGCTATCGCGCGGCACTCGAACGCGCCATGGACGATGCGGGGCACAGCCTGCGCGTCGGCGTCGATACGCACGGCACCGACATGCAGTTGCGTCTGGTCGCCGCAGGGCTGGGCCTGGGGCTCGTGCCACGCAGTGTCCTGCAGCGCAGTAGCCCGTATCGGGATCTTGTGGTGGTCAACGTCAATGATTTCGCGCTGCAGCTCGATGTGTGGCTCGTGCATCCGCAGCAACTGGGCAATCTTCGGCGTGCGGTGGACCTGCTCGCCGATGTCGCAACGGAAACCCTCCGCAAGCATGACGCGGTGAAGAGAAAGCGGCCAGGCGTCTAATGCCGGCTGCGTCTGGCCAGAAGACAAGCCGCCACGATTTCTACGATAATGCGCGCAGCCGCCGCAGAAGCGGCTCAGTTCGAATCGTTCGGACCGTTCGAACCATTAGGACCCTTACCACCACGCTGTTCTGTACCGGAGATTGCACTTTCCGTCGCAGATCTATCAGGAGGATTCATGGAGCCCACCGATCAGGCCGGCCGTTCATGGCTATGGCTCATCTTGCTCATCCCGTACATCGCGCTGTTGTGGCTGCCGTTCTATAACGACGCGCGTCCTTCGTTTGCGGGCTTTCCGTTCTTCTACTGGTATCAGTTCCTCTGGGTGCCGTTGACGTCGCTCCTGATCTACGTCGTCTACCGGAGGATCAAATGAGCGATCTGAATCCCATCAATCCGGTGGCGATGAGCGTTTTCATCGCGTTCTTCCTGCTGGTCACCGTGGTCGGCTTCTTCGCCGCGCGCTGGAAACGCGGCGACCTGACGCAATTGCACGAATGGGGGCTCGGCGGACGACAGTTCGGCACCGTCATCTCGTGGTTTCTCGTCGGTGGCGATTTCTATACGGCGTACACCGTGATTGCCGTGCCGGCACTCGTGTATTCGGTGGGCGCTTATGGTTTCTTCGCGCTGCCGTACACGATCATCGTGTACCCGTTCGTGTTTGCCGTGATGCCGAGACTGTGGAAGATCTCGAAGGCGAAGGATCACATCACCGCGGCCGACTACGTGCAGGGCGAATACGGCGGCAAGTGGTTCCCCGCCGCCGTTGCACTGACCGGCATCATCGCAACGATGCCGTACATCGCGCTGCAGCTGGTGGGCATGCAGGTCGTGATCAAGGGGCTTGGCGTGACCGGTGAACTGCCGCTGATCGTCGCCTTCGTGATCCTCGCGCTCTACACGTACACGAGCGGCCTGCGCGCGCCGGCGATGATCGCGTTCGTCAAGGACATCATGATCTATATCGTCGTGATCGCGGCGATCTGGCTGATTCCGGTGAAGCTCGGTGGTTATGGTCATGTGTTCGATGCCGCCGACCAGTACTTCCAGGCGAAGGGCGGTGCGACCGGCATCCTGCTCAAGCCGACGCAGTTCACGGCGTATGCGTCGCTGGCGCTCGGTTCAGCGCTCGCAGCGTTCATGTATCCGCATACGATGACAGCGGTGTTGTCGTCATCATCCGCGGCGACGGTGCGCAAGAACGCGATCTTCCTGCCGGCCTATACGCTGCTGCTTGGTCTCATTGCGTTGCTCGGCTATATGGCGATTGCAGCGGGCGTGCACGTGAAGTCGGCCTCGGATGTCGTGCCGGCGCTGTTCACTACGCTGTTTCCGTCGTGGTTCGTCGGCTTCGCGGCGGCGGCGATTGCCATCAGCGCGCTGGTGCCCGCGGCGATCATGTCGATCGGCGCGGCTAATCTGTTCACGCGTAACCTGTGGCGCCCGCTCGTGTCGCCAAATATGACGTCGCAGGCGGAAGCGTCGACGGCGAAGATCGTTTCGCTCGCGGTGAAGTTCGGTGCGCTGGTGTTTATCGTCGTGCTGCCGACGCAGTATGCGATCGACCTGCAGTTGCTGGGCGGTGTGTGGATCCTGCAGATCTTCCCGGCGATCGTGTTCTCGCTGTACACGCGGCGGCTGAATACGCCGGGGCTGTTCCTCGGCTGGCTGGTGGGAATTGTGACCGGCACGGGGCTCGCGATCGTGCAGGGGCTCAAGCCGGTGTTCGCGCTGCATGTGGGCGGAGCCACTTACCCGCTGTATATCGGGTTGATCGCGCTCGTGCTGAATATCGTTGTGACGTTTGTGGTGTCGATGGTGACGCCGAAGCGGTCTAGCGTATAGCGAGTGGTTGTTGCTGCAGTTACAAAGAAACCTGGAGCGGTTCATCTGGGGGGTATCCCCTGTAGAGGTGTCCAGAATCATTGGACCGCTCCAGCAGCAGTACCTTTTCAACCCCCCGCATCCGGACAACGTCTCTTTGAAATGGATTAGCCGCCCGATTTCTTCTGCGACGGATGATTGGCAAACAGCTCGACGACCCAGTCCACGAACACACGTAATTTATTACTCAGGTGCCGGTTCGGTGGATACACGACCGACACAGGCATTGGCGGAAGATGCCATTGTTCGAGGCAAGGCTCCAGTTCACCGGATGCGATCAGTGGTGCAGTCATGAATGTGCCGCCACTGATAATTCCGAGTCCCGCTCTGGCGAGATCGGTACAGGTTGACACGTCGTTGCAAAGGACAGTTTTCTTGCCTTGAATGTCGACCGTATCGTCGCCGTAACTGGCGACGATTGGAAATGGTCTTGCCGTGCTCGCTGAAATCATGCGAATCACCGTATGGTGAAGATCGATCTCGCGCGGGTGCTTCGGCTTACCGTATTTCTTCCAGTATTCCGGCGATGCGCATAGCCCGAAATGGCTGAAGCCGACTCGTCGGGCCACCAGTGATTGATCGGTCAATTTCCCGATACGGATTGCGCAGTCCACGTTGTCTCCAAACAGGTCGACTGGATTATCACTGGCACCAATCTCCAGATCGATGTCTGGATATTTTTCGAGAAAATCCGGGAGAGCTGGAACGACAACCGAATGGGCAAGCGGGCGCGGAAGATCGATGCGCAGCCTGCCTTTCGGATTGGACCTGGCGCCGATCATGGCATTCTCCAGTTCCTCCAGTTCAGTCAGCAAGCGTACGGCTCGATCGTAATAGGCCGCGCCATCGGGCGTGACAGTGACGCGCCTGGTTGTGCGATTGAGCAGCTTCGTTGCCAGATCGTCTTCCAGCAACTGAACCAGTCGCGTCACAGTCGGCTTTTGAACGTTGAGGGTTTCGGCGGCCTTGGTGAAGTTTCCCGATTCCACCACACGTACAAATGCGCGCATCGCGTCGAACTTATCCATGTATCCCTTTGCTCAATGGTTGGGCGCCGTCGTTCACCAGGATACTGCCATACAAAATCAGAATAAAGACGGGCGAATCGCGCGGGCGTATGACCGGAGCCTGAGCTGTCCGGCATGATCAGCCTGTCTGATGTGAATAACTATCGATTCGAGGGGAATTCGACAACAATCTGTTAATAGATTCCGAGTTTCTCGTGATGACCCAGGTCCCTAGACTGTTTTCAACGACGGAGAAGATGTTCCGACGTCCACAGTTCATCAAGACCACGAGGGTCACACTATGCAAACCACGTTTGAAGTTCCGGGCAACAAGACGACGCGGCCGGCGAGTTCGCGGAGCAGGTTGTCCCGCGCCGTGACCATTGGAACGATCGCCGGCGTCGCGGCCGGTTTCATCGTTCTCGTTCCGGTTTTAATCCTGCAGCTGGCGCGTGGCGTCGGCGTCGTTCCCGAGATGCAGCTGGCGGCCAGCAGCGTGATGGGCATGTCCGCCTATGACGGCATTGCTGGATTGATCGTGGGAATCCTGCTGCACTTCTTCGTATCGATCCTCCCGGCGCTCGCGTACGGGCTCATTGCGTGGCGTCTGCCAGCGGTGAACCGCTGGGCATGGATCGGCGGTCCTGTGCTCGGCATTGCCGTGTTCTTCTTCATGGGCCTTGTCGTGTTGCCGCTCAGCGCTTTCACCACGCCCGCATCGGTAACGGCGATGCCCTATCTGCCTGCGCTCCTGATCCACATGTTCGGCCTCGGCCTGCCAATCGCACTGTTGATTCAGCGCGGATGGGCCAAATCGGATGATATCCGCCGCTGATTGCGAGCACGCGGGTAAATCAGCACCGAAATGTATTCCCGATACCGCTAGACACCATTGCACTGGCATCAACTACCGTCCGCGCTGAACGCCGAACGAAAATCTTTTCTACGCAAAAAGGAAACACACAATGATCGTCATTACTGGAGCAAATGGAAACCTCGGTCAACTGGTTGTCAAGAATCTACTGCAGGTGATCCCTGCAAATCAGATCGTTGCGGCAGTTCGCAATCCGGAAAAATCCGACAACTTGCGCGCCCTGGGCGTCGAGGTGCGCGAGGCTGACTATGATCGACCGGAAACGCTAGTCGAGGCTTTTAAAGGCGCTGAGAAGCTGCTGCTTATCTCGGCGGTCGTACCGGGCGAACGACTCAGGCAACACCAGGCCGTGATCGATGCCGCGAAGCAAGCCGGTGTGAAATTTATTGCCTACACGAGCATGTTGCGCGCCGACACCTCCAGCCTGAATCTCGCGGGTGAGCATCAGGCAACCGAAGCGTATCTGAAGAGCGCCGGCATCGACTACGTGCTGCTGCGCAACGGCTGGTACCTGGAAAATTCCACGGCGGTCATCGCTGCGGCGCTTGCCCAGGGCACGATTATCGGCAGTGCGGGACAAGGGCGATTTGCCTCGGCTACGCGTGCCGATTACGCAGGTGCGGCTGTGACGGTGCTTACCCAGCCAGGCCATGCAAACAAGACCTATGAACTTGCGGGAAACCACGCCTTCTCGATGGTTGAATTTGCTGAGGAACTCTCAAGGCAGGCTGGCCGGCCCATCGTCTATAAGAATCTGCCGCCCGCCGAGTACGAGGCTACGTTGCTTGGCTTGGGGTTACCCAGGATGATTGTCGATGTCATCGTCGACGCGGATATAAAGTCTTCGAACGGGGAGCTGGATAGTTCCTCGCGAGATCTGTCCCAGCTTCTTGGCAGAAGCACAACGCCTTTTTCCGAAGCGATCAGGGTCGCACTGCAATCGTGATCTGACAGCCTGATTGCTCGATAGAGCACGCTATCGACATCCGGCACATTGAATCGACCTGGTGGAGCGCTAACCGCGTTCGCGTCGCGCGGAAACGAGCAACATCATCGGACGTTCGCGCTCTTCCGCAAGCGCGGGATGCGCGGCGATCTGCGCGGCGGTGGGCCCCCATTCGTCGACACGCGCAATCGCGAAGCCGGTATCGATCAGCAGATTCAGCAGCGTCCCGATCGTGCGGTGCTGCTTGATCACGCTGTCGGTCAGCCAGTGCGTAACACGCCGGCCTTCCATCTGATAGCTGTCGACTGGCCAGGTCTTGTGTCCGTGCGCGTCGACAATCCAGCCGGGGCGCTGCGACGCCATGTAAATCGGATGCTCCACCGAGAACACCAGACGACCGTCGGGCAACAACGCACGATGAATCGAGCGAAACAAACCGGCCAGATTCTCGACGTAGTGCAACGCAAGCGAGCTATACGCAAGCGCGAATGTCGCTTCGGGAAGTTCGAGCGTTTCGAGGTCGGCGTGCTCGTAGCGAATCGCGGGATCGGTGGTCATCTCCGCGGCGCGCGCGAGCATCTTTTGCGAAACGTCGAGCCCGAGGGCGGTGCGCGCACCGTGTTCGCGCGCCCAGCGGCAGAACCATCCGTAACCGCAACCGAGATCCACCACATCGCGATCGCCGAGATCCGGCAGCATCGCCTGAAGCGCGGGCCATTCCGGTGCCGCGTTCAACCCGCCGACCGAACGCTCGAGATGGCTATGGCTTTCGAAGAATGCCGGGTGGTCGTAGATATTCTGGGTCATGTCGATGCGTGTCCGGGTTGCTTGCGCAAGATGTGCCGAAAGCATACCAGTGGCTCGGATTCGGTGAAGTCGCGCTATTATTCATCACGCGACATGTTTTCACCATTCCATGAACCAGACTCATATCCCGTTATCGCGTCCCGCAACTGCGCCAGGAGCCCACCGTGCTTGAAATCCGCCATTTGCGCTCACTGATCGCGATCGCCGATTCGGGCAAGCTCGTCGCAGCCGCCGAGCGCGTCCATCTAAGCCAGTCCG
This sequence comes from Paraburkholderia megapolitana, assembly GCF_007556815.1. Lineage (NCBI taxonomy): Bacteria > Pseudomonadati > Pseudomonadota > Betaproteobacteria > Burkholderiales > Burkholderiaceae > Paraburkholderia > Paraburkholderia megapolitana. The sequence goes on from NZ_CP041743.1 coordinate 1,601,903, forward strand.
CGCTGTCCCATCAGATCAGGGACATGGAAAGCCACTACGACGTGTCGCTGTTCGAGCGCACCAAGCAGGGCCTGCGCTTCACCGCTGCCGGCGAGCGGCTGCTCGTGCTCGCACGCGAGACGCTCGCGGCGGTGAGCGCAGCAGAGCGCGATCTCGCGCGACTCAAGGGCGATGCCCAGGGCGAGCTGCGCATCGTGCTCGAATGCCATACGTGTTTCGACTGGTTGATGCCGGTGATGGACGAATTCCGGCGTCGCTGGCCGGAGGTGGAAGTCGATCTCGTCGCGGGGTTTCATGCGGACCCGCTCAGGCTGCTGAGCGACGGCAAGGCCGATGTCGTGATCGGTTCGAAACCGCCCAGCAAACGCAACCTGCATGTGTCGCCGCTGTTCCGCTTCGAGATTCTGGTCGTGCTGGCGAACGAGCATCGTCTGAGAAGCAAGCGTCGTGTCGTGGCCGACGACCTGCGCGAAGAAACGCTGATCACCTACCCCGTGCCCGAAGTGCGCATCGATCTGATTCGCGAGGTGCTCGAGCCGGCGGGTATCCGGCTCGAACGACGCACGGCCGAGCTGACCATCGCGATCATGCAACTCGTGGCGAGTCGCCGCGGTATCGCCGCGCTGCCGAACTGGGGTGTGAAAAACTACGTCGATCACGACTACGTGCTGGCAAAGCGGGTCGGCCCGCACGGACTATGGAGCGAACTCTATGCGGTAGCCGGCAAGCCGCAGGCGGCGCGGCCTTACTTCCGGGACTTCGTGACGATCGTGCGCGACACGTGTGCGGCGCAGCTCGATGGGATCGAGCTGCTGGCCGGCGAAGCGTGAGCGCTACATCCGTGTATAGCGCTGACGTTACGGGCAGACAGATTCGCCGGCCTTCACGTTCGCTTCGCGCGCCACGCGGTTGGCCGCACCGAACGTCGTGAAGCTGAGCGCGGCCAGCACCCACACGCCGATTCCACCGTACAGCATCACCGCGCCGAAGCCATGTACGAGTGCGGCATGCACGACGGTACCCGACGCATCCGCAGTGGCAAATTCGGGAGCCACTTGCGCGAGCCCCGCGAAATTGCCGGCCGCGATCTTTTCCGACAGCAGGCGCAACTGCGCCGCATCGGAGACGCCAGGCAACGCGCGCTGCAGATGCGACAGGATGCCTTCCACCAGGATGAACCCCATCAGCGCGATATTGATGGCGAGCGTAATCAACCGGGCGCTCATGTCGATGCCGGATGCCATCCCTGCACGGGCGGTCGGCACCGAGCCGGTGGTGGTGTTGGTCACCGGCGTGTTGGTGAGCCCGAGTCCCGTGCCAGCGATCAATGCGCCCGGCAGCATCGTCAGCCAGCTTGCATGAGCGACACTGCTGCCGTAGCGCATCAGGATGAAGCCGAGACCGATCGTGAAGAGTCCGGCAGGAATCACGGCGCCTGGCCGATAGCGCAATGCGAGCCGCTCGCCGAGCGGCGGAATGACGAGAGTAGGCAGCGTGTAGGCAAGTAGCGACAGCCCCGCGGTGACCGTGTCGTAGCCGAGACCGCTCTGGAAGTAGATCGGCAGATAGATCATGAACGGCCAGAAGCTGAAATTCATGCCGATCGAACCGAAGATCGCTCCCGAAAAATTGCGGATCCTGAACACCGAGAAATCGAACATCGGATGCGCATTCATGCGTTCGACGACGATGAAGGCCACGAAGCTGACCGCTGCCGCCGCCACGATGCATAGCGCCGTCGTGCTCGTAAAGCCCAGGTCCGGGCCCTGCGTGATGAAGTAGGTGAAACCGAACACGGCAAGCGACAGCGTGACGATGCCCGCGCTATCGAGGCGCTTCGCATGCGGATCGCTCGACTCTTCGACGCTGCTCAAAGCGAGTACCAGCGTCAGCAGGCCGAGCGGAACATGGACGAGGAACACCCAGTGCCAGTTCGACAGCGCGACGATCGCGCCGCCGATGATAGGACCGAAACCGAGGCCGACACCGAACACGATGCCCCAGATCGCGAACGCATTGCAGCGCTCCTTACCTTCCTGGAACTGGTGCGACAGCACGGCGATCAGGCAGATCAGCATTGCGCCGCCGCCCATGCCCTGCAAAAACCGGCTGACGATCAGCACCGACGCGCTTTGCGCGAGGCCGCAGATCAGCGACGTGACGCTGAAGCCGACCAGGCTGACTAGCAGTACGCGTTTGCGTCCATAACGGTCGGCGAGCGTGCCGACGGCCATCAGCACGGTCGTGCAGGCAATCGTGTAGGCGTTCATGATCCATTGCGCGTCCTTGAAATCGCTGTGCAGCACCTTCTCTAGCGTGGGCAGGATCACAGGAACACTGGAGATTTCCAGGCCGAACATCAGTGCCGCGAGGCAAACGGCGGCGAGCGCGATATGGTTTTTACCGGTGTGAGAGAGCGTCATAGGGCGTCTTTCGAAAGCTGCGATAGAAACCATTCTCGGCGCGCAGGCTTCATGATAGAAATGATTTAATTTTGTAGAATCCATTAACGTTCATCATCTATCGGCCGCCATGGACTTCGATCCCACCCTGTTGCGCGCTTTCGTCGCCGTCAAGGAAACCGGCGGCTTCACGCGCGCCGCCGAGCGGCTGCACCTCACGCAATCGGCGATCAGCCATCAGATCCGGCGCCTCGAAGAGCAGGTGGGCCGGCCGCTCCTGCATCGCACGACGCGCAGCATGACCTTGACCGAAGACGGTCAGGATTTTCTGCGCCACGCCCAGCAGATTCTCGATTCGCTCGATGCGTTGGCGAGGCGCTTCCAGTCTTCGCCGGTATGTGGAGTCGTGCGTTTTGGTGTGCCGGAGAATTTCATGGGCGACCGGTTGCCGTCGCTGCTATGTCAGTTCGCGCGCGTGTATCCCGAGGTCCGGCTCGATGTGAGCGTCAGCATGAACCTCGATCTGCGCGCGATGATCGAGGCTGACGAACTCGATCTAGCCGTCGTCATGACGGCACCGGGTAGCACGGCGGGAACGGTGTTGCGGCCCGCGCAGTTCGCATGGATTGCCGCCGATACATTCGATGTCCCGCAAGGCGCGTCACTGCCGCTCGCGTTCTTTCCCGCGCCGTGCATCAACCGGCGGGTCGGTGTGGACGCGCTGGATAGTACCCAGATCAAATGGCATGTCGTCTTCACGTCGCCGAGCCAGCAGGGTTTGCGTGCGGCGGTGTTGTCGGGGCTTGCGATTACCGTGCTGACCACCGACGACCTCGAACCGGGCATGCGGATCGTCGATGGGCAATATGGCTTGCCGTCGCTCTCCACCGCTGATTTCGTGCTGTTGTCCAACGGCAGTGACACGCCCGCGGTGCGCGAGTTCGGGCAGATGGTGCTCGATATGCCCGCACCGGCACCGGTGCCGACACAGGTACCTAAGCCTCCAGCCCAGACCAGAACTTACCGTCCGTTCGTGTAACTACGCTCGAACCTGAGCCGCACGGAAACTCTCTGTTTGCGCGTGTCACGACACGCTGCCGACGAACGCGGCAGAATGACCGCGTGCCGCCGGAATCACACGCTGCGAAAGCTCGCGCGTTTGCCCGGCCGGCATCGTTGCGACACGGCGCGACGTGTCGGTATCCCCGGAGACAATCGATGTCGAAATCGCTGATACGCCGCAGTGTCGTATGCGCTGCGCTTGTGGTCGCTGTCGTGGGCAATCCCTTCGTGATTCGCAGCGCCGCCGCTCAAATGCAAACCGCGCAAATCACGCAGCCCCCAGCGACCGCAGCCTCGCCCCAGCCCGGCCTCGTGCCGGCCGGTGACGACACCTTCCTGCTCACCATCTTTCTGCGGCACGACGAATCGAAGCCACTGCCGAAGATCAACGATGAGTTGCGCGCGCAAGGATATTTCAAAACCTTTCCGCCGCCCGGCATCGAGGTCGTGTCGTGGTACGTGATGATGGGCATCGGCCAGGTCGTCACGCTGCGTGTACCGGCGAGCCGGCTGCGCGAAGTCAACCGCGCCATCGAAACGACCGCATGGGGCGGCTATCGCACCGAGTTTTACCCAACCTACGACTACAAGGCAGTGGCGGAGAAAATGCGTGCAACCGACGGCAGATAATTTCCGCACTCGCGCCGCGCTAAAACAGAAAAGCCGGGTACCTACCCGGCTTTTCGTGCAACGCGATGTAGCGCTGTAACAGCTCAGTGAAACAGCTTCATCGCCTGAGTCAACGTATTGACGACACCCCACGCAAGCGGAATCAGCACATAGGCCCAGAAGACAAGCAGCAAGCCCTTGTTGGTCGGATGAACTGCGTTCTGATCGATCATGTCGGTCTCCCTCAATTGCCGGACGCGAGTTGCGCGTCGCTCATGTGATGTTTGTCGTCCACGCGTTTGACCAGCAGGTTGCAGACGAAGCCGACTACCAGCAACACCGCCATGATGTGAACTGTCATCGTGTACGCATCGGCTTTGGCGACGCCGTGCGCAACTTCATACGCACGGATGTAGTTCACCAGCACCGGACCTGCAACACCTGCCGCGGCCCATGCAGTGAGCAGCCGTCCATGAATGCCGCCGACGAACGCCGTGCCGAACATGTCCGCGAGATACGCGGGCACCGTGGCGAAGCCGCCGCCGTACATCGACAGGATCACGCAATAGGCGAGCACGAAGAGGGCGATGTTGCCCGATGCCGCAAAGGTCGGCACGAGGAAGTACAACACAGCGCCCAGCGCAAAGAAGATGAAGTAGGTGTTCTTGCGACCGACCCAGTCGGATGCCGAGGCCCACACGAAGCGACCGCCCATGTTGAACAGCGACAGCAGCCCCACGAAGCCGGCGGCCGCCGCGGCCGTGACGGTTTCCTTGAAGCTCTCCTGGATCATTACCGACGCCTGGCCGAGAATGCCGATGCCCGCGGTCACGTTCAGGAACAGCACGAGCCAGATCAGGTAGAACTGCGGTGTCTTGAGCGCTTCATCGATATGCACGTGGTTGCGCGTGATCATCTTGTTCGTCGCGGTGGACGGGGTCCAGCCGGCCGGTTTCCAGTCGGCGGGCGGCACGCGGATCGCGAGCGCGCCGATCGACATCGAGATGAAGTACGCGATGCCGAGCACGATGAAGGTTTCGGCGACGCCGATACTGGTCGCGCTCTTGAAGTGATTCATCAACGCCACCGATAGCGGCGCCGCAATCATCGCACCGCCGCCGAAGCCCATGATCGCCATGCCGGTCGCCATCCCGCGACGATCGGGGAACCAGCGTATCAGCGTCGACACTGGCGACACATAACCAAGCCCCAGCCCGATGCCGCCGAGCACACCGTAGCCGAGATACAGCAGCACGATCTGATGCAGCCAGACACCGAGCGCCGAAACGAGGAAGCCGCCGCCGAAGCAGCATGCCGCGGTAAACATCGTGCGACGCGGGCCAACGTGTTCGAGCCACTTGCCCGCAAATGCCGCCGATAACCCAAGGCAAACGATTGCGAGCGAGAAGATCCAGCCGAGTGTGGTGAGCGACCAGTCGTCGGGAGCGGACTGCGTGATGCCGATCACTTTCGTGAGCGGACCGTTGAATACCGAGAACGCGTAGGCCTGGCCGATACACAGATGCACGGCGAGCGCGGCGGGCGGCACCATCCAGCGTGAGAAGCCTGGACCGGCAACGGTGGCCTGCTTCGAAAAGAATGGCGGCGAACCGCTGGTGCGCGGTGGTTGAATCGTGCTGCTCATGTTGGGTCTCCGTTTGGGGTGCTGATGTTATCGGCTCTTGTCGCCATTCCCGAACGAATCGAGCGGGTTTTAAGCGCGGCCTTAATGTGATGTGGCGTCAAAGATAGGACTGGAAACAGTGGTTGGCAATATGAGACGTGAATGCATAAACGGCGGGCTTCGGTGACGGCTAGGCTTGCGTGCCCATTCGCTGTATCAGGGTTTCAACGAATGCATCGGTAGCGGGCGGCAGGGTCCGGCCGCGTTTCTTGACGAGCGCGACGGGACGCACGAAGCGCGGATCGTCGATAGGACGTGCAATGAGATCGGGTTCCGCGCGAATCTCGCGCGCCGAGCCGGGCAGGATCGTGACGCCGAGACCGCCGCGCACCATGGCGACGGCCGTCATCATGTAGGTGGGTTCGCAGGCTAACGTCGGCGGCGTTGTAGCGTCTGCCAGCGCGGCATCGACGACAGCGCGCACACTGGTGCCGCGCGCAGTCAGAACGAGCGGCGTGCGCAACAGGTCGGCGAGACCGATCGAGCGACGCTTCGCGAGCGGATGGCCTTTCGGACAGACTGCGACCAGGCGATCTTCGCCCGCATACAGCACGTCGAGCGATGGATCGGTCGTTTCGCCACCGGTCAGCCCGATGTCGACGTCTTCGTTGCGCACCAGTGCGTTGACGACGTCTGCGACCACGTCGCGAATCTGGAACGACACGTCGGGCAGTTTCTGGCGGAAAGCGCGGATCAGATCGGGCAGCAGGCTCGCGGCAAACGATGGCAGGCAGGCGATGCGCACCGTCCCCGAGGTACCGTCGCTCAACGAGCGCGCGTCGGCGAGCACGTGTTCCATGTCGTGCAGCGACTTCTGCAGGGTTGGCAGCAACTCGCGCCCGACCGGCGTCAGTGAGACATTGCGGCTGTTGCGGTCGAAGAGCCGCGTGCCGACCGTCTCTTCGAGCCGGCGGATCTGCACGGTCAGCGCGGGCTGCGACAGATGCAACTGGGTTGCAGCACGCGTGAAGCTGCCCGTCTGCGCCACGGCAACAAAGGCGCGGATATCGCGAAGACTCAAATCCATTACGAACCTTGATGGCTGCGATCAAATCATTTCAATTGTTCTATTGCTGTCCGGAAATTACGCTTCGTTGATCCAAAAAACAAGACCGGAGACAAGCACGTGCTGCCACTGCTGGGTTTGGCCACGATTGCCGTATTGCTGGCGGCAATCCTCTCGAAGCGGATGTCGCCGCTCGTCGCGTTGATCGTCGTGCCGATCGCGGCATCGCTGATCGGCGGTTTCGGGTTGCAGACAAGCAAGTTCGTGCTCGACGGGTTGCGCAGTCTTGCGCCGGTCGTTGGCATGTTCGTGTTCGCGATTCTTTATTTCGGCACGATCACCGATGCGGGCACGCTCGATCCGATCATCGACCGCATCCTGCGCGCGGTCGGCACGAAACCGACGCGCATCGTGATGGGTACGACGCTGCTCGCACTGCTGATCCACCTCGACGGATCGGGGGCCGTGTGCTTTCTCGTGACGATCCCCGCGATGCTGCCGCTCTACGATCGTCTGAACATGGACCGGCGGGTGCTCGCGGCGGCTGCATCGATGGCAGCGGGCATCAACTTCCTGCCGTGGACCGGACCGATGATCCGCGCCTCCGCTTCGCTCGGCTTACCGGTGTCGGCGCTCTTCAATCCGTTGATTCCCGTGCAAATCGTCGGCCTCGTCTTCGTGTTCAGCATGGCGTGGTGGCTCGGCCGCCGCGAAGAAAAACGCCTCGGGCTGATCTCGGCGTCCGGCACGATCGAACTACCGCGGCGCGAACTCACCGACGAGCAGCAGGCACTACGCCGGCCACGCAACTTCTGGTTCAACATCGTGCTGACGGTGATCGTGCTCGGCACGATGGTCGTGATGGGCGAGAAGATTCCGCCAGCTGTCATGTTCATGGTCGGTTTCTGCATCGCGTTGCTGGTCAACTATCCGGACGTGAACATGCAGCGGCAGCGCATCGATGCGCATGCACGCGCCGCGCTGATGATGGCCGGCATTCTGCTCGCGGCGGGTGTGTTCACGGGAGTGATGCAGGGCAGCGGCATGCTGAAGGCGATGGCCCAGGCCGCGGTTGGTCTCGTACCGCCAGGAATGGCTGGGCATATTCCGGTCGCGCTCGGCATTCTCTCGATGCCGCTCAGCATGCTGTTCGATCCCGATTCGTTCTACTTCGGCGTATTGCCGGTCATTGCCGAAGTGGCGGGCCAGCTCGGCGTACCGGCTGTGCACGTCGGGCAGGCCGCGTTGCTCGGACAGATGACGACCGGTTTTCCCGTCAGCCCGCTCACACCGGCGACGTTTCTCGTCGTCGGATTGACCGGGATCGAACTCGCGGACCATCAGAAGTTCACGTTCCCATTGCTGTTTGGCGCATCGATCGTGATGACGATTGCGTGCGTCGTATTCGGTATTTTTCCTCTGTGAGCGCCGGCACCGGCGAGACGACATGACATCGACGAGACGTACAGGTCCCGTTCGCCTCGGTACGGGCGCGGGTTACTCGGGCGACCGCATTGAACCGGCCGTCGAGCTGGCCGAACACGGCGCGCTCGACTATCTCGTGTTCGAATGCCTCGCCGAACGCACGATCGCGATCGCGCAACAGGCGCGCCGCGGCGACCCGTCGCTCGGCTACGACCCGCTGCTCGATGCGAGGATGCGTGCGGTACTACCGGTTGCAATGCGCAACCGCGTGCGGATTGTGTCGAACATGGGCGCGGCGAATCCGCTGGCTGCTGCGCGCCGGACTGCTGAACTCGCGCATTCGCTTGGGCTCTCGGGCCTGAAGATCGCCGCGGTAACGGGCGACGATGTACTCGATGCGGTGCGCCAGGGCGACTACCGCTTCGAGGAATCCGGCGAACGTGTTGCCGATTTCGACGCGCGCATCGTGTCGGCGAATGCATATCTTGGTGCTGCACCGATTGTCGATGCGCTCGCGGCTGGAGCCGACGTGGTGCTGACCGGGCGTGTTGCCGATCCATCGTTGTTCACCGCGCCGCTGATTCACGAATATGGCTGGGCAATGGACGACTGGAACACGCTGGGGCAGGCGACCGTGGTTGGCCATCTGCTCGAATGCGCGGGTCAGGTGACGGGCGGCTATTTTGCGGACCCTGGGTTCAAGGATGTGCCGGATCTCGCGCGTCTTGGGTTTCCGATCGGTGAGGTCGCCGCCGATGGCACCGTCGTCATTACGAAGGTGCCGCATGCGGGTGGCTGCGTGACCGAGGCGACCTGCAAGGAACAACTGCTGTATGAAGTGCACGATTGCAGTCGTTATCTGCAGCCGGATGTCGTGGCCGATTTCACGGGGGTACGTGTCGAGCAGTTGGCGAAAGACCGTGTGAGCGTAAGTGGTGGGCGCGGCACGCCGCGCACGGCGACGTTGAAGACGTCAGTTGCGTATGTAGACGGTTTTATCGGCGAAGGGCAAATGTCGTACGCAGGGCCGGGCGCTGTGGCGCGTGCGCGGCTTGCGCTCGAGATCGTGCGTGAGCGACTGCGGATCACTGGTGTAGCGGCGCAAGAACTGCGCTTCGATCTGATCGGCGTCGATGCGCTGCATGGCGAGACGCTTGGCGGGCGTGGTGGTGAGCCCTACGAGGTGCGCGTACGTGTGGCTGGGCGCACTGCTTCGCTTGCGGAGGCCGTACAGATCGGTAACGAAGTCGAAACGTTGTATACGAACGGACCGGCCGGCGGCGGCGGGGCGACGAAATCGGCGCGAGAAGTTATCGCGGTGCAATCGGTGCTGCTGCCGCGCGACTGCGTGCACGCATCGTTTGAACTCGTGGAGGTGTGACATGGAATTGCGCGAACTGGCTCACTCCAGAACCGGCGACAAGGGCGATACGCTCAATGTGTCGGTGATCTGCCACGATGCGCGCGACTACGATCATCTGTGCGCGCATGTCACTGCTGAACGCGTACAGGCGCATCTGCGCGATACCGTGCGTGGCACGGTGACGCGGTTTGAGATGCCGGGCATCGGCGCGTTGAATTTCGTGCTTGGGCACGCGTTAGGTGGAGGTGTCACGCGTTCGCTTGCGCTCGATGCGCACGGCAAATCGCTTAGCTCGGCTTTGTTGAGTCTTGAGGTGCCGGAGCGGGATCGGGTGGGTTGAAGCCAGATGCTGTTTCTGCGTAGTCGGATCGGTGCCGAACTGATGCTCGTTGTATGCCCGCGCGTAAGCTTTGCGCTGTTGTGGATAGGTTGTGAGCCTGGTGTGCCGCCAGTTGTACCAACCCGCAACAGCGCAACTTATAGTAACGTTTGAAAAAAGGACAGATAGGAGCAGCAATGGCACGCGATATTCAACTGGCGACGCCGGGAGAAATCCTTGCGCTCGATTGGCTTGAACCCATGGGCATCTCGCAGTACGCGCTCGCAAAGGCGATCGAAGTACCTGCGCGGCGTATCAACGAAATCGTGAAGGGCGAACGCTCTATCACGGCAGATACGGCCGTGCGGCTCGGCGCCTTCTTTGGCACCGATCCACAAAGCTGGATGAATCTGCAAACGCACTACGACACCGAGATTGCGAAAGAAAAAATCGGTGCTGAGAAGCTCGAAGAGATCAAGCGACACGCTGAGCCCGCATGATTCAGGAAGGACGGCAGATCCGGAACGGGGTTGAGAGATACAGCACACTTGAATCTGTTGATTCTTGAGGGAGCGCGATTTGAAATTCGTCTGTATCGCTGCCGCACTGTGCGTTCTGGGTGTATGGCTGTATGCCTTGGCGACGCTCGTATATCTTCCGGTCAGGATCTGGATCATGAGGCATCGGTCTCGGGACATCTGGTCCATCCTGTCGCGCCGGCGACTCCTGCTAACGACGATGTTGTATGTTGTTTCAGCGCCGCTCCTGATTGCAGCTGCTGGCGCCTATGCCATGCTCGACGGCGCAGCTAAAACCAGTGGTCCAGGTGCTGGTGGGGGTAGCAGCGACAGTGGCGTAGATCTCCTGTTATTGCTCGGCTGGATTTTTCTGGGTGTATATCTGGCGGCCGCGGTGGCTGCGTTGATCGCGCTGATCGTTCGCCGGCGGTTGGTTCGCGCATAAAGTAGACAGAGAGCAGAAGTTTCCTCAGCAGTTCAACTACGCTGCCGTGTCGCCAGCGCGATTCATAACGCCCGACTTATACTAGCCCGACGACCGAGTGCCTAATTCCCAGTAAGCAGGCAACCGCAACCCACAGTCTGACGGTTCGAATCCACTCGGTTCCCTGCATTTCAACGCGACGAAAGCACACATCCAGAAACGGGACGGAGCGATGACCGCCAAGTACGACTTCGATCTATTCACCCTGGGCGCAGGCTCCGGCGGCGTCGCCGGCTCGCGCCGCGCGGCGTCCTATGGTGCGCGAGTGGGTATCTGCGAGGACAGCCGTATCGGCGGTACTTGCGTCATCCGCGGTTGTGTGCCGAAGAAGCTGCTGGTCTATGGCTCCCATATCGCCGACGAGATCGACGATGCAAAAGGCTATGGCTGGACCATCCCTGAAGCCCACTTCGACTGGGCTCGCCTGATCGAAGCCAAGAACAAGGAAGTCGACCGGCTCAACGGCATCTACATCAAGATGCTGGAGGATGCCGGCGTCGAAATAGTCCACGGGCGCGGCAAACTGATCGACGCTCACACCGTTCAGGTCGGCGAACGCATCGTCACTGCAGAGCGCATTCTGATTGCAACGGGTAGTCGGCCGCACCTGCCGCCGACACCTGGCATCGAGCGCGCCATCACCTCGAACGAGGCACTCGAACTACCTGAATTGCCCAGGCGGATCGCTGTGGTGGGCAGCGGCTATATTGCCGTCGAGTTCGCGGGCATCTTCAACGCGCTGGGCGCGGAAGTAACGATGATCATCCGTGGCGATCTCCCGCTGAAGGGTTTCGACGAGGATGTTCGCACTCACGTGGTTGAAGAGATGACACGACGCGGCATCCGTTTCGTGTCGCAGTCGCGGGTGGAGCGAATCGAGAAGACGGCACACGGTCTTGAGGCGCATCTCCATCAGAGTGACGTAGTGATTCCCTGCGATCAGATCCTCTACGCCATTGGCCGCATTCCCAACACCGGCGACCTGGGTCTGAAAGGACTCGGTATCGAAACCGGGTTACTCGGTGCCGTCATCGTGGACGAATGGTCGCGCAGCAACGTTGCGAACATCTACGCCGTGGGCGACGTCACCGATCGTATCAGCCTGACACCGGTGGCGATCGCCGAAGCGCGCGCGTTGGCCGAAACCCTGTTCAACAACAATCCGACGACGTTCGATCGGGAAGGCATACCCACGGCCGTATTTTGCCAGCCACCTGTCGCTACGGTTGGCCTGACGGAAGCAGCCGCTCGCGCGCTGGGTCGCCCCGTCGACATCTACCGAACCCGCTTCCGTCCAATGAAGCACACGCTGAGCGGGCGTCAGGAAAAGGTGCTCATGAAGCTGGTGGTCGATCGGGAGAGCGACCGGGTGCTCGGCTGTCATATGGTCGGCGCCGATTCAGCCGAGATCATGCAAGGCATCGCTATCGCGCTGAAATGCGGCGCGACCAAGAAGCAGTTCGATCAAACCGTCGGCATTCATCCGAGCTCGGCGGAAGAATTCGTGACCATGCGGGACAAGGTGGCCGACCTGTAGACGCTCCCTGGCTAGTCGCCGTCGCTGCTTTCGGCAAGCTGCGGGTTGGCCGCGGCGTAGGCGGCAGCTTCGTCTAGCAGCCATTCGCGAAAGCTCTCCAGCGGCTTGCCGTGGCTCAGCTCGGTTGGATAGACGAGGTAATACGCCGCTTCGGCGATGGCCGGCGCATTGAACGCTATGACGAGCCCGAGCTGCTCGAGCTGCGTATCCACGAAGAAGCGCGGCACCAGCGCAATACCGAGGCCAGCCGCCGCCGCACTGATCAGCATCGTGTGCAATTCGTAGCGCACGCCCTGCATGGTGCGGTTGTCTTCGATGCCGAGATTCGCGAACCACGTCGCCCAGCCATCGGGCCGCGTGGTCGAGTGCAGCAGCGGATAGGCGAGCAGATCGGCGGGTGTTTTCACGCGACGCTTCAGCAGGCTGGCCGCGCATATCGGCACGACTTCCTCGCGAAACAGAAAGTCGGACGACGTGCCGGGCCACGTCGGTTTGCCATAGTGAATCGCAGCTTCGAAATGCGTGTCGGTGAAGGCGAACGTATCGGTGCGCACACCCATGTTCACGCGCACGTCCGGATAACGCGCATTGAAATCGGCGAAACGCGGGATCAGCCATTGCGAGGCGAACGTAGGCAGCACTGCCAGCTCCAGATAACCGCCGCCGCTACCGTGCGCAATGATCGACAGCGTGTCGCGGTCGAGACTTTCGAGCGCGCGGCGCACCTGCACGCCATACACCTTGCCCGCCTTCGTCAGCACGACACGCTGTTTCACCCGCACGAAAAGCCGCACACCGAGATTGCTCTCCAGCGTATTGATCTGCCGCGATACGGCGCTCTCGGTCAGAAACAGCTCGCGTGCCGCCAGCGTGAAGCTCTGATGTCGCGCCGCTGCTTCGAACGCTAGCAGCGCGCCCATGTTGGGGATCTTGAATTTGCGCATGTTGATTCCAAAAACGCATCAAGTCTGGATTTTATCTCGCTTTACGGCGTTGCCGTGGCTTTGAATAATCGAGGCCGAACGATGCCGGATGAGTTGCCCTCATCACATCCGGTCACTACCGCAAGCGTTGTCCGCTACCTGGCTACCTGGAATATCGATGCAATCCCCAAGAAACGCGAATGTCGAGCGGCTGCTACAGCCGTTGATCGGCGCGCACCGGACCGCGGCGCTCCTTGCGACGCTTAATCATCCCGCGGTACTGAACGAATGGGAGGACGGTGTCGTCACGCGCGCGGAACTCGCGCAGGCGCTGAACATGGCGCTATTCGAAGATCTACTGGAGCGCTCGCCGAACGGCCGGGCGTATACGCAGGACGTGCTCGCCGCGGGCGGCGGCGTGTACTTCGATCACGGTGCGCTGCGCACCGTGCGCTGGCCGCATAGCGGCGCGTTGCCGCCCGGCGAGGCGGCGTTCGCGCGCATCCTGCGGCCGCTCGGTTTTCGCATCAACGGTCGTTATCCACTCGACCGGCTCGGCATGACAGGCCGCGCATGGGCTCACGACGACGCACCCGACGAGATCGCGCAGTTCTTCGTCAGTGAGTTGCATCCGGAGCGTTTCTCGGCCGACTTCCAGCAGGCGGTGACGAACGTGATCGGAACATCGCGCGATCCGTTGACGCCCACAGCGGTGACGCATCTGTGGGAACTGGAGCGCGACGGCGTGTTGCCGATCGACGCGGCGCACGGCTTGCTGCCCGTAATAGTCGGTGCATTCGCGCGCCAGCACGACGTTCCGAACGAAGCGGATTACGCGGTGCTGCTGACCGAATCCGCGGAGATGGCGTGGATCGCAACCGAGGGCAACGCGTTCAATCACGCCACCGATCGCGTCGCCGACGTGTTCGCCCTGTCCGATGAAGAGAAGGCGAAGGGCCGCCCGATGAAGCCGGAAGTGGAGCGTTCGCGTTCAGGCCGCGTGTTCCAGACCGCGTATCGCGCCGATATCGTGCGCCGCGAGTTTCGCTTGCAGGACGGTTCGATCGTAACGCGCGACGTGCCCGGTTCGTTCTATGAATTCATCACGCGCAAGCGCACGTTCGATCAGGACACGCGACGCTGGGAAACCGATCTGCGTTTCGACGCGGGTAACGCGCAAGGGATCTTCAAGATGACTGCGAGCCAGGCGGCGTGAGCGTAACGCTGCCGACGCTGCTGCGCTATTTCTTCGCGGACTCGGCGACCTGAGCAGCCGCAACCTGCGGAATATCCGCACTGGTCGCCATCCACAGCACTTCGGCATCTTCGTCACTGGTGGACACGGCCGCGTGCCCGGTGCGGCTGTCGAAATACAGGCTATCGCCGGCGTTCAGATGGGTCGGCGCGTACAGCTCCGAATACAGGCACACGCTGCCGCTGATCACGTACAGGAATTCTTCGCCTTCGTGACGGCCCCAGTCGTCGAACGCGTCGAGCGTGTGAGCCGAAATGCGGATGCGAAACGGCAGCATCGCCTTGTGCGCGAGATCGGTGGCGAGCAGTTCCATCTGATAGCCGCGATACGCGTGGCGCTGGCCGGCGTCTTTACGGGTCAGCGCGCGGCGCCCGCCGGCGCTTGCTTTCGGCGACGAACCGAACAGCTCGCCGATTTCGATCTTCAAACCGAGGACGATTTTTTGCAGGACGTCGAAGGTCGGCGACATCAGGCCGTTTTCCACCTTCGATAGCGTCGAGCGCGACACGCCGCACAACTGGCTCGCGTTCTCGAGCGTGAGGTCGTGGGCGAGCCGCGCGGCGCGGACGCGGCGGCCCAGATCGGCGGTGGACGGCTCGTTGGGTTTGATGGTGGGGGTATTCATGGTGTGGCCCTGGGGCCGTGCCCTCCCGGCACGCAATGTGGCCGATCATAGCACTGTTGAGACCCATGTTTTCCAATGAGAAACAGGGTGACATCAGTGTGCCAAACCGCTTCATTGCAGTAAAAGCCTCATTTATAACGGCCGCTTGTAGCTGTCCGACGCCGCGTGTATAGTCTGCGAACTGGCCTTGTTTCGTATCGGAAATTAAAGGAATACCCTCATGAACGCTTCGACTATCCTTGCCGATCTCGGCATCACCCATGCGGCGGAAGCAGGCGATATCGCCGTTCATTCGCCGATCACGGGCGACCTCGTTGGCCGCGTGGCCAGCAATACAGCTGCTGACGTCGATGCAGCGCTTGCCGCCGCGAAAGAGGCGTTCAACGTCTGGCGCAACGTCCCCGCGCCGCGCCGCGGCGAACTGGTGCGACTGCTCGGCGAACGTCTGCGCGAGAAGAAGCAGGCGCTTGGCAGCATCATCACGCTCGAAACCGGCAAGATCCTTCAGGAAGGACTCGGCGAGGTGCAGGAAATGATCGATATCTGCGATTTCGCGGTCGGTCTGTCGCGCCAGCTGTACGGCCTGACCATCGCCTCGGAACGCCCCGGCCACCGGATGGCCGAATCGTGGCATCCGCTCGGCACCTGCGTCGTCATCTCGGCATTCAATTTCCCCGCGGCCGTCTGGTCGTGGAACGCGGCGCTCGCACTGGTCTGCGGCAACGCGGTGATCTGGAAGCCGTCCGAAAAGACGCCGCTCACCGCGCTCGCGGTCAATCAGATTCTCAAGGAAGCGCTGCAAGCCTTCGGCGATGCGCCGGCCGGGCTGACTGCGTTGATTAACGGTGGTCGCGATGTGGGCGCGAAGCTGGTTGCCGATCCGCGCGCGTCGATCGTCAGCGCGACCGGTAGTACTGAAATGGGCCGCACGGTCGGTGTCGAAGTGGCGAAGCGCTTTGGCCGCTCGCTGCTCGAACTCGGCGGCAACAATGCGGGCATCGTTGCGCCTACTGCCGATCGCGAACTCGCGCTGCGCGGCATTCTGTTCTCGGCGGTCGGCACGGCTGGCCAGCGCTGCACGACGCTGCGTCGCCTGTTCGTACACGACAGCGTGTACGACGCAACCGTCGAACGTCTGAAGCAGCTGTACAGCAAGGTGCCGATCGGCAATCCGCTGGAAAAAGGCACGCTGATGGGACCGCTGATCGACAAGCAGTCGTTTGCGCGCATGCAGGAAGCGTTGCAGCAGGCGCAGGCCGAAGGCGGCAAAGTGACCGGCGGCGATCGCATCGAAGTGAAGGGCTACGAAGGCGGTTATTACGTGCGTCCGGCGCTCGTCGAAATGCCGTCGCAAACCGCCGTGGTCCTGAAAGAAACCTTCGCACCGATTCTCTACGTGCTGCGCTACAGCGATTTCGCCGAAGCGGTCGAAGCGAATAACGCTGCGCATCATGGGCTGTCGTCGTGCGTGTTCACAACCGACCTGCGCGAAGCCGAACGCTTCCTGTCGGCAGCGGGCAGCGATTGCGGCATCGCCAACGTCAACATCGGGCCGAGCGGCGCGGAGATCGGCGGTGCGTTCGGCGGCGAGAAGGAAACCGGCGGCGGTCGCGAATCCGGCTCCGACTCGTGGAAGGCGTATATGCGCCGGGCGACGAATACGGTCAACTATTCGTCGGCGCTGCCGCTCGCGCAGGGTATCGATTTCAATATCGGTTGAACGTGGCGGGCCGCGTTTCTGTGTGCTGCTGTGGCGTGGAGTGGAGCGAAGCGCGGCAGTGCCGCAGCGGTGCGCAACATGCGTGCCGTGATGAGTGCGCGTGTCCAGCGTGAGTCATTCGTGGAGTGAGACGTGAGTTCGAGAGTTGTCATCGTCGGCGGTGGGGTGATCGGCAGTTCGATCGCGTATTTCCTGCGCCTGTCGGACCCGACGGTCAGCGTAACCGTGATCGAACGCGATCCGACTTATGCGCGTTCGTCGTCGGCGCTGTCGGCCGCGTCGATCCGCCAGCAATTCTCGACGCCGCTGTCGGTCCAGATGTCGCTGTTCGGTATCGAGTTTCTGCGCTCGATCGGTGAGCGGCTAGCTGTAGACGGTACACAGCCGTCGATCGATCTGCACGAAGGCGGCTACCTGTTTCTTGCCACCTCCGCCGGTGCCGGTACGCTGCGCGAGAATCACGCGCTGCAACAGCGGCTTGGCGCCGACATTAGCCTGCTCGACACCGCAGCATTGCAGGCGCGCTTCCCGTGGCTCAATACCGATGATCTGGCCGCCGGCGCATTCGGTGAAAGCGGTGAGGGTTGGTTCGACGGCTATGGGCTGGTGCAGGCGCTGCGCAAGAAGGCACAGGCACTGGGCGCGCGTTATGTCGCCGACGATGTCGCCGCATTGCAGCGCGACGGCAGCCGCGTGACCGAGGTCGTCACCGCGAGCGGTGAACGCTACGTCTGCGATGTCGTCGTCAATGCAGCGGGCGCGTGGTCGCGCCGCGTGGCGCAGATGCTCGATATCGATTTGCCGGTATACGCACGTCGTCGCAGTATCTTCAACGTCAGTTCGCCGGCGCAGCTCGAACACTGTCCGTTGCTGATCGATCCGACCGGCGTGTACTTCCGTCCGGAAGGCAAGTCGTTTATCTGCGGTACGTCGCCTGCCGCGGATAACGATCCCGACGATCTGCCGCTCGACGAAGTCGATCACGCGCTGTTCGACGATGTGATCTGGCCGACGCTCGCGAACCGCGTGCCGCAGTTCGAAGCGCTGCGCGTGCAGAACTGCTGGTCCGGCTACTACGAGTACAACGTGTTCGACCAGAACGCGATCATCGGTCGGCATCCTGAGGTCGATAACTGCATTTTTGCGAATGGTTTTAGCGGCCACGGTTTGCAGCAGGGTCCGGCGACCGGACGCGGGGTGAGCGAACTGATCCTGCACGGTCGCTATACGACACTCGATCTGTCCGCGCTGAACTTTGCGCGCGTGCTGGAGAAGCGGCCGTTTGTCGAGAAGAACGTGGTGTGAGCGTCTACGCGACCGTGAAGAATGAGTTACCTGAAACCCGGCTGCGTGCCGGGTTTTTTCATCGACATCGGTCAGCACCGACCCGCGCACCGATGATTCCAAAAACTCAATACATAGTGAGTAGATATCGATAGCCGCGCCTCTACTCGCCACCCACAATCGACACCGCACCTCTTCATACTGGTCCAATCCACATCATGTACGCCTTCACCGCTCCCTTCGAAGCGCCGACCGGCTCGCCGATCCGCGAGTTGTTCAAGTACCTCGCGCAGCCTGGCATGATCTCGTTTGCGGGCGGTTATCCGGCAAGCGATCTGTTCGACGTGGCGGGTCTGGAAGCAGCCGCGGCGCGCGCCGCGCAGCAACCGGCGCTGTGCCTGCAATACGGCCCGACCGACGGTCTCGCGACGCTGAAAGAGGAGCTGGCCAAACTGATGGCCCGGCGCGGCACACCGTGCTCGCCGCAGGACCTGCTGGTGACGACCGGTTCGCAGCAGGGCTTCGATCTGCTGTTGCGCGTGCTGGTCGCTCCCGGAGACACGGTGCTGGTCGAACAGCCCGCGTATCCGGCGACACTGCAGGCGCTCCGCTTGCAGCAGGCGAACATCGTCACGTTGCCGGTCGATCGCGATGGCCTCGACGTCGAAGCGCTCGATGCGCTGCTGGCATCGAGTGCGTTGCCGCAGCCGCCGAAGCTGCTCTATACGGTGCCCACGTTTGCCAATCCGACCGGCGCGACGCTTACGCGCGAGCGGCGTGTCGCGTTGCTGCGGCTCGCCGTGCGCTACCGCTTCCTCGTCGTCGAGGACGATCCATATGGAGACTTGCGGTTTGCCGGAACCGCGCTGCCTTCGCTGCTCGCATTGACCAGCGAGGTGCCCGGCGCCCGCGACTGGCTCGTGCACTTTTCCAGCCTGTCGAAGATCGTCGCTCCGGGTCTGCGGGTCGGCTGGACCATTGCGCCGGCGGAGATCGTGCGTCGCTGCGTCGTCGCGAAGCAGACGGTCGATCTCTGCAGCTCGCCGTGGACACAAGCCATCGCCGCCGCTTACCTCGCCGACGGCGCGCTCGAACGGCATCTGCCGCACATCGTCGCCGCCTACGCACGCAAATGCGCCGCGCTGTGCGATGCGCTTGCGGCGCAACTGCCCGACGACATCGCGTTTCATCGGCCCGACGGCGGCATGTTCGTCTGGGCCCGGCTCACGCGCACACAGGATGCGTCGGCGTACTTGCAGGCGTGCATCGCCGAGAACGTGATGTTTGTCCCCGGCATCGCGTTCTATCACGATCGTCACGACGTGGCGTCGCTGCGGCTTTCGTTTGCGGCGCCTGGTGTCGCGGATATCGAAACCGGCGTGAGCCGGATTGGCCTCGCGCTGCGCACACTCGAACAGCGTTAATCGATTTTGCCGACCGGCGGTGCGTAATCGGCACCGCTGGACACCGCGCTCCATCTCATTGCCATTTGAAACCCGTATATCCGCAGCCAGGCACGGGTTTGATTCCCTGTTTCAGTCACTCCAGAAACAGGTTTGAATCGAATGCAACAATTATTCAATTTATGTGACCGACGCTCGTTTTACGGTTGAACACCGGGGAAACGTCGTTTGCACGCTGCACACCGTTAAATACATTGTGGCGCTGGTTGACCGAAAACAATATCGAGTATCATCGCTGCGACAGGGAGTTGCTTGCCGGGCCGATATTGACAGGTGCTACGAACGGGGGTGTCGTCGGGACGTAGCAAGGCAAGGACGCAGTAAAAAGAAGACGCAGCAAAAAACGCAGCTCACGCACTGGCCAATAAGCAGGCAATAAGTGAGCAATACGCGCAGCGCAGAAAAATCAACCGCCAAAATCAGATGAAGATGTCGCGAAAGAAAATCGCCTTTCTGGGCGTGGGTCTTCTGGGGCTTCTGATCGTCGCCGGTATCGTCATTCAGGCGGTATGGCGGCCGTTCGGCAAGCACGGCAAAGTCAATACCAGCGAGATCGTTCTCGACATTCACCATCCCGATGCGCTGATCGATAGCGAGGCATTATCCCGGCTACCCGCCGACATGCTGCGCGTGCCATTGCTGCACGACGTGCTCACTCAGGATTTCGTCGATTATTACGAATCCACCGATACCCGTCTTTCCGCCGACGGCGCATTGCGCCGTCTCGCCTTCGAACATCAGCTCGATTTTGGCGACCAGCTGATCCGGCGTGTTTTCGACGAACCGGCGCACGTGCTGCTGTGGCGTTCGCCGGACGGCCGGCTCGGCTACTGGATCATGTCGATGCGCCGCAACGGGCTCGCGAAACTGCTGCAGGGCCTCGGCAATGTCGCGGCCAGCGATACGCAGTTGAGCCAGGTCGCCAAACTGTCTGGCGACGTGCCGGTCTACGCCTTGAAGCTCGCGGTCGGGCGCACGCTGCTGTTCGCCACGAAGGACGACCGGCTTGTCGTGCTGTCCGCCCCGGGCGTGCTGCTCGGCACCGATGGCGCGTTGTTGAGCGAACGCGCCGATGTGGTCGACGACCTGCTGTCGTCGGGGCGCGACGACGCCGCTCACGCGTTCCGGCTCGACGCCGCATCCGATCAACCCAAGGGACACCGGATCGTCGTGTCCGCCAACTATCTGTCGTTCGGCTACCAGACGTTTTTCTCCGGCATCGAGGCGCTGCGCTTCGATCTCGCGTCGTCGGGCGGGGCGCCGGCCAGCTGGCAGACCGCGGCGCTGATCGATCCGGACCGCTTGCCGCAACAATGGAACGGCGCGGACCTGTGGCACGCGCTGCCCGCCGGTCCCGCAGCCTGCGCGAGCCTGCCCGCCGACTGGAAGGGCGCCTCCGATCTGCTCGGCAAGGTGGTGTCGGCCGGCGCGGACGGCGCCGCGCAGATCGGCGACGCGCTGGCCGGACCGGCTGCCGTGTGCTGGTACGCGAAGTCGACGCTCGTCGCGCCGGTATTCGTGGCTCATCTGAAGAGCACCGATGCGAACGCGAACGCCGCGCTCAAAACCGTGCTCGGCAAGTCGTTCGGCGAAGTGATTGGCGCGTACGAAGCGCATGCCGCGAAGACCGACGGCAGCGACGGCTATCGCCGGTTGCCGGTTACGACACGTAGCCAGGGCGATGCCGTGACGCTCTGGCAGCGGCCGGTCAGCGCGCGCTCGGGTACCGCGCTGGCATCGAAAGCGCCGTTCGCCGCGCAGTTGTCCGCACAACGTTATTTCCCGGTCACGCTCGCGATGGCGCACGGCTATCTGATCTTTTCGCCGGATGCGCGGCTCGTCGACGACACGCTCGCCGTGCTCGACAAGCGCTATCCGGCGCTCGCCGATACGCTCGCGCCACAGCGCGTCTCGCGTACGGTGCTCACGCTGACGCCGGCGGCCGCCGCGTCGCTGATCGAGCGGGAAGCCGCTTCCGCGTTGCCCGCCGATCAGGAAGCGATTTTCCGTAATGCCGCACGCACGCATCTCGTGCCGAAGCTGCAGGCGCTCGCGCACTATCCGCCCGTATCGTTGAGCTTGCCGCAGACGTTGCCGTCGTCGTCGGGGTGGGTGCCGGTCGAGTGGTGGTTCGATCGCAGCGGTGGCGCGGCTGCTGCTGCGGCAGACGGTACCGCGGCGGCACGCGCGGCATGGGATCAACCCGGCGTCGGGGGCGACTGACGTGCGCGCGCGTTGTGCTTCGCGCAGCCCCTCGCCGCATGACTGCGCGGGCGATCGCGTCGACGGTTGCCTGGCTGCTCACGGAAGCGCTCACCCAGGCGGCCAGGCAAGCAACCGCACGCATCGCCACAGCAGGCGTACGTGGCTCACCGGCACAGCTACGGCGCTACTCACCGCGTGGTTCGCGCCGCACGTCTTCGCGCTATCCGCAACGACAGTCGCACCGGAACCCGACGCACTGTCGGCGGCACAATCGAACGCATTCCGCGCGTGGTTCGCCCGCATCGTCGACCAGCAGATGCGCCGTGGCCCAACGCCGCGCTGGACCCAGCGCGACTGCGCGGGCCTCGTACGTTTCGCCGCCGGCGAGGCACTGAAGCCGCACGACACACGCTGGCTGCGTGCCAACGGCATGAGCGGTGCAACCGACGCAAGCAGCCTGCCGCCCGAACTGCAACTGACGCCCACGCAACGCTCGCTCACCAACCGCTGGACGCGTATCGACGGCAGCACCGGCGCCTACGCGTCGGCGATCGCACTGATTCAACTGAACAGCCGTTTTGTCTCGAAGGATGTGAACCAGGCGCTGCCCGGCGACCTGCTGTTCTTCGACCAGGGCGACGACCAGCATCTGATGATCTGGCTGGACCGCTACATCGCCTATCACACAGGCACCGTCACGCCGACCGATACCGGTCTGCGCGCGGTCGCCGTTTCCGACCTGATGCAATGGAAAGACTCCCGCTGGCAGCCGCTCGACGGCAATCCGAACTTCGTGGGTGTGTTTCGTCTGGCCTTTCTGACACCATGACCTGCCATTACGCTCCTGTCGATTTCGCTTCCCGTCGCCCGCGTTCACGCTTGGGCGCAGCCCGTGCGCTTGCGCTTAGCCTCACGCTCAGTCTCGTACTGGGTCTGACGCTGGCGCTAGGCAACGCCGCGCCCGCCCGCGCCGACGACACCGCCGCTTCCGCCGACGACACCAACATCGCGCAGAATCCGACGCTGCAGCCCGCGGCGCCGAGCGGCTTCGAAACGCAGAAGATCGACGGTCAGCCGTTCTTTCTGCTCTCCGATGCGAGCTTCGGCAGCGACCAGCTCGCGCAGGTCCGCCTCGAAGCACCGGGCCGCGAATTCAAGGATCAGCTGGCGGGTTATGGCGGTGCGGACATCGTGGTCTACCGCGTGCCGAAGCCGATCGAATTCCTGAAAGCGCAAAAGAACCTGCATCGTCTGAACATCGCCCCGAACTATCAGGGCGAGGGCCTCGCGAATACGCTCGCCTACCTGTGGGACCGCTGGATTACCGAAGCGCGGCGCGCGTGGCAGCGCGTGCTGTCGTTCGCGACGCGCAGCAAGGCCACCGAGTCCGAGCCGCAGCTCAAGCTCGGCGATCAGTTGGCGCAACCGAGCCACTTCGCGCAGAACATGCAGTTCGCGCCGCTGAAGGGCTACGACCTCGTCGGGCGCTTTCGCTATCCGATCTGGGATGCGAAGACGATCCAGCCGCCCAAGGGTGTCGAACTGGCCGGTAGCAGCAGCAACTTCATCGAAGCGAGTTCGGGCAACGTGATGATTCCGGTCGGCAAGCTGCCGCCTGGCCTGTATATCGTCGAAGCGATCATCGGCAACTATCGCGCGCATACGCTGCTGTTCGTGTCCGACACGGTCGCGGTTGTCAAGGCGGCGTCGAGCGGCATGCTCGTGTGGACCGCGCGGCGCGACAACGGCAAGCCCGTGCCCAATACGGCGGTGAGCTGGACCGACGGCGTCGGCGTTCTGCAAAGCGGCAGCACCGGCAACGACGGCGCACTCGCACTCGACCACGTGAGCCCCGAGCGCAGCTATGTGATCGGCAGCGATCCGGCGGGCGGCGTGTTCGTGTCGGAGAATTTCTACTACGACAGCGAGATCTACAACACCAAGATCTACGCGGTTACCGATCGTCCGATGTACCGCCCCGGTGACCGCGTGTACGTGAAGTTCATCGGCCGTACGTTCCAGAACGCGACGCAGTCGTCCGCTCCCGCCGAGGCCGACATCAAGCTCGACGTGCTTGATCCGAGCGGCTCGCCGATCTCGACCTCGACCACGCATTTCGCGTCGGATACCGGCGCGCAGGCCACGTTCACCATTCCCGCCGATGCCACCGCCGGCGGCTACACGCTGCGCTTCGATTACAACGGTGATATCTATGGCAGCGCGTTTCGCGTGGCCGAATACGTGAAGCCGCATTTCGACGTCAACCTGTCGATGGACAAGCCCGACTACGCGACTGGCGAGGCGCTGCACGGCAAGATCCAGCTGCGTTATCCGGATGGCAAGCCGGTGAAGGACAGCAAGATTTCGGTGACGTTGCGCGCGCAACAGGTGACGATCGTCGATGGCGAGCTGCGTTATGCGGGTCTCTTTCCGGTGAAACTCGAACAGCAGGAACTGGAGACCGATAGCGACGGCAACGCGAGTCTCACGCTGCCGGCCGCAAAAGAGCCGAGCCGCTACGCGCTGACATTGTTCGCGCGTGACGGCGCTGCCTATCGAGTACGTGTCACGCGCGAAGTGCTGATTGCGCGCGGGGTGACGCCGTATCGCCTCGCCGCGGCGAAATCGTTCTCGCAGCCGAAGGAGCGCGTCGATTTCACGCTGCAGGCGCTCGGCGCAGTCGATCCGTCCGCGCACGCGCCGGCGAAATGGGAATGGGTGCGGCTCGAATCGCAGACGCACAGCGAGGGCACGATCGGCAACGCGAAGGCCGGCGGTACGGTGACCATTCCCGTGCAGTTCGACGAGCCGGGCTCTTACATGCTGTCGGTGAAGGACGACACGGGCAACCTGCTAGGTGCAACGAGCCACTGGGTGGCCGGCGACGGCGTGAAAGCGATACCGGGCAGCGTCGAGATCGTGTTCGATCGCGATCGTTACAAGATCGGCGATACGGCTGAAGCGCTGATCACGTTCCCACAACCCGTCGACGACGCGTTGCTCACACTCGAGCGCGACAAGGTCGAACATCGCGCGCTGCTCACGTCGGGAGCGGACTGGTTGAGTCTGCAACGCGTCGCGCCGTCGCAATGGAAGGCGCGCATCAAGGTCGATACGAACTTCGCGCCGAACATGACGTTCTCGGTGCTGTATGTGCACGCAGGCGAGTACGTGTTCCAGAACGCCGGCATCGTCGTCGTGCAACCGACCATCGATCTCGACGTGAAGAGCGACAAGCCGGTGTACGGCCCAGGCGACACTGTGACGCTCGACCTGACCAGCGCGATGAACGGCAAACCGCTGCCCGCCGATCTGACGGTGAGCGTCGTCGACGAAATGGTCTACGTGTTGCAGCCGGAAATCGCGCCAAGCATTGTCGATTTCTTCTATCACCCGCGGCGTAACAATGTGCGCACGTCGTCGAGCCTGTCGTTCATCACCTACGATCTAGCGCTGTCGTCGCTGCGCGGCGCGCCAGGTGGACCGCAGCGCGAGCGCTATAACGAGCGCGGCGTGAAGGTACTCGAGCGTCCGCGCCGCGACGATCAGGACACGGCCGCGTGGGAGCCCGATCTGAAGACCGACGCAAGCGGTCACGTGAAGATGACCTTCAAGATGCCCGATGCGCTCGCGCGCTGGCGCATCACGGTGCGCGCGGCTTCGGCCGACGGTATGGTCGGCCAGCGCACGGCGTATGTGCGTTCGGACAAGGCGCTGTATCTGAAGTGGAGCGGTCCGGCGCATTTCCGCGCGAACGACAAGCCGTCCATCGACATGCTGGCTTTCAACCAGGCCAATACCGATGTTCAGGCGGACTGGATCGTCGAAGGCGGCGGCTTGTCGGTGAACCAGAAGGTCACGCTGAAGCCTGGTGCGAACTATCTGAAGCTGCCGGTCGCGGCGATGAAACCCGGTGTCGTGGATGCGACCTTGCGGCAGGGTGGCAAGGATGTCGACCGTTTGCAGACATCGATTGCACTCGATGCAACCGGCTGGCTCGATCTGCATCAGACGCCGGTCGCGCTCGATGCCTCAGGCAAGCCGCTGAATCTCGCCGCCGATGCTCAGGATGTCAGCGTGCGGTTGATGTCGAGCGGCGCGAGCCAGTTTGCGCGCGTGGCCGACGACCTGATCGCATATCCGTACGGCTGCGCCGAACAAACTTCGAGCCGGCTGATTCCGCTCGCCCTCGCGCACGATGCGTTGAGTCGCGGCGGCAGTGCAAGTACGAGCGCGACGCAAGGTGTCGAAGCGCAGCTGCGCAATCAGCGCCAGCGGCTCGCGCTGCTTGCGGGCGTCGGCGGTACATTCGGCTGGTGGGGCGATACGACCGGCGGTAGCTCGCTGATCACCGCCTATGCGTACTACGCGGACTGGCTCGCCAGTCGCAGCCTCGCGATCTCGCTGCCCGCGGACAACTGGCAGCACGCGATGGACGTCTACCGCGATGCTGGGGCGAAGGAGCCGCTGCTGCATCGCGCGCTCGCGCTGTGGTTCATGCAGCAGATGGGTCTGCCGGTTACAACTCCGCTCTCGGGTGTCGCGCAGCAGTTGATGCAGGCACAGACGTCGAAAGATACGGCGACTGCTAGCGGTCCTGGCTTCGGCCCTGAAGACAGCATCGTGTTCGCCAACCCGGACAGCGCGCGCGGCACGCAGCTCGCGCTCGTGTTGACCGCTTACATGGCGCGTAGCGCTGCCGGCGTGCAATTGCCCGATGGTTTTGACGGAGCGGTGTCGGCGGCACGCGGCGCACTTGCAACCGATTCCGCGCCGCTCGTGCAAAGCCTGCTCGTGATGACGGGCGCAACCGGTGGTTCGGGCGCCGACGGCGCGGCACCGGTCGACGCGGTCGCGCTGCTCGCAAAAAGCAGCGCCTCGTATCCGACCTTCGACCGCGCGTTGACGCTACTGTGGTTGCGCAAGGCATTGGGCGGCGACGCCGACAGCACGCCGCTACCGGAGCTGCAAGGCGCCGGATGGCAGCGCAACACGACGCCGACCGGCGCAGCGGTGTGGAAGTGGACCGGCACCGGTTTGCCGCAGTCCGTCGATATCGGCGCAGTCCGGCCCGACGTGACGGCGCTCGTGTCGTACCGCAGCCGCGCGGCCGATACGAGCCGCCTGCCGGTGACCGTCGAGCGGCATCTATACAAGCTCGTACCGTCCACGCCGGCCGCCACCGACAAGAAGGACGCCAAGAAGAGCGACACGAGCGACGCTGACGCCGCCGCACGCTTCACCTTCACGGCCGAAGCCGTGAAGCCCGGCGACGCGCTCGACAGCAACGCGCTCTATGTCGACGAAGTGACGCTCACGCCTCCGGCGAACACGGCCTACCAGTACGGCCTGCTCGAAGTACCGCTGCCGCCGGGGGGCGAAGTCGAGGCGACGAGCTGGGGCATCAGCATCGATGGCTTGCCGGGTCCCGCCAGCGAGGGCGGCAGCGGTCCGCAGCCGTTCCAGCGCGCGGTTACCTATGAGATGGGCGAGCTGAACTACCATCAACCGGTGCCGCTGCTCGACCGCCGCGTCGCGTTGCGTCAGCTCGTGCGCTTCGGTTTGCCGGGCACGTTCGTCGTGCCGCCCGCGCGCTACTTCCGCATGTATCAGCCGGATGCGAAGGCGTTCGAAGGCGGCAAGAGCGATCGTCTGATCACGATGAAGATCGGTTGAGTGAGCCAGCGATGACATCGGTCCTGCGCGACACGCGTTCCCTGCTGGCCGGCACGATGCGGCCGGTCAGGGCGTGCGCGCTGGCGTGGGTGTCGACGCTGGTGCTGGGTGCCGGGGGGCTGCATCCGGCCGATGTGTTCGCCAGTGCAGCGGCACATGCTGAGGCGAGTGGCGTCGCGCACACGCCTCGCGTTGCTGCTGTTGCTCCTGTTGATCCGGCACCGGGTTTGGCGGATGCAAGCGACACAACCATTCAGGCCAGCCTGCCCGCAACGAACCGTATGTCGCTCAGTGGTTCGAAACCATCCGCAGAACCGCTACAGTTCGCGTGGCTGCGCGACGGGCGCGCGCAGTACTGGCGCATCGACAGCCGCGGTACCGTCGGCGATCAACTCTCGACACAGGCCGCGCAACCGCTACCCGCTACCGTCGAAACACCACTCGGCAGCGTGTGGAAACTGTTTGTCTATGGCTACCTCGTGGATCGCGGTATCGCGACGCCCGATTACAACTGCACGGGCGGCGATCCCGAAGAGGTCTATTGCTGCATGACGGGTGGTCATATCGATCGCGAGCGCGCGCTGGTGCAGTCGTGCGGACTCTTCTTCGAACCGGCGCGTCTGCATATCGACGCCGCCGACTGGCGCAAATACTGGAGCGCCGCCGGCGCGCCGGCATGGTTGCGCGATCTGCGCGCGTTGCAGCCTGCGCAGCGGGTGGCCGTTGCCGATCTGCTGGCGGCGCTGCAGGCGATGCCAGCACGGCCACGCGAGGCCGCTTCGAGCACGCTGATCTCGGTGCTCACTAGCGGACGAGGCGAGGGCACTGTTGCGCTGTACGGCAGCCTGCTGCGCGCAAAAACCTGGACGATGCCGGACCCGGCGAGACCCGGCGCTTCGATTGGCGGCGCGGCGGGCTGGCTTGCCGATGGCAGTCCTGTCTGGCTCGGCGGTCCGGGCGGTAGTGCGCGCGTGCTGGCCGCCGCGGCGCCGCGTATTGCGCCATTGCTCGCGCAGACCATCGTGCCGGACGATGCGGCCTGCGTCGTCGTCGATTTCTTCACGCGTTACCCGGTGCGTGAAGTGCTGCCCGTGCAAGGTAGCGCTGCTGTGCCCGACGGTCCGCTGACCGGCGCCTATCGAGTCGGTTTTGCGAACGGCAACTGGCTGCGCATCGAGAGCCGCGGCGAGCTGTTGCTGCAGAGCGATCCTGGTGTGGCGCCGCGTATCATCGGTCGCTTCGGAATGAACGATTACATCGCGCGGGTCGTCGAGCGCGAAGGCGATGCGCGCGACGAAGAGGCCGCGAAAGCACTGGCGGTTGCCGCGCGCAGCTATGTGGTCCAGCACGGCACGCGTGAGCGCGGCTGTTTCCGCATCGACGACAGCAGCAGCACGCAGCGCGTGCTGGCTCATCCGGCGAGCGCAGGCGCCCGTCGCGCCGCCGATCTCACCGATGCGCTCGTGCTGACCGGGGTCCCGGTCCAGTATCACCACGACAAGGCCGCGGCCGGCCAGATGAGCTGGCTCGACGCGAAGGCTGCCGCGCAACGCGGCCTCACGTTCGATGCGATTCTTGCGCGCACCTGGCCGCAGGCCACGCTGACGTCGTTCGAAAGTCCGCTGGCTGGCGATTGCCAGCCGGTGGCCGGCGCGCGCGAATGGCTGCAGCGCAACGCATCGCTGTGGGCGCGGCGGCTTAACGACGAACCTGGCTACGAGACGCCCGATCTGCCCGCGGTCTGCGCAGTGACCGACGGCCGGCCGTATGCCGATGCGCAGCGCAACCGCGTGTACATCCACCGTCTGCGCAGCGAGGACGATCGCATCGCGCTTGCGCACGAATATATTCACCTGGCGTTCCAGCATCATCCGCGTGGACTCGATGAAGGATTCGTCGAGCGTACGGCGCGCGCGTTGATCCGCTCGGAGGCGACGGTCCAATGAAACCTGTACTCCGCTCCACGATGCGATCGTTGCGCCGCCGCACCTGGGTGGGTGCGCTGCTTGCCGCTATGTTGCTGATACCGGCGGCGTTCGCCCAGGATGCACAGAAAGCGCAAAATGCCGCGCCCGCGACGGAAGGCGGCGCGCTCGCCGATCTCACCGACGCGTTCAACGGCTGGCGACACAGCGGGTTGACCAACGAAGGAGAGCGCTTCGTCGCCGCGTATCCGCGACCACCGGTCGATCGCGGCGAGCAGCGCTTTCGCACGCTAATCGAAGGACGGCTGAAACACTTCGACAAAAAAGCACGCAAGCCGCCGACGCTCGTCGTCAACGGTACGCCGACACCACTCTACGCCGACGACGAAGGCAATTTCGCGCGCCCGTGGGCCTTCGGCGCAGGATCGAACAGCCTCGAGATCATCTCCGCCGACGGTAAAACGCATCAGCGCATGCAGTTCTACGAAGCGGACACCAGCAAGCCGCAGGCGAAATTGCGCGCGATCGTCACGTGGGACGATCCGCATGCGCAGGTCGATCTGCACGTCATCACACCCGACGGTCTGCACGCGTTCTTTGCGAACCCGACCTTGTCCGACGGCAGCGGCTTCGATGTGGATTCGGTGGATGGCGCGGGGCCGGGCATTTTCTCGTCGGCGGCGCCCGAGCACGGTACGTGGCTCTTCTTCCTCAACTACTGGGGCAACTTCGATTCGACCGGCTATAACTTCGATGCTGCCGCGCACGACCGCGACGTCATCACCGCGCGTCTCACGCTGGTGTTCAACGAAAATACGCCGAACGAGCGCCGTGAAACGATGGTCGTGCCGCTGCGCAAGATCGGCGACCTGCAACTCGTCAAGAGCGAGCGACTTTAACTGCGACATGGAACAGCAATGATGGATGCCCGCGCCTCGCGATGCATAGGATGGATAGCCGCCGTGCTGCTGCTTGCCGGCGCTTGCGCCGCGCAGGCAGATGACGTGGAGTTCAGCACGCCGGTGAATGGCTGGCGCAATACCGCCGGCGATACCTCGCGCTATACGCAGGATGTGCACTATCCGGCGGTCGCCGTCACGACGCCCGAAGGTCAGTCGGCGTTTGCGATGATCGCCGGGCAGATTCGTGCGACGCCGAAAAGGACCAATGGCGGGGGGGCGGCGGCGAAGAACGGGAAGAAAACGTCGGTGGCGACGATGATCGTCAACGGCACGGTGCTGCCGCAACGCATCGAAGAAGACGGCAGCTTCTCGCGCCCGTGGGCGTTTGCGGGCGGCAGCAACAGTGTCGAGTTGCGCACCGCGGATGGCACGAGCAAACGCATCCAGTTCTACGACGCGTATTCGAACAAGACGCGGCCGCGGTTGCGTATCGTGCTCGCGTGGGACACCGATGGCACCGATCTGGATCTGCACGTCGTATCGCCGGATGGCGTGCACACGTTCTACGGCGACCGCGTCGCGCCGAACGGCGGCGCGCTCGACGTCGACGTGACGACCGGTTACGGTCCCGAGATCTATTCCACGCCCGCGCCGCTGCACGGCGCCTATCTCGTCTATGTGAACTACTACGGGCAGGGCGAGAGCGGCGCCGACATGACGGTCGCGCAGATCACGATCATCACCGACGAAAACACCCCGAACGAAAAGAGCGAAACGGTTGTTGTACCGATGCGCAAAGCGGGCGAGCTGACGCTCGCGAAGAAGTTCGTCATACCTTGAGTGAAAAAACCAGTAATCGAACAGGGGAAACACGATGGACCAGAACGCGGGGCAACGACCGTTACTCACTTACGACGGCAATATCGGTGAGCTGTACGGCATCTTCATCAAGAACCTGCTGCTGACGATCGTCACGGTCGGCATCTATCGCTTCTGGGCGACCACGGCGCTGCGACGCTACGTGTGGTCGCGGATGCGCTTTCAGGATGAACGCTTCGAATACACCGGGACGGGCGGCGAGCTGTTCAAGGGCTTTTTGCTCGCGATGGGGATACTGATCGGTTCGATGATCGTCGCGTTTGGGCTCTCTGCGATCCTTAGCAAGCTAACCGGGAGCGCGGCACTAGGAATGTTGCCGATAATCGTGCTGTATGCGGCGATCGGCGTCTTCGCGGCCGGTGCGTATTTCAGCGCGCAGCGCTATCGCCTCAGCCGTACGGTGTGGTGCGGCATTCGCGGCGGCATGACCGGCTCGATGATGCGCTACGGTGTGCAGGCGCTGCTCTACGGCCTGTTGTGCATCGTGACGTTGTTTCAGGCGGTGCCGTGGGTGACCGTGCGGCTCGCGGAACGTCGCATCAACGCGAGCAGCTTCGGCAGCGAACCGTTTCGCTTCCAGGGGCAGGCGGGTCCGCTCTACAAGGCGTTTCTGCTGAGCTTCCTCGGCATCGTCGTGTGGGGTGTCGTAGTTGGTATTCTTTTTCTCGGGCCCGCGATATCGCTCTTCTTCGCGCAACTCGGCGGGGAGCACCACGTGCCGACCAAGGTATTCGTTGCCTTTTTCTCGTTCTACGTGCTGTTTATCGTCGGCGCGCTGTTGATGCGCTGCTACTACATTGCAAAAGTGAGCCAGCACATTGTCGGCAACACGACGCTGGGTACACAGCTGCGCTTCGGGACGAGCATCACCGGGCGGCGTTTGCTCGTCATCGTGATCAGCAACCTGGCAATCGTCGTGTTCACGCTGGGTCTTGGCTTCCCGATTGCGTTGAACCGAGTGATGCATTTCATCGCCGATACGCTGCTGGTGGAGGGCAAGGTCGATCCGCAGTCGCTTGGCCAGAGTAACGTCGCGGCGCCGCGCACCGGTGAGGGCGCGCTGAATCTTCTCGACCACGGCGGCGGCTTCTGAGCACCGATCGCCCGACGCGCTACTACGACGGCCGCAGCGCCGCGGCGCATGCCGCGACGCTTGCGTGGGGCGCGACGCACCTGTCGATCGTCGGCACGGACGGCGAACTCGCGCGCTGGCTGCTGACGGATGTCGTCGTCGGCGAGGTCGATCCGGACGGCGTTGTCATACTGTCGTGCAAAGGCGAAGCGGCGCGGGTGCTGGTCGATGCCGCGGCGCTGCCGGCTTCGATGGAACGTCGTCGCGCGCCCGCGTTCGGCTGGCTCGCATGGTTCGGCGTCGGACTCGCTGCGCTGGTGGTCGCGTTTCTAGTGATCGTGCGCGTACCCGCGTTCGCCGCAGCGTTGATTCCGGCGCGGTTTGAAAACCGCCTCGGCGACACGGTAGAGGCTTCGGTCGTGCGTCGACATCGGGTGTGCACGGGCGCTGCGGGGCAGCAGGCGCTCGAACAGCTCGAAGCACGTCTTGCGCATGCCGCGGGCATCGGGCAACCGGTGCGGCTCGTCGTGGTCGACGATGCGCGGGTCAATGCGCTGACGCTGCCCGGTACGCGGATGATCGTCATGCGTGGGCTGATCGAGCGAGTCGGCAGCGCAGATCAACTGGCGGGTGTGATGGCGCATGAGACTGCGCATATCGCGCATCGCGATCCGATCCGCGCGCTCGTGCGTAGCACGGGCATCCGGCTGATCAGCGTCGCGGTCGGCGTGAATATCGGTTTTATGGATATGTCGTCGTTTGCGGGGCAACTGGTACGGTTGTCGTTCAGCCGCGAGATGGAGAGCGCTGCCGATCACGATGGTGTTGCTTATCTGCAGGCGAGCGGTTTGCGCAGCGACGGGCTCGCCGCGTTTTTTGCGATGCTCGGCAAGGGCGATCACGATGAGCGTGCGGCCACGTTCTTTTCCGATCATCCGGGTACCGCCGAGCGTGAGGCGAAGAATCACGGGTCGGCGCTGGGGGAGAGTGCGTTGACGGCGCAGCAGTGGGAGGCGGTGCGGGGGATGTGTGGGAAGTAGTGGGCGTGACGCTCTGCCCTGATCGTTGGTAGTTCGAGCGTCGTAACTGTGCGCCGCCACGATCTTGAAGGACCTGTCGTCTGACCCGGTTGTGCCTCTGTGCTGCCGTGCGACGGGCACTGCGACGAATCCTCGCAGGATCAGATACTTGCCGACATCGTGCGCAAGATATCCACAGCCTTGCGCACATTTTCTGTTGATAACCCTGGCGGCTGATGCCTGTCGAAAAATGCCGGCGGCCGTTATCCAGAATTGATCCAGAAAGCGTTCAGAATTCCAGGCTGAGGGATGCCCAGGCGCGGATCTGGATACAGTATTGTCGGCCGCCAGTTAGCGGTGTCTCGATCACGGAAGAGACAGTGTGGCTGAGCGACTCACCAAGGTGCAGCCGCAAGTTGTATGGTGCCCGTGCAATGCCACAGGACTGCCGTTGACCATACTGTTTCCGTCGCCTTCGGAGATAGTCTGGTTGCCGTGTTCCTTGCATTCGACCGCGTCACCCTCGCGGGCGATCGGCTTGCCGTTCACGACGTCCGTGCTCGATCCCGCCGTGACGGTGCCACCGTGTGGGGCCAGCGTATCACCAACAACTATGACCTGACGAACCATCTGTTAACTCCAGGAAACTCAACTGAACGATGGCGTCACCGTACCTGACACACCGTGGAAACACTTTCATCAACCGCATGATCCTAAACATTGGACTGAAGACAAAGCGATTGCCATATATATCAACCACGCACAGCCTATTGCTGCGACAACCGTGACAGGTATGCTGATCACGCGCGGGATGCGATTGCGAAAGTACCAGATCGCAATGAACAGGCCAGCAAACGGGAGAACGAGAACTGCTAACTTGCCGATCATGGGCGTCTCACGTGATGCGTGTTTTCATGCTGCCTACAATTCGATCGCGCGCACGCCGGACATACCGGTTTCCGCATTCGGACTTCCAAGATATGTCCATTGCACATCGTTGACCGCGATGTCGACGAAACGCTCACCAGGGCGAGGGAAAGCGTGGCCCTTCTGGATAAAGGCCTGCTGGTTCCATCGGTTGTACAGCATAGCCAGCGGATGCTCGCGCACAACACGGCCCTCCCATATGCCGTCTTGCGGACATGTTTGCTGCCCGTCGCACCGCATCGGCGTGCGCGGTTCGGGGACTTCGCGCAGCAATCGGGCAGCGATCATGTCCCTCAAAAAATCTTCCCGCTGTGGGGGCAAGACATACGCCTCGCCGAGGTAGTGCCATTGCACCTGGTCAGCGGTGAGCCATGCATGGGACGACGCTTCGAAACGCTCGCCCACCTGATAGCGCTCCGGATTGTTTCGTCGGGCAGCTATCAGTTGCGATTTCTCGGCCGTTGAAGGACCGTAAAGCGCAAGCCAGTAGCCGTCGCGAGTGGCAGTCTGATTGCCGGCAACTACCATGCTGCTCTGCTCAAGTGTTGGAACACCGTACCCGTGCGGAATGAATTCGCGCCCTTGCAGGGCGGCACCCTGTTGCCCTTTCGGTGGTGGCGTAACGGCTTTTGCGCCGTCAATCAGCGTCTGCGCGTTGCCGTCCCACTTGGGCAAAGCGGCTGGGGGGAGTGGGAGTACCTTGTCCAGGTTGGGTAGTTTGAGCCGTCCTTGATAGTGTGTCAGTGATGCACCGATTGTCCGGTACCTCTCTGCTCTCGCCTTGTCAATGCTGCCAGGGAGGTTGCGACCGTTAGTCAGGTTGAAACCATCAAACTCGATTGATAACTTGGCCGCACACTTCGCACTTCCTAACTTCACTCCTTCTTGAAGAACCTTCAGCGCGCGAAGCTTGGCATCTGCAGTTTTCGGCCCGGCATAGACGAAGCCGAGTTCTTCGGCCGCATCGCCATAACCCTGTGCCAATGCACATTCGAGCATCTGCGTTGCGACCGGGAGGTTGCCCCAGAATCCTTCAGCGGGGTCATCATATGCGGCGTCAAGTTTCTCACCGAGGAATGTCAATGCAGACGGACTTCCCATGTCCGCGGCTCGCTGAAAGAATGAGTAGGCGCTGGTTGCATCACCTCCCTTGATCATTCCTTGTAGATGGTAAGTACCCATCATGTCGAAGGCGTCCGGTACGCCCAGTCGCATTGCCTTCTCGACCCATTGAATCGCGATCTCCGGATCGTGTTGCGGCACACCCTGATAGTCACTCAGAATCAGCGACGCGAGATTGAGCATGGCCTTCCAGCTGCCGCGCTCCGCAGCCTGAACGTATAACTGATAAATCTTCGGGTAGTCGCGCTTCTCATAGTAGATGTCCGGGTTGTCCAGTGCGAGCGCCTGCTGGAACCATAACTCTGCCTGTGGATCGACCGGCGGGACATGCTGGTCCTGATAGACGCAGGTGAACGTTTTGCGATGCGGGTCGAACAGCGGCAGTTTTTCGTAGCGCGGAAGATCAGACATGGCAGCGGTATGCTCGATAGTCGATGTTGGTAGCAGCTGCGCCGGGGTATTCGCGGCGTATAGGCTCAAGACAATAAGAAAAATTCTGCAGACGGCCGATATCGGCATTCGAGCGACTCCGTTCAGACGGTTCTGGGTATGTCGGATGATGGCGGCAAATCGAGTTGTGCATGAAGTATGGTGTTTGCCCTGCGGTCCATAAACGGGAGAATGAAGCCCTGCATCGGATCCGTTCCAGCTTTCTGGATTGTTCGATTGTCTCTCATCCGTCCGTCCCAAAGGTTGTACACGGCTAGCGCCTCATCCCGGTTCCCGCTACCTGGGGTTGCAGATCCCGAAAGCAGCGTGAAAACCCGCTCCCGAAGTTTCGATGCCCAGTCCGAACCTGTGGCACCAAAGTTGATTTCACTGTCGACGGACATACTGCGCTGATTCATGTTTGCGCTACCGAGCGTGATGAACACATCATCTATGATCATCAGCTTCGAATGAATGTAGATTTCGCGATACGCCATCTGGTTACCGGTAGTCCCCCCGCATTTAACGGAGTTCAGAAGTAGAGGTCATGCCGCGATGGGCAACTTCTGTTTCGGCGGTACGCCGCCGATAGCCGTGTTCGGCCGCTCGTGATTGTATGACCATAGCCACCTGGTCGCATACTCCTGAACATCGGCCACCGTCTCGAAGAGGTAGTGGGCGAGCCAGTCGTATCGAACCGTTTTGTTGTAACGCTCGATGTACGCGTTCTGTTGCGGCTTGCCGGGCTGGATAAACTGCAGAACGATGCCGCGTCTCATGGCCCAGTCCCTGAGCGCATCGCTGACATATTCCGGCCCGTTGTCGCAACGGATCTTCAGCGGCTTGCCGCGCCATTCGATCACCTGATCCAGCGACCGGATAACGCGTAGCGCAGGCAACGAGAAGTCCACCTCGATACACAGGCCTTCCCGGTTGAAGTCGTCGATCACGTTGAACAGCCGGATGCTACGGCCATCAGCAAGCTGATCGTGCATGAAATCCATTGACCAGCACTCGTTCAGTGCTTGCGGCACGGCCAGCGGTTCCGGCTGCTCACGCACCAGCCGTTTGCGTGGCCTGATCCGCAGATTCAGCTCCAGTTCGCGATAGATGCGATAAACACGTTTGTGATTCCAGGTAAAGCCCTTGACATTGCGCAGGTACAAGAAACACAGGCCGAAGCCCCAGTTGCGCTGGTTGTGCGTGAGTCTCACAAGCCACTCGGCGATCACGCTGTTTTCCGCGCAACGCTTTGCCCGGTAACGGTAGCAGGTCTCGCTTACGCCGAACGCCTCACAGGCCGCCCGTACGCTCATTGCCCGTTCTCTGACTGCACGCATGGCCATCTCGCGGCGACGAGATGGCCTCACCACTTTTTTTCAAGCGCCTCGCGCACCACCTCGGCCTTGAGTCGCTCTTCAGCGTACATCTTTTTGAGTCTCGCGTTCTCCGCCTCAAGCTCCTTCATCCGGGTCATCAGTGCCGCGTCCATGCCGCCGTACTTCGAGCGCCATTTGTAGAAGCTCGCGCTGCTCATCCCGTGCTCGCGACACAACTCCGGAACGGGTGTTCCGGCTTCGGCCTGCTTCAAGATCCCAATGATCTGGCTTTCCGTGAATCTGGACGTCTTCATGCAAAATTCCCTGTCAATCTGCTGCTAGAAAATTCTACCTTGAACACCCGTTAATTCGCGGGGGACTACCTACCCACCACTCCACTGGTGCGTAACCGTGCAATGCTTACTGTCAGACCGATCGCGCTTTGCAGCGTCGCCAGCTTCTCGGGATCGAAAGTATTGTTACCCTTGGCGTCTACATATTTTTGCTTCGTCTTGCCCGCCTGTGACAGTTTTGCCTGATCTTGCCAGGCGTCGCCGTGACCAAGCTCGGCCATCGTATCGTAGGTGCGA
The DNA here is from genome assembly GCF_007556815.1 of Paraburkholderia megapolitana. Lineage (NCBI taxonomy): Bacteria > Pseudomonadati > Pseudomonadota > Betaproteobacteria > Burkholderiales > Burkholderiaceae > Paraburkholderia > Paraburkholderia megapolitana. The sequence goes on from NZ_CP041743.1 coordinate 1,639,647, forward strand.
GGGACCATACCGGGGTCCTGGGGGTGTGGCGTGACGACATACAGGTACAGCATGGGCGCATCCTGCTGCGGCTTGTTTGCCAGTTGCGCCCACTTATCGTGAAAATTCTTTCGTTCCTGCTTCAGGTGCCGCGCGAACTCCGGGTAGAAGAAATACTGGTTCTCCATGTAGATATAGTTGCGCGCGAAACTCGCCGACTGGAAGTAGAGACTCTTGATCGTTTTCTCGTGCTCGTGTGGCTGGGTGCGCACGATCTGCACCTGGTGCGAGGGATCATCCTCCTTACTGGGTACTCCTGGCGGCAGTTCCGGTAGTTCTGTCGTTTTCCATGCATCCGGGGCAAACAGGTTCCAGCCGCGCTCGAAATTCTGGTGCAACCGCTTCAGCGCCTTCCCGACTATCCGGCAAGCGTAGTCCTGATACGGATTGACATGTTTATACGGTGCAGTGCCTGGAGAGCCAGCCGGGTCCTGTGTTTCCTGCTCGTGCTTGTGTTCATCATCGACATACGACTGGGCCCATTCCTCTCGAAGGGGATCGTCGATATCGTGAGCGGTTCTGTCCCAATAGTCCGTGATCGAATTCAACCCCATCACGTATCCCTTTGCGTTATATCCCTTTGCCTTCTTGGCATCGCCGGAGTACGCGTAATCGATCAGAATGGGTTTTTGATGGTGCGTTGCGTAGTCTTCGAGAAGATTTTCTTCATCCACATAACCCTTGTCGCCTTTATCGCTGTGTGTGCTTGGGGCATCCTCTTCCTTCAGTTTGTGCGCCATCAACGACTTGACATCCTTGCTTGAGATACTCCGCAGAACAATCTGCAGCTTCTGGTTCTTCGTCAGGATGCCGCTTAGCTTGCTCTCGCCATCTGGCAAATTGCGCTTCCACCAGTCAATACACCATTGAGTGCGAGCCTCATTTGCATAGGGAGGGGCTTGAAGCAGATTATTTTGAATCCAGCTATCCCAGGAAACCGGGAGGTCAGTGAGGCCTGGCATACTGTTCTGCTTGCGCGATGCCCGCGGGTCGAACCAGATCAGCAATCGGACGGTGACAGGATTTTTCGCACGTTGGGTGATCTGCTCGAGCAGCGCGCCGTAGACGACGCCACGTGGCCACGTGACTGGCTGCTTCTGGGGTATTGGAGGAAGTTTGGGAGCTTGTACAGGCACAGGAGAGGCGAGTGACCCAAGTATTCCCTTGTCTCCGAAAATTGCTTTGTCGAGATCAATTATCGCCTGCTTCGGGTACGGCTCTCCAACACCGGCTGGTGCTTTGGGACCGCGCCAGATCTCCATGCCGGGATCAAAGCCCCAGCAACAGATATCAACTGTCCCCTGCGCGCCCATGAGATCTTCGGCTATCTGCTGGAACCCTTCTTCGCCGCAGACGAAGAACTGGAGATCATTTCCCATGGTCGGCTTGGCGTCCTTGTCGACCTCCGTTTCCAGCAACCACTGAACGGACCCCTGTGCGTTCTGACCGGCTTCGGCAATGGCAACGTCCATCGCGTTATGACTGTCGAGCGGTAACTGTGCCACTTTGTTTGCCCCTGGTTGTTTGAGTTGCGTCGATGTCCGGATCAGATCAGCCGTTCGCCGCGATTGGTTCGCTGGTCCGCATGATCGGGATCTCCCTGAAGCATGTCTTTCACCTTCAGATCGAACTTGCCACCGTTAGCAAGCTTGACCTGATAGGCGGGTGTACCGGGCTGATGATCCTTGATGACCAACCGGCCGAATTCATCGGTAACTCCCTCACCGATTTTTGCGCCGCCCTTATACAGTTCGTACGGCTCGCTCACGTATTGATGTGCTGCGCCCCCGGGAAGAGCGCTTAACGCGAAGTGCAACTGTTCCTTCTCGGGGGGCAACGCCGGAATGTTCGGCGTGCTTACGCTGTCAGGTCCAACGAACGTGCGACTTGCCGAGTGAACCTCGAAGCCGCCCGATGTACCGCTCTTGATCTGGCCAGAGGTCCATCGCGTATAACTGCCGCCGCCATTGATCTCAACTTCCTGCTGGGCACTGATCGTGATCTTTGTGGCAGTGACCGTGATGTTCAGCTTCGCGAGCAAGTTGATGTTGTCCTTCAGTGCCTTTACATCGATGTCGCCTGCCGCAGCAATGAGCCGCATTCCAGCCTCTGCGACGAACAGGCGTAACGCGTTTCGCGCGCTGGCGAAGAACCCTCCGCCCGTGCTCACCGATACGTGCTCACCGGATGTCAGTGACGTGGTTTTGCCGCTACTGACATGAATCATCTCTGGCGTACTCGTAGCTACGCCAGCGGGGCTCGCCAGGACCACATGCGGCTGCTTGAACTGCTTAAGTGCACCGCCTCCCTGAATGTCCTTAGCCTGCGCCTTAAGGGACGTGGCGACAGTCTTCTGCTCCCCATCTTGCGCGCCCGCCGACTGTGCAGATTGCGCAAGACTCGCTGCCGTATCCTGTGCGTTCGCGAGCTGCAGGTTCACCTCATCGACGCTGAACGCGTCGCCGCTCGCGCCGGGGCGCGGATGGGTCGTCAGCAACAGCCCGCGTGCGCCGCGCACCGCAGCGTTTCCGTCCGTACGCAGTTCCACACCTTCGCCGCGCTTCTCGCCACGCCCCGTCGGTTCACTCACGCGTGTGATGTAGCCTGCATGCAAACCCGATTCGAGGTGGTCGCTGCGGATCTGCGTCTGTACCTGACCCTGCGTGTCATCCTTTAGCCAGACGTTGTTCTGCGCACCACCAATTTCCTTGCTCACGAATCCCGACAGCATGTGCTGATCGGGAAGATTCCACTGCGGCGTGTTCGTACCGTTGCCCACTCGCGCCGTTATCAGCGGCCTGTCCGGATCGCCGTCGAGAAACGATACGACGGCTTCATCACCGACTCTCGGCAACTGAACGCCGCCGAAGCCGCCGCTCGCCCACGGCTGCGCGACGCGCATCCAGCACGAGCTCCGCTCGTTGCGCTGGCCGATGCGGTCCCAGTGGAACTGCACCTTCACCCGACCCATCGTGTCCGTATAGACTTCCTGGCCGCCCGGCCCCACCACCGTTACCGTCTGTAACTGCATGACCGGTTTGTGATGTTCGAAGGGGCTGCGGAACGGGACCGATTTGCGCTGCGTTTCGACGTGGACCAGGAACACACCCGTTGATCCATCCGGATGCGCCACGCTGGCTGCGCTGCTCCCGTGAGTCTCCATTGCTTCGGCCACCTGGCCCTGCAGGCTATGTGGAAAATTCGCGTGGTGACTGGAGCCCGGAATGTTGTTCTCGATCAGCCACGTCGCTTCGATGATCGCGAACTGGCGTCTGTCTTCGGCGTCCCGATCGTGCTCTGGATGTCCGGTCAGCTCGAACCATCGACCTGCATCGGCATCACGCAGGCCGCCAGTGCCGTAGAACCGCTTGGCGCGCGATTCCCACTCTTCCATGCGAACTCTCGACAGGTGGTCGCCACGTTCACTTTTGAGGAAGGTATAGGGTCCGGTGTACTCGTAGACTTCGAGCTGCTCGGGCAGCTCCTGCGAGACCGTCGGCACGCTGGTGCCCTTCGGATTGACGAGCGACGATGGGCTCTTGTAGTCAAACGTTCTGGTCGTCAGCAACGCACTGTGCAGGTTGCGTTCGCTGGACCAGTGAACGAGTGCATTCACCTCGCTGTTCGTGCCGTACCGGGAAAACTGCGCCGTCTGCGGCGCGAGCGGCTCGCACGTATCGAGGCGGTCCGTGATCGTCAGCGTGTGCGACTTGCCGTCTTCGCCCTGCTTCCAGATGCCGAACAGACCTTCGGCTTCCATCAACCGGTGAACGAACGTCCAGTCGTCCTCGTACTGAGTGCAATACGATCGGGGTTCGAGCGGCTTCGACAGCGCGAATTTGAACTGACCTTTCGCCTGCGTATGAGCATTGAACACATCGGTCAGGATTTCATCGGCCGGTTTGTCCTGCCAGATGCGCTGATCGCGGCGGAATTTAAGAAAATTCATCCATGACGAAAACCGGAGCTGGTAACTCGTTAATCCGCCTTCAGATCCGAGGCGCCGGACCGAATAAACATACCCGTGATGAGGCAGATAGGATTTATCTGCCTGCTGAAACCACAGGGTTACTGGCTGGCCAGTCAGTTGTTTAAGCTTGATATTGCCGTTCGTCGACAGGGCGTCGAGCGTGAACTCAAAATGCCGCCCAATCCGGGACCAACCCACCGTCCGTTGCGGCAGCAGGACATTATCCCCTAATGGCGTATCCAGTTTGAGCAGACGATCCTGCTGTATCAGCCCCCCTTGAATGGCCCTCACAATATCCTGCGCATTCATTTCTGCCCCATTTATTTTTTACGTGTCCATCTTCACGAGTTAATTACAAACTGCTTGGAACGAAGCGGCGAGACGACAGGGAGACCGGAAACACGGAATGATCTGATTCTAGCAGGCTGATTATATTCAAGGCAGTTTCGCGACAGGATTTAACAAATATCATATGCGAAGGGCAGATATTCATCGGCTGTTAGATAGTGGTTTGGCGAAGTTGAAGGACGGAAAATTAGGGGCGACCAGGTGCGCGCGGCAGGAAGCCCAACCAGAGCAACATGTTCTGTCGACAACCCGCGACGGTTCCACCCACGTTTTTGCCGTGTTCCGCGCACCTCATGCCAACCGCACTACAATGCACGCACTCCGACGTCACGCACCTGTTACCCGTTTGTCTCAATCATGCCCGTCTCGTTCTCCCGTTTCGCCGCCACGCGCGTCCTGCCGGCGCTCACCGCACTGACCGCGCTAGCTGCCTGCAGTACGACCCCGCAACCGAAGTTCCAGCAGGAGCTGTTCGATACCGGCTCGAGCCCGTACACGCACAATTTCAACGCGAGCACCGCGGATACCTGCGAAGGCGCGCGCCGCGCGTTGCTGAGCCAGGGCTACATGACGACGATGACGCGCACCGATACCGTCGACGGCACGAAGAATTTCCAGCCGAATGGCGATTCACACATCGTTGTGGAATTTCACGTGGTGTGTACGGCGGGCGTGGAAGCCGGTAATACGAGCGTGGTCTATGTGAACGCGGTGCAGAATGGCTACGCACTGAAGAAGAGCGATACGTCTGCAAGTGTCGGGCTGAGCATACTCGGCTCGGTGTCGCTGCCGATTCGCTCGAACAACGACGAGATGGTCAAGGTGTCGAGCGAGACGATTCCGTCCGGTCAGTTCTATGACCGCTTTTTTGCGCTGGTCGGCCACTACGTGGAGACCGTCGTGCACGCGGCGCCGGTGTCGAGCGAGCGTATCGATGCGCGTCCGCTGCCGGGCGGCGATTTGCCGGGTGTGCCGCTCGCGCCGGTGATGCCGTCTGTGCCGGCAACCTCGGGTACGCCGGGTGCGCCCGTGACTTCGCCTGCACCGCTCACGCCGCTTCCATCGCTTGCACCACTGGCACCGCCGAAGCCCGCGATGCCGGTCGTTCCCGCAGTGCCGATCGCATCCGCGCTACCTGCGAAGCCTGCAGCAGCCACGGCGCCCGACGCGCTCAACACGCCCACCGCCCCCGACCCCATCGAACGCGCCATACAAGCGGCCCAACCCGCGAGCGCCGCAGCAGCGAGCACCGCACCCTGACGCAAAACCTGCGCGCATCGCTAATTCGCAGCAACACCACGATGCTCCATTGCATCAATGACTTGCCGCGAACCCGTAGAGGATATCCACAGCCTTGCGCACATTTTCTGTTGATAACCCGCTAACCCATCCGCCAGTGCGCGGGCAGCGGCAAACCATACGGCCGATGCAGCCACACATGCGCCGCGACAAACCACGCCGCACCCCACGACGCCCCGACGATCAACAGATCGCAGCGCCCGCTGTTCCACCAGTTCAACGAATGGCGTCCGGCGATCCACGGAACGCCTAGCGGGTTGGGCCAGTCCGCGAGCAGGTGCATCAGTCCGCCGCACGCAAAGCCGAATGCGGCCGCCGCGAGCGGATGATGAAAGCTGGCGAATTTCCACGAGACCACAAGCAGCGCCACCCAGCCGATGCCCCAGTGCGTGACGGTGCGATGCGTGATCCACAGTCGGCGCGAACGCGACCACCAGGCCACTTCGAGCCAGTCGGGTGCGGTGCCGCCCGCGATGGCGGCCGCGAACGCCAGCAGCGCCCACAGATGCCACGGGCCGCTTGCGCCGGCCTGCACGATGAGCGCGGAAGCGATGACACCGGCGGCCCAGCCGGTCGCGTGATGCGCGTGATTCGATGCCACGGAGACGGATGCGGATTCAGCGCAGGTCTACTACTGCAAGCTCAAGCGCTTTCACGCGACGCAGCGCGCGATCGCAAAACGCACATCGGTTTCAGGCGGATCGTCCGAGTCGCCTTCCGGGTGCATGACCTTGACCGTGGTGCCCTGGGCCGACGGTGTCAGCCAGACGTAGTACGCGCTCTTCGAGTGCGAGCCGATGGAGAGCATCGTGACGCCGCCCTCGGTCGACTTCCGCACACGCGACAGACGGCCGTCGAGACAGCTCGCGATGTCCTCGGGTGCGCGCTGCGACGACACGTAGAGCATCGGCGGTTGCGACGCGAGTTGCGGCGGCGGGGCGATCGGAGCGGACCCGCAGGACGCGAGCAGGACAGCGGCAGGAGCAAGCAGGAGGAATCGTTTCATGAGCAGGGCGTCGGTGGCGATGCGATGGTCCTGGTAGACCGTCGGCATGCAGTTCGGTTCAGTTCAGCTAGATGCAGCATATGCGTTGCATGCATCTAGCAGGCCGTCGCGTGACGAAGGACCCATAAGTAAGTGCACTCGCAATGCTTCGTCTCGCACATGCGCGGCGGCGAAAACTGTTGCGAGGCAGTATACCCGCGCGATCTGCCACCCGCGGGCACAGAAAACTTTAGCAACAAAAAAAGCGCGCGCATGACATTGAAGTCATGCGCGCGCTTTGTCGACGCAACGCTACGTCGATACAACGGGCCAAGTCCAGACCCAGCCCGCAGTCTTCCTTAGAAGCGGTGACGCAGGCCGACAGCAACAGCCGTCTGGTTAGCAGTCGACGACGGCGACAGCGTGTTGATCGCTGCGATGTTCGAGCCGAAGTTGCCGAGTTCACCCGAAGCGTGCTGGTACACGCCTTCGACGTACACGTCGGTCCGCTTGCTGAGCGAGTAATCGCCCGTCAGCGAAACCGTATGCCACTTCGGATCGCCCGAACCGTCGCCGGAGAACTTGCCGTTCGTGAACGTATACGCTGCCGCGAGGCTCAAGGCAGGCGTCAAAGCATACTTGCCGTTGATTTCGTAGTTGTCCATGTGCAGGTTCGCACCCGACAGGCCACCGAGGAACGTCGTGCCGCCCGAGCTGATGCCTTGCATGCCGTCCAGCTGCGTGTGCGTGTACACGAGGCCAACCGTTGCCGGGCCGTATACATAGTTGGCACCGATACCGTACGTACGTTGCAGGGTGGCCGCGATGTTCGCGCTGCCGCTACCGGTATTCACCGCACCGTTGGTGTTGGTGCTGCCCGAGTTGTTCAGCTGCAAGTAACCTGCGGCAACGCTCAACGGGCCGTTGTCGTACGACGCGCCGGCGCTCCATGCGCGGTTGTTCGAGAACTGGCCGGCATCGTTGCTGAAGCCGTACAAGCCGCCGAAACGCAGACCCGAGTAGTTCGCGCTCGTGTACTTGACCGAGTTGCTGATCGAGAACGAGTTGTCGAGGTTATCGTTGTCGAACGGGTGGCCGGCGAGGTTGTTGCCGTAGCCCGCGCCCGCAGCCGACAGCGGCGCCAGATAGTCGACGACGGAGTCGTATTGACGGCCGAGCGTCACCGAACCGTACTGGTCGCTTTGCAGACCGACAAACGCCTGACGGTTGAACGTCGTGCCATTCTGCGAGTAACGGCCGTTGTTCAGGTTGAAGCCGCTTTCCAACGTGAAGATCGCGTGCAGACCGCCACCGAGATCTTCGCTGCCGCGCAGCCCGAAGTACGTATCGGACAACGCGCCGCTGCCTTGTTGCCAGTTGCTATGGCCTTGCGAGTTGTTCGAGTAGACGAGGCCGGCGTCCAGCGTGCCGTACAGCGTGACGCTGCTCTGTGCATGCGCGGCGGCGGCCGTGAGTGAGCCCAGGATGCCCGCGACGATAAGGGTTTTTTTCATATTTCAACTCCGAGAACAGTGCATAGGGAATCGCACTTCAGCGCACACCGCTGATGGCGCAGGTTGCCTGACGATTCGCAGCGAAGTGTATTCTCAACAGGAGGTTCTTTAATCGCGAGTTAAGCAACAATGCATTCCAGTATCAGGAATAGCGGATTTAATCCACGTAAGTGCGTGTGAATAAAGAATTTTTCTGAATTGCAGTGGATTGCACCACGGCATGTCAATCGATTAGTTGTTGCGCGAGTGCTACGAAAGGGTCGGAGCCCTTGTCCAGTAAGGCTGAAAACTTACATACCGTTACTGCGATTAATGTGAATTTAAGAAATGAACTGTTCCACTTTATGCGCTCGCCGATAGCGATTTAAGAGCCTAGAATTCGTCTTGCCCCTTGACCAAGGGTAGTCTTTTTCATCTTTATTGCGCGGCTTCCAGCCGCGCTTTTTTTCGTCTGCGATAATTAAATCACGAATAGGTTCCAGAAAAAAGTGAAATAGATTTTTTCACAAAATGAATAGAATGCGGGGGCTTATCCAGTGGGCATAGGGGGCGGTTCGCGGCCGCGGGGCGGGTAGAATTGCGCGTTCGCGCTGAGCCCAGCCCGACGAAATGAGTGAGCCCGAATGACCGACGCACCTGACACGACTGATGCACCCGACGCTCCCGACACCCCTGATACGCAGTTCGACGCCCGCCTGTGGCGCAACGGCGGCTGGACCGCCCGCGTGGTGAAGAACGAAGACGACGACGGCTGGGCTGTCGAAATGATCAAGGACGGCGAAGCGGAACCGGCACTCGTCGGACCGTGGACGATGGGCCGCGACAAGAAAAACCCGAAACCGCTCGATACCTCGGCGTTCAACACGCTCGTGAAGACCGCTTCCGAAGTCCTGCGCCGGCATGAGCAGCAACGGCACGCGCAGTTGCACAAGCGGGTCACGGTGGAATCGGCGGAGGGCGAGATCCTCGTTACGCTCGACATCGTCCCCGACGAGGACGACCCTTACGCACTATTGACCGCGTTCGACCCGTTCGGCGAACGGCTCGCGCAGGCGCGTGTCGCGCCGGGTTTCAAGCTCGCTAAAGAGAATGCGGCCGCGTGGGTCGAAGGCGGCTTCGGGCGCCCGCGCTGATTGCGTCAGCCGCGCCGGCCGTGCAGGTCATGCTGGCGGAAAGCTTCCCGAAACATTAATAAATACTGTCAATATACTTTCATATTCATTTCGTACAGTCCTCGCACCATAGCGGCGCGAGCGACAGCCATGCTGTTCCAGGCCCGGGCCGACTATGCATCGCCCCACGCTACCTACAATCCTGGACCAACACGCCATGGCAGAGCAGCTCGACCTTTCCCGCCGCAAGGCTCTGAAACTTCTCGTCGGCGCACCGATGCTGCCGCTCGGCGGCGGCATCGCGTCGTCGGCGCTGCTGGCGGGATGCGGCGGCAACGATCTCGCCGCGACGCCTGCGCCGAAGCCGGTCGCGAACTTCACCGCGGCATCGTTTAGCGCCATGGCTGCGCCGATGCTTGCGGACCCGGCCGCGATGGCGAAGACCTCGGTGGGCTCGACGCTGACCGCGCAGTTCAGCGACGGCAGCCGCCGCGCCTACACGCTCGCGTATCAGCCGTTCTTCACGACCGGCGATACGGTTGCCGACACGAAAGGCGGCACGATTCTCGCCGGCGGTTACTTCGATATCGGCGGCCAGCCGATCATCGATCGTTCGGTGGCGGGCAAGGAGCGCCAGTTCTTCTCCGATTGCCCGGACGGCAGTTCGCTGATCCGTCTCGACAAGCCGGTCGCGAAGGGTGTGAAGGGCAATACGGTGTTCGCCGTCGTGCAGTTCGAGTACGCGACGCGCGATCAGAGCCTTGTGTCGATGTATGGCCAACTGCCTTCGCCGATCGCCGTGCTCACGCTCGATCAGGACCCGGCCACCGGCAAGCTGACGCTGGTCAGCTATTCGAATGTCGATACATCGGCTGCACACGGGCTGTGGATTACCTGCGGCGCGAGCCTGTCGCCGTGGAATACGCATCTGTCCAGCGAGGAATACGAGCCGGACGCAGCGACGATTTCGACCAATAGCCAGTTCAAGAGCTTCAGCCGCAACCTGTACGGCGACGAAACGAAAGCGAATCCGTACCACTACGGCCATCTGCCGGAAATAACCGTGAATCCGGACGGCACGGGCACGGCCCGCAAGCACTATTGCCTCGGGCGTATTTCGCACGAACTGGTGCAGGTCATGCCCGATCGACGCACCGTGCTCATGGGCGACGACGCGACCAATGGCGGTCTCTTCATGTTCATCGCCGACAAGGCCGCGGATCTGTCGGCGGGGACGCTGTATGTAGCGAAGTGGGCGCAGACGTCATCGGCGGGTGCGGGTTCGGCGACGCTGTCGTGGATCAACCTCGGTCACGCGACGAGCGCCGAGATCGAAGCGCTCGCGAACCAGCTCACCGCGACCGACATCATGGACGTCAAAACCAAAGACCCCGCGGATACGAGCTTCACGAAGATCAACTTCAACGGCACCTTCAACTGGATTCGCATCAAGCCGGGCATGTCGAAGGCCGCTGCGTTTCTCGAGACGCACCGCTATGCGGCGCTCGCGGGCGCCAGCATGGGCTTCACGAAGCTCGAAGGCACGACCGTCAACGCGAAGGACAAGGTGCTGTACTCGGCGATGTCGCGCATCGAGAAATCGATGGTGCGCGGTAATGCGGCATCGACCGATGTTGCAGTCGACCGGACCATCAGCGCCGGCGCGGTGTACGCGCTGAACCTGACGGGCGGCCAGCGTGACCGGATGGGCGTGACGATCGACAGCGACTGGGTGCCGGTCGACATGAGCGCGCCGGCCGCGCTAGTCGGCGAGGACCTGGCAACCGCCGACGCGCTCGGCAATACGGCCAACGCGGACAAGATCGCGAACCCCGACAACCTGAAGTATTCGGAGAAGCTGCGTACGCTCTTTATCGGCGAAGACAGCGGCATGCACGTGAACAACTTCCTGTGGGCGTACCACGTCGATACGAAGACGCTCGCGCGTGTGCTGTCGTGTCCGGCGGGGGCGGAATCTACCGGCTTGCACGCGGTCGACGAGATCAACGGCTGGACCTACGTGATGAGCAATTTCCAGCACGTCGGCGACTGGGAAAGCCCGCTGCACGACAAGGTCAAACCGACGCTTGATCCGTTGGTGCGGGCGAACTACAAGGACCGGTTCGGTGCCTCGGTCGGTTATCTGACCGCCACGCCGGCAGCTATCAAGTTGTGATGCGGAGCGCGCGGCGTGTCATGCGCCGCGCATGGTTTGCGCCAACGCATCGGATTGCCTCAATCGCGTGAAGCCTTTTGACGGCACTTCGCCCCTGTTGCGCGGGCCTGCGATGCGAAGCAGGCCGGCCGTGAAGTGTGCCGTCGACCCCTCCCTCGGAGGGGTATTTTTTTGCCCGCGCTGTTCCGCGCGGGGCTCCCTTCCGATCAGCTCAGCTTGCAGAAAATCGCCGTGATGAACGGCGCGACGTGATGCACGATGGCGCTGCTGCCGGCCTGCGTGACCGCGGCCCGGACCTTGTCCGTTCCGCCGAACACCACCGCGCCATACGCCGACTTCGCAAGCGGCTCGCCGTCGCCGTTACGGAACATCGGATCGTCCTTCTCGAATCCGACAATTGCGACGACGCGAAAACCATACGCAGTCAGATCGACCCCGTGCGCGGGGCTGAATGCGTTGATCGAATTGCTTTCGACGCGGTTCGGTTTCGGGTCGATTAGCTGCTGATCGGCGAGATCCGCGATAAAGCGATGGGCGGACTCGTTGCACGCGAGCGGCGCATCGAGTGCGACGGCGTGGGCGAGTAGCGGGGCGGCGGTGAGCAGGGCCGCGAAAAGCGATAAAAAGGCGCGTTTCATGACGGTAGGATGACACGTTCGCCATGCGCCGGCATGTGTCGGCGCGACGGTTGCGCCGCCCACGGACGGCATAAGGCGGCGCAACGGGCTAGGGAACGGGCCGCAGAACGGGATGCGGCACTTTAAACCAGGTTCGGTAATTTACGCTTTCTGCCGGTATTGGGCATGCTTGCGCAACGCAGTTTTCACAAAAAAAGACGCGCGTAAAAGAGCAAGTTTTTGCGATCCCGTATATATTTCCGGGTTATGAAATCGCGACCACAAACTCCAAATAACGTTCCCGCGCCCAGGACATGGGACGCGCGCCTCGCCCGCCGGCTGGTTACGCCGCTGGTCGACACCTGGATCACGCCGAACCATCTGACCACCCTGCGCCTGCTGATCGGCCTCGCAGGCGCGCTGTGCCTTGCGCGCGGCGGCTTCGCCTCGACCAATGCGGGCGCGCTGCTGATCGTTCTGTCGAATTTCGTCGACCATACCGATGGCGAACTGGCACGGATCAGCGGCAAAACGAGCCGGATCGGTCATTTTTACGATCTCGCAGCCGACGCGTTGGTTACTGTGCTGTTGTTTCTCGGTTTCGGTTTTGCAGCTGCGGCCGCTGCGGCCCATGGCGCAACGGCGACCGCGTTCGTCGTCTCGCCGGTGCTGATGGGCGCCGTAGCGGGCATCGCCGTCGCGCTGATTTTCTTCCTGCGCATGCGTATCGAGGACAAGGAAGGCAAGGCGGGAACGAAGCAGGCGTCTATGGGCGGATTCGAGACCGAAGACGTGCTGTATCTGCTGCCGATCGTGACCGTGACCGGCTCGATTACGCCGTTCCTCGTCGCCGCCGCGATTGGCGCGCCGCTGTTCGCTGTCTGGGTCGTAATCGACTACCGCCGGGTCATGCGTCGTCCGCAAGGAGCCGCGCACACCCGTCTGAACGTGGGTTAACCGATGAGCACGCCGATTCAGGACGACGTGTTCGTCGAGGCCACTTCTGCGCTGCCGGCCTCAGCCGGTACCAGCCAGCCGCCGCGCCCAGCTTCCCCCGCACCCGATCCGGACCGCGCGGTCGCCGCGCGGACGCGCCAGTTCGATAACGCCAGGCTGCGCCAGGATTTCGCCGATCAGGGCGCGTTTCTGTATCTGGACGATTTTCTCGCCCCCGAGGTCACCGCGCAGCTCGCGCAGAGCGCGCGCGATCTGCTCGTCGAGGTGAATCGCAACTACCTGCCGGGCCACAAGCAGGGCGGCAGCGTGAGCCGCCATACGATCGACCGGCTCGCGCCGTTTATCGCGCAGCTGTATCGCTCGAAGGAACTGATCGGCTGGCTCGAACAGATGAGCGGCGATCGTCTGCAGGTGTCGCCGGCCGACGACCCGCATGCCTACGCGCTGTACTACTACACGCGCCCGGGCGACCACATCGGCTGGCATTACGACACGTCGTATTACGACGGCCGTCGCTATACGGTGCTGCTCGGTGTGATCGACGAGTCGTCGTGCCGTCTCGATTACGAGCTGCATACGCGCAACCCCGACATCGCCGATCAGCCCGGTTCGGTGCAGATTCCGCCGGGCGGTCTGGTGTTCTTCGATGGCGACAAGCTGCGCCATCGCATCTCGCCGGCCGGCGAGAACGAAATGCGCGTGTCGCTGACGTTCGAATATGTGACCAATCCGAATATGCGTCCGTGGCGGCGTTTCATTTCGAACATGAAGGACGCGATTGCGTATTTCGGTTTCCGCCAGGTCTTCCGTCAATTGATGAAGCGCAGCGGGGACACCGCGTGACCCGCGCCGCCATGATCCTGCTGTCGATCGGGGCAGCGCTGTTCGTTGCGCTGCTCGCGTGGCAGGGGCTCGGCTCGGTGACGTCGACGCTGCTCGCCGCAGGTTGGGGGCTCGCGCTCGTCGCTGCGTTCCACGTCGTGCCGCTCGTACTCGACGCGGCCGCGATCTCCGTGCTGGTCGACCGGCGCCGCGATGGTGTGACCGAACGCGACACGTTGTACGCGCGCTGGATCGGCGAGTCGGTGAACAGCTTGCTGCCCGCGGGACAGATCGGCGGTCCGGTGGTGATGGTGCGCCAGCTCGCGCAGCGCGGCATGCGCATGCGCGATGCGGCTGCGGCGATCACGGTCAGTACGACATTGCAGGCGCTCGCGCAGATCGTCTTCGCGCTGCTCGGCCTTGGCCTCTTTGGCATCTATGCCGCGCACGGTGCGCTGCAGGACCTGCGCACCGCGACGATCGTTGCGACCGGCGTACTCGGCGCGATGATCGTGATGTTCTACATTGCGCAGCGCCGTGGTCTGTTCGGCCGCATGCTGCGCGTTGTGTCGAAGGTGTTCGGCAAGCGCGACTGGTCGTCGCTGATGACCCGCGCCGATGCCGTCGATGCCGCCGTACACGAGCTTTATCGCAACCGCAGGCGCGTTGCCGCGAGCTTCGCCTTGAGCCTGGTGGGCTGGATTGTCGGTACCGCGGAAGTGTGGCTCGCGTTGCACTTTCTCGGTCATCCGGTCGACTGGATCGATGCGTTGCTGCTCGAAAGCGTGGGGCAAGCCATCCGTGGCGCAGGTTTCGCGATTCCGGGCTCGCTCGGCGTGCAGGAGGGCGGTTATCTGCTGCTCGCACCGCTCGTCGGTTTGCCGCCCGATGCCGCGCTCGCACTGTCGCTTGCGAAGCGCGCCCGCGAATTACTGCTCGGTTTGCCGGGCCTGCTGTTTCTGCATTTCAGCGAACGAAGCTGGCAGCGGCGCCGCTCGACGAGCGTGCCGGCTGTCGACTAACTCTTTTTCAAAGGACCGCCCATGCGCGCCATCATTCTTGCAGCGGGTCTCGGCCTGCGTCTTCAGCAGCCGGCGGGCGAACAGTTTCCCAAGTGTCTGCTGCAGTTCGACGGCATGACGCTGCTCGAACGTCATCTACAGATGCTCGAAGCCGCTGGCGTCGAAGACGTCGTGCTCGCACTCGGCTTCCAGCCCGAAACCGTCAGAACGGAATTGAAGCGCATCGGCTGGCCGCGCGACGTCGAGATCGTGCTGAATCCGCGCTACGACCTCGGTAGCGTGCTGACCGTGCACACCGTTGCCGATGCGCTGACGCGCGGCGGCGACGTGCTGCTGATGGACGCCGACGTGCTGTACGACGAACGCATCCTGAGCGCGCTGGTGGCGGGCGAAACGGTCAACCGTCTGCTGATCGACCGCGATTTCGAAACCGGCGACGAACCCGTCAAGCTGTGCCTGAAAGACAGCGTGCCGGTCGAACTGCGCAAGCAACTCGCGGTGAATCTCGAGTACGACACGATCGGTGAATCGGTGGGCTTTTTCCGCTTCCGCGAAGAAACCGCGCGCCGTTTTGCGCAGATCGTCGCGGGTTATGTCGACAGCGGCCGTGCGAACATGCCGCACGAAGAAGCGGTGCGCGACCTGTTGCTCGAACGCAGCCAGGTGTTCGATACCGCCGATGTAACCGGCGCACCGTGGATCGAGATCGACTTCCCGAACGACGTCGAACGCGCCACGCGCGAAATTCTTCCGCAGCTTCAACCGCTCGTCAGCGCACCGCGCTGAGGCGTTGTCCGTTCACACGTAACTGCTCCTTCGCGTCGCCCGGCTCGGTCCGGGTGACACCCGCGTTTCCCGTTTCGCCCGCAGCTGTTCCTCTCTTTCGATGCCGCTTGCCTTAGGCGCCTTCATTGTTCCGCTGATCGTCGCGTGCGCGATGTTCATGGAGAGTGTCGACTCCACGGTGCTGGTCACGTCGCTGCCGGCGCTCGCGCGATCTCTCGGCCACGATCCGATTACGATGAAGCTCGCGATCACGGCCTACGTGATTGGACTCGGTGTGTTCATTCCGGTGTGCGGCTGGGTGGCCGACCGTTTTGGTTCGCGTACGGTGTTTCGTACCGCGATCGGTATTTTTATCGCCGGCTCGCTGCTGTGCGCTGCGTCGACCTCGCTCGGCATGTTCATCTTTGCGCGCTTTGTGCAGGGTATCGGCGGCGCGATGATGGTGCCGGTCGGGCGCATCATCATCTTCCGCTCCGTGCCGAAGTCGGATTTCCTTCGTGCGGTCAACTATCTGACGATACCTGCGTTGCTCGGTCCGGTGATCGGGCCGCCGCTCGGTGGTTTCATCACCACCTATCTGCACTGGCGACTGATTTTCTTCATCAACATTCCGATCGGCGTGCTCGGCATCTGGCTCGCGAACCGGCACATCGCGAACGTGCGCGAAGCGCATCCTGGGCGACTCGACTGGTTTGGCTTTGTGTTGTCCGCGGGGGGGGCGTCGCTGTTCATGCTGGGGTTGTCGCTGGTAGGCGGCGAACTGGTGTCGAATTCGCGTTCGATCGCGATGTGCGTGGCCGGCGGTGTGTTGCTCGTCGCGTACTGGTGGTACGCGCAGCATGCCGTGCGACCGGTGCTCGATCTGAGCCTGTTGCGCATTCCGAGTTTCAACGCGAGTGTGCTCGGCGGTTCGCTGTTTCGTATCGGCCTCGGCGCGGTGCCGTTTCTGCTGCCGCTCGCGTTGCAGGAAGGACTCGGGATGAGCGCGTTCAAGTCGGGTTCGATTACCTGCGCGTCGGCGTTCGGTTCGATGTTCATGAAGACGGTCGCTTCGCGCGTGTTGCGCCGCTACGGCTTTCGAACAGTGCTGATGTACAACGCGGTGTTCGCAGGTGCTGCGATTGCCGTGTACGGGCTGTTCTTTCCCGGCACGCCGCACTGGGTGATCTGGATTGTGGTGCTGCTGGGCGGCTTCTTTCCGTCGCTGCAGTTCACGAGCCTTAACACGCTGGCGTATGCGGATATTCCGGGCGCCGACGTCGGACGCGCGACGAGCGTTGCAAGTGTCGTCCAGCAGATTTCGCTGGGGCTCGGCGTGACGATCGCCGGGCTCGTGCTGCAACTGTCGCGCGATCTGCAGGGGCATACGACGGTTGCATGGTCCGACTTCTGGCCGGCGTTCCTTGTGGTCAGTCTGTTCTCGCTCGCATCGATTCCAGTCACCGCGAAGCTGCCGCTCGGTGCCGGCGACGAGATCGCGCGCGGTAGCCGCGGTAGCAGCAGTACAGCGCATTAGTGGTAGCGTGTCCGCAGGACGGGGCGGCCGATCCGGACACAGCCGCAGGCGACGCTACACCGATCCCATCCCGAGAAAATCATCCTGCGCAATCGATTCGATCCGGTTGCGTCCGCGTTCCTTCGCACGATAGAGCGCCTGGTCCGCTGCTTCGACGAGTTGATGCGCGGTGCCCGTGCCTGTCGAGCGAAACACCGCGATACCGACGCTGATCGTCACGAAATCGCCAAACGACGGTTCGTTCGGAATGCGGATCGCCCTGACGTCGGCCAGCATGTGCTCGGCCACGATGCGTGCACCGTTCTCGTCGGTGGCCGGCAGGATCGCCGCGAACTCTTCGCCGCCATAGCGCGCGAGCAGGTCGCCGCTGCGCGGCAGCGCCGCTTGCAACGCGCTTGCCACCGCGACGAGGCAGCGGTCGCCCGCCGGATGACCGTAGCGATCGTTGAGCTTCTTGAAGTGATCGATATCGATCAGGAGCAGGCCGAGCGGCAGTTGGGTGCGCGCAGCGCGGCTCCATTCGAGCGTTAGCGTTTGATCGAAGCATCGACGGTTCGCGGTATGCGTCAACGCGTCGGTGAGCACCATCTCTTCGAGGCGGTCCGTGGCATCCCGCAACTCCTGCTGGGTCAGGATGAGCCGGCTTTGCAGGGACGTCGTTCGTATCGTGTAGACGATCAGCGCGGTGAGAATGCCGATTGCGCCGACAAGGTAATGATCGCGTATCAGCAGGATGCTTAACGCAAGCAGCGCAAGCGTATAGAAAATCGGGCTGCCGTTTTCGATGACGACGGCAAGCGGGCGTTTCGCCGCCGCGACGTCGGCTTCGATGCGCGGCCCAGGATCGATCACGCATGCAATACCGAGCAGAAGAAACGGCACATCGACGATGACGTCGAGCACGACGTGGATGCTGGAAATGGCAGCCCAATAGTTGTACACGCCCGCGGTGAGCGCGTAGACCCAAAGATAGCCGCACAGGATCGCGTAGAACCTGCGGTCGTGGCCGCGCGGCTGGGCGAGAAGACGCAAGGTCGCTGCCGTGGCGAGAACGACGTTCTCGATGTTGTAGGTGAGTACGAGGGTCGGCACCGAGATCGGGTCGAGCACATGATCCGAAAACGGTGCGACGGAAAAGATCGCGATATAGGCGAGATAACCGGTCAACACCGCCTGGATGGTGTCCATCCACACAAGCAATGGGAGCTGCTGTTCGTTCGAAACGAATGAAATGGCGAGGAGTACGGGGACGCCATAGATGAAGAAACTGAAATCGGAGAACCACGCGACGGTCTGCGGCGTCTGCTGGACCAGATCTTCCCACGCGTTGAGTGTCACGCCGCACGTCCACAGCAACAGGCCTGCGCCAAGCAATACCCACGGTGTGCGCGACTTGCGCGGCTCGATGCGGGCGCGCCAGCCGCAGGCGGCCAGCGCCAGCGCCGGCGCAAGAATCAGAAAAGGGTAGCTGACCTGCATCGCCGACGCTGGAAACACGACGACGCATAGCGCATGCGCGCCGAGAAACGACACAGCGAACAACGCAAGATGGAGCGGCTTTGGCGAACGACGCAAGGTTTCACCCCAGGACTCGAGCAAGGCAGGTGAAAGCCATCATGAAGCCGGATGGCGCTTCGGTTTCTCTGCTTCGGTTTTTCTTGTAGATGCCGGCAATCTCGACATATCTTAGCTTACGACGTACGAAGCACGGCCTGAGGGCGATCGAACGTGTCTTTGCATCCTCGATCACCGGATGGATTTTGACAGCCGATAATTGCGTCCCATCTGAAACCAGGAGTGTTCATGCAACGACGCCGTTTCTCCGCTTCGCTGGGTCTTCTCGCCGCGGCTGTATCGACAGGAAACCTGCCGGCCGGTGCTGCGCCGCGTGCGCAGGGTTCGAGCGCGACAGCGGCCGTTGCACTGCGGCATTACCTGGCGCGAATCGCCGAACTCGATCGCGGTGGCCCGCAATTGCGCAGCATCATCGAACTCAATCCCGATGCAGCGACGATTGCCCGTACGCTCGATGCGCAACGTCGCGCGGGACACGTACGTGGGCCGCTGCACGGCAGCATCGTCGTCGTGAAGGACAACATCGCCACGGGCGATCGCATGTCGACAAGCGCCGGTTCGCTCGCGCTAGACGGCGTGCGCGCCACGCGCGACGCCTCGTTGATTGGCCGTCTGCGCGAAGCGGGCGTCGTAATTGCGGGCAAGACGAACCTGAGTGAATGGGCGAACCTGCGCTCGACGCGCTCCACAAGTGGATGGAGCGCACGCGGTGGCCTCACGCGTAACCCGTATGCGCTCGATCGCAATACGAGCGGCTCGAGTTCGGGTTCGGCGGTGGCTGTTGCCGCCGGTCTTGCCGACATGGCGGTCGGCACTGAGACCGATGGCTCGATCGTGTCGCCTTCATCGATCAATGGTGTGGTCGGGCTCAAACCGACCGTCGGCCGCGTGAGCCGCGACGGCATCATACCGATCTCGCACACACAGGACACAGCAGGGCCGATTGCGCGCACCGTCACCGATGTTGCGCGACTGCTTGCCGCGATGGCCGGTACCGATCCGCTCGATCCCGCCACACAGCATGCACCGGCTCCCGATAACTATCTGGCTGCACTCGATCCGCACGCACTACGCGGCGCGCGTATCGGCGTCGCCCGCAATTTCTTCACGGGCCATGACGAAATCGACCAGCAGATCGAACGTGCGCTCGCGAAACTCGTTGCACTCGGAGCCGTTCTTGTCGATCCGGTCGATCTGCCCAAGGTGAGCTACGGCGATGCCGAGCAGGCGGTGCTGCTGCATGAGTTCAAGCACGATCTGCCGTTATGGCTCAAGACGTTTGCGCCACATGCGCCGATACGTAACCTCGCCGACCTGATTGCATTCAACGACGCACATCGCAAGCAGGAAATGCCGTACTTCGGCCAGGAGCAGCTGACGCAGGCTCAGGCGCTCGGCGGGCTCGATAGCGATGTCTACCTGAAAGCGCTCGCCACATGCCGCAAGGCCGCGCGCGATGACGGAATGGATCGTGTGTTACGTGAACACAAGCTCGATGCGATTGTCGCGCCAACCGGTGGGACAGCGTGGCTGACCGATTTTATTAACGGCGACAGCGGCAGCGATGGATTTTCGACGCCGGCTGCCGTTGCCGGCTATCCGCATCTGACCGTACCTGCAGGTCTAGTGCGCGGTTTGCCGATTGGTCTGTCGTTTGTCGGTCCCGCGTGGAGCGAAGCACGACTGCTCGCGCTCGGCTACGCATTCGAGCAGGCGACGCAGTGGCGTCGCGAGCCGAGCTTCCAGACGCGCACGGCGATACCGCCGTTGACGAGTTGATGTATCTGCGGACGGCAAGATCACGACACGCTGCGTGCGGAATTGCCGCACGCACTCAGGGCTTCCAGCGGCTTCGCAAACAGGCAATTGGCATGTTATAAGCCCAAGACAGACTTTTCATGCCAACAGAGGAACTGTCATGGGGGACACCCAATGAAATTATTTGCAAGAGCCAGACTGTCTGCAGCCGCGCTCGCCACTGTCACACTCGTTACCGTTTCCGCTGGTTTCGTCGAAACCGCGCCGGCTTATGCCAGGGCGCCTTCGAAGCCGCAACCCGCCATTCTCAATGCGTCGGCCGTCGCGGTCTCGGACAAGTACGCTGCCGATGCGGCCGAACAGATTTTCAACGAAGGCGGTAACGCCGTCGATGCCGCCGTCGCAATCGCATTCTCGCTCGCGGTGACATACCCCGAAGCGGGCAACATCGGCGGTGGCGGTTTCATGACGCTGTATGTCGACGGCAAACCGTACTTCATGGACTATCGCGAACGTGCGCCGCTCGCCGCGACGAAGAACATGTACCTCGACGATCAGGGCAACGTCATCAAGGGCAAGAGTCTGTTCGGCTATTACGCGGTCGGCGTACCGGGTACCGTGGCCGGCATGTCGGAAGTACAGCACCGCTTCGGCAAGCTGACCTGGAAGCAGGTTCTCGCGCCCGCAATCAAGTACGCGCGCGATGGCTTCGTAGTCGACGAAGCGCTGGCAAGTCGCCGCGAGGAAGCGGCGAAGGACTTCGCAGGCAAGACGAACTTCGACACGTACTTCGGCGCGATGAAGGCGGGCACGACGTTCAAGCAGCCCGATCTCGCCGCCGTGCTGACACGTATCGCGAACCAGGGTGCGAAAGATTTCTACCAGGGCAAGACGGCTGACCTGATCGCCGCATCGATGCGCGGTCATGGCCTCATCACGAAGCAGGATTTGCAGCAGTACAAGGCCGTGTGGCGTCAGCCGGTGCTGGGCACATGGAACGGCTATGACGTGATCACCGCGCCGCCTCCGAGCTCCGGCGGTATCGGTCTGCTGCAACTGCTGCAGATGAAGGCCGACCTCGCGCCGGACTTCAAGGACGTCGCACTGAATTCACCACAATACGTGCACCTGATCGCGGAAATCGAGAAGCGCGTGTTTGCCGATCGCGCGCAGTATCTCGGCGATCCGGACTTCTACAAGGTGCCGGTTGCGCAACTCACCGATCCTGCGTACATCGCGAAGCGTGCGGCCGAAGTGAATCCGAATCAGCCGTCCGATACGAAGAGCGTCCAGCCTGGCCTCGGCACGTCGATGCCGGAGAAAGCGGAGACCACGCACTTCTCGGTGGTCGACAAGTGGGGCAATGCGGTGTCGAACACGTACACGCTCAACGGCTGGTTTGGTTCGGGCGTTGTCGCTGAAGGCACGGGTATCGTGCTGAACGACGAGATGGACGACTTCTCCGCGAAGCCGGGTGTGGCGAACATGTTCGGCGTGGTGGGCAGCGATGCGAACTCGATCGAACCGAAGAAGCGTCCGCTGTCGTCGATGACACCGACCATCATGACGAAGGACGGCAAGGTGTCGCTCGTGATCGGTACGCCGGGCGGCTCACGCATCTTCACGTCGATCTTCCAGGTGATCAACAACGTGTACGACTTCAACATGCCGCTGAAGGAAGCCGTCGCTGCGATGCGTTTCCACCACCAGTTGTTGCCGCCGAACACGATTTTCTGGGAGCCGTACAAGCCGATCGACGGCGAGCTCGCGCAGCAGATTGAAGCGAAGGGCTACAACCTGAAAGGCCAGGACTTCAGCGGCGATATTCAGGCGATCAAGATCAATGGCGATACGCCGGATGCAGCGGCTGACCCGCGTGGTCGTGGCGTGACGCGGTTGATTCCGTAACGTCTATAACGCGCGTCTGAGCGTTCAATAGACAACGGCGTTCCGCAGTGATGCGGGACGCCGCTTTTGTTTGGTGCGCAGCTGTCGTTGTCGTCGTCGTATCAGCCTGCCTGTTCGCTCGGCGTCACCGTAAGATCGAGCCGTTGCGCGCCGCGCAGGATAGTGACCTTCACCGGCCGGTCGATCCGTGATGCGTCGAGCGTGCGCTGCAGACTGTCGACGTCGCCAACCGGCTGCTCATCGATCGCCACGATACGGTCGCCGGTATGCAATCCGCCCAGCTCAGCGGGGCTGCCTTTGACCACTTCCATCACATGCACGCCGCTCACCAATGCGAGACTGAAGTAGCGCTGCACGCGGCGCGAGATTGGTGTCGTCGTGCCGGCCACGCCGATGTACGCGCGCCGCACGCGGCCGTGCGTGAAGATCTGCATGATCACCCACTTCGCAGTGTCGATCGCGGTCGCGAAGCAGATGGCCTGCGCGCCGGGGATGATCGCCGTATTCACGCCGATCACCTGGCCCGCCGAGTTGATCAACGGGCCGCCGGAGTTGCCCGGATTTAACGCTGCGTCGGTCTGGATCACGTCGTAGATCATGCGGCCGGAATTCGAGCGCAGCGAGCGGCCGAGCGCGGAGATGACACCGGTCGTCACCGTCTGCGCGAGGCCGAGCGGATTGCCGACCGCGATCGCGATCTGGCCGACCTGCAGCTTGCTTGATTCGCCGAGATCGACGTGCGGCAATGGTTCGGCGGAACCGATGCGCAACACCGCGAGATCGCTGCTTGGGTCGTCGCCGACTAGATCCGCGTCGTAGGTGGCGCCTTCGGCGAGCGTTACGCGGATGTGCGTGGCGCCGTGCACGACATGGCTATTGGTGAGCAGATAACCGTCCGGCGTGAACAGGAAACCCGAACCGGTGCCGCCGCGCGTGCCGCGGCCGTGTGAATCGCCGGGCGTGTGCCGCTCGACGGAGATGTAGACGACGGCCTGGCGCACGCGCTCGAGCGCGCCGATGACCGTGCGGGAATAGTGATCGAGCAGGGCGGTGTCATCGAGCAGATGCGGCGTCGCGGCATCCGGTGCGGCGCCTGCGGCACCCGACAGATCGTCGATAAAACGGGGACGGCTTCCCATGGCGAAGCTCCGGATAAACGGGATCGCAGATGCAGGGTGGTTGGTGGGTTTTCAAGGGTGAGGCTACGGCGCCTCAAGCCAGATCCAGTTCCAGAAACTGCGTTCCTGCCACGGGGTTGTATACATAGGCCGCAATAGCCTGAAATCCCAGCGATGCATACAGTTGCTGCGCCGCGGCCATGTCCGGCAGCGTATCGAGGCGGATTTTCCGGTAGCCCGTTTCTTTCGCCACCTGAACGATACGCATCGCGAGTTGCCTTCCAAGCGACTGTCCTCTGCCCGCCGGGCGCACATAGAGGCGTTTCATTTCGCAGATATCGTTTTCCAGCGGCCGCATGGCCACGCTACCCAGCACTTCACGACCGCTCCACGCAAGCAACACGCGGCCTTCAGGCTCCGCATATTTGCCCGGAAGATCGGCCAGTTCCGCGGCGAAATTCTGAAAGTCGAGATCGACGGGAAGGCTCGCCGCGTACTCGCGAAAAATCGCGCGAACGGCTTCGAGATGCTCGGGAAACCGGGCGGCACGAATCTCTGTCATCGCCATTGATATGAAGCCGCGCGCACGAACTGCGCACGTGTCTGAGCGGGCAGCCAGGGGAATACGACATGCAGCGCGCGCTCGACACACGCGCTGCATTCCTGCAAAGAGGCATCTTGCCAGTAACGCGAGTTGCACGCCTCCGACCAGATATCGCGGATCGTGGCGCGATCGCTCGCGGTGAGGTCCGGCTGGGCGATCGTCGATTCGTAGAATGCCCAAGGTTGCGCCCAGTTCGTAAAGGCATCTGCTGCGGCGATCACGGTTGATTCGCTCATCGCTTGTACTTCAGGTCGTCGCAATCAGAAACGCTTCTCCGTTCGCAGGCGGTCTGAACCCATCGGTTCTGCCAGCGAAGTAGCGCTCGATGAGGTCGGGTGCCGATACGCAGCGTGCCTCGCGGAAACCCGCTTCGCGGGCGAGTGCCAGCATCTCGGGCGGACTGAAAAAGCTGAGAAACGGTGTGCCGGACGCGCGTGCGGATTTCTCGACTGCTTTATACGTCGTGCGCTCATCAGGGGCGGCGAGATCGGGGGGCTGCAGGAATGTCATCGCAAGCGTGGAGCCTGGTGCGAGCATTGCGACCTGCCGCAGGGTGGCCGCGATCGCGTCCTTCGTGAGGTACATCGTGACGCCCGTCGACGCAACCAACGCAGGCCGGCTCGCATCGAAGCCTTCGGCGGCCAGCCGCTCCCACCACGATGCACCTGCTTCGAAGTCGACCGGTACGAGGTGCAGCCACTCGGGGATGCCGAAACCGAGTTCGATCAGGCGCTCACGTTTCCACGCCTCTGCGCTGGGCTTATCGACCTCGAATATCTGCAGACGCGATGCGATCTCCGGCCGGCGTTGCGCGAAGGTGTCGAGGCCGGCGCCGAGTATCACGTACTGAGGGATGCCGCGATCGACCTGTTCGGCGACCAGATCTTCGACGAAGCGTGCGCGCGCCACGATTCCCGCGCGGAAGCCACGCGTGCCGTCCGGGTCCATGTCGGGGCGCTGACGCCAGTCATCTCCAGGGGCCGCCAGTTGCAGGCCGAGTTCGTCTTCGATCACGTGCGGCGGCGCATCGGCCTGGACGTGCAAAGCGCGCCATAGCGCAACGCGTACCGCCGTAGTGTCGGCGGCCGTTGTCTGCTTGTCGTCTTGCATGATGTGCGGTTTCCTTTCGGATGGATCCGGGTTGGCTCATCTTCGCTAGAGAGACGAAGCCTTCAGTCGTCTTCATCACCCATGAAAGCTACTATGCTAGCTAGCAATCGAGTAAATTATCAACCGGTCGTTTCGTAGGGCGCCGGGGCGTCTGAACGCGTGCCCGACGGAATTCAATATCGACTGATATTCACCACGACGGACTGCCATGAAACACGCGGGTATCGATGCTTTTAACCGTCTCGAGAAGCTGCTTCGCGATCTGCGCGCGCTGCCGGATTTGCGGGAACGATCGACGGGTGTGTTCTATAGAAAATCGAAGCCGTTTCTGCATTTCCATGAAGACTCAACCGAGCTTTACGCGGATTTGCGTATCGCGGATGAGTTCAAGCGCTTTCCCGTGAATTCGGCGAAAGAGAAAGAGGTTCTGCTGAATGCGGTACGTGTCGTGTTGACCTCGTAGCCTCTAAACCGCTCACACCGAACCGGCAATATGCTCCCGCAACCATTGATGCGCCGGGTCGCGATGAGAGCGCTCGTCCCACAGCATGGTCATTTCGTAGCCAGCGACTTCAACCGGCGATTCGACAACCTGCAGCGCACGGGTATCGCGAACAAGCCGCGCGGGCACCATCGCGACCAGATCGGTGTTCGCCACCACGGACAATACGAACAGAAAATGCGGAACCGACAGCACCACCCGTCGTTTCAGACCCGACTCCGCTAACGCTTCATCGGTGACGCCGCTAAACCCGCCTCCATCTGGCGACACGATGACGTGCTCGAGTGCGCAAAATTGCGCGCGCGTCGGTTTTCTCTTCAACCGTGGATGCCCCGCGCGACCGGCCAGCACATAGCGTTCCGCAAAGAGCACGCGCTGCCGCATACCTGGCGGCGCGTCTTCGCTGATGTGAAAAGCAAGATCGATTTCCCCCTGTTCCGCCTGCTTCGCGATGCGCGGCGGAGCCAGTTCGACAAGCGCCAGTCGGGTATGCGGCGCGGCCGAACGCAATCCGCTCAAAGCAGGCAGCACGACGGTCGACTCGCCGTAGTCGGTTGCGGCTACGCGCCATGTATGGGTGGCTTCGGCGGGATCGAAGGGGGCGGCGGGTGCCACGGTGCGCTCGAGTGCATCGAGCGCTTGTCGCAAGGGTTCGCGTAACGCCTCCGCTCGCGCGGTCGGCCGCATGCCGCGCGGTCCCGGCAGTAACAACGGGTCATCGAAAATGTCTCTGAGCTTTGCAAGATGAACGCTAACCGATGGTTGCGAGAAACTCAGACGCTCCGCTGCGCGCGTCACGTTGTGTTCTGCGAGCAGGACATCGAGCGTGACTAACAGGTTGAGGTCCAGGCGTCGGAGATTATTCATCGCTATACCTGCAATATTGGATATTCATTTCCAATATACCTGACGAGAACCTATTCTGCGTTCTTCTCGTCATGGAGGTCCAATCGTGAATGTTCTGCTTGTCTATGCTCACCCCGAACCGCGGTCGTTGAACGGCTCGCTCCGGCGCTTTGCAGTCAAGCGTCTTGAAGAAGCCGGGCACGTCGTTCAGGTATCGGATCTGTACGCGATGCACTGGAAGGCCTCGCTCGATGCAGATGACAGCATCGACAGACAACCCGATGCGCGTTTCGATCCCGCGCTTGACTCGAAGCACGCGTTCGAGAATGGCCTGCAGAGCGAAGACATCGCGCTCGAACAGCAGAAGCTGAAGTGGGCGGATGCGGTCATCCTGCAGTTTCCGTTGTGGTGGTTTTCGATGCCGGCAATCCTGAAGGGTTGGGTGGAGCGTGTCTATGCGTATGGCTTTGCCTACGGTGTGGGGGAGCACTCCGATACGCACTGGGGAGATCGCTACGGGGAAGGGGCGATGGCAGGCAAGCGCGCGATGCTGATTGTCTCCACGGGCGGATGGGAGTCACACTACAGCGCGAGAGGGATCAATGGCCCGATTGACGATGTGCTGTTTCCGATCCAGCACGGTGTGCTGTATTACCCGGGCTTCGATGTGCTGCCGCCGTTCGTGATCCATCGGACCAGCCGGATCGACGAGACGAGATTCTCGACGATCTGCGATGCGCTCGGGCAGCGACTCGATAATCTCTGGACAACGCCACCGTTAGCATTCCGGTCGCAGAATGCCGGTGCCTACGATATTCCGCAGCTCACGCTGAAGGACGATATTGCGCCGGGGCAGGTTGGGTTTGCGGTGCATCGTGCGTAGGCGGCGCCCCTTCGGATATACAAGGGGCGTTTCCGTTACTGAGAAATGCGCTTGAACGATTCGAGTTTGCTTTCCCATATGTAAGGTTCCTCCGCTGGCATTCCCTATACATCGCGTTCAGGATATCCTCTGCCCAATTCGTAAGAGATCCTGAAGCGAAGGTACTGCATTCGTATAGAAGAAGATCCCAGGGGATGCTTCCAATGAGCTTGGAACGACAAAACTTACAACCTGCTTCACAGACTGACAGGCATTACAAAAATCTTTCTATTCTGGCAAAGACCGCGCTTGCAGCGGTGGTCGTTGCTGGCGTCATTGCGTCTGGCGTTTTCTATACATCGGGAACCTCATGGTTCGGTGGAGAATCAGGTGACGACGTTAGCGCGTCGGATCAAAAATTACGCACCGAGGCTTTTGAGGCAATTAAATATCTTCCGGTATCGAACGTTACTGCTGCGGAATTCCCGACTGCTTTCGATTCCATGCATTTAACGTCCGACGAACAATCAAGGTTGCGTCTGCAACTTGCGCAGAGTCCGACGACTTCGTCGACACACGCGACTCCTGCTGATGTGTCGTCGACGAAGAGCTCAGGCGACAACGCAGGTACGGCCGCCGCGCATACCGATGTCGCTCCAGCGCCAGCTCCTGCTACAACTGCACCGGCGCAGGCCGCGCAGCCTCTGGCCGCTCCAGCCACTCAGGCTGCGCAACCGGTCCTCGTGTGGGTGCGCCTCTGGGATAGCGATGTCGAAGACGGCGATGTTGTTCGAATCGATAGTGCGGGCTATTCGCGAACAGTCTCGCTGACCAACCGTGGCATCACGTTCGCGGTTCCCGTGTCTGCGAGTGGGCAGATTCGTATTACCGGAATCAGAGATGGCGATGGCGGTGGCATTACCGTCGGCCTCGGTTCTGGATCTGCACAAGCAATCCTGCCGATCATGAGCGTCGGGCAGGTACTTACCTTGAACGTCAGGACAAACTGATGCGTTGGCTCAACTCCTTTGCAACGCGTTACGCGCCCCTCGCTTTTCTTGTGATGGCGTGCGTAGCGTTGGGACAGTTCCTGTCTCAACACGGGCCTGCGCGATCGGATCTCGAACAGCATGCGCATGAAACCGCGAGGTTTTTGCATGAACACGCGTGGATCGGATTTGCAGTTGCAGTAGTGTTCTGGTTAATCGTCTTTGCAGGCTATTTTCACGATCGACATCGAACTCAATACGGCGATGTCAAACAAGGCGGGTGGTTAATGGACGCACTGGACAGGCTTACGAATCGACGTGCCCTGGAGCAGAAGATTGCCCAGGAACCCGAGCCGCAGATTCTCGATGCGGAGAAACTCGCGAGCGCGCTAAAAAGCAAGGTGATCGGTCAGGACGCTGTCTGCGACGATATCGCGGCGCAAATTCGTCGCCGTCTCGCACTCCGGCAGCGCAACAAGCCGATCGGTGTATTTATGCTGGCAGGGCCGCCAGGAACCGGGAAAACCTATCTGGCGAAAAGTCTGGCGGCGGAACTCGGTCGTGCGCTGTTGCACTTCGATATGACGCAGTTCTCGAGCGGCGCACACGGTGCGACGCAATTGTTCGGTGCATCGAAGGGATACGTTGGTTCGAATTCCTACGGCAAACTTACGGCTGCTTTGCGCGACACACCCGATGCGGTCGTATTGCTCGATGAAATCGAAAAGGCTCACCCTGAGGTTCACAAGAATTTCCTGACGGCGTGGAACGATGGTTTCGTAACCGAGGCATCGGACGGAAAGCAGATTTCGACGACCCGCGCGATCTTCATGCTAACCACGAATGCCGCCACCGACGCGCTTCATGCGTTGAGCGAGCGATTCGCAGACGATGCGGATGAACTGAGACGCGCCTCTACAAATGCGCTCGGTGAGGCGGGTTTTGCCCCCGAGGTGCTCAATCGCATTGATCGTATTTTCGTTTTTAAATCGCTCACTGGTCTGGATATCGCCCGCGTTGCAGCGCTTGAAATCGAAGCGATGATCAAGAGCTACGGCCTCGATGTGGCCGATGAAGGCATCGATCCGGATATTCTGATCAACATGATGCGACGTCAGAGCCGGCTAGGTACGGGTGCGTCGTCGCGCGATCTCGTCCGTGCGGTCGAAGAGTCGCTGGCGGACACACTCATCGATGCAAAAGAGCACGGCCATACCAAGGTCGCGCTCGTGTCGGTGGAGGGAGGCGTGATCGCCAAGCCGCAATGACGAGTCCAAACGTATCCAACCTGTCGGGCACTCCAGGCAAATCGTTGTGGGCACGCGCGCCCGTGTGGCGCTTATGCGTTTCGGCAGCGGCGTTGTCGACTGTGGTTGTGGTGTGCTTTCCCCCAAAATGGCGCGCACTCGATGTGATGCCCGCTCCTCCCGTGCCCGAGGCAGTGACCTACCATTCGCCGGAGCCGGCGGTGGGGGCACCCGTCTCGACGCCGACGCCGGTCGTTGCTCAGACCAGACCCGCAGTCACCACGCCAGAAGCGCTCGCAAGCGCTACTACGAGGACGAAGCCGGTAGCCCCTCAAAAAGCGGTTGCAGTAGCCGATCTCGCAACGAAATCACCGGCAACGGCCGCGATTTCAATGGCAGTCCCGGGTGCAGCAGCCAAGCCGGATATCTCCGGTCTCGATGGTGCGCTGCTTGGCCGGACTTATCGGCAGGTGATCCCGGTCGAGGGGTTCAATGTCCCGCTACCTCCGGGACAGTGGGCCGTGCTTGCGAACAGCACGGCTCGCACACGCGGTGCATCGGGAATGGCCTATTTTCTCGGGCGAATCGAGCACAAGCGGCTTGTCGGTGCGATCAGATTGTTTGCATTGCACAGCAACGATCAGCCAGGCGCGGGTTTTCCTGCCGCGAATGCCTGCACGACTGGCAACCCGGATTTGAATTATCTATATCTGGACTCAGTGACGGCGTTCGACCATCAGGGATGCTGGCTAATCAATCACTATTTCACCCCGCCGTTGCAGCAGTGGGCGGATCGCGCGATCAAAATCTCTTCCCTTGACCGCGCCGCAGCGGGCGATCTTGCGGCAAAGGGCGTGACCTACCCGCAAGACATGGTCAATGTCCGATTCACGCGCGCGGAAACCTGGGGTCTGCTCGAGGTTTCATACATGTTCGATCCCGAAGTCGAAGGGATCAGTTCCAACACGGCGCTTTCCGCCCGCGAATCGGACTGGCATGCAACGAACGCTCCTAGATTTTCTGCGAAGGTTGCTTATCTCGCGAAGCTACAAAGCTGGGGCGAGGAGTTCTGGCCGAAGTTTCAGCAGGCATTTGGATCGGGGCAACCGGTTGCTGTGATCGTCAAGCCGGATGCAGCGTCTCAACCTTGATCGGCCTGGTCCACTCGGTTTGACCAGGCCGCGTTGACCTTGTCGTTTCGCGAAACCATTCTGGTGCGGTAGCTTTCTTTTTGCATTCACCCCCTCAAACAACGATTGCGACGGCGAAACGCCTGCGTTAGCCTTTGCGCCTACGGCGACCGCGCAGATCCTTTGCTGTGCCAACCAGGCCCGTCATGGTCGCTGCGTACGTTGCAAGTCCCCAACCAGGGTGGCGAACGACGTCACGACAAAACGAAAAACACTTGAGGACACAATGCTCACAAGGAATTGGCTCGCAACAGGTGTGACGCTTATCGCATCTGCACTGGTGATTCATCACAACGCATACGCCGACGAAGGGATGTGGCAGCCGTCGCAACTTCCCGCTCTCGCAGGCCAGTTACAACAACGCGGCCTGGCGCTCGATCCTAAACAACTCTCAACTCTGACATCGTGGCCGCTAGACGCCGTCGTCAGTCTGGGTTTTTGCACTGCGTCATTCGTTTCGCCCGACGGCTTGATCGTCACCAATCACCACTGCGGATTTGGCGCGTTGCAGGTTAACTCCACGCCGCAGAAGAACCTGATCAACGATGGTTTTCTCGCGCATACGAAGCAGGAAGAACTGCCTGCCGATCCGACCCAGCGGGTCTACGTGACCGAGCAGATCAGCGACGTCACGAGTCAGGTGAACGCCGCACTGAAGCCGGACATGGACGGCTATGCACGTTTTGTTGCCATCGACGAGGCGAAGAAACGCATCGTGGCAGGCTGCGAAACACCGGGCTATCGATGCGACGTCTACACGTTCAGCAACGGCTACGACTATCAGCTGATTCGCCAGAAAGAACTGCGCGATATCCGGCTCGTCTATGCGCCGCCGCTGTCGATCGGCAAGTTCGGTGGCGATATCGACAACTGGATGTGGCCGCGCCACACGGGCGACTTCAGCTATCTGCGCGCCTATGTCGGTAAGGACGGTAGCTCGGCATCGTATTCGAAGGACAACGTTCCCTATCGTCCCACGCATTGGCTGACGCTCAATCCGAAGGGCGTCAAGGCCGGCGATTTCGTCATGGTGGCCGGCTATCCGTACAACACGGATCGCTATCGGCTAGCCGATGAACTGCAAAGCGCGATCGACTGGGAATATCCGACAAAAATCGGCATGTCTAGGGATATGCTTGCTCTCGTCGATGCCGCGAGCAAAAAGAACCCGGAAGTCGGCGTCAAGTACGCGACCCTCGTCGCGGAGCTCAACAACGCCATGAAGCTGTTTCAAGGCAATCTCGAGGGGCTCGCGCGTAGCAATGCGTTGGCCACCAAACGCGCGCAGGAAGCTGCGCTCGATCAATGGCTTGCCCAGCAAAAGCCTGGCGGTGCGCTTGACGGCGCCGCGCTGCAGGCCGATGTCGTCAATCTGCGCAAGCTTGTCGACGCACACCTGAAACTGCGCGAACGCAATTTCGTGCTGGCGATGATCCAGCGCGGCGGGCTGTTCGACGCGTCCTATCAGATCGTGCGCCTTGCGCAGGAAAAGCAGAAACCCGATCTCGAGCGGGAAGAGGGCTTCCAGAAGCGTGACGAAATTCGCCTGCTCGGTGCTGAGCAAGGTCTGGACCAGGAATTCGATCCGGCGATGGATCAGCAACTGCTGGCCTACCAGTTGCAGCACTACGTGAAGCTCCCGGCTGCGGAGCATCTGCCTGCGCTTGATCGGTGGCTTGGCGGTGTGACGGACGAAGCCGGCATCGCGAAGAAGGTCGCGGCGCTGTATGCCGGTACCTCGCTGACCGATACCAAAACGCGCGTCGCGCTGCTTTCCGCAACCCCTGCGCAGATCGACGCCAGCAACGATACGTGGATCAAGCTGATGCGTGAGCTGATGCCCGACCTGCTCGCCGTGGAGCGCCAGAACAAGACGTTTGCCGGCGACGAAACGACGGTCCGTCCGGGCTATATGGCGGCGCTGATTGCCTTTAACGCGTCGCGTGGACTGCCGGTCTATCACGATGCAAACGGTTCGCTGCGCGTCACGTTCGGTACCGTCCAGGGCTACAAGCCGCGCGACGCGGTCGAATACACGCCGTTCACGACCGTCGACGGCATCGTGCAGAAAACCACCGGCGTAGAGCCGTTCAACACGCCGCCTGCGGAACTGGCAGCGATTCGCGCGAAAGCGTTCGACGGTCTTGCACCGGCGGGAAGCTCGCTGCCCGTCGCTTTTCTCGCGGACCTCGACATTACCGGCGGCAATTCCGGATCGCCGGCGATGGATCGCAACGGTCAACTGGTGGGTCTTGCGTTCGACGGTGTCTGGGAAGGCACGAGTTCGGGCTGGCTCTTCAATCCCGCGGAAACCCGCTCGATTCAAGTCGATGTGCGTTACATGCTGTGGGTGATGCACCACCTCGACCACGCGGACAATCTGCTCGACGAGATGAAGGTGAAAGTGCCGCAATAAGGGGCCCGTGGTTGACGGCATCATGATATCTGACTAGAGTCAGATATCATGAAAACGCTCGACATCCAGCAGGTTCGCAGCTTCAACCGCATCGTGGCCGAGGGCATCGGTGCAATCGACGACAGCTTTCTCGGCCGCGGCCGCCCCATGGGCGAGTCGCGTCTGCTCTGGGAAATCGGTCCCGATGGCGCCGATCTGCGCGCACTTCGCGAACGCCTCGATCTCGACTCGGGTTATCTGAGTCGCATACTTGGTTCGCTTGAGCGGCAAGGGCTCGTTGCGATCGAGGCGCACCCCGATGATCGCCGGGTACGCCGCATTCTGCTTACCCGATCGGGGCTCAAGGAACGAGCTGAACTCGACCGGTTGTCGGACACGGTAGCAGTCCGTGTGCTCGATCCGTTGAGCGAAAGCCAGCGCGTGGCGCTGCTCACCGCGATGGCCGAAGTGGAGCGTCTGCTGCAACCGTCGTTGATACGCTTCGAGATCGAAGATCCGGCTAGCGACGATGCGCGCTGGTGTTTCGAGCAATACTTCACCGAACTCAACGCACGCTTCGAAGCGGGATTCGATCCGTCGTCCAGCCTGCCGGCCGACACGCATGAACTGACGGCGCCGCATGGCGTACTGATCGTCGCGCGGTTGCGCGGCAATCCGGTGGGCTGCGTCGCGCTCAAGTTTCACAAGAAATCGGCGGCCGAACTCAAGCGGATGTGGGTCAGCTCGTCGGTGCGGGCGCTCGGCGTAGGGCGGGGTTTACTCGATGAAGCCGAAAAACAGGCGCGCAAGAGCGGCGCGCGCGCGATCCGCCTGGAGACAAACCGAACCTTGTCCGAAGCGATCAATCTCTATCGGCGCTGCGGATACGTAGAAGTCGAAGCGTTTAGCGCGGAGCCTTACGCACACCACTGGTTCGAAAAGAAATTGACCTGAACAAGCCACTAGAGGGAGACGGGTATGGTCGCTGACGGCGAGGTAATGGGCTTCATTCCAACAGTCGATTCCGCAAAAGCGCGTCGATTCTACGAAGATGTTCTGGGGCTGCGCTTTGTCAGCGACGATCCGTTTGCGCTGGTAGTGGCATCGCAGGGAACGGAGATACGGATAGCCAAGCTGCATGAATTTACGCCGGCACCGTACACGATACTTGGCTGGCGTGTGAAAGACATCGAGCAGGAAGTGCGCACACTAAGTGCTAAAGGTGTCGTCTTCAAGCGCTATCCGCCATTGGAGCAGAGCGACGCCGGCATCTGGACTTCGCCGTCGGGAGCCCGGATTGCGTGGTTTGCCGACCCGGACGGCAACGTGCTCTCGATCTCCCAGCATGTGGATGGCGTAGCGTCGGCGTAACAACCTTCATCGCCCCCGCGCTCTACGTTTTGGCATACATCTGCGCCAGATCAGGCTGCACTCTATTGTGGCGAACACCTTAGTCGCGCTAATCTTGCGGCGCCTCGTCACTCAAAGAGTCCACATGAAGCCAACAAAAAGTCTACTCGCCGCGACGCTCGCGCTGACGTTCGTCGCCACGCCGGGCCTGTCCTGGTCGGCGGAGAGTCAACCGGTGGCGCCCGTGCGCCCGGTGACCACCACGTACTTCGGCACACCGGTCGTCGATCGCTATCGCTACATGGAGAACCTCAGCGATCCGGAGGTGCAGAGCTGGATGAAGGCGCAGGCCGCCTATACCCGCAAGGTAATCGACAGCATTCCCGACCGCGCCTCTTTGGCGACGCACATTCAGGAGTTGATGGCCGGCGACCTGAAACGCTATGACTTCACCCGCCGCGGCGATCGGCTCTTCTACCATATGCTGGAGCCCGGTACCAATCTGCCCAAGCTCGCGTATCGCGATGGTGTGAAAGGCGAAGAACATGTGCTCGTAGACCCGGCGAAGCTCTCTACCGACAGCGCGCATCACTTCGCGCTCGACTGGTACTCGCCGTCGTGGGACGGGCGCTATGTCGCCTATGGCGTCTCCGAAGGCGGTTCGGAAAAGAGCGTGCTGCACGTCATCGACTTGCAGACCGGTAGCCAGCTCCAGGAGACCATCGACCGCACGAGCGACTGTTTCGTTTCCTGGCGCAACGACAATAAATCGTTCTTCTACCTGCGCTACCCGAAAGCCGGACCGGATACGCCACCCTCGCTGAGCGAGTACAACGCGGTGACTTTCCTGCACGTGCTGGGTCAGCATACCGACGGCGAAGGCGACGAAGCGGTGTTCGGACGCGGCGTGTCCGCTTCGGTCGATGTGCCCGAAGGGCAGGCCACCTATGTCCTGCTGGCACCCGATTCGCCGTATGCGGTAGCCGTCGCGAATCACAACGTGGACAACAATCCGAACACCTTCTACGTTGCGCGACTCGATCAGATTCACGGCGCACAGACGCCGTGGAAGAAAATCGCCACACCCGAGGACGGCGTAACCGACGTGCGTCTGCGCGGCGATCGTCTGTATGTCCTGTCGGACAAAGGCGCACCGCGCTTCCAGATTCTCTCGACGCCGCTGGCCCATCCCGACATCGCGCATGCGAACGTGGTCGTGCCTGAAAGCGAGAACGTGCTCGATGCCTTCGAAGTTGCCAGCGACGGGATGTATCTCGGCGAGCGCGCCGGCGCGACCTTCGAGTTGCGGCACGTGTCGTACGACGGCAAGGACAACCAGCCCATCGGCCTGCCGTTTGCCGGCACGGTGGGCGATCTCGTCAGCGATCCGCGTTCGCCCGGCCTGCTGTTCAGCCTGCAGGGCTGGGTTAAGGCTCCGCGCGAACTGAGCTATACGCCTGGTGCCAGCGCGGCAACCGATACCGGCCTGGTGCCACCCTCGAAGACCGAATCCGACGATATCGAAGCGCACGACGAGTTTGCCACCAGCTACGACGGTACCCGCATCCCCGTATCGATCATCGCGAAGAAAGGTGTGACGCGCGACGGAACGAATCCGACGATCGTCTATGGCTACGGCAGTTACGGCATATCGATGGACCCGTCGTATCGCCCGGCGTGGCAGGGCTGGATCGACCGTGGCGGCATCATCGCGGTGGCGCACATGCGCGGCGGCGGCGAATACGGCGACGCGTGGCATCGCGCGGGGCAGAAGCTCACGAAGATCAACACGATGATGGATTTCATCGCGACTGCGCAGCACATGATCGACGAGCGCTACACGCAGTCGAAATACCTCGCTGCAAACTCGGCAAGCGCGGGCGGTATCGTCATGGGCGGTGCCATGGAGATCAACCCAGGTCTGTTCCGCGTCATTCTCGACGACGTTGGCCTGTCCGATGCCTTGCGCTTCGAGACCGAACCGAACGGGCCGCCCAATGTGCCCGAGATGGGTTCGAGTTCGAACGAGGCGGGTTTTCACGGCCTCTATGCGATGAGTGCCTATGCGCATATTCATGACGGCACGCCTTATCCTGCTGTCATGTTCACGACCGGCGCGAACGATCCGCGCGTCGCGCCGTGGCATATGCTGAAGATGGCTGCACGAACCCAGGCTGCGACGAGCAGCGGTCGGCCCGTGCTGTTGCGCATCGACTACGATGCGGGCCACGGTATTGGCTCGAGCGTGTCGCAGCGTGCCAACCAGCTCGCCGACGAATGGTCGTTCGCGCTGTGGCAGATGGGTGAGGCGGGATTTCAACCGAAGCAATAGTGCAGTGACGGACGGGCCACGTAACGTGGTCCGTCTATTCGTGCAGTCTTTATCGACAACCTGGAAACCAGCATGCTGACCGTTCATCACCTCGGCAAATCGCAGTCCGAGCGCATCGTGTGGTTGTGCGAAGAACTCGCGATTCCCTACGAATTGAAGATCTACAATCGCGACCCCGTTACCCGGCTTGGGCCGCCCGAGTACAAGGCGTTGCATCCGCTCGGCACCGCACCGATCATTTCGGACGGCGACATCGTGCTGGCCGAATCCACCGCGATCATGGAGTACATCATCGCGAAGCACGGCAGCGGCGGCCTCGTGCCGGCTGCCACCGACGCCACGTTCCCCGACTATCTGTTCTGGTTTCACTTCGCAAACGGTTCGCTTCAACCCAATCTTGGGCGCAGCATGCTTCTGGGCCGTGTCGAGCTGCCTGCCGACAATCCGACCTTGAAGTGGTCGAGCGCGCGGCTCGACCTCGTATTGAATCTTGTCGAAACCCGCTTGGGCGAAACCGACTATCTGGCAGGAAATGCATTCACCGCAGCGGATATCGTGACGGTATTCTCGTTCACGACGATGCGGATTTTTATGCCTTTCGATCTCTCGCCTTACCCGAATATCCTCGCGTATCTTCAGCGCATCGGTGCCCGCGATGCGTATCGACGGGCGATGAAAAAAGGCGATCCAGACATGACGCCGATGCTGACCTAGGCATTGCGTATCTACTCGGTGTCAAGTTCGCACGATAAGCCATAAAAAACACGTAAACGCTCGTCATTGCAGGGCGACCGCGCCTGGTCGCCCACTCAATTCTTTACGGGATTTTTTCTTGCGCGCCGCAACAGGCCAAACCTACACTTCGTGCAACGTGATGCGAAAACGAGGTTGTCATGTTGCAGCAACGTGTAGCGATGAAGCACCCTGTACCGATCACCT
The DNA here is from genome assembly GCF_007556815.1 of Paraburkholderia megapolitana. Classification (NCBI taxonomy): domain Bacteria; kingdom Pseudomonadati; phylum Pseudomonadota; class Betaproteobacteria; order Burkholderiales; family Burkholderiaceae; genus Paraburkholderia; species Paraburkholderia megapolitana. The sequence continues at coordinate 1,677,535 of NZ_CP041743.1, forward strand.
ATGTCCATCGCGGCATGGGCAATATCGAGCTGCGGCGCTTCGACCCGACGCGAGATTCGTTCGACGAGCTGACTGCGATGCTGCATCGTGCGTTCGCGCGACTCGGTGCGATGGGACTCAACTGCACGTGTGTCGATCAACCGGTTTCTGTCACACAGGCGCGTGCGCTGAGCGGCGACTGTCATGTCGCCGTATGTGATGGACGTATCGTCGGCACGATGACGCTCTACGCGCCCGATCGCGATTCGCCTTGCGAGTTTTATCGTCAGAACGATGTAGCCAGCGTGCGGCAGATCGGCGTCGAACCTGAGTGGCAATCGCGTGGTATCGGCGCGTTCATGCTGGCCTTTGCAGAACATTGGGCCGCGACACGCGGCTACGCGGAACTGGCGCTCGATACACCGCAGCCCGCCGCGCATCTGATCGCGTTCTATCGCCGGCAAGGTTTCCGGATCGGCGACTTCATGAGATTCGATGGCAAGCGCTACGACAGCGCGATCCTGCACAAGCCGCCGGTGGCTGCCCGCACGCTTGCTGCGTGGTCGCACCGTCTCGAACTTCCGCATCACGTGCTCGCTCGCGTCGCGTGATCCGGTGCATCGCTAAAGAACCATTTCCCACGCTTCAGAAGGACCTGCTACACCGATGGCCCACTCCAGAACCGCCTCGATCTTTAGAGGATTTGCCAAGGTCATGGTAGTCGCCTTCGTGGCCAACCAGATCCTGACCACTGCGTTTACGTATGTTGCGCAACAGGTGGACACCAACCTCACGCATCAGACAATCATGGTGTTTAGCTGCGTCACCTGTGGTCTCGTGACGATGTGGCTCCAGGCCGATGCGCGCCGCGCGTTTGCTTTCGCGCGTGAGAAAGGCTTTATCAAAACGCCAGGCGACACCGGCAATGCGCTGGAAATTGCAGTGGATTGTCCGAAGCGCTGGCTCGTCATCCTGCATATCGAACTGAACCCTGCGGCGGTTGGCGCTTAAAAGCACCGTTAACGAAATCTTTATACTTTTCCCCGCGCGTTTTTCAGCACCTTGACGCAACGCATGCTGCAATGAAAAGGTCATCCCCGCTTCTTCAAGCGAATCGGAGCGCTCGATGTTAAAGATGCTGATCCCGGTGGTGGATCACGGTGGTGCGGTACAGGCTGCGCGTTATGCGGCGTTCATGTTCCTTGAGCACTGCGTGTCCGAAGTCAAATTGCTCGAGGTGCTGGAGCCGATCGATCAGGGACGCACGGCAGCGTTTCACTCGCGCAGCTCACTGCTTCGAAAAGAGAAACACGCCATGCTCGCTCCGCTGATCGAGGCACGTTCGATTCTCGAAGATGCAGGTGTTCCCTATAAATGGAAGCGGGTGTTCGGGCGCGGCACGAAGGCGATTGCCGCCTACGCGGCCACGACTCAATCGGACGTCGTGGTGATCGATGCCAGCCACTTCGGCTTTTTCCGCAGACTGATCGTGCTCGCCAACCTGTGGAGACACACGACTACACCGGTGACGATGCTTCACTAGCCACTATCCGTCGGCTGCTCAAGAGAAAAACACGAACGAGAGCGTAAGTGCCCCATAGATCGCGATTCCAACCACCGGTTGTCCCACAGCGATCGCCATCGCCGCCGCAACGGTTGCTGCCCCGGTAAGCGCAAACCGATAACGCCGGCGGCTCTGCCGGCCGGTCATACCGGCAACGCGTGGTGCCCCTGTACCGCGGCGAATATTCAGGCTGGACATGGTGAAGCCTCGCTGATCGATCCAGCGATTCTGTCAGTACGCGTATATCCGGCGTGTAAAGAAGGCCACGGAAAGCGCAAAATAGCGGTATTCGCCGCGTCACGAGCCGTTCCGCTTCTCAACGATCGCTCACCGATCCATCCAGCAAAGTAATACGGCTGACATCGCTTCAGCCGATAATCGCCGGTTGACGCCGCGTTGCACGGGCGTACTGCTTACCCTCTTATTTCCGCCGCAAGGAGAATCGCGATGAACGAGCAGGATCAGAGACCCGAAGCACTGCTGGCGGAGCGGCAACGTCGCTTCGAGGAAGACCTGGTCGACGCGTACGACGAGGAACTCGAAATGGAAGTCGACGACCGCCTGCTCGACGGCGCGGCGGGCATGACGCCCGAAGCCCGCGACGCGCGCAAGATGTACTTCCGCGAACTGTTCCGCCTGCAAGGTGAACTCGTGAAGCTGCAGGACTGGATCGTCAAGACCGGTCACCGGATGGTCGTGATCTTCGAAGGCCGCGACGCGGCGGGCAAGGGCGGTGCGATCAAGCGCATCACGCAGCGGCTCAATCCGCGCGTGTGCCGCGTCGTCGCCCTGCCGGCGCCGAGCAATCGCGAGCGCACGCAATGGTATTTCCAGCGTTACGCGACGCATCTGCCGGCCGGCGGCGAAATGGTGCTGTTCGACCGTAGCTGGTACAACCGCGCGGGCGTCGAACGCGTGATGGGTTTTTGCAGCGACGACGAATACGAAGAATTTTTCCGCTCGGTGCCCGAGTTCGAAAAGATGCTGGTACGCAGCGGTGTGCAGATCCTGAAGTACTGGTTTTCGATCACCGACGAAGAGCAGGAAATCCGCTTCCAGGCGCGTATTCAAGACCCGTTGAAGCAATGGAAGCTGAGCCCGATGGATCTGGAAAGCCGGCGCCGTTGGGAAGCGTACACGCACGCGAAAGAAGTGATGTTGCAGCGTTCGCACATTCCCGAGGCGCCGTGGTGGGTCGTGCAGGCCGTCGACAAGAAGCGCGCACGGCTCAACTGCATCCACCATCTGCTGAGCCAGGTGCCGTATCACGAGATCGATCATCCGAGCGTCTCGCTGCCCGAGCGTGTGCACCACGCCGAGTACATCCGCCAGCCGGTGCCGGCGGAGCTCATCGTGCCCGAGATCTACTGAGTACGCGTCACGCGTATCAGTCCACCGGCGCCCGCCGGTGGACCGCACAAAAAAAAGCAGCGCGGAGAACCGCGCTGCCCAATCGCTGAAGCACCTTTAATCTTTCATCCTTCATCTGCGGTAGCCGGAGCGTGTGCACCGGCTACCGCGCCATGCGTCGTTCAGAACACCTGGCGGAACAACCAGTAGAGCATCGCCGACAGCGCAATCGATGCCGGCAACGTCAGCACCCACGCGAGCACGAGGCTACGCACGGTGTTCCATTGCAGCCCCGAGCCGTTCGCCGCCATCGCGCCCGCTACCCCGGACGACAGCACGTGTGTCGTCGATACCGGCAGGCCGTACACGTCCGCGGCACCGATGGTCACCATCGCGACGAGTTCGGCCGATGCACCCTGGCCGTAGGTCAGATGCTGCTTGCCAATCTTCTCGCCGACCGTCACGACGATGCGCTTCCAGCCGACCATCGTGCCTAGACCCAGCGCGATCGCAACCGCGACCTTGACCCATGTCGGAATGAACTTGGTCGCGTGATCGGTTTGCTTCTTGAAGTTGTCGATGGCTTTCGCGTCGTTGGGCGCGAACACCGGCTGTTTCGCCTTGTCGATGAGGCGGATCGCTTCGGACGCGACGTACATATTGTTGCGCACGTTATCGACGATATCCTGCGGAACGTTCGCCATCGAACCCGACTCTCCGACCTGCTTGCCGATCTGCGCGGTCAGTTGCTGCAGCGCGGGCACCGTGGCCGGCGTCAGTTGACGTGTGCGCACGTAGTCTTCGACATCGCGTCGCGGGTTGGTCGAAGGCGGCGCGCCGTTCGTGTATCGGGAAAACGATGTCGAAGCCTGTTCAGCGACGGCGACGAAGGTCTGCGATTCGGCGGGGGTGACGGCCTTGTTCAGTGCATACGCGGTCGGTACGGTGCCGATCAGGATCAGCATGATGAGACCCATGCCCTTCTGACCGTCGTTCGAACCATGCGCGAACGACACGCCCGTGCAGGTGAGGATCAGCAGCGCGCGAATCCAGAACGGCGGCGGCTCGTTGCCGGTCGGCTCGGCATACAGCGCTGGTACGCGCACGACCGCCTTGAGAATGAGCAGCAGCAACGCAGCGAGCAGGAAGCCGACGATCGGCGAGAACACCAGCGACTTGCCGACGCCAAGCGCCTGGTTCCAGTCGACGCCGCTCGTGCCCGATGCGCCGTGCAGCATCGAGTTCATCAGCCCGACGCCGATGATCGAGCCGATCAACGTGTGCGAGCTCGACGACGGCAAACCGAAGTACCAGGTGCCGAGATTCCAGATGATCGCGGCGATCAGCAGCGCGAACACCATCGAGAAGCCGGCGCCGTTGCCGACCTGCAGGATCAGTTCGACGGGCAGCAACTGCAGGATGCCGAACGCGACCGCACCGGTCGAGGTCAGCACGCCGAGAAAATTCCACGCACCGGACCAGACGACTGCGAGGTTCGGCGTCAATGAATGCGTATAGATGACCGTGGCGACAGCGTTCGCGGTGTCATGAAAGCCGTTGACGAACTCGAAGCCGAGCGCGATCACGAGTGCGAAGCCGAGCAGCAGGTACGGCAGCAGCGACGACTGGCGCACCGGCGCGAGGTCATCGAGCAGATGCGTCGCGCAGTAAGCGGCGCCGGCGGCGATGGCCAGCAGAAAGATAAAAAGGCCGATGTTGCGACGGCCGGCAGGGGCGTTCGACTGCGGATACGAAAGTTCCGGCATGGCCTGTGTCTCGTGAGGGGTGAATGGGGGCGTGGAGACCTACGATCCTGGTGGGGGCGTGTGTCGTGAAGATGACAAATCGGTGTCGGGTATGCCCCTTATATGGGCGTAAGGTTGCTGACGCTTGGCGGGCGCGGTTGCCCGCACACCTCCGGATTTGCCCCAGGGCGAGCCGCGCAAGCCGAAGTCCGGCGCGCGTAAAATGGGGCCGGCCGACGCTCCCGGGAACCCGCAACCCCGCAATCCCCCTTGCTGCCTGCTTGCAGAGACGCCCTTGAAACGAAAGATGCCCGCGCTGAACGCGCTCAAAGCCTTCGAGGTGGCCGGACACACCGGCAGCTTCACGCGCGCCGCCGAACAGCTCAATGTCACGCAGAGCGCAGTCAGCCGGCAGGTGCGGCAACTGGAGGATCAGCTCGGCGAAGCGCTGCTGCAGCGGCATCATCACCGGCTCGAACTGACGGCAGCGGGCCGCGTGCTGTTGCAGGCGTTGCAGCAATCGTTCGACAAGATCGAGCTGACGGTGCGCAGTATTCAGGAGAAGACGCACCTCAACCGCCTGCGTATCAATGCGCCGCCCACTTTCGCGAGCCGCTGGCTGATGCCGCGGCTCGGTCGTCTGCGCGACGAGCATCCCGAGCTGGAACTGAGCCTGTCGACGCGCGTGGAGGACAACCTCGCGGAATCGGCCGTGCTCGATTGCGCGATCCGCTTCGGCAACGGCGAATGGGAAGGGCTGGACCAGCAGTTGCTAATGAACGAGCGGCACGTGGCCGTGTGTGCGCCCGCGCTGCTGGCACGGCAGCCCGCGCAACAGCCGATCGATCTGAACCAGTTCACGCTGCTGCACGTTCTCGCCAGCGACGACCAGCGCTACCAGACCTGGCAGCACTGGCTGAACGCCGCGGGAATCGCGGGCGTCGATACGACGGGCGGCTACGAATTCGATCTGCTCGATCTGGCGATTCGCGCGGCCATCGACGGCTTGGGCATCACGATCGCGGACCGCCACATGATCGCGCGCGAACTGGCGAGCGGCCAGCTCGTGCCCGTGTTGAACGTGCACGTGGACGGCCATCAGTCGTACTGGTTCGTCACGCGCCCCGAGCAGGGCGACTTACCGCAACTCACGCTGTTTCGTGACTGGCTGCGACAGGAAGTCTGGCTGGCGGCACGTATGCTGGATAGTTCGTCGGTGGCGCCACTTGTGCCGTGAGCGTGTTTGCGACTAAGGCAGGCACGCAGGTATGAAGTACCGCTGTGCGCCAGGGTTTACGACTTGACGATACGGCGCAGCATGTCGAGCAGCGTCGCAGCGGGAAACGGTTTGCGCAGAAACCCGCTGATCGGAATCGCCGGCGGCGGTCCTACCGCCGACGTCAGCACGACGGGTACATCGGCAAGTTGCGGCACGGATTTGAGTGCGTCGATGAGCGCAATGCCGTCCATGCCCGGCATCATCCAGTCCGAAACAACGATATCGGGACGCTCGGCCCGCGCCGAGCGGATGGCGAGTAGGCCGTCCGCCGCCGTCCGCACACGGTATCCGTGCCCTTTCAACAGTGTTTCCAGTGCGCGCAGCAGATTGAGATCGTCTTCGACCAGCAGTATCGTTGTCATGATTGTCCTAAGGCTGGCTATTCCGTAGCAATGCGCGTTCCAAGTGCGGAGTGCGGGTTAAATCCGTGTGGCAGCTTTCCTCCGTTTTCTAATAGCGAGGTCTTATGCGTTCATTTCGTCGATACCGTCGTGCCGTCTATATCGCGTGTTTCGCCTGTTTCGCGGCGTCAGCCGGCATCGCGCAGGCCGCAAGCTTCGATTGCACGCAGGCACAGCAGCCCGACGAGCGCGCGATATGCGCATCCCGTCAGTTGAGCGAAATGGATGTAGAAATGGCGGTTCGCTACGAGATGCTTACCGGGCTCGTCGCGATGGGGACCCGCGGCGACATGCAGGAAGCGCAGCATGACTGGTTGCAAAACCGGTCCCGCTGCGGGGCGTCGCGGTCGTGTCTGGCGACGATGTACCGCTCGCGTATCAATGTGCTGAAGGCGCAGTACGCACAGCTGAAAAGCCGTGGGCCGTTCTGACAAGGCACGTAATATGCCTTCGAAAAACAGATAAAGCAGCCATCAAACCGCGTTTCAGGACGACGCCCCGTGCGTCGTTTCGTTTTCCGGACGAATGAACGACATCACCTGGTTGCGTCCCGCGGCCTTCGCTGCATAGAGCTGTTCGTCGGCAGCGGCGAGCAATTCGAGTGCCGTGCCGCCGTTCGACGGCACACAGCTCGCGCTGCCGATGCTAACCGTCACCGCTTCCTGTGTGTCGGCTGCATACGTGAAACGCAACGACTCCACTTTCCGGCGGATTTTCTCGGCCAGTTTGGTCGCTCCCGCGGCCGGCGTGCCGGGCAGTATCACGGCGAATTCCTCGCCGCCATAGCGTGCCACTACATCGATCGAACGGCGTACGGTGGACGCGACGCAATCCGCAACGGCCGCGATGACCTCGTCGCCGGCCGCGTGGCCGTGTGCATCGTTGAACCGCTTGAAGTAATCGATATCGATGAAAAGCGCTGACAGCGGCTCGCCGTTGCGGCGCGAATGCAGCCATGCGTCGTCGAGCCGCTGGTCGAGCGTGCGACGGTTCGCGAGACCCGTGAGTGGATCGGTGGCGGCGAGCCGTAGCAATTCGGTTTCGGCAAGTATCTTGTCGCGCACCGCGAACGCGAGCAACCACGACACGGCGATGACGACCACGCCCAGCGCGAACGTCAGTACTGCGGCGATCACGCTGCGCTTGCGCCAGCTCGCGAGTACGTCGTCGACGGCCGGCGCAACGACGGCGAGCAGTGGGGTGCCGGGTACGCGTGCATAGGTGTACATGCGCGTCACGCCGTCGAGCGCGGAGACCGTCACAAACGACCCCGACGAGTGCCCCGCGATGTACGCGAATACCGGCGAGCGCACCACACTGGTCCCGATTTCGCTGGTCGTGAGCGGCTTGCGGGCGAGCAGCGTGCCGTCGTCGAGCGAAATGAACACCGAACCCGATGGGCCTGTATTGATCTTGTCGAGCAGATGCTGGAAGTACTCGATGCGGATAGCGAGCAGCGCGACGCCGGAAAACTGGCCGTCGGGCGTGTCGATGCGTCGCGTCAGGCCGATCGACAGCTTGTGATCGCGCAGCCGCGAACGAAACGGATGCGAAATGAATAAGCCAACCGATGGATTGCGCTGATGGGCCAGGAAGTAATCGCGATCGCCGAGTCCGATCAAAGGGTTGATCTCACCGCTTTGCTCGGCCCTGACCTTGCCGTCGGTGCCGAGAATGTAGGCACCGCCGAGGTACTCGGCATCCGTTGCGCGATCGAACAGAACCGATTGCCGCAAGCCCGGCGAGAGCTGCCAGGTCAGCGGACGCTGCGCACCGTCGACCATCGCGCGCAGCGAGAGATTGTAGATTTCGATGTTTCTTTCGAGGTCGCTGCCGATAATCGAAACGAGACTTTGCGACGTTTCATGCGCATGCGTCAACGCATCGGCACGTCCCGCGTACAGCGACACAAAGGTCAGACCGGCCATCGCCGCGGCGACGGCCGTACCGGCGATGCCCGCGACGAACGGATGATTGCCGACCGCCCGCGCAAGCGCGGCCTCCCACGCGAGCGTTCTCTTGCGCAGACGCTGGTTCAATGGGAAAACCGGTTTGAGTACGGACATGTCCCCTCGATCGTCTCGCCTGGACCGTTGTCATCCATGCGGTGCTGCCCCCTGCTACCCCGATTGTGATCCTAGCCGAAGCGTGCGGGTGGGTGCAATTCGTGAGCGTGCCGATGGGCGGGCGGCGTGGTCGGGACTAACCCGCGGGCGTTGCCGCGAAGAAACCGAGGTATCCGTATGCATGCGTGGGGGCCGGCGCGGCCGCTAGCGCACCGATCGATGTCAGCGTTTCGACAGTTTCGTGGCGGTTCGATACGAAGTTCCATGGTGTGGCGCGTGCATCGCGACTGCCGGGCGTTACGTCGGAGAGGGCATCGAGTGCGGCAAGCAGCGCATGAGATTCGGGTGCGTACGTGACGAAGCCTTCGTTCGCAAGCGCTGCATGCGCGAGGCCGAGCGTCGCGCACAGTTGTGCCTTGGCGGGCACATCGCGGGCACTGGCGGTGCGGGCCTGATCGATCGATGCCTGGACCTCGCTGTCGATAAGCTGTCCATGCCGGATCATCGGCGTGCCTTGCCATGCGTCGGGAGGGCATCCCTTGCTGGCGGGCGCGAGTACGACGAACGGATTGATTTCAGCGGGATAGATGCGGCACACGAGCGGCCGCTCGTGATAGATGCCGCAGCGCATGTCGGCGCCGAGGTTCGGGCAGGCGCCTTCGAACGTAGCGACCAGCAACACGGCGATCCGCACCGGCAGTGTGCCGCTCGCGGCGGGAAACGAGCGGGCGTGCCGGTACTGCGCCTCGCGATTTTCCGCAACGGGTTCGACGGGCCACGGTATCGCTTCGCACATCAGTTCGACGCGGCCGCCGCGTCGTAGCCAGGCGCGGGCTTCGTCGACGGTCAGCGCGAGCCGCAGCCCGTGACAGCATTTGCCGCACATCGTGCAGTCGAAATCGAGGTCGTTCATGCGCAGTTGTTTCTGTTCGGGGGAGCTAATCTGATCTGATGCGAGGTGGCAATCCAGGACCGCTCGTATCACGAAGAGGGGGTGGACGCCGCGGTATGGCTCAACGGCACGACCGTCGCGATGAACTGCTCGAAATGCGGCCACCAGATCGGTAACGCGCGATCGACTGCGAACATACCGTGGCCGTCGCGACCGAACGGCGCTTCGAACACGAGTTCGCCTTTGCCGCCGGCCGCCTGGAACGCGCTGAACCAGGTCTTCACAACGTCGGGCGCGAAGTACTGATCGTTCTCGACGTAGTGCCACAGCACCGGTATCTGAATGGTGGAGCCGAAGTGTCCCATCGTCTCGGCCATCCGCTCCGGCGCACACGGAGCGCCTGGATGCGTGGACGGCCGGCCGCCGCGTCCACCCGAAAAATTGACCACGGCGACGAGACCTTTCGGGGCTTCGCTCGCTGCGGCAAGCGAAGCGAATCCGCCCGCCGACTGTCCCACCAGCACGATGTGATTGCGATCGACCTGCGGCAGCGTGTCGGCGTAAGCGATGGTCGCCAGCAGGTCTTGCGCGGCTTCCTTAGCGGCAGTGTCGAAATCGGCGTGGTCGCATGAGTGCCCCGTGTCTTCGGCAAACGATCCGCCCGTCGCGCCGTAGCCGCGCCGGATCGGCACGATGACGGCGAAGCCGAGTCCGACGAAAGCGCGAATCTGCGCGAGCTTACGATAGCGACCGACCTTCACGCGATCGATTGCGTTGGGCGGATTGCCGTGGCTCAGCACGATCAGCGGAAACGGGCCGGGGCCGTCGGGCATGTAGGTCGTGGCGACCAGTTCGCGCTGCGTGTCGCCGAGGAGGCCGTGCTCTGTCATCGGCACCTGGACGATGGTTTCGTGCAGATCGGTGGCGGGTGGATCGAGCTCGGCCGGGCCCGCGAAGCATGCCGGTGCGACGATCAACAGAGCGGCCAGCAGCAGCGCATGCGCGCGATGGCGCATGGGAATGGTTGGGGTTGTGGGCATTTTGTTAGCGTCGTTGTGTTGTCCAGGCCGACAGAGACGCTCGGCGCTTGCCATCAGACCACCGGGGCGAAAAATGGTCAACTGCGAGTTGCGCCGCTCACGTTGCTTACGTTGCTCATGTTGCTCACGCTGCGCAGCGGGGAGCAGAAACTTCACGCAGAAGGTTTATTGGCGCCGCGCGCGCATCGCCGATAATGCATCGGCATCGTCGCGCGCGGGGTCGCACACGGTGTTTCAATAGTCTGTCACTGAACATTTGCGAGCATTAGATGAAAAGAATAGGGATGGTATTGCTGGGTGTGCTGCTGGTCGTTTCGAGTGGCGCATATGCGAAAGACTGGTCGACGATACGTTTCGGCGTCGATGCCAGTTATCCGCCGTTCGAATCGAAGGCCGCCGACGGCAAGCTGGTCGGTTTCGACATCGATGTCGGCAACGAACTGTGCCGGCGTCTGAACGCGAAATGCGTGTGGGTCGAGAATGCCTTCGACGGCATGATTCCGGGCCTGAAGGCACGCAAGTTCGACGGCGTGCTGTCTACCCTCTCGATGACACCCGCACGCGTCAAGCAGATCGCGTTCTCATCGAAGATCTTCCATGTGCCCACGCGTCTCGTCGCGAAGAAAGGTTCGACCATCGAGCCGACTGCCGCGTCGCTCGCGGGTAAATCGGTCGGTGTCGAGCAGGGCTCGATGCAGGAGACTTACGCGAAGACACACTGGGGCGCGCATGGCGTCAACGTTGTGTCGTATGCGGATCAGGATCAGGTGTATGTGGACCTGCTGGCGGGGCGGCTCGATGCGTCGTTGCAGAACGCGGTACAGGCCGAGCGCGGTTTTCTCGATACGCCGCGCGGCGCGCCTTATGCGTTTGCTGGACCGGTGCTCGATGACAGCGCGATTTTCGGTCCGGGCACCGGTATCGGTCTGCGCAAGGAAGATACCGACCTGAAGGAGAAACTCGATGCAGCGATTGCCGCGATGATCAAGGACGGCACGTACAAGCGCATCGCGGACAAGTATTTCGACTTCGACGTGTACGGCGGCTGATCAGTAGGTCTTGTACGGCAGGAATTTGCCGGACAGCACCACCTTGACGCGATCGCCTTTGGGATCGGCTTCGCGTTGAATGTCCATCGAGAAATCGATCGCGCTCATGATGCCGTCGCCGAATTCCTCGTGAATCAGTTCCTTGATGGTCGTGCCGTAGACGTTGACGATCTCGTACCAGCGATAGATCAGCGGATCGGTTGGCACGGCCTCCCGCAACGAACCCTTGTACGGAACGATCTGCAACCACGCGACGGCTTCGTCCGACAGGCCGAAGATGTCGCCGGCGGTTTCGGCCTGGCTGCGGGTAAAGGTCATCTGGCCCAGACACGCGGCCGTCGTCCACTCCTTGCTCTGGCCGATCCGCTCGGCGACGTCGCTCCATTTCAGCCCCCTGGCTACTTTCGCGGAAACGATCATCCGGGTGACTTCGTCGCGGCTCGATATCATGTTGTGCTCCATAGAAAGAAGTGAAAAAGCGGAGATGGGGACCGTTCAAAGCTTCGCATTGGCGCGTTTTCGAGGCAAGACCGGAAAAAATTCAGGATTTCTGCTGAATCTGTCATTGACAGCGCGACGCGTCCCCCGACCTCGCGAGGTTCGCGTCGAAGGCCGCCGTATAACGGTTTGCGCCCAGTGTGCAGGGAAATGCGGCGCGCCGAAAGCATCCCCCCGATGCCCGTCCGGGTATCCCCCGGCCCGACCTTTCTGGTTTTGCCCGGTCCATCAGGAGTATCCTTCGCGGACATCGTAAGGATGTGTTGCACAGATAGACTGCAGATCGCGCGCGCGACGCCGTATTACGTAGATTCTTACCGCGCGTTACGCCGGGTAGGATTCCGTAACGTCAACAAGACACCCGTAACCCGACGCGTACCTCGATGCGATAGTCTTCACACCTGATTTTTCGAGCGGCAATGTTCCTGCGGGAGTATCGGCCGATCGGGCATCGCGTAGCCTGCTTCGCCCTGATGTTGTTCGGCCCTTTACAAGCAGGATGCCCTTTGGACAAATTCGGTCTGTTTCTCATCGTCGCGCTGTTGCGCGTGCTCTCCGTATTGCCTTATTCGTTTGTCGCACGCTTTGGAAGCGCACTGGGTACGACGTTGTACAGGCTTCCCAGTCGCCGCAAACACATCGTGCTGGTGAACCTGCGCCTGTGCTTTCCGGCGAAGAGCGCGCTTGAGCACGAACAACTGGGCCGGGCGCATTTCCAGCATGTGGTGCGCAGCTATCTCGAACGCGGCATACAGTGGTTCGGTAGTGCGAAGTCGATCGACAAGATCGTGCAGATCGAAAGCGAAATCGACCTCGACGACAAGAACGCACCGCCAACCATCTTCATGGGTTTTCACTTCGTCGGTATCGAAGTGGGGTGCATGCGTTATTCGACACACCTGCCGGTCGCATCGCTCTATACGCGCATGTCGAATGCGCCGATGTGCGATCTGGCCCGGCGGCAACGCGGCAGGTTTGGCGCGGAGATGATCGAGCGCGCGACGAGTGCGCGGAAGGTTGTCGGTTTGCTGCGTTCAGGCACGCCCGTCATGCTCGCCGCCGATATGGACCAGGGTATCGACAACTCGGTCTTCGTGCCGTTCTTCGGTGTAGAGGCGTGCACGCTGACATCGATTTCGCGTCTCGCGAAACTCGGCCGTGCGCGGGTCGTGCCGTTCGTGACCGAAGTGCTGCCGGATTTTCGCGGCTACAAGCTAACTATTTTCAAACCGCTCAGCGATTACCCGTCCAGCAGCGAGACCGTCGACGCACGTCGGATGAACGAGTTTCTGGAAACGCAGATCCTCAGGTTTCCAGAGCAGTATTACTGGGTGCACCGGAGGTTCAAGCATCGTCCGGTGGGAGTGGCTGGGGTGTATTGAGTGGGGGTCACCCGGTCCGAATGGCACGCGCAAGTAGAAACAACCCGGCTCCAATGACAACGACTCCGATAGCACGCGCGACGCGTTCGCCATCGGGTGCCAGACGTTCGGCGGCGATGGCCGTTGTTACTGCAACCATCGCGCGCAGGTCCATGGTGCCTGAGACCAGAAGGATCGCGGTCAGACCGGCGCAGCTATAGCTGCAGTGAACGCCTAGGCGCACGCCCTGTCGCCAGGCCGTGGTGGCATTGATGAGTGACAATGCGCGCTCACCCGCCGGCGCTCGTCGGCAGCAGGCAAGGTGCCGGGCTTTCCATGCGGTGAACTGGAGCACACCGGCGCTCAGCACAACTACAGTGGAAACGAACGGAACGGCGCGCGCCAGCAACGGCACGCGCATCTCGAGTGCCGCCAGTGCGATGCCTGGCGGCAAGACGACCATGCCGTATAGCGTCCATACCAGGAAGTACCCCACGCCCACCAGCATGGTCAGCGTGCCGGGGCGTGTGACGCAGGTCCTGGAGGCAAGCTCGCGGTGGTAGCGCCACAACGTCGGCGTGACGGACGGCAGCATCATCGCGATGCTCATCGCGATCCACATGCCGAGGGTTGACGTTGCGACCTCTCGCCATGTCTGACCGCACATCCGTATCCACATCATCGACAGCATCCAGCCGCCTGGCATCGGCACATCGCTCAGTGCCGACATCGACGCGCAACGGGTGATCGTCAGCGCCGCGCTGAACGTGAAGACGAGCGCCGCGACGCTAAAGAAAGTGGCACCGGGAACACCGCATCGGCAGGTTTTCCGTGTCCCGATTGCATCGACTCGACTCACGCGTTGCCTCAGCGTCGGTCGTATTCGTCGTGTCGATGCCACCAGACACCGATCTCGTTGCGCCCTCGCGGAGCGCGGTCGAGCCATTGAAACATGCCCCAGAGGCCATCCAGTCCGCGCGAGTAGGTGGAGTAGGTGTGGTAGACGATGCCATCCTCGAGTACGAACGCACTTAAACCGGGGCGGTCGCGGATGTAGGTGGGCACATCGGTGCCGCACATGGCCGCGAACGTGGCCACGGCCCCTGCGTTCTCATCGTCCTGACTCGCGCTCGACTTTAGGGGCGGCTCGCGCCGGTAGTTGTAGTCGACGGTGCCGCTGCGTTGCTGCTCGTCGGTGAACCATACGCTGAAGTCGGCGTTGAAGTCGGCCGCAACGCTCGAAGTGATATCCGGACTCGCCGCGTTTCCCGGTGCGGATGCCCAGGGAAATGTCCACCCCATCCGCTGTTTGTATGTCTGCAGTTTTGCGAGCGGCGCACGCGATACGGCCGCAAGCGTGACATCGTGATGCGCCAGATGGAGCGCGAAGCCGTTAAACCCGTCCGCGATTGCCGAGCACGACGGACATCCGGCCTTGTAGTCGGGGCCAAACATGAAGTGGTAGACGAGCAGTTGCGAACGCCCTTTGAAGAGATCCGCCAGCGAGGCACTTCCTTCGTCGGTGTCGAATCGGTACGCCTTGTCGACGCGAACCCACGGCAGCGCCTGGCGTTGCTGCGCCAGCTCGTCGCTGCGCCGGGTCAGCGCCTTCTCCGCTGCGAGCAGGTCGAGCCGCGCGGCCAGCCACGCTTCGCGCGTTCCGGTGTGGTGTGTCGTCATCGTTATCTCCTTCGATGTTCTGCGTCGTTCGTCTCGTGACCGATACGACTGACGGGTTGGGGGTCGTGATAGATTAAGACCCGCTATCGAACGGTGGGAGTGACAAGTGTGGCGGGATTGGCATGAACACTGATGCGCTCGTTACGGCGGCTGCGCGTGCACTCGCGGCGGGTGATCCGCTCGGCGCCCTGAACTGGGTCGCTTTGCGCGACGATGCGCCGGCGCTCGCGCTTCGAGGCATCGCGATGGCGCAGCTCGGCGATCTGGTTCGAGCGAAGGCGTTGATGCGCCGTGCCGCGCGCGCCTTCGGTCCCGAAGAGGCCGTGGCCCGCGCGCGATGTGTGGTCGCCGAGGTTGAAATCGCGCTTGCCTCACGCGACCTGGGTTGGTCTGCAAAGACGCTCGATGCCGCGCGAGCGACGCTCGAAGCGCACGGCGACCGGGTAAACGCAGCGCATGCGCAGTATCTCGACGTGCGGCGACTGCTTCTGGTGGGGCGCCTCGACGCCGCCGAGCATGCGCTTGGCGCGCTCGATCCTGGGTTGTTTCCGCCTGCGCTGCGGGTGGCGCATGAGCTGGTTGTCGCGGGCATCGCGTTGCGCCGTCTGCAACCGAAGATAGCGCGAGCTGCACTAGTGCGTGCCGGTCGCGCCGCGTCTCGCGCAGGTATTCCCGCACTAGCCGCTGAGGTCGAAAGCGCGTCCCGGGTCCTGAACACACCGGCTGCTCGCCTGATTGCCCGTGGTGACGAGCGGCTCCTGTCGCTCGACGAGGTCGAAGTGCTGCTGTCATCGCAGACCTTTGTCGTGGACGCGTGCCGTCACGTCGTGCGCGACGCGCATACGGTCATTGCGCTAGCAAGGCGGCCTGTATTGTTTGAGCTCGTGCGTGCGCTCGGCGAGGCGTGGCCGTCGGATGTATCGAGAGATGCGCTGGTGGCGCGGGTATTTCGGGCAACGCGCGCCGACGAATCGTATCGGGCGCGTCTGCGCGTTGAAATCGGCCGGCTGCGTATCCTGCTGCAAACGCTGGCTGATGTGACCGCAACCAGGCATGGATTTGTGCTGACACCGTATCGCGCGCGCGAGGTTGCCGTTCTGGCACGACACGACGACGAACGACACGCGGCGGTGCTCGCCTTGCTTGCTGACGGCGAATCATGGTCGAGCTCGGCGCTCGCGCTTGCGCTGGGAGTCAGTCAGCGTACCTTGCAGCGTGCACTCGATTCGCTTGCGGAAGACGGTAAGGTAGAGCCGGTGGGGCGCGGGCGATCGCGTCGCTGGCTGATGCCGCCAATGCCCGGATTCACGACGCCCTTGTTACTCCCCGCGTCACTATCGAACGATTAGGATGGCAGCATGAACCGATCAACCGCCGAAGTCCTTCGCGAATATGGCCCCTTCGAGGGTGTCGACAGCGTGCACGGTGTCACGTATGACGGCCGGCATGTCTGGTTCGCATCCGGAGACAAACTGAACGCGCTCGACCCAGCGAGCGGAAAAATGCTGCGCTCGATCGACGTCGCCGCGCATGCGGGGTCCGCGTTCGATGGCCAGCACCTCTTCCAGCTTGCCGGCGGCACCATCCAGAAGCTCGATGCGCAGACCGGCGATGTACTCGCTACGATTCCCGCACCAGCCGGTGGCAACCATTCGGGGCTCGCGTGGGCCGAGGGAACGCTGTGGGTCGGACAGTATCGCGACCGGAAGATCCATCAAATCGATCCGCAAACGGGCGCGATTCTTCGCACTATCGAGTCGAATCGTTTTGTCACCGGGGTGACCTGGGTTGATGGGCAGTTGTGGCATGCCACCTGGGAGGACGACGCGAGCGAGCTAAGGCAAATCGATCCTCACACAGGAGAGATTATCGAAAGTCTCGAGATGCCGTCTGGGGTCCATGTGTCGGGACTTGAATCGGACGGTGGTGACCAGTTCTTCTGCGGTGGCGGAAAGAGCGGGAAGTTGCGCGCGATTCGTCGACCGAGGCGAACCCCGGTCGACGCTACTAGCGAATAAGCGAAGGGGTTGGCGCGTGAGCTGCGATCAGGCGCTCCGATTTCAACGCGTCCCACAGCGCATCCGGAATCGGCATTGCCATCAGTGCACGATTCTCTTCGATCCGCGACGGCTGGCTTGCACCGGGGATGACACCTGCAACAGCCGGATGCGCGAGAGAAAATTGCAGAGCCACCGCGCGGATATCGACGCCAAACTTAGCGCAAACCTGCTTGATCCGCGCAACACGATCGATCATCGTTTGCGACGCCAGCTGATATTCGAAGTGCGTGCCTCCCGCGAGCAGCCCGGAGTTGTACGGGCCGCCCACGACGATGCCAAGCCCTCTTGCTTCGCACGCCGGCATCAGCTTGTTCAGCGCGGCTTCGTGATCGAGCAACGTATAGCGACCGGCGATCAGAAAGCCATCCGGATCGGCTTGCTCGAGCGCGAGCTCGCACGGCTCGACACGATTCACACCAAGCCCCCAGCCTTTGATGACGCCTTCGTCACGCAGACGGGATAGCGCTTTCGCCGCACCGGACATCGCCACGTCGAAGACAGCGCGCCAGTTTTCGCCGTGGAAATCGACAGCTGGGTCGTGGATCCACACATAGTCCAGTCGATCGGTTTGCAGCCGCTTCAGGCTGTCTTCGATAGAGCGCAACGTGCCGTCTGCCGTGTAGTCGTAGACGATCTTGTTCGGCAGTCCGTGTTCGAACAAGCCGCCTTTCTCGCCGAGATCGCGGCTCGTAGTCGATTCGTGTTCGTCGAGGATCAGTCGACCGACCTTGGTGCCCAGCACGTATTCGTCTCTTGGGCGACCGGCCAGTGCTTTTCCGAGCCGCAGTTCGGCAAGCCCAGCGCCATACAGCGGCGCAGCGTCGAAATAGCGGATGCCGCTGTTCCAGGCTGCATCGACTGTTGCCAGTGCCTCGGCTTCAGGGATGTCGCGATACATGTTGCCGAGCGGCGCAGTGCCGAAACCGAGGCGCGATGGAATAGTGATTCGCATGATTGTTTCTCCCGTACTCAATCCCAGACCGGCGCGAGGCCCGCAGGGCTGACTTCGCGGCCATTACGTTCCAGGGCAGCGATCTGCGTCATGTCTTCGTCCGTCAGTTGCAACGACTGTGCGAGCAGGTTGCTGCAAAGGTTTTCACGCTTCGTCGACGACGGAATCACCGAATAGCCCAGTTGCAGCGCCCAGGCGAGCGCTACCTGGGCGGGTGTCGCGTGATGACGGTTCGCGATCGCGCCGATCACCGGGTCCTTGAGCACCTTGCCGTACGCGAGTGTCATGTACGACGTGACGTGAATGTCCTGGCCTTGCAGGAACTCGACCAGCTTGCGGTTTTGCAGGTACGGACTCAATTCGATCTGGTTCGTAGCGATCTCGCTCTTGCCGACAGCCGAGATAGCCCGCTGCGTCAGTTCGATATTGAAGTTGGAGATGCCGATCTGGCGCGTCAGGCCCGCTGCTTTGGCTTCGGCCAGTGCGGTCACGAATTCGTCGAGCGCGACGCCGTTGTCCGGCGCCGGCCAATGGATCAAGGTCAGGTCGACATGGTCGGTGCGCAACTTCGCGAGGCTGTCCTTGAGACTCGGAATCAGCTTTGCTCGTGCGTAATTGTCGACCCAGATCTTGGTGGTGAGAAACAGCTCGTCGCGCGCTACGCCGGATTCGGCGATGCCCTGGCCGACTTCAGCTTCGTTGCCGTAAATCTGCGCGGTGTCGACGCACCGGTAGCCCAGTTCCAGGCCGTTGCGCACCGAATCGACGACGACCTGACCTTGAAGACGGAACGTACCGAGACCGAAGGAAGGGATATTGCTCATGATGTTTTGAACCTCGAAGGGAGTGAAGCGGACGAAACCGGCGCCCAGTGAAGCGAATTCTGCCGGTTTCGACACCTGCTAAAAACCGCTTGAAACAGGGATGATTTTTGACTTCGCATCAGCATTCGCTGGCCGTGATAGTCAGGCCGCGTGCTGTGCGGCGTTGACGTTGTCGCATGATCTGAATCAACACGAGTGCGAGACCTGCCGCAGCGATCAGCGCACCGGCAATCGGCACCGCCGGGTAGCCGAACCCTGCCGAAATCGCTGCACCGCCTGCCGCCGCACCCAACGCATTGCCGAGATTGAACGCGCCCACGTTGACCGATGACGCAAGCCCTGGCGCTTCGGCCGCGGCACGCATGACGCGCATCTGCAGCGGCGGCACGACCGCGAAGGTTGCAACGCCCCACACGAGTAGACCAATCGCAGCGCCGGTGTGGCTTGCCGCCATCAGCGGGAAGGCGAGCATGACCACGATCAGCAGCGCGAGGAAGCCGATCAGGCTGCCATCGAGCGAGCGATCGGCAAGCCGGCCGCCCAATACGTTACCGATCGAGAAACCGACACCGATCAGCGCAAGCATCGCGGTGATGAAGAGCGGCGATGCGCCGGTGATATGCATCAACGTCGGCGAGATGTAGGTGTACAGCGTGAACATCGCGCCTGCGCCGAGCACGGTCGTGGCCAGTGCGGCCAGCACCGCAGGGCGCGTGAGGACGGCGAGTTCGTTGCGCAGATTTGGCAGGCGACCCGCTTCGCCCTTCGGTAATGCCGCCAGCAACCCGGCCATCGCGATCAAACCGAGCCCGGCTGTCGCTGCAAACGACATGCGCCAACCGATTACGTCGCCCAGCCACGTCGCGACCGGCACGCCGCCGACATTCGCGATCGTGAGCCCCATGAACATGGTCGCAATCGCGCTAGCCTGGCGTTCGCGCGGCACGAGACTCGCCGCTACAACCGAGCCAAGTCCGAAGAACGCACCGTGATTCAGGCTGGTGACGAGCCGTGCGAGCAGCAGCGTCGTGTAATTGGGCGCCATCGCCGAGAGCAGATTGCCGAGCGTGAAGATGCTCATCAGCAGGATCAGCGCGGAACGTTTCGGCCAGCGCGCAAGCGCGAGTGTCATGAGCGGCGCGCCGACCATGACGCCGATCGCGTAGGCGCTGATCAGCATGCCGGCGCTCGGAATCGATACGTGAAGACTGCCAGCGATGGCGGGCAGCAGCCCCATCGGCGAGAACTCGGTCGTACCGATACCGAACGCGCCGACAGCGAGCGCCAGCAGCGGGAGCGTCGAGTTACCGCGCGCGGCGGGTTGGGAAGAAGTAGTCGGGATCATGCTTCATGCTCCTGAATGCATAGATGAAAGTTCAACGGGAGCAAGTGTGATCGTTTTACTTTTGCGGAAAAACTGGTATATAGACGAAATTGTTTTGATTTAAAGTCAACAATGAAAACCACACTCGATGAACTGCAAACCTTCGCGACCGTGGTCGACATGGGTTCGATCACAGCCGCCGCTGAGCAGCTCGACCAGACGGTTTCGGCGGCGAGCCGGACGCTCGCCAGACTCGAGGAGAAGCTGAAGACGACGTTGCTGCGCCGGACTACGCGCCGGCTGGAGCTGACCGAAGAAGGGCGGGCGTTTCTGCAGAACGCGCGGGCGATCATCGAACAGGTGGAGAGTGCGGAAGAACAGATGGTGGCGCGACGCGACAAGCCGTCCGGGCGGTTGCGGATCGACGCCGCGACGCCGTTCATGCTGCACGCGATCGTGCCGCTCGTGCGCGGCTACCGGGAGCGCTATCCGCACGTCGAGCTGGAGTTGAACAGCAACGAAGGGATTATCGATCTGCTGGAACGGCGCACCGATGTGGCGATCCGGATTGGCCGGTTGAAGGATTCGACGCTGCACAGCCGGCTTGTCGGCAATAGCCGGCTGCGCATACTGGCGAGTCCTGGTTTTATCGAAACACACGGCCTGCCGCGCAGGGTCGAGGATCTCGGCAAGCATGCGCTGCTTGGGTTCAACCAGCCGGAATCGCTGAACACCTGGCCCGTGCTTGGCACGGACGGCGAACCGTATCGCATCGAGCCGACGGTCTGGTCGTCGAGCGGTGAGACGCTCAGGCAAATGGCACTGGAGGGCGTCGGCATCGCGTGTCTGTCGGACTTCATGACCGGACAGGATCGCGAATCGGGACGGCTCGTGCAGATTCTGAACCGTCAGACTCAGGATGTCCGGCAGCCGATTCACGCTGTCTATTACCGCAATACGGCTATCTCTTCGAGAATTGCTTCGTTTGTGGATTATCTGGTTGAGGCGTTCAAGACGCGGTTGGTGTCTTGATCTTAACTACGGGCGAAGCAGGTGAGGGCGACCGTCCACATCGGTCTCAGCCCGCCTGCATATCCGTACCGCCACGGCGTTTGAGCAACTCGCGGATCTGCGCGAGATAACGGTCACCGGTGGCGTGATCGTCGTCAGCCAGCCTGGGCGTGTCCGGCGCCGGTGGCCACACGCCGAGATAACGGCAAACCGCCGACACATAAGGCTTGCGCGGGGAGTTTGCATTACCGGCATTACCAGTATTGCCGGTGTCCGCGCGGCTGGCGAGATGACGCGCGGCGGCCGCCACACGCGCATCGCCCACATGCGTACGCAGCCAGGCCAAGGTCTGGCGATCGCTTTCATTGATGACGCGAAGCAGATGTTCCATGACACGAAACCTGTATAAATGTACAGTAGTTAATATATACAGTGTTTGGGGGATGTTCAAGGTTAATCTGCTGCCGCTGCGATGGTGCCGGTTGCCATTGGAGTCGAGCGGATTTTCATTTGAGATCGGATGATCCTTGTGTCAGAGAGTTACAGCCTCATTCCCATCCAGATGACAGCCGAGGTCGATGCTGCGACGATTGGCGTGAGCCAACGTTCCCATAGACCACCAGTGACGGCACGAGCCGCGGATGCATCATGGTGCCGACTCTCGTCGTCAACGATGCTGGAAATTGCAGCAATAGCGGTCGCATCTTTCCCTGCTAATTCAGCGATCTGATCCATCAAATGGTCTAGCACGACTCGCTCTACCGCTGCTGTCGTCGCCGATATCGCTCGTGGCCCCAGCAGACCGGTAACGACACCTAGTGCGAAGCCTCCAGCTCCACACAGCAAGTAGCTTCGGCAGCGTCGCGCTCCACGGGCTCGCAGTGCCTCAGCGAATATTGCTCGATGATTTCGCTCATGCAACCTGAACTCGATCAGTTCAGGGACCAACTTGCGAGCAGTCAAGCGGGCCAGAAGGATCTGGCCCGTGTAAATATGCACAGCGCCGTTCTCTCCGGCGTGGTTGACCCTGAGGAAGCGGTCGCCAATCGGCATTGCCAGTCCCAATTGAACCTCGAAACTATCGTGTACTACCGGACTCTCGGGAGGTATTTCTGTCTCTCGTTCGCGACGATTACTTCATCGACATACGTATCTTTCTGGACTGCGACAATCAGGAGGCCAGGCCGCCAATTGATCTTAAAGCCGCGAAACTCGAGCGGGATAGAGGATGGACCAAGGCGCACCATCACGACATACCGATCTGGTTCATTGGCACAAATCGATGTACCCAATACCCGTTCGTCGGGGGAGTGTTTCTGGCAAGTCCGAATCGCAATCTCACGGACCTCTCTCCTCGCGCGCAGTTGTGGGAACAGCGGGTATAACCATCGATAGTGATCTATACCATCAAGGCCAAGGAACGTCAGGCGAGCCAGAAATACGAACACGGTGCTGCCGACCACATAGATGATCATGAAGACCGCGAGGGTAATCAACATGATCACAAAGGTATAAGCGGCTATTTGAATGGTCATTCCCTGCTCGCAGGCTTGCGGCCCGGCGAATCCCAAGCCCATGCGCAAGCTACGGGCTCGGGGAATACCTTACCTGAACGGCGAATTACGAACGGTATGATTGTGATGCAGCGGGCGTTTGGGCTACGCGCGTATGAGGGATTATCGTCCTTTCCATACATGCGCGGAAGGGACGACAATCCATCAAAGCCGTCGAAACGGAATCGGGGGGATCTATGAAATTGAGAACATTGATCATTTGCACGAGCGCTTTGTTCGGTGGCTGTGCGACGGTTCACCAGAGTTATGCGCCCGATGGACGCGTCTCGTATAACCTGAATTGCAGTGGACTCGCGCGTGGCTGGGATAAATGCTTCCAGGCAGCGGGCGATATATGTAAAGAAGCGGGCTTCGATGTGCTGGATCGGAGCGATGAGCCTTCGTCTACTGTCGGGGGCAGCTACTCCGGTAACCGTGGCGGCATGTTCGGGGCGCAGACGAGCGAGCGGTCAATGGCAGTGGCATGCAAGCGCCCGGCACCCTGAAATGCGGTAATCGTCTTCGGTCATTTTCTTCCTAGAGTCTCGTCATCGGATGTATCTAGCTGATGCCTCAACGAGTCACAGGCAACGTGCAGGTAGATGTTCGCCTATTTAGGCCGCCTGTAGCGCCCGGATCAGAAGTGTGGGTCTGGAGTCGTTTCACAGGCCACGAGCGCTTTGAGAAGGCTACTTCCATCGACGTTCTGCGTGTGCAGACGACCGTCCAGGTCGAAAGATATCCACGTTGTGTTCTGAAGCGCCGCGGTGAACGCACTCTTGTTCAACGTCACGGCAATGCTGGTCCAAGGTGACACTGGGCTTACCTGACCCGTAGTCGTAACTGAATACTCATTCATGCTGATTGCGACAGGATAGTTGCCCACTGGCATATGCAGCTTGTAGTTGGTCAGTTCCAGCGCTATCTGTCGCTATGTGACGCAGATGACGAGGGTGCTGCGGCTGGCTTCGACGCGATGATACAAGTGCAGTTCGCGACCCGAAGCGGTCGTCCGCGGGTTTGTCGAACGACCGGTCATCGCAAGCGGTCCGGATCATCGATCGGGCATCCGAAACTACGATGTGGGCGAGATGGGGACCGGTGTATCATTTAGTAGGCCAGTTAAAGCTTTGCTGGCGCGTCGTTATTCACCATTAGCACGAGTTTGCCGTGCGCTCGTCCGGCTATGCTGATTTCGACAGCGTCTTTCCAGTCGTCCCACGTAAACGTGCGGGCAATCGGGATGGTGAAGCTCCCTGCGGCGGCCAACTGGGCATAGTCTCCGAGGACATCGTACCGATGAACCACACCCTTTTCGCGTCCCGTCGTTCGGACGCCCAGACCGTCCTCGTCGAAATCGCTGAAGCTCATTACCCGGTGGGGGTCCCCGTCCACAATCTTGATGAGATCGGGCAGCGCGCCTTTGACCCGCGCGGTGTGCAAGGCGAAATCGGGCGCTCCGCCCGCGATCTCGCGAACCCGCTCCACCATCCCGTCGCCGTAAGGCGTCACGCTCGCGCCTAGTGCGCGCAAGCGATCTGCGAACGTTTCGCCTGCGCTTGCTATCACCTGTGCCCCTCGCAACAGGGCAATCTGGACGGCTGCGAAACCGGTCATCGTCCCTCCGCCGTTGACCATAATGGTCTGGCCTCTCGACAGCCCAAGGAGATCGATGCTCCGGGTGGCCGTCTCGACTGCCATGGGAAGACACGCTGCATGCTCAAGGCTCAGACCGTTCGGAACGGCGCACCAGACCTTCAGCACAGCGAACTCCGCCGCGCCCGCCGTGGGGTAGCCAATGTAATCCGGGACACCAAAGACGAGGTCGCCGATGCTCACGTCGCTAACACCTTCACCAAGCGCATCAACTGTCCCGGAAACGTCGAAGCCGATACCGCGCGGAGGTGGTAGCGGAATGAACCCCTGGCACACGACCCAATCGGCTGGATTGAAGGCGCAGGCATGAACACGAATGCGCACTTGTCCGTCGCGCGGCCTTGGGACGGGAACGTCGTCCAGATGCAATACATCGGCAGGATCACCATAGCGCTGAACCCTAAGGGCTTTCATATGCGCTGGATCGGTATTCGGCATAACGATTCTCCACGGCGGTTAGTGGTCGAATGCGAAACGCACGGTTGCTCCACCGCTTGCGGAAGTAGGGAAACAACGATAGCGTATCGTCATATACTGACAATACGCGTAAAGTCAGTTTGTGACAATACGATTGGTGAAAAATGCCTAGAGATGCCGAAAAAGTGCGGCGTCGCCTTCAGGAGGCGGCGCTCAAGCTCTTTGAGACTCGTGGTTACGACGAGACTACAGCCGCGGACATTGCGGCGGAGGCCGGTGTCACGCAACGCACCTTCTTCCGGCATTTCCCGGATAAGCGGGAAGTGCTCTTCAGCGGTGAGGATGAGTTCATTGAAGCTCTCCAGAGCGCTGTTATGAACGTTCCGCAGGGTCTCGGGCCTCTGGAAGCGCTATTTCATGCGTTCCCGTCGGTAGAACCTCTCTTCGTCAAGAACCGCCCGTTCACCGCGCCGCGCCAACGCATCATCGCCGGCCACCCTGCCTTGCAAGAGCGGGCGCAGACCAAGACTCGAGCCGTTATGTCAGCCCTGGAGTCGGCTTTCCGTCAGCGGGGAGTGCCCGACCGGGCAGCCGGCCTTGCAGCACAAGTCGGGATGGCAGCGATCGGTCACGCTGTCGGAGAGTGGTTCGAAAGTGGCTCGACGGATCTCGGTGCCTATGTCGAACAAGCCTTCAAGGAATTGCGCGATCTCTCGACCTTCGCCGCAGCACCGTAGTCCCGATCCGCCTTTAAAGGGCGATTAAGCTCAGTTAGCTTTGCTGGGTGCAATCAATTGCCAACGGTCCATCCTTTACTCTTGAACGGCTGTTCATGGCCGACTACCGCCCGACGACGACCGGCTCAGTCCAACCCGGAACGGGCGGTCGGACTTTTCGACAACAGACATACAACTGACTGCGAATGCGCAGTCAATGATTGATGTCACCACTCCACGTGGCCGGCCGATTTCCACAGGTAGACACCAAGAGATTTCGCCGAAGACCAACTAGCAATCATGCGGCTACGCCTCACGGCGTAATCACTACGCCCACGACCTGCGCCCCCGCCGTGAAAGGACTCCCGGGCACAGCCGTGAAGGCGCCAGTGCTCTTATTGATGGTCTCGCCCAATAGGCCAGCGGTACCCTCCGAACCGTACATTAACGTTCCCGATGTAGAGATCACCAGATTATCCGCGCTAGACCCCGCAACGACTGGATTGCCTGGAAAGGCCGTAAGTGCACCTGTAATTGCATCGACGGTATAGGCATCGATCGAGTTTGCCTCAGCGGCGTACATCACGGTTCCAGCAGCATTAAGCGCGATGGCGTTCAAACCGAGGCCGTTTGCGAACGAACCGGCTGCGGTAAGCACCCCCGTCGTCTGGTTAATCGAGAAGGCCTCGATACCGTTATCGGCGCTTGCGACATAGACAAATGTGCCGGCGGGATTGACCGCCAATGCATAAGGATGATCCAACGATGTGAAAGGGCTGCCCGCCACAGGGGTTAGCGCCCCCGTGGTCGCGTCGATCGTGTAAGCCGAGACACTCGAGCCATTGTAGTTCGCGACGTACGCGAACCTGCCGGCAGGATCAATCGTGATGGCGATGGAGCCTTTCCCTGCCGCGAACGGACTGCCGGCAACGGGAGTGAGCGCTCCGGTTGCGGAGTCGATTGAATAAGCAGACACATTGTTGCCATCGAGACTGGCCACGTAGGCAAATTTCCCCGACGGAGCAACTACGATTCCGGATGGATCTTGACCTGTGGCAACCGGGCCGCCAGCCACTGGAGTCAGTGCGCCTGTGACGACATTGACGGTAAACGCAGCCACTGTGGACTTGTCGCCGAGGATCACGTACGCAACCGTGCCCGTTGGGTTGAGCGCGATGCCGTTGGATTCGCCACCCGCTGTAACAGGGCTTCCCGCGAGGGGCGTCAAGGCTCCCGTCGTCGCATTGACTGCGAACTCGTAGATGCTGTTGTTCCCATCGACCGAGTAGACGAACTGGGCGGCCACACAGGTCACGTTCACCGACGTCACGTTGGCCGCACTTACGGTGCCACTGCCGTTCGTCACCGTGCAGTTTCCGGCCGCCGGCTGGGTAGCGACGGTTACGTTATAAGTCGCACCGCTCACGAGTTGGGTGCCAAAAACAAACGTCCCGTTGGCCGCCACCGTCAGCGGGTTCGAGCCATTATTTTCGAGTGCCACCGATGTCCCAGGGCGCAGACCCGATACGCTCCCGCCAATCGAGTACGTCGGATTCGGACTGCACGCCACCGTTACGGCCGTCACGTTCGCGCCGATTTTCGTGCCATTCGCGTTGCTCACCGAACATGTCTCTCCGGCGGGCTGGGTTCCTACCGTCACGGCCCAGGAGGCACCGCCTTGCAGCGCGGTGGGGAACGTAAAGGTGCCGTTGCTCGAAACAGTCGTCGCATCCGCGCCGTTGTCGAGCAGTGTGACCGACGCGCCGGTGCTCAGGCCCGACACGGCCCCACCGACCGTGTAGGTCTTCGGTGCATTAGCGATACACACCACATTGACGTTCCCGACGTTGGCGCCGTCCACGGTGCCAATCGCGTTGCTCGCGGTACAGGTTTCGCCCGCGGGCTGCGTGCCAACTGTCACGTTGTAAGCCGCGGCGTCGACGAGGGAAACTGGAAAAACGAAGGGGCCATTCGCCGACACGCTGACCGTGTCCGAACCGTTGTTCTTCAGTGTCACCGATGCGCCGGCGCTCAGGCCGGTGACATTGCCGCCGACCGTATATGTTTTTGCCGGCACCGCGCTGCAACTCACCGAGATCGACGTGACATTAGCGGCGCTAACTGTTCCGCTGCCGTTGGTGACCGTACACGTCTCGCCCGTCGGCTGGGTAGCCACGGTAATGGAATACGTCGCTCCGCTGGCCAGTGCAGTTGGAAACTGAAAGCCGCCGTTCGCGTTGACCGTGAGGGTGTCTTTCCCGTTGTTGACTAGCGTGATCGGTGCGCCGCCTGCATTCAGGCCGGTGATATTGCCCGCGACGAGATAAGTCTGCACTGGCGGTGGCGGACTTGTCGGCGTGCTCGTCACATCGCCTCCGCCGTGGCACGCGGCAACACCCAGACAGAAGGCCGCAACGACTGCAAGAACCGGATATCTCGACATTTTTATCGGCACCCACAAAAGGAACGGGCATGCCGCCGTATAGATTCCGGCGGATACCCGAAAGCCGGCTGCGCCCGATCGGCGGCAACCGCAACTCACCTCGTGTGTGGCTACTCTTCTTGTTTTCCCGGCGCAGCGCTATCACCGCGGCGTGGCTTATGCTTTGCGAATTCCCAGCAACGGAGTCTATTCCATTCGTGCCGTCTTACAAGACTTTTCCGTGACCAGTCCGCTAGCGAAGCTTCACGAAGTCAAGCAGTTGCGCGGCGCCGTCCTGCAATAACTTCGGCGGCCTCGGGCTCTACCGGTGGAATCAAATATGGGTCGGCACTTACAGTAGTTAGAACCACTTCCTCTCCCAGTTAGCCCAAGTCGTCACCAATAAACAGGTGATGAGCAATGCGTTATATTCCCATCCCCCATTCGCATGTCCGCCAACGACAAAAAACCCGCGTTGCCAGTTAAACATCGCGACGCCGACGAAATAAATGGTCGACAAAATGAGGGAAATTGGGAATACCAGGATGCGCAAGGCTA
Source organism: Paraburkholderia megapolitana (assembly GCF_007556815.1). Classification (NCBI taxonomy): domain Bacteria; kingdom Pseudomonadati; phylum Pseudomonadota; class Betaproteobacteria; order Burkholderiales; family Burkholderiaceae; genus Paraburkholderia; species Paraburkholderia megapolitana. The sequence continues at coordinate 1,705,932 of NZ_CP041743.1, forward strand.
GTAGCACCGTACCAACGGTTTCAGCAATACATACCAGCCAGGCGACGAGCAAGCCTGCGGGCACTCCTGAATCTTGCAAAAGGGCGCCAAAGCCGGAGACTTCACCCAGGTAAATACGGTAGGCACCGTGGGTGAAGAGGATTGCACATACGACTACACGCAACAGATCAGTTCCCGCCGTTTCTCTTGAAACTACTCTGTCAAACCATGTCATCACTTACCCCCAATCACATTGTTATAGAGAATTTCATCAGGCTTTTCTTTTGGGACGATCACATTGGGTATTCTCAGGTTTGTCGGACGATTGTCTATGATCTCAGAGTCGATGTCGACCGACCGTTCATGGTCGACACCGGAAGCCCGCTTTCCGAACAAGGACGAGAGTTGGCGCAGCGCTTAATCCGGGACATGTGCTGTGTAACGGTTACGCCGGGCTACATTTCCTCGGGAAAATATTCGCGTGCCAGTGAACAGATTCGCTGATATCGGCATGGCTGGAGAACCGGCCAAACGGATCGAGGCGTGACGAGGGTGTAACACGACGTCAGGCGAGCACGCCACGCCGCAGTAGGACAGCCATGCGCCTTCGGTGGTCACGGTCATGATCCGCTAGATGCTCAAGCAGGTCGTACACATCAAAGGTCGTGCCGTTCTGCCGGATACTGACCCGTTCAAACTGGTTCGGCTCCAGATCTTGCAGGCGCTCGACCAACTCCTGCCGTAGCGTCACAAACTCACGAATCGCGTCGTCGCCGTCGCGCTGTGCATAAGCGCGTGCTAGGGGCCAACTGCCGATGTCCGGCATTGGCAACAGCGCCGGCTTGTCATGATCGAGAGCCTGTACGATTCGCGGGTAATAGACATCACTTTCGCAGTCGTTGATATGCCAGAGATGCTCGATCAGAGACAGGTTGTCTTCTTCCGGCGCGCGGGCAAGTTGCTCTCGAGGCATCGCCAGAAAGACCTCAGTGAGGAAGCGCGGCATCTCTGCCAGTTGTTCGATCAGATAGGCACGGCGGGTTGGGGTCATGATGCTGGAATCCATGGTAGAGGTAGTGTGTGACGGTCGCTCAACTAGCAAGACCTTGCGCAACCTGATCCATTCGTCTGCGACCTCACCCATGTTCTTGGGTATCCCGCTTTTAATCCAGGCCATGAAGGATCGATCGAACCTGAACGTCTCACCACACTCACTCGTCAGAAACCGACGAACGCTCTGCGTGTTCTTATAAGTCTCGTCAATTTTCGTGGCCCGGTTAATCGGGTCTCGGTGCCAGTCAAATTTCATAGAGCCCCCGTCTTAGGAGTTTCCGTGGAAGAAACCAGCCATTGTTAGCGATCTACGCGACAGCGTCGAGTGGCTGACATCTGCTTAATTTACGCTACCGAAGAATTGCCGATGCATCTTCGAGAATGCAGTAGGGTTTGGTCCGCTTCGTAACCATTCCAGCACAGACTGGCCACAATCGAGTGGGCTCGAAGACGACGTGTCCAGAACGTAATCGTAGTGCCGGTTAGCATGAATCGAGTCGAATTGAGACTTGGCCAATCCAATCTTACGGTCGCCACGGGCAAGCTCACGCTCGATCAAAATTTCGAGCGAACAAAAGACGCCGACTATGAAGACCGGGAGACCGACCAAATCTTCCAGCATGTAGTGCCACGCGTCGGGTGACAGGACATGATCAACGATCACTGCCTGACCATGCCTCGAAAAGGTCACGGCAGTAGCGTTTATTGCTCTGCATAGCGCGGCCACGCGAACCTGTATCACCTGTTTCTCGACATCCCAGTAGTTTGCAGGTTCCATGTTTCGGAACGCATCCAGCTCGATCTGCAAATGATGCTCAATCAAGTTCTCGCACAAATACCTGGACAGCGTACTTTTGCCGGCGCTGCTCGGGCCGTTGAGCACGACGATGGTCCCGTATGACGGATGCAGCATTTCTGTGATCGGCATCGAGGTACGCGTCGGTGGTCTGCGAACGCAGGCTGTGGCTCGATTGTCGACGAACTGAGCCTCGGTGTCGAACGTCTGCTTGTGGCCGCACGGAGCCCGGCGGCGGCTGTCTCGGGGCGACCTTAAGCGGGCACTCTAGTTGGTCAAAAATGGACCTTCGATTAATTTATGCGACGTTTGCAGCAACCCACCTGTTGAACGCATCTTTCGAGGATGCGTTGTGCATATCATCCGGGTGAGGCACGATGTCCAGTCCGATCGATGGCACGGTGACATTGAACGTAGCCCTCAACCATTCCTGAAATTTTTCATTCGGTGCGACAGAAAATAACGGCTCGCTTCCTGCATTTGGCGGTGCGGAAAACTGATCACCCCAGCATATTTCGTCATAGCCAATTGCCAGCAGGCGGAGAAAATCAACCGCGTCTAGTGCTAGAACGCACACTGTTGTCGAGCCTGATCCTGAACCCAGATGTACGATCTTCTGTTGTCCGTTGGGGTCTAGCCAGAAGGCGGCCATTGATCCCTCGGCTCCGGTTTTGGCAAATACACAGAGGCGCTCCATAACTTCCGTGCGCTCGTGTCCAAACCAATACTTAAGGTTCGCATTTCCTTCCGCGGCAAATTCAATGTTTGTGCCTCCTGGGCGCCCATACTTCGTCCAACCGGACTTTATCTCATGTTCAGGGTAAAGAAATCCGATACGGCCATTCTTTGTATCAACGTAAAGATGGTTCTCTTCGATCCAGACAAAAAGTCGGCTGAAGGCATCAGGCAGCGACATCCCCCGCGACAACGTGCGGGAAATCTGTTCTTCGAGTTTTGCCATGGCGCAGTATTGCTCGCTTAGTAGTGTGTCGATTGTCGACGATTCACGCGACGGCGTCCAACGGCCGTTTCTGGCCGCACCCGGTCTCCCAACGAACTATCGTAGTCGACCCTCCAGGATGATCACATTTCCCGAAAGCGGGCTTCCAGATGCCTGGATCAAGACACCTTGCCAGGCTACGGTTGGCCAATCGCAGCCCGTCGCGGCACCTTCACGATTTCGCTCGTATTTCCTGGAAATTTCCCCCATTTCGCGCTCGACTTAAATGGCAACCGATAGACGGTAAGAGGCTCACGAACCTCTACCGAAGCGCTCTTCATCTTCCCGCCGATTCCTCTCGCCCTTATCGCGAGGATCGTAGGGCCCGGAGAGTGCGAGAAAAGGCGTCGGCTGAGCCGGGACGACACAAGCCTTGGGAAAGTAGAGATGGCGCGCGAAGAGCAGGAAGCGGCGTCTCCACGAGAACGGCAATGCGCCTGCATGACCCTCGAAGACTGCACCCCGTTCGCCGAGGTCGCGCGCCCAGTCGCGAAAGATCCACCGGTCCGCGCTCCCGTCGGTAACAAGCCAGAACCGGTCGCCGAAATCCAGCAGGGTGAATTCGGTGGGTTCGGCGGGCGCCGTCTCCGGGTCGAAGCAGGTCATACACAACACCCGCTGGAGTTGCTTGAGCTCGGCCTGGGCGAGAAGCGTTCCCTTAACCCGGAAAGAGATGACCGGATCCTTATAATCCACCATCGGTGGTGCAGGTGCTTTCGGAAAAAACATGGCACGTGACGAGCGATCGCCGATCTTTCGACAAAGAAGCAGGATACGCTTTAGCGACGCGTTGCCACGGGCAGTCAGAGGCGACCAGGAATCTCTGTCTTGATCACGACACCATGACGAACGCAAAAATGACCGCACTGCCACCCGCTCTCATAGAGCAGCTTCGATCGATGCACGACGATCCCGCGCGGAGATATCACAACTGGAGTCATATCCAGGCGTTGCTCAAGCTGCTCCCTGGGGTTCGAGATCGACTGAACGATCCGCTTGCCGTCGAATGTGCAATCGTGCTGCACGACGTCATCTATGAACCGACGAGAAACGACAACGAAAAGAGAAGTGCCGCGCTTGCGAAGGAATTGATCAGCGGTGTAGTGCCCGACGATACCGCAAGGCGAGCGGTGCAATTAATCGAAGCAACCGAGCGTCATCTCGTCGCGGAAAACATGTCAAAGGAAGAGGCCGAAGACTGCCGCATCTTCCTCGATATGGATCTGTCGATTCTGGGCAGTAATGCAAAGGCGTTCGACGACTACGAAGCAGGTATCAGACATGAATATCGGCACGTCGATGAGGCTGCGTTTCGTGAGGGGCGAGCCGCGATACTCGAGCGCTTCCTGAGCAGGGATCACCTGTATATGTCCGCGTGGGGTCGCGAGCAATTCGAGGCCAAAGCGAGAGTAAATCTGCAGCGGTCCCTGCAAGCGCTGCGCAACGTTTGAACGTAAGCGGTCCGTTATCCACGCCTTACTTAATCTCAGCAATCGCCTTTGGTGGATAGCTCGCAAGGACGATCGAGGTGGTCACCGGTCCGAATCTGGCCAGCGCGTCAATGGCTTTCTCTAGTTGGCTCATTTTTTGAACCACCACACGGACGACGAAGCAGTCATCGCCCGTGATGCGATGCGCTTCGACGATCTCCGGCATCGTTGCGAAGGTTTTCAGGCATTTTATGATCTGCGCGTGAGTCGTCTGTATTCGAATGAGCGCGGATATATCACGGCCCAGGAGTCCCGCATTGACCCTTGCCGAGTAACCCTCGATCACACCGTGCTCTTCCAGCCGCTTGATGCGGGCGCTGACGGCTGGCTGCGACAGTCCAATCTGCTTGCCTAGCTCGGTGTTGGTCACACGCGCATGAACTTGCAGCGCCTCAATAATGCGCCAGTCGAGCCGATCCAGTTCCACGTGCTTAGGTTTCATTCGTATACACCTCTAAATTCCGCCAGTTTCAATCCGTACCACGACGATTTCATCGGTTTGGCTATTCTGGCAGAAGCCGTTGGCTCCTACACTGAGCATTCATATCTGGAGGAACCTACACATGAGTCGACGTGTGCTGATCGTGCCTGGTCATGGCAATTCGGGGGCAACGCACTGGCAAAGTATCTGGGAAGCTTCGAAGCCTGGATTTTGGTGCCGCGTGAAGATCGAGGATTGGGATCACGCCGTCTGCGACGAGTGGGTGGCAGCCATTGCTCGCGATGTGGAGGCTCTCGGCCCGGATACGATCGTCGTCGCTCATAGTCTTGGCTGCCTCGCAGTTGTGCATTGGGCCGCGCGAAACACAGTCGCCATAGGAGGGGCACTTCTCGTGGCCGTTCCAGATCCGTCGGCGCCGGCCTTTCCTCGCGCCGATAGCATCGGATTTTCTCCCGTACCGTCGGCAAGGCTTCCATTCCCGAGCATCGTGGTCGCAAGTGGTAACGATCCCTACGCGGCAATCGGTTATGCGCGGTCTTGTGCGAACTCCTGGGGCAGCGAATTCCTCGATGTCGGGGCACGGGGGCACCTGAACGCCGCCAGTCACCTGGACGACTGGGCAGAGGGATATCAGCTCCTCCAGCGTTTGAACCGCAAAACACGCCTTTAGCAGCAGTCAGCCATTGCACGAAAGGTTATGCGAAACGACTAATTTGGTCACGCATTCCCGAATGCTAATATCCAGAACCCCGAGAGCACTCCAATAATGTTGAGAGACTATTGATCAAGTTGGCGCAGCTATTTTTATAACGATTGGAGCGCAAGTAGTGTCCAGGAATAATCCGCCGCGGCTCGTAGTTTCTCTGCTTTCAATTACGCTCTTTGCGATCTGGTCGGTAACCGCATGTGCCGGCGACGTCGATACCGTTACACCAGCGCCGGCCAATCCGCCGCTCACCACAACCGTCACCCCCGCTGCCACAGACCAACCCTGGCTGCACCAGACATTAAGCCTGATCAACAGCAGCCTGACGCGTTTCGGGCCGTACCGGACCGGCAACGCCTATCTGGAATACGAATACTACGGAACCAACGGACCATTCAATCTGTACGGCTATGTCGATGCGCTCAAGATACTCGGTGCCGGCTCGCAGAACACATCGGGCGTCTGGGATCACGGCGCACCGATATTCAGCGAACAGGAACCGCGCGTCGCACTCGACACGCTTGCCGGGAAAAACTTCCAGCTAGGACCGTTCAAGCACATCTATCTTGCCGCCGACTGGATTTACAACCAGGGCGGTAGCCGGTCATCCGAACAGAACACGCTCTACGCGGGCCTCGGCACCGACATCGATACGCACACGCCGCTAGCGTTGTCGGCGAATCTGTATCTGAACCGGGAATGGCAGAACTATGGCAACGCGAACGAGTTTTCCTGGGACGGCTACCGCTTCCAGATGAATTATTTCTATCCACTAGGTCATTACCTGGGCGGCGACTTCAGCTACGCCGGTTTCTTCAACTACGATTTCGGATCAAAGCTGCGCGAAGAAACGGGCGGCAATACCTTTAGCGACACGGAGTTCGACTCGACCAACGCGCTGGTCTACTCGTACAAGCATCTTCGCCTCGTGGCCGTGGCACGCTACTTCCACAATGGCGGCCAGTGGAATAGCTCGATGCTGAACTTCGGCAACGGCTTCTTTCAGAATCGATCGACTGGGTGGGGGTACTACCTTGAAGCGGGTTATCAGTGGGGCAAGATATAGCGCTTCGGACGTCGATACAGCGATGCGTTAGCGACGAAACAACGTGCCAACGCATCGCTGTGCAACCACAGAAAACCGTTACTGTTTCATCAGCTTCACGATGGTCAACGTACCGTTCACGTCCTCAACGCGAACCTTGACCTTCTCGCCCGCTTTAGCCTGCTTGACCATCGTTTCATCTCCAGCCTTGTAGGCCATCGTCATCGCGGCCATGCCGATGTTCTTCAGCTCGCCGTGCTGAAGCGTCACCATGCCCGTCGACGGATCGACTTTCTTGACGACGGCGTCGGTGAGCGCGGTGCTGTTCGACGCGCCGGCATCCATTGCGCCGCCGCTCATTTTCATGCCGGCCATGTTGTCTGCCGCCATGGCTGCGCCGGCAAGTGTGAGGCCCGTGCAGAGCACAGCCGTCAGAGTGAGCAACTTCTTCATTGATTTTCTCCAGAGTGGATTTGCGGCACGAACGTGCCATGGGGTGCTACATGAGGTTGCAGCGCTTCCTGCGTCTTTGCATTCGCGCGCGCCACGCGGCGACGTTGCAGCAACAGCCAGGCGGCCGGAATGATGAGCATGGACAGAAGCGGCGCGGTCACCATGCCGCCGACCATCGGCGCGGCGATGCGCTGCATGACTTCGGAACCGGAGCCGTGACCCAGCATGATCGGGATCAAACCGGCCAGCACGACTGCGACCGTCATGGCCTTGGGTCTTACGCGCAAAACCGCGCCTTCGCGGATCGCATCGACAAGCGTTGCTTCGGTAAGCGGCGCGCCCTCGTCGAGCCGACGATTGAGTGCGCCCTTCAGATACAGCAGCATCACGACACCGAACTCAGCCGCCACGCCCGACAACGCGATGAATCCCACCGCAGTCGCGACGGACACCGCGTGCCCGAGTATCCAGATCAACCAGAATCCGCCGACCAGCGCGAACGGCACCGTCGACATCAGCAAGAGCGCATCGGCCGCCGAGTTGAACGTCAGGAACAGCAGCACGAAGATGACGACGAGCGTCACGGGGATCACCGTGCGCAACTTCGCGGCGGCACGCTCCAGATACTCGAACTGACCCGACCAGGCAATCGAATAACCAGGCGGCAGCACGACATGCTGTGCAACCGCGCTCTGCATCGCTTTCACGGCCGACTGCAGGTCGGTGTTGCGAATGTCCACGTAGACGTAGCCTGACAAGCGGGCGTTCTCGCTGCGGATCATCGGTGGGCCGTCGGATATCCTGATCGTGGCGACGTCGCCTAACGTGATCTGTGCGCCGCGATCCGTGACGACCGGCAACTGACGCAGATTGTCGACAGAGTCCCTGATCTCGCGCGGATAGCGAATGTTGATCGGAAAACGTTCGCGACCTGCGATCACTTCGCCGACGTTATCGCCCCCCACCGCAGTCGACACGACGGACTGGATGTCCGTCACCGACAGTCCATAGCGCGCGGCCGCCAGCCGGTCGATATCGACGTCGATGTAGTGACCGCCGTTCAGTCGTTCGGCGAGCGCCGACGTGACGCCTGGAACGTTCTTCAGGACAGATTCGACCTGCGTCGCAATCCTGTCGATCTGACCAAGATCCGCGCCCGAAATCTTCACCCCGACAGGCGTCTTGATACCCGTCGACAGCATGTCGAGACGATTGCGAATCGGTGGTACCCAGACGTTCGACAGCCCCGGAATCTTGACGCGCGCATCGAGTTCATCGATGAGCTTTTCCGGCGTCATACCTGGGCGCCATTCGCTGCGCGGTTTGAACTGGATGGTGGTCTCGAACATCTCGAACGGCGCGGGATCGGTTGCAGTATCGGCACGGCCCGATTTGCCGAACACGGTCTTCACTTCGGGCACCGTCTTGATGAGGCGATCTGTTTGCTGCAGCAGTTCGGCGGCTTTATCTGCCGATATGCCGGGCAACGCGGTCGGCATGTAAAGCAGATCGCCTTCGTCGAGCGGCGGCATGAATTCGCCACCAAGCCGCGACACCGGGATCAACGTGACAGCAAGCGCGACCACGGCCAACCCGATTGCAACCCACGGGCGGCGCAATGTTGCTTCAAGCAACGGCCGGTACAGTCTGATCAGAACACGGTTGAGCGGATTCGCATTCTCATGCGGAATCCGGCCGCGAATCAGATAGCCCATCAGCACCGGCACAAGCGTTACGGATAAACCTGCCGCAGCCGCAATGGTGTAGGTCTTGGTAAACGCCAGCGGGGCGAACAGTTTCCCTTCCTGGCCTTCGAGCGAGAACACCGGGATAAACGACAGCGTGATGATCAGCAGCGAAAAGAACAGCGCCGGGCCGACTTCGGCGGCGGACTGCGCGATCAACTCCCACCGCTGCGCAGTCGTGATCGGCGTATCGGGATGCGCGTGGTCGTACGCTTCCAGATGCTTGTGCGCGTTCTCGATCATCACGATGGCCGCATCGATCATTGCGCCGATCGCAATCGCAATCCCGCCCAGCGACATCAGGTTCGCGTTGACACCCTGATAGCGCATCACGATAAATGCGGCCAGCACGCCAAGCGGTAACGACAGGATTGCGACGAACGCGCTGCGCAGATGGAAGAGAAACACCGCGCAAACCAGGCCCACGATGATGAACTCTTCGACGAGCTTGTCCTTCAGATTGTCGACGGCACGCTCGATGAGCTGCGAGCGATCATAGGTCGTCACGACCTCGACGCCCGGCGGCAGCGATCGCTTCAAGTCGGCGAGCTTTGCCTTGACGGCTTCGATGGTGGTCAGCGCGTTCTTTCCCGAGCGCATGACGATCACACCGCCCGCGACTTCGCCTTCGCCATTCAGCTCGGCAATGCCGCGACGCATTTCAGGTCCGATCTGGATGCGTGCGACATCGCCAAGCAGGACAGGAGTGCCTGCGTCGTTCGTGCGCAGCACGATATGGCGGAAGTCATCGAGCGAATGCAGATAGCCCGACGATCTGACCATGTACTCGGATTCGGCAAGTTCAACCACCGAGCCGCCCGATTCCTGGTTCGCCTTGCCGATGGCATCCGCGACTGCCGCCTGCGTGATGCCGTAAGCGCGCAACTTGTCCGGATCGAGCACGACCTGATATTGCCGCACCATACCGCCGATGCTGGCCACTTCCGAAACGTCCGGTACCGACTTCAACTCGAACTTCAGGAACCAGTCGTTCAATGCGCGCAGCTGGCCGAGATCGTGCGTGGCCGTGCGATCGACCAGAGCGTATTCGTAGACCCAACCCACGCCCGTAGCGTCGGGACCGAGCGACACAGTCGCGCCGGGCGGCAGGCGGCTCTGCACCTGGTTCAGGTATTCGAGCACACGCGAGCGGGCCCAGTACTGGTCCGTCTTGTCGTCGAATAGCACGTAGACAAACGCGTCTCCAAACGACGAATAAGCGCGGATGGTCGTAGCACCTGGTACGCCGAGCAGCGTCGTCGTCAGCGGATAGGTCACCTGGTCTTCGACGACTTGCGGCGCTTTGCCGGGATACGACGCCTTGATGATGACCTGTGTGTCGGACAGATCCGGCAGCGCGTCGAGCGGCGTCTGGGTCAGCGAATAGACGCCCCATGCGGTGACGAGCACCGTCGCGAGCAGCACGAGGAAGCGGTTGTAAATCGACCAGCGAATGATGCGCGCAATCATTTCGTGCTCCCCACCGGTTCGACTTGCGTCAGTTCGTAGCCGTCGTCGGAGGGCTTGAAGACGAAATGCACAGACTCGCCTACCTTGACGTCGGGGAATGAGGTTGGAGACGGTTTGCCGAAGGTCATGGTCATCGCACTCCAGCCCAGTGCCGGTACGGGTTGATGCGAGAACGTGATGTCGCTGGAGGTGACTTTTTCAACCTTGCCGGTGGTTTCGTAGGTCTGCGCGGCGGGCGCGGAAGCGGAAGCAGAAGCAGCTGACGGCGCAACTGGCGAGGCTTCAGGTGCCACGCTTCCTTCAAGCTTCGGCAGCACGGAGGTCAGGCTCGCTTCCGAGTCGATCAGGAACTGCCCCGATGCGACGACCTGCTGACCTTCGGTCAACCCGCTCGTCACTTCGGTGTTGTCCCCGCTATCGCTGCCAACCGCGATCTGAACAGGTTGCAACCGGCCGTCGCTATTCCTCACGATGACGATCGAGCGCTTGCCGGTCGTGATGACCGCTTCGGACGGCACCAGCAGCCGCGATACCGTTTTCGCTCCGCTGACACGGGCACGCATCAGCATCCCCGGTGTCAGCTTGAGGCCGGCGTTATCGATTTCGAGGCGAGCCTGCAGCGTCCTGCTGTCCCCACTGATGCCCGGCAGGATTTCGCGGATATGACCGCTAAAGCGTTGCGAAGCGTCGCCGGCAAACGTCGCTTCGACGGTCATGCCGGGCTGCACCTGCAACGCAAGCGACTCGGGTATCTCAACGATCAACCACAGCTTCGATAGACCGGCAATCTTGGCAAGCGTCTGTCCTGGCGACACCATGGCGCCATCGCGCACATTGAGTTCTGTCACCACGCCGGCTCGCTGCGCGAACAGCGTGACGTGGGTTTGCGCTTTGCCGGTTCTATCGAGGCTCGCAATGAGCCCATCGGGAATCGACAGTGCCTGCATGCGCGCACGCGCGGCGGCAAGCAGGCTCGCGTCCATGCCGCTACGCTTGAGCGCCAGATATTCTTCCTGAGGCGCGAGCCAGTCGGGAACGAAAAGCGATGCGATCGGCGCACCCTGCGCGACCCGTTGCATCGGGGCGCTGGCATACAGGTGGTCGATATAGCCGGTCACACGCGACTGCACCACGTCTGCCATCGATTCATCGAACTGCGTGGTACCGATTGCGCTGAATCCTTCGGCGGTGTCCTGCCTGACCACTGTCGCGTACCGGATGCCAAGATTCTGTTGCAGCGTGGAGTCGACCTTGACACCGCTTGAACCGCCTTCGTCCGCAAAGACCGGTTGCAACTCCATGTTCATGAACGGCGACTTGCCAGGTTTATCGAAGTGCTGGTTCGGCACCATCGGGTCGTGCCAGTAAAGCACTTTGCGTCCTGTCTTCGTGTCGACCTTGTCGCTGCCCGCAGATGGGCTCGCGGCCATGGCCAGTGCGATGGGCGTATCTGTTGCAGTCCGACGTGAGCCGGCCACATAACCGGCGCCAAGCAGCACGGCCACGGTGAACACTGCGGCAACGGCACGTACGATCAGTTTCTGGTTCATGTTTTTTCCTTACTGGCTGGCGGTCAGGTCGGTTGGCAAAACCTGGTATTCCAGCTGTGCCCAGACGAGGGAAACTTCGCGTTCGAGGTTCAGCACCTGAAGGTCCGCTTCGAGTTGCGTGTGCCGTGCATCCAGTGCGTCCGCGAGCGTGCCGGCACCGGATCGATAGGCGGCATTGGCGAGCTGCACTTTTTGTTCGGCGGCGGGAAGAACGGTCTGCTTCGCGTTGGCGAGACGTTCGCGACCGCCGGCAAGCTTTGCCGTCAGACTCTGGATATCCGCAACGACCTGGCGTTCGGTGTCTTCATAGGTGAGTCGCGCCTGCGTACCCATCTCGGACTTCTGCGCGACATCGCGGTCTTCGACATTGCTGCGATGGATCGGCAAAGGAATGGTTACGCCAACCGACACGTAGTCCGGATACTTCCCGCCACTCTTGAAGTAGGTCAGCCCCCAGGTCCAGTTCGGATTCCGGTTGCTGCGGGCCACGTCCGTATCGGCATCGGCGAGCGAGATGGCGGCGCGCGCTGCGATCAACGAAGGCTGAACCTGAGCAAGGTGATCGGCGCTGAAACTGGGTACCTGTGACTCGAATTCCGGTGGCGTACCGGAAACTTGAAGTACGTTGCCAGCGCCGGTCCAGCGCGACAGCACGATCAATGCAGTCTTCGCGTCTTGCTGCGCATTGATCAGTTCGTCACGCGCATTGCCGAGCGTCAGGTTGGCCTGGGCGACGTCGACGGCCGTCCCTTTCGCGCCGCGGTACGACGCCTGCCTTGCCGCGAGCTCCTGGCCCAGATGGTCGACCAGCGCCTGATTGAGCGCGACGGCCTGCTTCGCATAGATGGCGTTGAGCCAGGCCATGGCGGCTTGCTGACGCACCTCGGCGACTTTCTCGAGGTACGTCGACTGGTCGCGCTCGACAACCCGATTGGCTAGCGATGTCTGTAGCCGGCGCTTGGCGGGCGAGACCCATTCCTGCTGAATGCCGATGCCGCGCATCGTGAAGTTGTCTTGCCCGATGGTCAAGGCATTAGGCCCATTGACCGGCAAGTCCTGCACGCTGAGGTTCAGAGTGGGATTGGGTAGTTCTCCAGCCTTGACGACTACGTCCGAACTGCCGCGAACCGACGCCTGTGCAGCCTGGATCGAAGACGAGCGGCTGGTGGCAATTTGCAGTGCTTCGTCGAGCGTCAAGCCGACGTCCTGAGCGTAGGCCGCGCGGCCGGACAACAGGCCAAGCGCAACCAGGAGCACACATGAGCGAGCCCAGGCGCGCCGCGATGCCGGCGAGCCGATGTTGAAAAGCATGTTCTAACCTCGAATGGTCGAGCTGCGTGGGCCGCGCGAGCGGACACACGAACTCATGTCCCGAAACAGGACGACATCACCGCGCGAGAGCGGCAAACCAGAACGATGGAGTTAGAGAGACTGCGGTGGACGCCAGAGGCCATCCGGCTCGCGGATGGAGAGCGACTGGGTGTAGTGGAAGCTGACAGGGACAAACGACCCGGCGGGCCTCGTCACAGTGGGAGAAGAAACGGGGTGATAGAGGCTGCCCATCTGACACTGCGCACTGACCTTGCACAGCGATACTTTCGACTTGTCGTGTTCGCTCGTTGCGGGACTCATCGAATCGCAACCGGGCATGTCGCTGGACATGGCGGCGGTGTCGGTAGACATCGTGGATTCCATTGGACACGCACCAATCGTGCCGCTCGCTGCCAGCCCGCTTAAGGGCAGCACCGCGCAGAGCAGCAAAACGAGAAGTGTCCGCAGGAATTTCATCGCACGAAGTATAGCGTAGCTATTTGAAACGGATTTGACTGCATTTGCACTGGATGAAACGACGTGGACGAGGTCCTGGGTGAACTCATAACAGGGTCCACGCCGTTCCGGTTGCTTACCGCTGGTTTGTCCGGCCTGGCTCCTGGGCCAACGTCGGGCTGGCAGCGGGCGGTGGCAGCGCAGGATTCGCCGACTCATCGTGGCGCTGCATGGCCCACATCATCATCATCATCGACAGCGGACACAACACCACCACGGAGAGCGGCATCAAAGCCAGGATCTCCGCGTGATATCCAGGCAGCGCCCAGTATGCGAGCGCGACAACTGCCGCTAGCGCGCCGGCGATCTTCAGCAGGAATTTCATGTTGCATTTCATGGCAGGCTCCAGCCACAGGATCACAGCGATCCCGTGGCATCAGTGAAACATGGATTAGCGAGGTTAGGCGTTAGCTTTTGCTGCCGGGATGTGGGCTCATCATCGGGCAAGTGCCGTTGGTCATCATCGGACAGGCGGCCATGCTCATCTGGCCATTCGCAGCGGATCCTGTCGCCTGAGCGGTACCTTGTGTGGCAACAGACGCGTTCGGATACGCTCCGCCGCGTGCTCCACCAGCGGCCATGGCTACGCCGGCAAAACCAGTGATCGATACCAGCACGAGGGACATCGTCAGTTGTTTGATGTTCATGGTGAACTCCGGAAAGGGGAGGTGATGCGAGTTGTATGGTCGGATCAGGAATGCGCGGACGAGCTTGCGTCTTCAACCACATGGATTGGACGGCAAAAGTGTCGTGCGCTTTCCAGCCAACAGATCGTCGCGACGAGCGCGAGCGTCGTCCGCAGATCGATCTGCAAGCGATTTGCAACGGGGGCGTTATGCGCTTTGCGGTGGACGTTGCGGCGGTTCGGGAACGAACTGCGCGTCGAGGGTGTGATTCACACGCCGATACTCGGGCAATGAAGTTGTTGCCGCGATCGTTCGATGGGATGAGGGGAGGACGCCTGGCACGCCGCAATACAGGTCGTTCATGCCGGTCTGGCAGACCGTGTCCAGCTTGACGCACGGCGCCGCGCTGCCGTGTTTGTGGTCGTGCTCGCTGCCGGTCATCGACTGGTATTCGTGCGATGACGATGGCGACATCGCGGTCGACATTCCCGAGCAAGCCGGTGCCTGTGCCGGGTAGCCGAGTATCGGCAACCAGGCGATCAGAAAGCAGGCAATCAGTTTGGTCAGGAAATTCACGGCTTCGGGTTGGGAGCGGGATTGCTGGATGGTGGACCTTCCCAGTGGGGGAAGGTCAAGGTTTTTAGCGAAAAAGATCTGGTTCGGGTTGTAGGCCCACAGTCAGGCAAACGTCGAGCGATAGGCAAACAGCGATGGCGTCCCGCCACTCATGAGAAACAGCACTTTTTGCCCCGCGCCGAACCGGCCGCTTTCAACGCTCTGGATCAAACCCGCGAACGCCTTGCCGCTATATACCGGGTCCAGCAGAAGACCTTCCTGGCTGGCCAGAAGATTCACCGCGCGACGCATCGAATCGGTGGGTAGTCCGTAGCCGCTTCCAAGCTGCTCACCATGCAGAACGACATCGCTAGTAGAGAACGTGAGACTGGAATCGATCAAGGCAAGCGTTTGCCCGATTTTTTCGCAAGTGGTCGCAAAGGCTTTCTCGAGCGGCGCCAGAACCGTATAACCGACTACTTTCGTCGGCGGCACACCAGAAGCGATCAAGCCGGCGACAAGTCCGGCCTGCGTACCGCCACTGCCATTCGGAACAACGATATGGTCGAACTCAATACCGCTTTCACGCGACTGATCGAGAAGCTCGAGTGCACAGGAGACGTAGCCCAGACAACCCACCGGACTCGATCCGCCTAGCGGACACACATAAACCTTGCGTCCCTGGCTGCGTAACGTCGCAGCGCGCTCTTCTGCAACCTGCAATGCGCTAACGTTTCCTGGAATGTCGTGAATGACCGCGCCAAACAGGCGGTCGAGCACGACATTGCCATTTTCGACGTAGTCATCGTCGTCGATCGGAACGAGCCTCGAGAGCACCAGTTCGCATTTCATGCCAACGCGCGCGGCCACCGCTGCGGTCAGGCGGGCATGATTCGACTGGCGGCCACCTACCGTGATGACCGTATCCGCTCCCATTGCCTGCGCTTCGCCGATCAGGAACTCGAGCTTGCGTAACTTGTTGCCTCCACCGCCCAGACCATCGACGTCCTCGCGCTTGACATAGATGTCGGCGCCACCCAGGTGCCGGCTCAATCTCGGTAGCGCCACAATCGGTGAAGGTCCGTCGCGCAATTGTGCTTTAGGAAACCGGGAAAGGTCCGGTGCTCGCGATGCCATTTCATTACCTCCTGGGTGGTGTGATCGTACGTCCACGTGAAGCTTACCGCGCCCGTCGGGTTAGCGCCGGAACGCGTCTACGCGTCAAAGCTTCGCAACATCGAGCACTGCATCGGCAAACGCCTTCGGCGCTTCCTGCGGCAGGTTATGTCCGATCCCGCCGGTGATCGTGCGATGCGCATACTTGCCGACGAACTTCTTCGCGTAGGACGCCGGGTCCGGATGCGGTGCGCCGTTCGCATCGCCTTCGAGGGTGATCGTCGGCACACCGATAACCGGACTGGCAGCGAGACGCTTTTCCAGCGCATCGTATTGCGGCTCGCCCTGCGCGAGCCCTAAACGCCAGCGATAGTTGTGAATCACGATCGCAACATGATCCGGGTTCTTGAACGATTCCGCGGAACGTTCGTAAGTCGCATCGTCGAAGTTCCATTTCGGCGACGCAAGTTGCCAGATCAGCTTGTTGAAATCGTGGCGGTTCGCCTCGTAGCCGAGCTGGCCGCGTTCGGTTGCGAAATAGAACTGGTACCACCACGCGAATTCTGCTTTCGGCGGAAGTGGCGCACGGTTCGCTTCCTGGCTGCCGATCAGATAGCCGCTCACCGACACCAGTCCCTTGCAGCGTTCGGGCCACAACGCAGCGATGATGTCGGCGGTACGCGCGCCCCAGTCGAAGGCGCCGAACACGGCCTTGTCGATTTTCAGCGCATCCATCAACGCGATGACATCGACGGCAACGACGGCCTGCTGACCGTTGCGCACCGTGCTGGCAGAGCGAAGTCGCGTCGTGCCATAGCCGCGGAGGTACGGCACGATTACGCGATACCCCGCGGAAGCGAGTAGCGGTGCGACATCCACGAAGCTGTGGATGTCGTAGGGCCAGCCGTGCAACAGGATCACCACCGGGCCGTTAGCCGGCCCGAGGTCGGCATAGCCGACGTTAAGCAGACCGGCATCGATCTGCCGCAGATCGTCGAACGATGCGCTCGATGGCGTCGTGCGCGTACCCGGCGCAGACGCGCTGGATGACGACTGCGCACGCGCAAGACCGGCGAAGCTCAGGTCCATCGTGCCGATACCGACTGCGGCTGTGCCGAGGAAAAGGCGGCGACGTGTGTTGATTGAGTCAGACATATGCGTTTCTCCAGTTCAAGATGTGTTGAAGTTCAATCGATCAATGGGAATCGGCAGAGGCGCCTGCCGAACGCGCGTCGCGCAACGCGGCGAATGACGGGCCCATCGGACGCACGCGGATCTGCGGATCGAGGTGTTGCCACGGTAAATCGGTGGGGTCGGCGGCCATCGGGCCCGGTGCCTTTGCAACGAGAATCGAATCGGCGATCGCCTCGAAGTCCGCGCGGAAATGCACGGAGCTTTTGTTGACGAGGATCTTCATGTGCTCGGGCTCGATGCCGGCGACGCGAAACAGGTTGCGGTCGAACACCTGCATCTTCACGCTGCTCACAGCAATGCGCACACCATCGATGCGCAGGCACGCCACCGGGCCGAGATCGCCGGGCATGCCGTTCAGCATCGGACCATCGAAGCGAAAGTGTCCGTCCGACAGATGCTCGACCTCGAACACACCTTCGAGCGGCGCATCGCCCGGCACACCGGAGCGACCCGCAAGCGCGAGTTCGATACGAGCGCCGACGCCCGCACGATGCGCGGCCTGTGCCGCATCCGCATCCCAGATCACGCCGACGGCCGCACCGGTCGCACCGTTGTGCAGCAGAGCGCGCACCATGCCCATCGTGTTCGAGTCGCCGCCCACGCCAGGGTTGTCCTGCGTGTCGGCGATGATCACCGGTTTGTCCGCGTGTTCGCTACGGCGCATTGCTTCGAGCACCGCTTCGTCGGGTGTGAGGAACGGTACTTCCCACTGCGCTTCTTCGGCCAGCATCCGGCTGTAGAGCGCATCGACGGCAACGCTCAACGCCTCGGTCTCGAACCCGTAGCCCCACAGCACCGGTCCGCACTCGGGGAAATCGGCAGCCGGGAAGCCCGGTGCGAACGACAGCGACACAACCGTATCGCGCTCGAGCGCATCGAGCCGGTCATACAGTCCGCGCGCGGGTTCGACGAGTGTGCACATGCCGTTCACCGGAATCAGAAACGGCACGCGACGCGCGACGCACGCGAGCGGCCGGGTGTCGCGTGTGATTCGATCGAGAATCTCCGCAGCACGTTTGCCGGTTTCTGCCATATCGACGTGCGGATACGTGCGGTACGCGACGAGCGCATCGGCGAGTTGCAGCATGCGTTCGGTTACGTTCGCATGCAGATCCAGCGAAACGACAACCGGCATACGGTCGCCGACAATCTCGCGCACTCGTTCGAGCAGTTCGCCCTCTCCGTCGTCGAGATGCTCGGCGACCATCGCGCCGTGCAGATCGAGGTAGATCGCGTCGAAGCCGCCCGCGCGCACCGCATCGACGATCTCGCCGGCGATCCGTTCGTAGGCGTCGCGCGTGACGTGAGCCGATGCGCTCGCGCCTGCCCAGATCACGGGGATCAGCGCATGTCCCGCGGTTTCGGCATGACGGATGAAGCCGCCGATCGGCACGTTGACGTCGCGCAGCGTCAGCACGTCCGCGCCGCGTGCAAGAGCAGGAAAGCCCTCGCCCTGAATGAAACTTTGATAGGACGCCTGGGTCGGTGCGAAGGTGTTGGTTTCATGCTGGAAACCGGCAATCAGTATCTTCATGGTCTGGAAATCCTTCTATGCGAGGCAAGAGCAAGATGCTTTCCGTCGTGTCGTGCGGGAACGGCCGGAAAGCACGATGAGGTGGTGGTCATATGCGTGTGAGTTTTCGGTTCGCGAGGATCAGCACGGCGGCGAGCAACGCGATGCCGGCCATCACGAACAGACCCGTATGCATGCTGCCGGTCGCCGTTCTGGTCCAGCCGATCATCGCGGGTCCCCAGAAACCGCCGGACAGTCCGATCGTGTTGATCAGCGCGATTCCACCGGCCGCGGCCGGGCCCTTGATGTATTCCGGTGGAATCGCCCAGAACACCGTGTAGGCCATCCACATTGCCGCGGTAGCGAGCGTCAGCAGTGCGAGCGAGATGACGAGGTTGCCGCTGTACAACGTGAACGCGGCTAGCAGGATTGCACCGGCGCAGGCTGGCACCGAGCAGTGATAGCGGCGCTCGCCGAGCCGGTCCGAGCGGCGCCCCACCACGTACATGCCCAGTGCCGCCGCTACGTACGGAATCGCGCTGTACCAGCCGAGACGGATCGTGTCGGTGACGCCTTGTTCGCGGATCAGCGTCGGCAGCCAGAAGCTCAGTGCGTAGATCGGAAAAATGATGCAGAAGTAGGCGAGTGCAAGAAGATAGACACGCGGGTCGCGTGCGACGGCGCCGAACGAATGGCCGTGCATGGCGACCGGTCCGAGTTCGCGCTCGATCAACTGCTTTTCGTCTGTGCTGAGCCACTTCGCATCGGCAGGCCGGTCCGACAGCAGCATCAACGTCAATATGCCGAGCACGATGCACGGCAGCCCTTCGACGAGAAACATCCACTGCCAGCCGGCCAGACCACCGACGCCGGACAGCGTCGTCATCAACCACGCCGATAGCGGCCCGCCGACGATGCCGCCTATCGGCCCCGCGACGAACACGATTGCGACCGCACGCGCCATACGATTCGGTCCGTACCAGCACGACAGGTAATAGATCATGCCGGGCGCGAAGCCCGCTTCGAATACACCGAGCAGAAAGCGCATGGCGTAAAACGTCGGCACGCTGCGCACGAACAGCATGCAAGCCGACGTGATGCCCCACAGCACGAGAATGCGGCTAAAGGTTTTGCGCGCGCCGACGCGCGGCAGCAGCAGGTTGCTCGGCAACTCGAACAGGATGTAGCCGAGAAAGAAGATGCCGGCACCGACGCCGTATGCAGCATCCGAGAAACCGAGTTCGCTTTGCATCTGCAGCTTGGCGAAACCGACGTTGACCCGGTCGAGATAGGCAAACATGTAGCAGCCGAGCAGGAACGGCAGAAGCCGCCAGTTGAGCCGGTTGTATAGCGCCGGCACACTGGGCGCTTCGCTCAAGGTCTGAATCGTCGACATGTCCGTCTCCGGGGCTCGGCGCGGCAGCGCCTTTTGATGTGCCTCCATGGTGTCCAGGCAAAATCGGACTAGCAAGAGCAACAAAGTTCACATATCGTTGCTTTATGAGCAACACATCGGAAACCCGGCATTCAACGGAGCAGCACCATGCGCGAGCTTAATCATCAGCGTTTGCGGTACTTCCACGAGGTTCTCGCGCACGGCACGATTCGTGGCGCAGCGGATCGCCTGAACACGTCGCCTTCGGTGATCACGCGGCAGATCAAACTGCTCGAAGAGGAACTGGGGGTGACGCTGTTCGAGCGTGAGGCGCGCGGCGTCAAGCCGACGGAAGCGGCCGCGCACCTGCTCGAGTTCTGGCGCGGCTACCGGGCGCAGCAGGAGAAATTCGAGGAACAACTGCACGCGATGCAGGGGTTGCAGCAAGGGCAGATTCAGCTCGCGGTCAGCGAAGGCTATGTCGACATGTTCGTCGACGAGGTGTTGACGCCGTTCTGCGCGCACTATCCACGGCTCGATATCGGTCTCGACATTCTGTCCGTCGACGACGTGCTGAACGAAGTCGCCGAAAGCCGCGCGCATATCGGGCTTGCGTACAATCCGCCACCGCATCCGCGGATCGAATACCGGGCAAGTTCGGCGCAACCGGTCGTGCTGCTGGTGCGGCGCGATCATCCGCTCGCGCGCCGCGGCGGTCCCGCGCGGATCGAAGATTTGCTCGCGTGGCCGCTCGCGTTGATGCCAGCCACGTTCGGTATCGGACAAGCCGTAAAGATGCTCGCGCTTGCGGAGAATATCGACATTCGCGCAACGCTGACCACCAGTTCATTGACCGCGCTCAAGCGCTTCGTCGCAGCGGAGAACTTCGTGACCTTGATCGGAGAATTCGCCGCTTACCGTGAGATTGCGGCCGGCGAACTGGTCGTCGTTCCGATCGACCACCCGCTGTTTCGCGGCGTCAAGGCGAGGGTGCTGGTGAAGGCCGGCAGGCCGCTCGCCGCGGCCCCGCAGGAATTGCTCAACTGGATCTTGCACAGAATGTCGATGTTCACGCCGCCGGTGCGCAAGCCGCGCCGGCGGTCACGCGGCACGGCGGCATGAACCGCGCGGCAACCTGGCGGTTGCCGTAGTCGCCACGATTCATCGGCCGCACGTACTAAAACAGAATCAGTGTCCCGCGCTCTGACCGCCGTCGACGTGAAGAATCTCGCCGGTGACAAACGGTGCCGAGTCCAGATAAAGCACGGCATTGACGATATCGCTCATCTCGCCCATGTGACCCATCGGATGCAGGCTACCGAGTGCCGCATGCGTTTCCGGTGCATGCATCGGTGACTTGATAATGCCCGGCGACACGGCGTTCGCACGAATACCGGTCTTCGCGTATTCGATTGCAAGCGACTTCGTTGCCGAGTTGAGACCGCCCTTCGTGAGGGAGGCGAGTACTGAAGGCACGCCATTGATAGCGTGATCGGTGAGACTGGTCGAGATCTGCACGACGTGCCCGCTGTTGTGCTTCTCCATCTCGGCAATCGCCAGCTGCGTGATGTGGAAGAAGCCGTTCAGGTTCACGCTAAGAACGGCGGCGTAATCTTCTTCGGTGTATTGCGTGAAGGGCTTGGCGATGAAAACGCCTGCGTTGTTGACGAGCGTGTCGACCCGACCGAAGCGTGTAACTGCTTCGTCGATCACGCGCTTTGCAACGTTGCGGTCACCAATGTCGCCTGCCACCGTGACGACATTCGGATCGTTCGACGGCTGCACCGAGCGCGCTGTCGCCACGACGCGATAACCGCGCTCGCGAAATGCTTTGACCAGTTCTGCACCGATACCTTGCGATGCGCCTGTAACGATGGCGACTTTCTGCGAATTGCTCATGATGTTGCTCCTGGAATAAGTGAATCGAGGTTGTGCTGATCGGGCTCACTTCGCCGATGGATGCAATTTAGGCTGATTAGCACCGTCTGCGCACACCCACCGAGGCGAAACAGTATTGATCCCGAGGAACAAATGAATGCGTGGTGCGCCGCGCGGTGCCGTGCGACTGAGCGCGCCGAGCCCCGCCAGGTATGGAGCGAGGCGTTTGTTGAGCGCGTTTTGCGCACGCATTCGTACTCGATTAAATGCGCGGATCAGGCGGCAAAAAACCGATTAGATCGGTGTCGGAGGACATTGAGTTTCACTGCCTATGGTTAATCGATGGATCGTTGGAGCCTAGAGTTCAGTCACTGCTTCGAACAACCTGTCTGGAGCAAGCCCTCAATCACCGACTGGAGATTTATCATGAAGACGATCCTTCGCTCAGCAATCATCGCGGCTGTTTTCGCTGTTCCCGCAGTGACCTATGCACAAGATGCGGCAACGCGTACTCAGGTTCGCAACGAACTCGTTCAGCTTGAAAGCGTCGGCTATCACGTCGGCGATGGCGATCAGACTCAGTATCCGAGCGCCATTCAGGCAGCCGAAGCAAAGCTGTCTGCGCAACGTGGTTCCACCGCTTATGGTGGTGCGTCGAGTGCTACTTCGCAGTCCGGTAGCAGGGTGTCCGCTTCCGACTGGAACGCGATGTACACCCGCTAGGCATCAGGCGAGTTTCTTGTCGAGCCACAGAGCTTCGGCTTTGTGGCTTTTTCATTTTCCCGCACGCGGCTTGAATCGTGACTGGCCGGATCGATACGAAAATTGTCGATCGCGACGGTACTCGTCAACGCGCTCTGTTTGTACAGTGTGACTCACCGCATGAGCCCCTCGCGCGGACACTGCACTGGAGAACGAAGATGATCAGCAAAGCGTTTTTTGTCCGGCTTGAAGCCAAACCGGGTAAGGAGCAGGCAGTCGCAAACTTTCTTGACGCCGGCCTTGAAATGGCAGGGCAGGAGACGACCACGCCGATCTGGTTCGCGCTAAGGTTGTCGCCGACGACGTTCGGCATCTTCGATGTCTTCGCAAACGAAGCAGATCGACAGGCACATCTGAACGGACCTATCGCCGCCGCACTGATGGCGCACGCCGAAGAGTTGCTGGCACGTCCTCCATCGATTGAGTCAATCGACGTTCTTGGGATGAAGAATCAACTGGCGTGAACGGCGAAACGTCGGTCGTTCGAGTCGCCGTTAAACGAGGGTATGCTGCATGAGCGGCGATGCTTTCGTTCGGTGTTTTCGACCGAAGGTCAAAAGGAAGGCATGCACGCATTCCTGGCGAGAAGCGCGCCCCGCGTTTCGCCATCGATAGGCTGGATACCCAATCACCATGCGAATTTATGTCCTCGCGCTCGAAGGTGTGTTCGATACGGGGCTGACCACCGTACTCGACAGCCTGACGATGGCCAACAATCTTGCGAACGCGACTGGCGTCACCACCGCGGGTTTCGACATTACCGTGACGGGCATGCGCCCCGAGGTACGTACCGCGCTTGGAATGCAGGTGCCGGTTCACGATGTAACGCACGCGCCTGCGCCGGACTGGATCGTCGTACCGGCGCTCAACCGTATGACGGCCGACGTACTGGTGCCCACACTTGAGCGCAACGATGTGATCGATGCACTCGGCGCGTTGCGTTCGTGGCGTGCCGGCGGCGCGCGCGTTGCGGCGGCCTGCACGGGAACCTTCGTGCTCGCGGAAAGCGGTTTGCTCGACGGTGGCGAGGCCACGACCACCTGGTGGCTCTCGCCGCTGTTCCGGCAGCGCTATCCGCATGTGAATCTGGACGTACATCGCATCGTCGTGCCGAGCGGTGCCGCGGTGACGGCGGGCGCGGCGTTGAGCCATCTCGATCTTGGGCTCTGGTTGATCCGCAACAATAGTCCTGAGCTTGCATCGCTCGTGGCCAGGTACCTCGTATTCGATACCCGGATGTCGCAATCGGTCTATGCGATTTCCGATCATCTCTCCCATTCCGACCCGCTCGTCGAACAGTTCGATCGTTGGGTGCGCGAACACCTCGACGCGACGCTCGTGCTCGATGTTGTCGCCGATGGTTTGGGGACCAGCACGCGGACATTGACGCGACGTCTGAACGCAGTGCTAGGTAAAACGCCGGTTGAGTACATCCAGGATCTGCGAATCGAGCGCGCCGTGCATCTACTCAAGACAACGAGACTCACGGTCGATCGTATTGCCGAGCAGGTCGGCTATGCGGACGGCAGCACGTTGCGAACCTTGCTAAGGCGACGGACGGGGAAGGGTGTGCGCGAGTTGCGCGGGGCTTGAGCCGTGGAGCCTGACTCGGCTCAAGAACCGCCAAACCAGTTATACCCCTGGTTCTCCCAGTAACCACCGGGGTATTCGTTCGTCACGCCGATCGCCACGATGTGCTTTGGGTTCTTATAACCGAGCTTGGTTGGCATGCGCAGCTTCATCGGGAAGCCATACTTCGGCGGCAACACCTGGTCGTCGTAGGTCAGCGTAAGCAGTGTCTGTGCGTGCAGCGCAGTGGGCATGTCGATACTGGTCCAGTAGTTGTCCGCGCAATGAAACGACACGTACTTCGCCGTGGTATCGGCGCCGGCCTGCTTCAGGAAGCGGGAAAAACGCACGCCGCCCCACCGGCCGATCGCACTCCATCCTTCGATGCAGATATGACGCGTGATCCGGTCTTCCTGTGGCATGGTGCGCAGTTCGTCAAGCGTCCAGACCCGTTTGCCGCGTACGAGCCCGTTCACCTGAAGCCGGTAAGTCGCAGCATCGACTTCGGGCACATCGTCGATGCCGTAAAACGCGTTGAACGGAAACGGCCGCGTGATCATCGACTCCGGATATGTCGGCGCCATCTCGTTCGGGTTGAACAACAACGCCTGCACGTCGTCGTTGAAGAACGACATTTTGCGCAGCATGGTGTTCACAGATTTGTCGTTGGTCAGATCGCAGCCCGATAGCATTGCAATGCCGCCGAGCGTGAGAATCCGTTTACCGAGCAGCCGGCGTGCGGGACTCTTCAGTTCGTTGCGTGCGTCCTTGATGATGGATTCGGCATGCGTCGAGAGAAACGCGCTGGATTTGCCGGGGTCTTTTCGAAAACTCATGATCAACGTCCGCGGATCATCAGAAGTAGCGAGCGCGGCACGAGCGCAACCATGACGACGTGCACGAAAAAGAACGCCACCAGCACGCTCATGGCGCAGAAATGCACGATGCGCGCGTTGTCGTACCCGCCCATCAGCGTACGCAGCAGTGGGAACTGCACCGACTTCCAGATCGCCAGCCCCGACAGGATCACGACCACGATATCGACGATAACCGCCAGGTAGGCGAACTTCTGTACCGCGTTGTAGCGCGAGAGATCTTCATGCCCGAGCGTGCCGCGCAGCGCGGCGACGAGATCGGTGACAAGCGCCTTGGGGCTGACAGGCAGCAGTTTGCGGCGCAGACGCCCGGAAGCGAGATTCAATCCGAGGTAGACGAGGAAGTTGGCGATCAGCAGCCACATCACGGCGAAGTGCCAGAGCAGCGCGCCGCCGAGCCATCCACCGAGCGTGATGACGGCAGGGAACCGGAACAACGGAAAGATCGGCGAGGCATCGTAGACCTGCCAGCCGCTCAGCACCATCAGGACGACCGCGACTGCGTTAATCCAGTGTGTGATGCGGACCCAGGCGGGTTGAATCGTTACGTGGCTCAAAGCGATCTCGTGGTCTTTAAAGAGGCCGGCCCCAGCGGGCCGGCCTCATGCTTTAGAACGCCGGTGCCACGCCATCCTTTTCGACAAACAGCACGTGTGCGTCGTACACGCCGCTCGTACCCGGTGTCACCACGAGGAACACCTTCTTGCCTGCCGTCAGATCCGTTCTGGCTGCCGGTACGGGAGTGACGACCGGCACATTTGCCGGCACGGTCACAGTGCTGTTGCCGCCCTTGTACGACAGATGCAGTTCGCGACCGCTCGTGCCCGTCACAACCGACACGACGTTTGCATTCGTCATCGTGCTGCTCGGACCGAAGTCGTAAGCGAAGTGACCTTCTGCTGTGCCACGTGCTGCATCGGGAAAAACGATCATCGACGTAGCGGTCAGTTTTCCGTCGGGGCCGGTGATCGCCGGCGTTCCCACGTACGTACCGACCTTGGCGTCGGCCAGCTTGGCTGGCTTAAGGGCCGAGACGCCGACGTCCGGTTTGACATCGACGGACACGGTATCGCCGCTATTGCGGTGCACGGTTAGCGTTTCGCCTGTGAACGACACGATGTCGCCGCGAATCCGTTCCGGTTTGGCGTCGGGTGCTTGCGCAAAAGATGCGCTCGAAAATGCAACAGCAGCGAACAGGACACCTAGTTTCAATTGAATCGACACGAGTAACTCCATCTATATGAATGCGATTGAATCGGGACGCCACGCAGGCGGGTCAGGGCAACTGATTCTTCATGCCCAGCACATCAATTGATTCGATCGAAGGCGGGCTTGCCAGCATCTCGGCGGCGCGCGACATCAGCACATTGGCCATGCTGCCGTGCAGATGAGCCTGGCGGTGTTCATCGTTTGCAAACGCGTCGAACACACCAAACGTGGTCGGCGACAGCTTGAGAGCGAACCAGATTGGCGTAGTCGCTTCCCGATTGGTCATTTCAAGGCCGGCGGTAAGAAAGTCTTCTACCGCCTGCTCTTTTCCCGGTTTAGCTTCAAGACGGACAAATAACGCTTTGCTGATCATCTTTGTTCTCCAATGTTCGCGTGACAGGTTCATGCGGTGAAGCGGAGTGTACAAAGAGCGTGCAAGAGGGAATACAGTCTCAATTGACAGTTTTGATATCAAAACCGCCACGCGACCGGACAGTGCTTTGAGAGTTGTAAGGCGCGGACATGGCGGAAGGCTTGAGCGGCCTGGCTTGCACACGATTAGTGTTGCGAGAACCAGCATGCGGACGTTCGACTTGTTCCTCATGCGCAAAATAGTTGATCCATGACGGGTGTTTGCGAGGCGGATGAATACGCCTAGATTCAGCATCTATCGAGCCTATGAATCTGCCTCCCCGCGCGCCACGCGGTTTACCGTGAGAACTTCGCCACATGAGTACGCCTACCATTGCTCAACGCATCGGCCAGTTCGCTTTCGATGCACGTGTACAGCACCTCAGGCCGCACTCGCGGACACTGTTCAAGCGGAACATTCTCGATAGCCTCGGCTGCGCGATCGGGGCGCTGTCGGGCAAACCGTTCAAGGCATTGCGCGAGCAGTTCGACGAATACGGTCGCTCGGGTTCGTGCACGCTGATTGGCGGCGGCAGCACGTCGCCGGATCAGGCCGCGTTGTACAACTCGGGTCTCGTGCGTTATGTCGATCTGCTCGACAGCTACATGTCGCCGGGCGGCCTCTGTCATCCCAGCGATAACTTCGGCACGATCCTCGCGGCTGCCGACCACGCATCGGCAAGCGGCGAGGACTTCATGCTCGCGCTCGCCGTGGCGTACGAAATCGGCGCGCGCATCACCGCGATCGTTCCGGTCATGGCGAAAGGATTCAATCACGCCATTCAACTGGCGATGTCGTCGGCGGCGGGGTCGGGCAAGCTGTTCGGCCTCGATGCCGGCCAGCTTGCCCATGCCATTACGATTGCCACGGTAGATAACATCTCGTTGTCGTGCGTCCATTCCGAGCCCGTGTCGCAATGGAAGGGTTTCTCGCCGGCCATTACCGGCATGCGCGCAATCTATTCGGCGTCGCTTGCGAAACGCGGCTTTACAGGTCCGCTGCGCCTGTTCGAAGGACCTAACGGGCTCGTACGCATGTTCGATCAGCCGCTCGAAGTCGACTGGAACGACCACCGGCTCGAAGTCATTCATGAAACGGTGATGAAGAAGTTCTGCTCGCTGATTCACGGTCAACCCGTGCTTGAAGCGACGCTCGATCTGAAGCGTCGCCACGGTGTGAAGAGCGAAGATGTCGAGGAAGTGGTGTGCGACATCTTCCAGACCGGCTTCGATATCGCGGGAGGGGGTGGTTTCGGCCCGAAGGACGAGCCGCAGACCAAGGAGCAGGCCGACTACAACCTCAAGTACCTGATTGCGGCGATACTGATCGACGACGAAGTAGGGCCCGCGCAACTGGAACCGGAACGCGTTCAGGCCGCCGATACGCAGGCGCTGCTCAAGAAGGTCACGGTGCGGCCCGATGCCGAATTCAGCAGGCAGTACCCGCATGCGTTGAACACGCGGGTGACGATCCGCTGCAAGAACGGGCAGGTGTTCTCGAAGGAACACGTCGGCTTCGAAGGCGGGCTCGACAATCCGTTCACATGGGAGCGGACCGTCGAGAAGTTCCACTGGCTAAGCGAGCCATACGCGGACGAATCGCTGCGAGACGAAATCATCGATCTGGTATCGACACTCGATCGACGTCCGGTCAAGGAGCTGATGCAGCTCCTTGCGAGGGTCAGTCCACAACCGCGCTACCCGGCAACCCACCCGGGGATTCAGTAGTCACGACCCCGCTGCTACGTCTATGGCGCTGCTGGATTTGAGCCGTGCGCGCAGTTCGAACTTCTGGATCTTCCCCGTCGAAGTTTTAGGTAACTCTCCAAATAGAACGGCTTTGGGCAGCTTGAAACTCGCCAGAAACAAACGACAGTGCGCGATGATCTCTTCGACTGTGGCCTGCGCTCCCTCTTTCAGCTCGACGAATGCACACGGAACCTCGCCCCATTTCGGATCGGGCATCGCCACCACGGCAGCCAGCGAAACCGCCGGATGCCGGTACAACGTGTCTTCGATCTCGATGCTCGAAATGTTTTCCCCGTCCGAAATGATGATGTCCTTACTGCGATCGCGGATGCGAATGTAGCCGTCGGGCATCAACACACCGAGATCGCCGGTGTGGAACCAGCCACCTCTAAAGGCCTCTTCGGTGGCGCGCTCGTTCTTCAGATAACCCTTCATGCAGATGTTGCCGCGAAACGCGATTTCACCGAGTGTCTCGCCATCGTTCGGTACCGGATCGAGTGTGTCCGGGTTCACGACCGTTACGGCTGCCTGCAGGTGGTAACGCACGCCTTGTCGTGCATTAAGGCGCGCAAGTTCATCCTCGCTCGCACTATCCCAGTGCGCCTGTTTCGCACATACCGACGCAGGCCCATAGACTTCGGTGAGACCGTACACGTGCGTCAGGTCGAAGCCGATCTCCTTCATCTTGGCAATGACCGCCGGAGCAGGCGCTGCACCGGCCACCATGGTTGCGACGCGATGTTCGATGCCGTCGCGCCACGTCTCCGGAGCATTGGCCAGTGCGCTCTGGACGATCGGCGCACCGCAGTAGTGGGTGACACCTTCAACACGGATCAGATCGAACACGGTCTTCGGATCGAATTTACGCAGACAGACGTTGACACCGGCACGCGCGGCGACGGTCCACGGAAAACACCAGCCGTTGCAATGAAACAGCGGTAGCGTCCAGAGGTAGACCGGATGCTTGGGCATATCCCATTCGAGGATATTGCTCACGGCATTCAGGTATGCGCCACGATGATGGTAGACAACGCCCTTCGGGTCCCCGGTCGTGCCCGACGTGTAGTTCAACGCAATCGCGTCCCATTCGTCGGCAGGAGTCTGCCAGGCGAATTGCGGGTCGCCGCCTTGCAGGAAATCCTCATAGTCGGTTGCGCGTGGAAACTGGTGTGGATCTGCGGCGATGACGTCGCTAACGCTGACGATAAGCAGATCCGGAAACTCCAGCGCGGCCCGGTGTGCCACTTCGGCGTACTCGGTGTCGACGATCAGCGCTCTGGCTTCGCCATGCCGCAGCATGAAAAGAATCGATGATGGATCAAGTCGTGTATTCAGCGTGTTGAGGACAGCACCCGCCATCGGCACGCCGAAATGCGCCTCTATCATGGCGGGAATGTTGGGAAGCAACACGGCGACCGTATCGCCGCGTCCTATCCCCGCACGCTGTAGCGCACCGGCGAGGCGCCGGGTTCGTTCATAGGTTTCGCTCCACGTGCGACGGGTCGCACCGTACACAACGCCCAGGCGGTCACCGTAGACTTCGGCTGCACGCGCAATGAAATCGATGGGCGTGAGCGGGACGTAGTTCGCCTCGCGGCGGCCAAGGCCTTCGTCGAAGATATGCGTCATCGAACGGTCTCCTCGGGAGACATAGGCTCCCGTTTATTTTCCCTATCCTGTGCAATCAATGCGCGCGGTTTCGCGCGCTTGCCGAGGAACACCAGGCTATGGTACTCGCGATTTCCCGGGTGACGCTGTGATCAGCTATCGCGATGAATACAGATCAACTGCTTGGTCGTAATCCGCTGTTCATGCGGATAACCAAACGCGTTATTGATGTAAGTCACACCATCGACCACGATCTGCCGGTTCACATGGCTATGCCCATAGACATGAATACT
Source organism: Paraburkholderia megapolitana (assembly GCF_007556815.1). Taxonomy (NCBI): domain Bacteria; kingdom Pseudomonadati; phylum Pseudomonadota; class Betaproteobacteria; order Burkholderiales; family Burkholderiaceae; genus Paraburkholderia; species Paraburkholderia megapolitana. The sequence goes on from NZ_CP041743.1 coordinate 1,736,221, forward strand.
GGCGCCAACCGCACGAATCTGTCGATCGAGCCGCTCGGTGCCAAGCACCGGATAAACGGTGCGGTGTGCCGGAGGAATGAAGTCGGGCATCAGATCGATGCGCGGCAAGAAATGCGAGAACGTGATCACGGTCCCGTCGTACGGAACGAGCACCGGTTCGTTGAGTTGCAGGAAGTACGTCGTGATCTCCTGCGCGCCGAGACCGTCCGGCCACAAGCATGCGCGAAAATCCATCCACGTCGCGAGAATGTCCTCACTGGGCTCGCCGAACGAATAATCGTACCAACCGAATAGCGGAATGACCGACACACCGCCCACTTGCGTCGGTCGTATCGACATGCCGCAATCCTGTGCAAGCTCGCAAACCTGGTGGAATTTATCGAGCGAGCTGTGACCTTTCTCGCGAATCACCCACAAGTCGTGATTGCCCGGCACGTACAGCACCTTGCGAAAGCGTCGCACGAGATTGTCGAAACAGCGCTGCATGCGCACGAGCGAGTCCGAGACATCGCCCGCCAGAATCAGTATGTCGTCGCGGTAATCGTGAGTAGAAAGCGATTCGATCCACGACTCGTTGTCGGGGTAATCGACATGAATGTCCGACAGGGCAAACACGCGCATGGTGGGGTAACCGCCGCCGTAATGGGAGAGGCCCGGTGCGGAGCGCACCGGGCTAACCGGAGGTATTTAATCACGTCGTCGTTCGACGCGTGTGACACGGCTTCTGGCGCTTATACCGCGGCGACCGGTACCTGCAAGGCACTCATCGCGGCGGTGTACAGCGGGACGATGTCCCGCCGCAGCGAATCGGCCGGCACGACCATTTCGATGACCTGCAGCCCCTCGGCCGATTTCGCATCGGCGAGCGCCTGCTGCAGGGCCTGCAGCGATTCGCAGCGCACGTGCTGCAAACCGAACGCGGCAGCGGCCGGCCCGATACGGTAGCCCGGCGGATTGCGCACGAGGCGCGTGTAATCGGGCAGCGTCTTCTCGAGCCCGAGACCGAGCACATCGAACAGCGACGCGCCGCTGTTGTTGGTGACGCAGATCGTGCCGCGCAGACCGGCAATGCGACTGGCTTCCAGCCCGCTCAGATCGTGCAGGAACGTCTGATCGCCGATCAGCAGCAAACCGCGCGACTGCGAACCGTGCAACTCGCCGATGAACGTCGAGTTGGTCCCGTCGATCCCGACCACCCCGCGGTTCGAATACACCTGCAGGTCGTGCGCCTCGAGCAGCAGATTGGTATGGCGCGTGGTCATCGAATTGGCGACATGCAGGAGGTCGTAGCCGTCGGCGGCCAGCACCGTCGCGACGGCCTGGCATTCGCCCCAGGGCAGCGCGGCGAGCGCTTCGTTCAGGCCGTTGCGGACCACTACGTCGCGACTTACCCACTGCTCGAGCCAGTTCTCGTCGCCGCGCCCAAGGCTGGCGGCGAGCCGTTCGAGATCGGCTTCGTCGGGATTTTGCAGCAGCTCGAAGCGCGGCGTCAGGAAGTCCGCCTCGATGTGCTTGCGATCGATACGCAGCACCGGCGCCGACAGCGTGCTGAGCCAGTTCTGCATGTACTGCGACACCGGCAGACCGCCGAGCCGGATTACGAGGTCCGGCTGTTCTTTCTCGACCGCTACAAGAATGTCGGCTGTGGTGAGCAGATTGGGCATGCCTGGGCGGCGCAGACCGGAGAGCGCATCGGCGAGCAGCGGGAAGCCCAGTTGCTTCGACAGCTTCGCGGCAGCCGACGGCGTCAGCGGACAGTCCGATGCAGCCACCACCAGGCCCTTCATGCCAGGACGCAGCCCCAGCCGCGCAATCAGGCCGTCCCAATCGGTTGCATGCGGCTGGGTGATTGCTACATCGCGGATCGGCAGCGGCGTGCCCGTGGCGTTAAAGCGACCGTGACGCGCCAGGTCGCTGAGCGCAGGCGGTTCCCAGTTCGGCGTCGGATCGGCTGAGCTGAGCTTGCCGGCCATCGGGATATTGATCTGCACCGGACCCTTGCGATCGCCGATCAAGTGCGGCAGCAATCCGGCAATCTTGCCGCGCAGCGCTTCGATGTCCTGCGAGCTGTCGGTCGGGTTGTCGAGGTCGAGCGCGGCGCGCACGACGGCCGCGCACAGGCCGATCTGGTTCGTGGTTTGCGGCATGCCCGACTTCTGACCGCCCTTGGGGCGATCGGCGGTGAGGACGATCACCGGCACGTCGGTGCTGTCGGCCTCGATGAGCGCCGGCAGCAAGTTGCCCACCGACGAACCCGAGGTCACCGCGACCACCACCGGTCGCTGGGTTGCCTTGGCGAGGCCGAGCGCCAGGAAGCCGGCGGCGCGTTCGTCGGTCTGCACGTGAGCGATTTCCCAGTCGCTCGCCGCGATGCCCGCGATCAGGGCGAACGAGCGTCCACCGGCACAGACGACAGCCTGGCGGACACCCGCGCGCGAGAGTTCGTCGATGATCGCGTGCACCCACGCGGTATTGCGGTTCTGCAGGGACATGTCAGCTATTCCTCTCTAATAGGGCGTGCAGTTCGGGATGCATCGAGGGCAGGTAGGCGCTCCATCCGGCGTTGCTGTCGGGTGTCTTGATGTCGGGATGGAAGCGCCGCACTTCGTCGGCGAAGCGCTTGCCCATCTCGCCCATTGCGCGCAACTGGCTCGCGACAAACGCCTGCGCGGCCGCGCCGATCGATTCGCGCTCGGCCTGCGCATGGCGCAGCGCCGGCAGGATCTGCCCGGCCAGCTCTGGGCTGTCGGCGCGCAGCAGCCGGCGGTTGTGTTCGCCGGCGCCCAGCAGGTTGTTGATGCGCTCGTCCATGCTGATACCGACCGCGGGTACACCGGCCTGCATGCTGGTCACGATCGCGTGAAAGCGCGAGCTGAGCAGCAGGTCGGCGGCGCGCAGCATGCCGACGATGGCACCCGGCGATACGTCGCCGCTCTGCACGATCGGCGGCGGAGTGTCGAAGCGCGCGGCGAGATCGTGACAAGGCTTGCGATCGACGCGGTCCATGCCGATGATCAGCACGCTGCCGTGGTTGTCCTCGCGCCATTGCTTCGCGGCCTCGGCGATCGCGTCGAGATAGGCGGCATAGCCGCGGCGGATCTCGTCGCTGTCGGCGTGAAACAGCACGGCTGCGTAGTGCAGGTCGCGATGCGCGCCGTGGGTTTCCAGCTCGACGGCCTTCGCGAGATCGGGACGCACCGGCCACCAGAACGGGTTGATCGGACAGATCACGAGCAGCGGCCGCTGCCCGACGCCGAGCATGCGCAGGCGCTGTTGTACGGCAGCTTCGGGCGTGGCCTGGTAAGTCCATGCAGTGTCCGCACCCGCCGCGGTACGCAGACCGAGACCGTCGAGCAAGGTGCGCGACTCCGCGTTACGGCACAGCACGAGCGGACCCTGGCCCAGCCCGGACACGAAGTCGCGCAGACCCGGCTCCATGCGGCCGGCCTCGGCGCCGTAGCCGACGGCCAGTCGTCCGCTCGCCGAAGCGATGCCCAGGCTCGCGGCCATGAAGGCCCCGAGCGCGGTGGAGAAGTTCGACTTGAACATCGAGCCTTCGCAGGCGATCACGCCGTCGTAGCGACGACAGGTGCGCTCGAGAAAGTCGGGCAGGTAGTCGCTGCTCAGCTCGGGCCGGACCTCGTCGGCGAGCTCCAGCGGCAATGTCTCGCCGGCGGCGATCAAACCGATCTGCACCTGCTCGCGCCCAAGAATGGCGCGTATCTGGCGGATCATCTCGGCCACCCGCACATCCGCGCCCGTATTGCCGCCGCCGTTGTAGCCGGCCAGCAGCAGACGCAGCGGCGTGCCCGGTACGCGCGGCGGCGCAGCGTTCGCGCTGTTCTGGATCAGCTCGTGCAACTGGCGCAGCAGCACGGTGTCGTTGGCGCCTGAGGCCAGATATTCGTCAAGCCGGCTGGGGGGTTCGATAATCTCGGTCATGAAGCGTTCCGGGCAGGTGGACAGGAAGCGGCCAGCGCCAGTGGCGCAGCATCCGCGTGGGGCCGTCATAGACGAGGGCGGCGGGATGCCCGACCTCGTGTAGCGGGGTGAGATGCCATTCGTCGTTCAGCGGGTGCAGCAGTCGCGGTCGACCCTCGCGATCGAGTGCGATCGGTGCGTCATCGAGTGCGGACAGGCCGCAACCGATCGCCTTGAGGACCGCTTCTTTCGCGGTCCACAAGGTATAGAAACGCCGTGCCGACCCTTCGCCTTCGCCTATCGCGCGACATTCGTCCGCATTGAAGTAGTGACTGGCGATACCGCGCCAGTCGAGCGAGCGGGCGAGGTGCTCCACGTCGACGCCCACACGTAGATCGCGACCGAGCGCGATCACCGCAATCGGGCCGGCATGCGACAGGTTGAAACCGAGCCGTGGATGAGCCGGCAACCACGGCTTGCCGCTCTCGCGCACACCCCACACGAGGCTCGCCGGCGGCTCGCCACAGGCGAGACCGAGCAACTCGCGCAACAAGCCGTGCGCGGCGGCGAAGCGATGGCTGTCCTGCGGGCGCAGAAAGGCACGCGCGCGCCGGTTCTCGTCGGCGTCGAGCAGATCGTGGCGCGTCGGCAGGGCGTCTAGGTCGACCGTGACGATCTCGATATGGGCTTTATCCAGCACGAACATGCAGGCCCTCCAGATCGGCAGTGAGACGCTCGCTCAGATAATCGAGCACGAGCTTCGGCTGGTACTGCGGGAAGAAATGCCCGCCGTGAAATAACCGGCCATCGAACGCGGAGTGAGTGAGGCTCGACCAACCCTGCAAGTCGCCTACTGGCACATACGGATCGTGCAGGCCGCCCAGCGTGGTGATCGGCACGTTGCGCAGCGCGTGGGGGCTCGTGTACTGGTCGTTCATCTGCAAGTCGGCGCGCAGCAGACGGAACACCTGGGTCCGCAACTCGGCGTTCTCGAAGACGATCTCCGGGGTGCCGCCGAGATCGCGCAGATACGCCGTCAGCTCCGCGTCGTTGCGTTCATGGAAGGTACCGACGTGGCCGAGCAACGGCGGACGCCGCGCCGACGCGAACACGCGCAGCGGCGCGCGGCCGCGCTGCTCGAGCTTGATGGCGAGCGCAAACGCGAGCGCCGAGCCCATGCTGTGACCGAACAGCGCAACCGGTCGATCGAGCAATGGCTCGATCGCGGGCAGCAAATCGTCGAGCAGCGCGGCGACCGAGGTATAGGCCGTCTCGTGCGCGCGATTGCTGCGGCCAGGCAACTGGATCGGGCAGACCTCGACGAAGTCGGGCAGCTGTTCGCTCCAGCCGCGATACGCGAGCGCGGTGCCGCCGGCGTGCGGAAAACATAGCAGGCGCATCGCCGGGTTCGCGCGTGCTGTGCGGAACAGGGTCCACGGTGCGCAGAGCCGGTCCGCACTGACGTCGACGATCGGCGGACGCTGCAGGGTGGTGCCGTTCATGCGTTTGCCTCCGCGCCAACGCTCGCTGCCTCGGCCATCTGTTGCAGGCGGGCGGCGAGTTTTTCGATCGTCGGGTAGTTCCACACGAGCGTCGGCGAGAGCTTCATCGACAGACGCTGCTCGACGCGGTTGAGCAGCAGCAGGGTGCGTGCCGAATCGAGCGCATAACTCTCGAAGCTGCAGCGCGGATCGATCTGGTCGATGTCGACGCCAAGTTCGCGCGCGATCTGCAGCATCAGCCACTCCTGCAGATCCTCTTCTTCATCGAGTTCGATGTCGTCCGTGGATGTCGACGTCGACGTGGATGTGACAGCCGACAGTGCCGGTGGCCACACCGAGCGCGCCATGAAATTGTCGAGATGCGCACCCGCCTCGTTCATCAACGACAGCGCGATCGCCGCCGCATGCCGGCGGCGCGGATCGGCGAACGGCGTATCGGCGGCCCACGCGTTGAAGGCGCCCATCGCCTGGCCGCACCAGATCTGGAAGTCGAGCACGCGAGCCGGATCGCCGTTGATCGCCCAGCGCGAGGCCTGGCCCAGGTACCAGCGAAACACGAGACCCATCATGACGCGCGGGTCCTGGGCTGCCCGCTCGGCAAGACCCGGATGGCGCGCCTGCCAGAACGCGAGCGTCTGCTCTTCCACCGCTGCGATCGGCTGATGAAAGATCTGCTGTTCGAGCCGTTTGCATTCGTCGGGCGGCAGATCGCGCAGCGTGCGATGCGCGCGGTACAGCTCGCCCAACTGGTTGGCGCGCGCGGCGAACATGCTGCCGCGCTTGAGCACCTGCACGGAGACGCCGAGCTCGAACATATCGGCGGCGGGCGCCATCGTGACATCGGCGGGTTCGGCGCCGGCCAGCAGTTGCTTGACCGTATCGGAGGTGCCGGCCTCGATGCAGCCCTGGTTGATCGAACCGGTCACGACGTAGTCCGCGCCCATCGCGAAAGCGGCCGCGATCGCCGCCGGCGTGCCGAGGCCGCCGCCTGCGCCGAGCCCAACCTCGGCCGCCGGCGGAAACTCGCGCGCGACGCGTGCGCGCAACGCGGCGAGCGCCGGCCACGCGCAGACCAGCGACTGTCGATCCGTATGGCCGCCCGAATCGGCTTCGACGGTGATGTCGTCGGCCATCGGCAGCAGGCGCGCGGCGGCGACTTCGACGGCATCGAGCGCGCCTTCGGCCCGCAGCGTCGCGAGCAGCGCTTCGGGTGCGGGCCTTAAAAAGGCCTGCGCCACTTCGCGGCGCGACACCTTGGCGATGATCCGTTGCTTTGCATGAGCGCGACCATGCTCGTCGATGCGCGCGCCGCGCGCGCGGAACAGCACGAGTGCCGCGCTCAGTTGCATGAACGCCGACGCCTCGATGGTCTCGATGCCTTCGCGCAGATACAGCTCGACGATGCTGCGTTCCTGCGCCGGATGATCGGGCGTATGGATCAGGTTGAAGCACAGGCGTTTGCCGGGCAGCGAGGCACGCAGTCGCGCGATCGCTGCTTCGATGCGCGCCAGAGGCAGGCCCGCCGACCCGAAACTGGCGAGGCAACCGGCGCCGACGAGCGCTTCGAGCAGCGCCTCGCCGGCGATGCCGGCAGCCATCGCGCCGGCCATATAGGCGAGGCTCAGGCCATGGCGCTCACGGAACGCTGCGCTGCCCAGCGACTGCGCCGTGGCGGTGGCGCCGGGGATCTTCACAGGGGCATTCATTGCATTGACTCCATGGTTCTGCATCGACGATGTCGCGAGGTCAGACTTCTTCATACCAGGGGGTGCCCTTCAGGCGGCGCATCAGCGAAGTGAAGGCAATCACGCTTTTCTGTATCGGCGATGCCCGATACCCTGGCTTCGGTTTGTTCGAGGTCATGCCGCGCGTGATCGGGTCGCGCCAGTCGCCAAAACGCTCCCACGGCGTACGGAAGCAGTTCGCGAGCGTCACGCCGACCACCGAGTCTTCCGGATCCACGCCGTGCCACCAGAACGGCGGGATGTAGGCCACGTCGCCGGGGTTGAGCGTGGCTTCGTACTTGACGAGCGAAAGACGCGGCGGGAACAGCTGCTTCGCGCAACTCAGGTGGTGCAGGTTGGCTTCGAGGATGCTGTTGCAGTCCTCCCAGTTTTCCGGCGTGAGCCGAAACATCGAGAAACGCTTGCTGCCGCTCAACTGCGTGGTCAAGGTCTCGTCGGTCTCGTGGTAATGCCAGTCTGAGGCCGCATTGCGGTAGATGAACATGCGCTGCCGGTTGTAAGTGCGGGGCGCCTTCTCGAACCGGTCGGGCGAGATGAACGCGTGCTCGCCGAGGTCTTGCTGCCATTCCTTCGGCACCGGAATGCCGGTCATCGAATACGTTTGATCGGCGGGGGCTTCGCGCATCTCGCGGACGCAGTCCTGCACTTTCTTGATCTGCACGACCTTCTTGATGACCATGATCTGTAGCGGGTTGAAGGTGCGGCTCAGCCACGCTTTGGCGTCGGAGGGGAGCGACTCCAGATAGCCCGGGTCTTGCCACTTGCCGACCGCCGGCCAGTGAGCGGCGCCTTCCTTGATGATGAGCGGCCGGTGCCGGCACACGTAGTCGTTCCAGAAGACTTCGCGGGTCAGGTCCTGGGCCGCGATGGAAGGAAGCTCGCGTCGCTCGCCGGGAACCAGATCGATGACTTTGATGATCGGGTTGGTCGTATCGGTCATGGGTTCGCTCCTGATTCTGTGCGGATGTAATGGGTTGCTTTCATCGGTATCGCTCGGCGCGGCCGCTGCGTTGCTGGAAGATGAAGAAGCGCTGTGGTTCATGCGAGGACTCCAGGGGCATGAACTGCGGCGGTGTCGATCGCGTGGTGGACTGGCGTGCCGACAAGGCGCACACCGAGTCCTTCGATACGGCCGGTAACCCGGCCCGCATCGATGAGGTCGATATCGGCGATCAGATAAGGCTCTGGGTCGAGCCCGATCTCGATGATGTCGGCGCGGTAACCGAACACCTGTCCGCGCGGCAGCACCTGGGCGCGAAAGCGCGCTTGCACCGGGCGTCCGCACACAGGCTGGAACCGTGCGCCGCGCAAACCGCGGCCGAGCCCCAACGCGAGCGCATGAACCTGCAGCAACTGGAACGCCCCTTCGAGCATGCAGGGGCCTGGGAACACTGGGTCGTCCTTGAAGTGCGCGCGTACCGCCCAGTGCTGCGGATCGAGCGTGAACTCGGCCATGCTGCCGCCCAGACCGCACACGCCACCCGTGCTGCGGATGTACGGAATGCGTTCGATCATGTGCGTGATCGTCGGCGACAGACGCAGCGACGGGTTGGGTCCGCCGGCGGCATGCGCGCCCGACAGTACGCCTGCGATGTCGCCGTGCGCGAGCGCGACGAGGTCCCGCGTTTCGAGTGCGCGCGTGGGCGGTGCCAGCGGCGGCACGAACGGTTGCGTTGCCGGTTTGCGCACGGCCTTGTGCTGCTCGCCGATGCCTGCGCCGGTCGCCAGTTCCTCGTAGGTGAAAAAGCCCGCTGTGCAGCGTTCGATCTTCAGCAGCGGGCGGCCGTTGGTGCTGGCCTGGAACTCGGTCTTGAACAGCAGCGAGTCGCCGTTGCGGAAGGAGTCGACGATCTGGATGTCGTATTCGACACATTCGCCGGCACGCGGCGTGTCGCCCTGGAAGGTCAGCACGGCATCGAGCCAGCGATACACCCGGCGACCCTGGTTCTGCGCATCCATCCCGAGCCAGCCGGCGAGGAACAGCACGCCTTGCGCGTCGAGTGCGAGATAGCAGGTCTGGCCATCGACGGCATTCCACGCCGGATCGGGCACGTCGAATTCGGTGCGGATGCGGCTACCGTGCAACTGGCCGTGCGTGCCGGACATTTCCGTCACGCGGCTTAGCGCGAGAAACGGCGGACCGGGCAGACGCAGGCGGCGCGGCAACTGGTCGGCGGCGGCATAGGCGGGACCGAACACGTGCGAGATGCGGCCTTCGGCGAATTCCATTACGTCGGATTCGTTGTAGAGCGAGGCCTTGGCGTGACGGCGCGCAGCGGGCTTCGCACTGTGTTCGTCGCCGTGTGTCGCAGGAGCCGGAGCCTGAGCTGGAGTCGGACCGAGCAGGCCGGTCAGACTCTGCCGATGCTGTTCGAGCCATGCGCCATGCGCTTGCGCACGACGTGCGGCGATGGCGAGCAGCGTGGCGCTCAGTTCACTGGAACGCTGCTCGATGGTTTGAGCTGACGTGTCCTGATGCACTGCTGGCACGCTGACGACGAGGTTCGGCTGAGAGGCCGCTGGGCGCGTGTCCGACGCGAGCACGGCCGCCACCCTCGCGCTTTCCCGTTGCACGTTCGAAGACTTGCCCGCAGCGCGCTGCAACGCCTGATCGACACCGAGCCGACGCAGGTTATCCGCCAGCACGCCGGCGAGCGCCGGTTGCTGAAACTTGAGCTCCTTGTACAGCGCGGGCTTCGCCGGTGCATTGGATTCGTCGGCAAGACCCCAGACGCGAGCCATGTCGAGCGGCACCCGATGCGCGACCAGCAACGCGACAAGCCGGCCGAAATTCTGCACATCATCCTGATCGCGCCGGCTCATCGCGAACGAGACATGCGGCCGTCCGTGCAAGGTCTTGCCGATCCAGCGGCTGCAGTTCGCACCCGGACCCATCTCGACGAACAGGCGTGCGCCGCGCGCATAAGCCTGCTCGGTCAAGGCGGCGAAATCGAGTGGCGAGACGAGGTCGTCGGCGATCCGTTCGGCGATGCCTTGCGGCGTCCACGAGGCGGGTGCGCCGCCGGCGAACAGCAACGCCGGCGAAGCGGGTCCGACCTGCGACGTCGTGCATACCGCCGCGATGCCGGCGCGTTCGGCCTGCGCCGGGTCGCAATGTACGACGAGGCTATCCGGCGCGGATATCGCACCGATGCCGAGTTTTTTCAGCACGCGCGCGCAGGCCGCCTGCTCGCCGATCAGCGTGACTTCGTCGGGTGCATTGACGAGGCTGACATAGGCGCGCGTCTCGCCCGCGGCAGCGGCCTTCACCGCATCGGCCGGCGCGAGCAGCAGGTAGTTGGCCCACTCGAGCGGTTGGTCGTCGGCAAGTTGCCAGTGTTCGCGCACAGCCACCTTGTCGCCGGCCAACCGTTGCAGATGCTCGCCGAACTGATCGAGCCGGGCGGTCCAGGCATCGCCCGGTTCCCAGACATCGTTGGCAAACAGCATGCTGAGCTGTCCGAGGCTATGTCCGAACACCGCTGCGGGCTCGATGCCGATGCGCTCCGTCAGCAGGCGCGTGTACAGCCAGCTCGACAGCACACCCGCGCCGATCAGCGCGTGGTTGTCGGTGAGCAGGCGTTGCTCGATCTGCATCCGCGTTTCGGGATCGAGCGGCGCAAGGCGCTGCGGATATAGCAACGACGCACCCATCGCCGCGCCCGCATCGCGGTAACCGGCATCGAGCTTGTCGAGCGCACCGGGCAGCAACGCACCGACGCCGCGCGCGAGTCCGCAGAACGCGGTATTCAACGGCGAGTAGACGAACGCGACGCCGCCTTCGCGGCCAAGCGGCGCTGCACTGAAGCGACTGCCGCGCGGCGACTGCCATTCCTGCGCGGCAGGCAACTGCGCCAGCGCGGCGCGGGCTTCTTCCAGCAAGCCTTCGACATCGTCGGCGAGCAACGCCAGCGCGAGCGGCGCGTCGGCGTCGTAGCCGCGTAATGTTTGCCGGGCACGCAGACCGAGTTGTGCCGGCGCGGCAATCAGCTCGCGCAGACGCGCCAGCAGTTCGTCGCGTGTCTGCGCGGTGATTGTTAGCAACAACGGTAGCGTGGTGGTGGGCGCGCTGCGCGACAGCGCAGCGGGAGCTTCGCGCAGCAGCGCGTGGGCGGCGCTGCCGTCGGGATCGCGCGCGAGCACGGCGGCGTGACGCAGTTCGCCGGCCGGGCGAAACCATGGAGTCGATCCGGTCGGCACGTACGCACGACCTTCGCCCAGTGCGGCCAATGCGGCCAATGCGGCCGGTGTACCGAATGCCGCGGTCCGCTCATCGTTCAAAGCGGCTGCGGTGTCCAACCCGGCCCAGCCAGGCAGCCTGCGCGCATTCAATGCGAGCGCCGCGTTCAGCACGCCAAGCAGAGGCGTCAGCATATGGCCGTCGCCGAATATCGCGGCGCTGCTCGCCAGTGCCGGGCACGTTGCCTCAGCTAGCGGCGCAGCCAGTGCAGCAGCCGGCAGGGCGCCCACTTCGAACAACCCAACAGGTGTTCCCTCGGCGAGACCTGCGCGTTGCCCGGCACGCTGCGCCGCATCGGCGAGGCTATCCGCAAAACCGGCACCGAGCCATTGCGCGTAAGCGCGTGCCTGATCGTGTGTAGCTGCCGGTTCAAGGACCAGTGCGCAGGCACCTTCGGCGAGCGGGTTCTGAATCGGCTCGCCGTTCGCATGACGGACCAGCAGATTCTCGATGGTGCCGCCCAGATCGATGGCGCCGACCAGCACCGCTTGCGCTACGCCTTCCGCCAGCATGCGTGCGCCCAGATCGAGCGCGCGCAATGCCGTGGTTTCGTCGCCGGACAGCGTGAACGCGGGGCCCGAGAAATCCCAGGCCGAAGCGATGCGGCTCGCAAGCAGGTTGCCGATATAGCCGAGTGCGACGGCGGCATCGGCGGGTGTATGCAGCGCGTCGGTCACCGCTTGATCGAGCTTGCCGCGTTCTTCGTCGCTTAAAGACAGTCCGGCCGCGGCGAGTGCATCGGCGAGCCGCCAGCCGCTTTCCCAGCGAGCGAGCAGGCGATGCACGCTATGGTCCATGCTGGCCGCGATGATCACCGCGGTGCAGGTGCCGGCAGCGATGCCGGCGTCGCGCAATGCGGCGTCGCCGACTGCGAGCATCAACGGTTGTTGCGGATGCAGCCGCTCGAGATCCTTCGGCGGCAGGCGCAGTCGCAGCGCATCGATGGCGACGCGCTCGAGATAGGCACCGCGTGGTGCCACGAACGGTAAGCCCGCGAATGTCGCGGGCGGGGCATCGCGCAGCCGTGGCTTCGCTTGCTGCAAAGCTTCAATGACGGCATCGAGATTGGCGCAGTCGCCGACGGTGGCGGCAAGGCCGGTCAGCAGCGGCGGTGTTGCGGTGTCTTCGACGCGGCGCTGCGTATTCGTATCGGCACGTTGATCGATCGCAGTCGACACAGCGCCTGGCGCATCGACAACGAGATGGGCGTTAACCCCGCCGAAACCAAATGCATTAACCGCGGCGCGTCGCAATCCCTCGGGCCACGTGCGCAGTTCGCACACGATATCGGCCTCGCTGCTCAGCGGTTGCTCGATGCCGGCCGTCGGCGGCAGCACGCCTTCGCGCATCGCCAGCACGGTCTTCACGAGGCCGGCCGCGCCGGCGGCGGTGAGCAGGTGACCGAGATTCGATTTGACCGAGCCGACGGCCTGGCCCGGGCCGAATACGGCGCTCATCGTTTCCAGCTCGACGCGATCGCCCATCTGGGTGCCGGTGGCATGGCATTCGACATAGCTGACGCTGGACGGCGCGACGCCGGCATCCGCATAGGCACGTTCGCAGGCCAGTTGCTGGCCTTGCGTATTGGGCGCGGTCAGGGTCTTGCCGTTGCCGTCGCTGGACAGACCGACTGCGCGAATAACGCCATAGGTCGACGTGCCGACAACGGCTCGGCGCACCAGCATCGCGACCGCGCCTTCGCCAGGCGCGAGACCCGTCGAGCGTGCATCGAAGGGCCGGCTCGGAATGCCGTCGGGCAGCGCCTGGGTCGCGGCGAAACCGAGGTTCGCGTACAGCGGATCGAACCCGTTGGCGGCGACCACCAGCATCGCGTCGGCTTCGCCCGCGGCGATATGCAACGCGGCGAGGCGCAGCGCGTACAACGACGTGGCGCACGCTGCGTCGAGCGAATAACGCGGACCACCCAGGCCCAATGCCCCAGCGATACCGCGCACGAGACCACCGCCGATGCGCGCCGATTGTGCATGCGTGCCTTTCAGCACACGGCCCGTTGCGAGCCGCAGTTGCGCCTGCGGAGCGACGGCATCGAATGCTTCTGCTATGGCTTGTTCGTAGAGCGGCCGGGTCAACGCATCGCTCGCCGCGCCGACCGCCCAGGCATAACTGCCGAGCAGCAGGCCGGTGCGCGCAAGGCTTTCTTTATCGGCTGGCCACAGGCCGGCGTCGCGCAACGCATCGCGCGCTACGGCCAGCGGCCATTGCAGACAACGATCCTGGGCGGCGAGAAATTCGGCCGGCAGATGGTAGCCGTGCGGGTCGAACGTATAACCCGACGGACTCGCGATCTCGATGCTCGGCGTGCGGTCGCTACCGGTGCCGCGCAGGCGGTTCGGGTCGATGCCCCAGTCGGCGGCGACTGCTGTGCGTATCGATCGTTTGCCGGCGAGCAGATTCGCCCAGAAGGTGTCGAGGCTGTCGGCGTCCGGTAACAGACAACCGAGGCCGAGGATATCGAGCGCGAGCATCAGGCCGTCTCCATACCGATCACGTCGTCATTGAGATCGCGGTTCCACAGCGGGTCGTCTTCACCGACGACGGTGGCGGCGAAATCCTCGAGCAACGCGAACACCCGGCCGTCGCGATCGCAGAGTTCGAAGTCGCAGCTGAACTGCGGGCCGACCAGGCTGCGTACGCGCATTTCCACGAAGAAGTCGCGCGGCATCGGCGCATCGCCGCGCCAGCTGAAGCGGCCCATCGAAGCTGGCAGACACGCCGCGCGATGCCGTTCCATCAGCCAGACGAGGCACGCGTGGCTGGCAATGTCATAGATCAGCGGTCGCAGCCCATGGCTCGTCGTGTTCTCCGACACGTGCGCAGGAATCCGGCATTCGATCAGCGTGCTGTGCGCGTCCAGCTGCAACACGCGCTCGACACCGCGGAAACTCGGCCCGTACTGGATCGGTCCGGCCAGGTAACCCGCGGGATCGGCAACGTTGTCGGTTGCGACCGGCAGCTTGCGCTGGCGCGTTTCGAGCGACTGGTCGAAGCAGAGATTGCCGGCGAAGCGGGGGCGCCCGTCGGCGTCGGTGACCGAGGCGCGCAGCGTATGCGGCCCGCTCACTTCGAGTTCGAGCGTGAGGGTCACCGGCGCGGGCGTATCGAAGACGACCCCCTTGAACACGCGGTAATCCTCGAGTGCGGTGACCACGCGATCCTGCCAGCGCGTCGCGCATTCCACGAGCCACTCGGCGACCCACGCCGAAGGCAGCACGGCGAGCCGGTTGATGCGATGCTCGTCGATCAGCGGGTCTTGCTGCGGCGAAAAGGACCGCTCGAGCCGAACGCGCGAACCGGCCTGGGCGCCAGGCGCGGGCAGGGTAGCGCCGACGACGTACTGGTTGCCGCCGCCACGTTTCGACAGGGCTGCTTCGACAAACGTCCGCGTGCCCGCGGCGAGCGGCAGCAGGCCGATGCCGCGATCGGCGAACAGCTTCTTCAAGGTCTCGTCGACCATGCCGGCATCCCACGGTCCCCATGCGAGCGAGACCGCGCGTGTCTGCGGCCAGCGACGACCGAGGCGAAACGCGAGCTTGCTCAGCGCTTCGTTGGCCATCGAGTAGTCCGATTGTCCCGCGTTGCCGGTGTAGCCCGCGGTCGAAGAGAACAGCAGCACGCGTTGCGGCGGTTGTGTGTCGAGTGCGTCGAGCAAGGTCAGCAGCGCGTCGAGCTTCGGCGCGAATACCTGCTCGATGTCCTGCGCGGTCTTGTCGACGATGCGGCGATCGGCCAGCACGCCGGCGCCGTGCACCAACATCTTCACTGGGCCGTGCGCGTCGATCAGACCGGCGAGCGCGGCGCGCGTCGCGGCGGTGTCGCCGAGATCGAGTGCCAGGTAGTCGACCTTGGCGCCATGCGCACGGATGGCGTCGAGGTTGGCGCGTACTTCGCGTGCGGCGAGGACTGCGCGGCACGCTTCATCGATGAGGCGAGGCGTGATCTGCTTGCCGCTGCTGCGCAGGTGTTCCAGCGCTTGCGCTTTCAGCGCTGCACCCGCTGCGTGGCCGACGGCCCAGGCCGGGTCGCCGGCGGTGAGGACCGTGCGTCCGAGCAGGACGAAATGCGCCGGTACCTGCGCCGCGAGCGCCTCGATGCAGGCCGCGGTGATGCCGCGCGCGCCGCCGGTGACCAGCACTAGATCGCCGGCTTGCAACGACGGCAGCGTTTCGGCTGCGGTTTCGTTTTCTTCCGTGCAGGCGAGGGTCCAGCGGCCTTGTGCATTCCAGCCGCATTCGGCCGGGTAGTGCGCGAGCGGATCGCTGTGTGACACGGCGGCGCGCTGGCAGTCGTGCCATTCCGACAGCAGGTGTTCGGCGGCGTCGGCCGGTGCCAGCGATCCGGCGAGATCGACGAAGCGCGCCACGCTCTGCGGATGCTCGTGACGCAGCGTTTTCAACAGACCGGCGAGACCGCCGGCCACGCTATCGCCGCCGCCGTCGAAGCCGAGCCGGCCATCGAGCCGCGCGCTGCCCAGAATGCAATGCGGCTGCCAGCGCAGTACGGCGCGTACGATCAGCAGGCCGAGCGCGAGGCGTCGACGGCTTGCCGCGTCGTCGCCTGCGGGCAACAGCAACAGCACGCTTTGCGGGTTGCCGTGGGCGTTGGCCAGCGCGGCCAGTGCATCGTCGAGACCGGCCAGTTCGCACGATACGTCGGCGTGTTCGCTGACGCCGTCGGTCCAGCCGGCGAGCGCGAGAACGATCGGGCGTTGGCCTTGTTGACGCAAGCGGGCGGCGACCTCGCGGGTGAGCGGGCCGCCATCGTCGATCAGCAGTACGCCGGCGTCGGCGATCATGCGAACGGGGCGTCCCAGCGAGATCGGTACGGGGCGTACTGCGAGCGAGCGCCAGCGTTGCGCATCGTAGGTGGGCGTGGCAGCCGGTGGCGTATTGACTGCGGACGCAGTGGGCGCTGCTACGGCGTTGGTCATACCCGTCAGCAATGCGGCGATCTCAGCGATCGTGCCCGCGTTGCGCAGTTCGTCACCGGCGCTCGCGCTGTCGGCGATACCGAGCGCATCGCGCACACCGGCGAGAATTTCCACGCGCTTGATCGAATCGACGCCAAGGTCTGCTTCGAGACGCATGCCGGTGTTGAGCATCTCGGCGGGGAAGCCGGTTTTCTCGGCGATGATGCGTAGTAGCAGGGCGCCGACATCGATGCTGTCAGTAGTGGCCGGAGCCAGCGGAGCGACCGAAGCCGCCGCAGTGGTCTGTACCGAACCTGACGCGCTCGCAACGGTCGCAGGCGCTTGCACATGACCTTGCAGCAATGCAGCGATATCACCGATCGTAGCGGCCTGGCGCAGTTCGTCACCGAGCTTGCCGTCGTCCGCCACGCCGAGTGCATCGCGCACGCCTGCGAGAATTTCCACACGCTTGATCGAATCGACACCGAGATCGGCTTCGAGACGCATACTCTCGTTGAGCATCTCGGCGGGGAAACCCGTTTTCTCTGCCACGGTACGCAGCAGCAGCGCGACGACATCGATGCCCGTACTGACGCTGGCCGGTGCTGCTGCTGCCGGTGCTATCGACGAAGCCGCTGCACTGTGCTGACTGCCCAGCAGCGCCGCAATGTCGCCGATCGTAGCGGCCTGGCGCAGTTCGTCGCCGAGCTTGCCATCTTCGGCGACGCCCAGTGCATCGCGCACACCAGCGAGAATCTCGACACGCTTGATCGAATCGACGCCGAGATCGGCTTCGAGACGCATGCCGGTGTTGAGCATCTCTGCAGGGAAGCCGGTCTTTTCGGCAACGATGCGCAGCAGTAGCGCGGCGACGTCGATGCCGGTTGCGGCGCTGGCCTGAGCCGCGACCGGAGTGACCGACGCAACTGAAGCAACCGAGGCAACCGATGGTGCTGCGGATGCGCCCTGGTGGCTACCGAGCAACGCAGCGATGTCGCCGATCGTCGCCGCCTGACGCAACTCGTCACCGAGCTTGCCATCCTCGGCGACACCCAACGCGTCGCGTACCGAGGCGAGAATTTCGACGCGCTTGATCGAGTCGACACCGAGATCCGCTTCGAGGCGCATGCCGGCGTTCAGCATCTCGGCGGGGAAGCCGGTTTTCTCTGCTGCGATGCGCAGCAGCAACGCGGTGATGTCCACACCCTGGCTCGCGGCTGCAACGGGAGCGGCAACGACAGGCGCCGACGTTTTTGCGACCACCGGAGCCGGGGCTGCTACAGGTGCCGCAACGCGGGCAGCAACAACAGGTGCCAACACATTCGCGCGCGGTGCTTCAAACGCGATGGGCGCGATGGGTGAGAGTTGCGGCGCAGCGACCGGTGCGCCGACGTTGCCCGACCATGCAACGGCCGTACCGCCAATTTCCGCCGACAACGCTTGCTGTCCCTGCAGGAATTGCAGATGCAACGCCATGGCCTGTTGCTGGCCACGCTCGATCTGCTGCAGCACCGCGGCTGACGGCGCGTGCTTCGCGAGCGTCAGTGCAAGCTCGAGCTGACCGTCGAGGAACTGACGATGCACATCGGCGAGCCACGCATTTGCCTGCGCGTCTTGTCCGACGTTCTGCGTCGCAGCGACCGGCAGCGGCGCCGGCGCCACTACCGCTGCGTGCGATTGAACCGTCACCGGTACAGACACCGACACAGCCACCGGAACCTCCGCAACTTCCGGCCACGCCGGCCGCTTACCGATGCGATGGTTCGACGCGCTGATATTGAACGCGAGCGCACGCGGCGCCGCCTTCTCAAGAGCGGGAAATTCCAGCCGCAGCGGCAATCCGAGCACAGCCAGTTGCACGGCCGCCGACTGGATCTGCAGGCCGTCGTCGCCGGCCGGATCGGGTGCGGTCGGCAGTGCGACGTGCGGCTGGCCTTCGAGAACCTCACCGACAAGTCGCGTCAGGATGCTGCGCGGACCGACCTCGACGAAGACGCGGCCGCCCTCGGCGTAAGCCGCTTCGATCTGTTCGCGAAAACGCACGGCGTTGAACGGCTGACGACGCAGCAGATCGCGTATGCCGGCGGGATCGGCGGGATAGGGCGCGGCGGTCACGTTGGCCAGCACCGGACAGTGCGGCGCGTGCGGTTCGAGTGTCGCGAGCGCGTCGTTCCACGCGGCTTCCGCGTAACCGACGTGTGCCGTATGAAAGGCTGCGGCGACCGGAATGCGGACCGCCTGAATGCCGGCCTGCTTGAACACCGGCAGCGCCTGCTCGATCGCTTGCGCGTCGCCGCCGGCTACGGTCTGACGCGGACTGTTGAGGTTAGCGAGGCTGATCCCCGGCAGTTGCGGCAGCAGCGCACGCACGCGCTCGGCGTCGACATTCAGCGCCAGCAGACCGCCTTCGGCCAGTCCGGCAGGCGGTGTCAACGCGCCGCCGCGCGCGAGGACGATGGCGCGGTATTGCTCGTCGTCGAGACTCCCCGCTGCCCACAGTGCGGAGAGTTCGCCGAAGCTATGGCCGATTGCGAGGTCGGGACGGAAACCGTGCTCGCGCAGGAACGTGAACACGGCCATGTTGTACGCGCCGATCGAAGCTTGCGCGTACAACGTATGCGTCAGCGCCTGGCGTTGTGCCAGCGCTTGCGCAGGGGCGAAGGTTTCAGGCGGATAAAGCAGGTCGGTGATCGGCGTGTGGCCGTGTGCTTTTGCTTCGGCATCGAAGGCATCGAAGATCGTGCGCAGTTGCGGAAAATCGGTGGCGAGCTTGGCGCCCATGCCAACGGTCTGCGCGCCTTGTCCGCTGAATACGGCGACGACTTTGGCGTCGCTGTCGAGCGCGCGACGGCGGAAATGAACTGTCTGCTGTAGGCTCCACGCGGCTTCTTCGCCACGTTGGGACAACGTCTTCGCGGCCAGATGCAGCAGCGTCGCGGCCTCGTGCGCGTTGACGGCGGTGATGCCCACACGCGGGTGATCGACGTGCGGTGCGGTGTCGGGCCAGGGCTGTGTATGGTCCGCGTCCTGTTCGAAGCGCGCGGCGACTTCTTCGCACAGTCGCGCGAGCGCGGCAGGAGTCGCGGCGCTCAAAAGCAGCGGCAGTGCGCGGCGATGGCCTGGATTGGCGGGCACCGTAGCCGCATATTCCTCCAGCGCCAGATGCACATTGGCACCGCCGAACCCGAACGCACTCACACCCGCACGGCGCGGATGATCGGGATTGCCAATCCACGGACGAGCCTGTTTCGGCAGATACAGCGGACCCTCTTCGCCGAGCAACGTGTTGGGCTTGCGCACGTTGAGCGTCGGCGGCACCACCTTGTGGTGCAGCGCGAGCAACGTTTTGACGAGACTCGCCGCACCAGCCGCGGCCTTGGTATGACCGATCTGCGACTTGACGCTGCCGAGCGCGACCGGTGCCTTTGCACCTTCGAGCACGGTCTGCAGCGAAGCGATTTCCACCGCATCGCCGACGGTCGTGCCTGTCGCATGCGCTTCGATCAGGCCGACACTGTTGGCCGGAAAACCGGCTTCGTCATACGCGTTGCGCAGCGCCCGCAACTGACCTTCGCTGCGCGGTGCGTAGATCGCGCCACCGGCTGCGTCGGTGCTCGCCCCCGCGCCGCGAATCACACCATAGATGCGGTCGCCGTCGGCTTCGGCGTCGGCGAGCCGCTTCAGCACCAGCATCGCGACGCCTTCGGAGATCAACGTGCCGTCGGCCTCCGCATCGAACGCACTGACCTTGCCGCTCTTCGATAAGGCAGGCGTTTTGCTGAAGCTAAGAAACGCGAGCTGCGAATTGTCGGTGTCGACACCGCCGCTGATCATCAGGTCGGCGGCGCCGCTGCGCAGCTCCTGGCACGCGAGTCGCACGGCGGCCAGCGAACTCGCGCAGGCCGCATCGACGGTATGGCTCGCGCCGCCCAGACCGAAGCGGTTGGCGACCCGACCGGCCACGATATTGGCCAGCATGCCGGGGAAGGTGTCCTCGGTCCACTGCGGGTAGTAGTTGCCCATCGCGGTGGCGACGGCGTCGATCTGCTCCGCCGCAACACCGGCCTGTTTCAGCGCGTCCTGCCATTTCGGAATGTCGCTGCGGCGGGCCATGTCGAGCGCGAGTTCGACGGTGGTGCCGGCGACGCCGAGTACGACGCCCGCACGCGCGGCCGGCAGCGGTTTGCCCGCGGCATTCGACTCGGTGGCATAGCCGGCATCGAGCAGCGCTTCGCGGGCCACCATCATCGCGTAGAGCTGCGCGCTGTCGGTGGCATCGAGACTGTTCGGCGGGATGCCGTACAGCAGCGGATCGAAGGCGAGATCGGGCATGAAGCCGCCGCGATCGGCATAGGTTTTATCGGGTGCCGACGGGTCGGCATCGTGATACTGATCGATGCGCCAGCGGCTCGGCGGTACCGGCTCAAGGCACTCGGTGCCACCGAGAATATGACTCCAGTACTCGCCGAGGTTGCGGGCCTTCGGTAGTACCGTGGCCATGCCGATTACCGCGATCGGTGCGGAGACCTGGTGCTGGACGTTGGAGGACTTGGGCATGAGCAGTCTCTAGTCGGACTCGGTGGGTACGGTAGCTGGGACGACAGGGTGTGAAGCAGACGAACGGCGCTGCAACGCGGCCGGATCGACGGAGCAACCGGGGTTCATCAAGCCGGGACGCATGCTTCCCCCTGTTGCTCGAGAATCCGCGCGGCCAGCTCGCCGGCGTGAGCGGCGGTGATCATGCCGATGTGGTCGCTGTCGACGCGCGCCGTCGCGGCATGCGAACACAGCGCATGCCAGCCAAGGCTCGGGTCGTCGCCGGTTGCGGCGTCGCCGCGAATCACGGCGAGCGGGCCGGACCACGCGGGCGGCTGGTAGGCAGCGAGAATCGAGGCGCTGCGCCGGTAGATGGTCAGCAGGTTGTCGATGATCGACAGATCGGCGCTGACAGGCAGGATGCCGGCCGCCTGGCATTGTTCGAGCATGCGGCGGTGCTGTTCGGCGCGCGGTAGTCCGCGCAGCGTTGCAGCATCGAGCGGCAACTCGCGGCCGAAGTAGGCGACCATCGCCTCGGCGATCTCCGACAGCAGATCGGCTTCGTCGTATGCGGCAAACGGGTCGCTGCCATCGGGCGCAGGCTGATCGATCAGAACCAGACTTTCTACTTCGCGACCACGCGCCTTGAGCACCTGGGCAATCGCGTAGGCAAGCACCGCGCCGAACGAATGGCCGGCCAGTCGCAATGCGCCTTCCGGCTGACGCCGCGCGATCGCCGTGGCGAATTCGTCGGCCAGTTGTTCCAGCGAAGGTGTATCGACACGCGCGTGCAGATCGGGTTGGCCCACCTGCACGGCGAGCTGGCCGTCGAGCGCGCGGGCGAGCGGCAGATAAGCCATCGGATTGCCGCTGGCACCGGGGAACAGATAGAGCGGCACGCCCTCGTGCCCGAGTGCGATCAACCGTTCGCTGTCGGCATGAGAGGGATCGCCGAGCAGCGCGGCGAGACCCGCGACGGTCGGCTGACCGAGGAATGCGGCGAAGGACACCTCGCGGCCAAAGTGTTGCCGCAGTCGCGTCATCAGATCGAGCGCGAGCAGCGAGTGCCCGCCCAGATCGAAGAAGTTATCGTCGAGACCGATCGCGCGCTCGGCGAAGAGCTGCTCCCACAGCGTGCAGAGCTCCAGCTCGAGTTGCGTGCGCGGCGCGCGGCTTTGTTCCTGCACCGGCATGCAACGTTGCAGCGCCTGTGTGGGCAAACCGGCGATCAGTTCGGCGAGGTCGGCTTGCTCGTCGGCGAGACGCTCCAGCAGCCCCACGTACGCATCGAGCAGGCGGCCGGCTTCGGCGAGCGGCATGTAGGCGGTGTTGACCACCAGCTCGCAACGCCAGCCCTGTTCGGTCAGCACCACCAGCAAGGTCAGTGGGAAATGCGTGCGCGCACCGTGCCCGTTCACTTCGACGATCGGCACCGCAGCTTCCTGTTGCGCCTGCCGCGGATAATTCTCGAACACCAGCAGCGCATCGCTGAGCGGCCGGCCGGCGGGCAGACCCGACCAACGATGAATATCGGCGCCGCTACACCATTCGTACGGCACGGTTGCAGCCGCGCGATCGCTGACGTCTTCGCGCAGCCACGACCAGGCATCGCCTCGCGTGGGCACATTCAGACGCAGCGGCAGGCTGTTGATAAACAGGCCGATCCATTGCTCGCTGCCATCGAGTGCGGCTGGGCGGCCGGACACCGTGGTGAGCTGGACCACGTCGCGCTGTCCCGAGGCCCATCCTTGCAGCAGCGCAAACGCGCCACGCGCAACGTTGGCGAGCGTGATGCCGTGCTGGCGCGTCAACGCTTGCAGGCGCTCGGCCGGTGCAGCAGGCAGCCAGCGATGCAGATCGACCTGGCCAGGTGTGCCTTGCAGATCCGCTTGCGGCTGTCCAAGCGCAGTGGGTCCAACGAAGCCGGTCAGGTTGTGCTGCCAGAACGCGGTGGCCTCTTCGCGATCGCGTTCGGCGAGCCACGTGGCGTAGCGGCGTGCACTGTGACTCGGGGGCGGCAGGTGGTCGGCGTGCAACGCTTCTTCGAGCAGGCGCGCCACGCTCCAGCCGTCGAGCAGCGCGTGATGGTAGGTCCACACGAAGAGCCAGCGCTCGGTGTTTCCCGCGGATGCATCGGCGGTATCGGCTGCGTCGAGCCGCACTGTCGCGAAGCGCAGCGGCGGCGTGTCGTGCTCGAAACCTTGCTGGCGATCTGCGGCGAGCCACGCGGCAAGACGTGCTTTGCCGTCCGCTTCACCGCGCCAGTCGAGGTGTTGCCATGCCGGCGCGAACTGTGCGAGCACCGCGCACAGCAACTCGTTCTGCGCGGCCCAGACGAAGCGGCTACGCAGCGCGTCGTGACGCACGATCAGGCGTGCCCACGCCGCTTCCAGTGCAGCGGGATCGAAGCTGCTGTCGAACGTCGCGATGAACTGTTCGATATGCATGCCGCTGCCGGGACGCGCGAGGCTTTCCAGCAGCATGCCGCGCTGCTGGGCACTGACCGGCAACAACTCGGCGAGCGCTGCGGGCTCCAACTGGTACGTTTGCAGCAACGTATCGAGCGGCTGCTGTTCGCGAATGCCGCTCAACGGAAAGTCGCACGGTGCGCGGCCGCCCGCACCGGGACGACGCAGCGCCACGAGCAGTTCTTCCAGTGCGCGCACGGTGGCGTGAGCCCAGGCTTCGAGCTGGGTCGCGTCGGTTTGCGCCGCGCTGTAGCGGAAATCGATCCGCAGACCTGCCGAGGTCGCGTGCGCGACGATCTCGATCGGATAGGGACGCGGTGCCTGCGCATCGAGCGGCTCGCCGCTGCTTTCTTCGACTGCGCGCAGCGGGCCGGTCGTGCTCAGCGCCTGGTCGAACTGGCCGAGGTAGTTGAAGGCGACATCCGGTGCGCGCGCTGCTATCGAGTCCATACCCGCGGGAGTGCTGCGCGCGGTTTGCTTGATTGCCAGCAGCGCTTGTTCGAGTGGCGTGCGTTGCGCGACAGATTGCGTGGCGAGTTGCGTAGGGAATGCCAGCTCGATTGCCACGATGCGGGTGAACCACCCGACAGTGCTGGCAAGTGCCGCGCCGTCAAGATCGCGACCGTGCCGCTCGAGTGCGATACCAAGGCTCTGTTGTCCGTACACCTCACGCAAGCCGAGCAGTAAGCCTGTGAGCATCAGTTCGGTCGGCTCGCTGCGATATGGCGTGTTGGCCGGGCCGAGCAGTTCCTGGCTCAATGCGGCAGGTAGCGCGACGCAGCACACGCGGGTGTTGCTTTCGAGGTTCTCGCCGTCGCGATGAGCGAGCGGTGCGGGCGTCAACCGCGGTGCGACGACTGCGCTGGCGGCTGATTGAGCGGCGATCTGTCCGACTGGCTCAGCGGCCAGGTGCGCAGCCCAGTCGCCATAGCCGAGCGTAGGCGCAATCGGTTGTTCACCGTGCAGCAGTTGACCTAGGTGCTCCATCAGGACACGCCACGACATGCCATCGACAACCAGGTGATGCGCAATGATCAGCAGATGCGGCCACGGCCATTGCGGCGCTTCGAGCAACAGCGCAGTCCAGAGCGGACCGCGTTCGATATCGAGGCTTTGCTGGGCCGCGCCGATCAAGACTTGAGCCTCTGCTTCACTGGCCACGTGGTGATGTTTCGGCAAACGGTCCGCCTGTGCCTCGGCGATGGTCTGCCGCCACTGCCCATCGTCGTCACGATGAAAGCGCAGACGCAACGCATCGTGCAGCCGCTCCAGTTCGCTCAACGCAGCGGGCAGACGTTCGAGCGTAGCGGGATCGATGGCCAGTCGCACGGCCTGATTCCAGTGATCGCGCTGCGGCATGTCGATCGCGAAGAACCACTGCTGGATCGGCGTAAGCGGCAGCGGACCCGCATGCGCGCGACGCTCGATGGTTTCGCGGCGTCGTTGCAACAGCGCGACCTGAGCCTGCAAGGTCGGCTGGCGCAGCAGTTCCTGCGGTTGCATCTCCCAGCCCTGGCGCGAGAGCCGCATCGCCATTTGCATCGCGATGATCGAATCGCCGCCAAGGTGATAGAAGTTGTCGTCGGCTCCAAGCGTGTCGACCTTCAGCAATTCGCGCCACGCGGCGCTCAGCACGCGGGCCTGTTCGTTGTCGGGCAGTGCATCGAGATTCGCGCTGCGCGGTGCCGGCTTCGGCAACGCGTTGCGATCGAGCTTGCCGTTCGTCGTGAGCGGCAGACGCGGCAGCGTCACCAGTGCCTGCGGCAGCATGTAGTCGGGCAGATGCTGGCCGAGAAAGGCGCTCAGTTCGCGAGCGTCGAGCGAGTGATCGGGTGCGAGTACGACGTAGGCTGTCAGTTGCTTGTGGCCGTCGGTGTCCTGCACATCGACGAGCGCTTGCACCACCGCTGGATGCGCGCCGATATGCGCTTCGATTTCGGCCAGTTCGATACGGAAACCGCGGATTTTCACCTGACGGTCCGCACGTCCGAGAAATTCGAGGCTGCGATCGGCGCGCCAGCGTACGAGGTCGCCGGTGCGGTACATGCGGGCATCGGGCACGACGCCGAACGGGTCGCGCAGGAAACGCTCGGCGCTCAGTTCGGGCCGCTTCGCATAGCCGCCGGCAACACCGCCGCCGCCGACATACAACTCGCCGACCGCACCCGGCGGCGCCAGTTCGCCGTGTGCATCGAGCACATACAAACGGGTTGCTCCGACCGCCGAACCGATCGGCACGCTGACCGCATCGGGGCCGACGTCTGCGGGAAGGATCGGATGCAGGGTCGCGAGCACCGTCGTTTCGGTGGGACCGTAGCCGTTGTAGACACGCACCTTGCCGCCGCGCGCGAACAGCGCGCGCAAGGCATTGAGCGATAGACGGTCGCCACCGGCTATCAGATGTTCGAGATTGGCCAGCACCTGCGGATGGGTTTCGCACAGGCTCTGGAACAGACCGGCGGTCAGCCACGCGAACTGCACGTTGTGCGTATCGAGCAGGTTGCCGAGCGCGTCGAGATCGGGCAATCCGGGTGGCGCGACGAGGACCTGGGCGCCCTTGAGCAGCGGCAGCCAGATCTCCATGATCGAGGCATCGAAGGCAGTCGACGCGAAGCTCAGATAGGTGCCATCGGACGGAAACTGCTGCATGCCGGCGAGGAAGTGCGCAACGTTCGCATGGCTGACGAGCACACCTTTGGGTCGACCGGTCGAACCGGACGTGAAGATCTGATACGCGATATCGCTGGCTGCGCCGGTGAACGCTTCGCTTGCCGACGGCGTTTCCTGCGTGTCTTGCGCGCGCAAATCGCGCAAATCGATGGTCACCGGAAACAGCGCAGCGAAGGATAGACCCGCATCGTCGCAGGCGAGCAGCAGGTTGGCGCCGCTGTCTTCCGCCATCTCCGCGATGCGTGCGGCCGGCGTTTCCGGATCGAGCGGCAGATAGGCCGCGCCCGTGGCGAGGATGCCAAGCAGCCCTTCGATGAAATCGATCGAGCGATGTCCGGCCATCGCCACGACGTCGCCGCGGCGCACACCGGCTGTGTGCAGGCTAGCAGCGATACCGCGCGCTGTCGCTGCCAGTTCGCGATAAGTGACCTGGCGCAGTTCGGCGTGATTCCACGCGAGCGGCGAGCTCAATGCGATCCGTTCCGGATGCGCTGCGACCACATCGTTGAAGCCCTGCCACAAGTGCGTAGCAGGCGCGCCCTCGGGCCGGAAATCGAGCAGGGCGGCACGCTCGCGTGCGGACAGCAGCGGCAGTTGCGACAACGGACGTTGCGGCTCGGCGAGCGCGACGCGCAGCAACTGCAACCAGTGATCGAGCATGGCCTGCATCGGCTCGCGCTCGAACAGCGCGCTCGCATATTCCAGCGCGGCAATCAGCCGATCGCCGCGTTCCTCGAAGGACAGCGCGAGATCGAACTTGGTGACGGTCGGCGGCGTCGCAACCGGCTGTACCTGCAAGCCTTCCAGACGAAGCTCGTTCTGGATCGCGTTTTGCAGCGCGATCATCACCTGGAACAGATCTCGACCGCTCTCGCTCGCGGGCAATACCTGCGTTGCGATGCGTTCGATCGGCACTTCGGCATGGCTGAATGCTTCGGTTGTTTGCTGCCCGATGCTGCCGATCAATGCGGCGAAACCGAGTTGCGGATCGACCTGCAAGCGCAGCGGCAGGCGCCCGGCAAAGAGCCCCACGACATCTTCGAGTTCACGCTGACCACGCCCTGCGATGGCGGTACCGATCAGCAGTTCGCGCTGACCGCTGTAGCGATAGAGCAGCGCGGCGAAGCTCGCGCACAGCGCCGCAAACAACGTGCACTTAGCCTGGGTGGCAAGCTGGCGTAGCGCGCGCAACTCGGCTGCGGGCAGATCGACTTGCACCGATGCGCCGACGAACTGTTTGTCGGTGGCGTTGGCGCGGCGTGTGGACAGTTCGAGCGGCGCCGGTAGTTCGGCGAGCTGTGTGCGCCAGAAAACGAGGTCGTCCTGATCGGCGTCGACCGCGTGATGTGCGACTTGCCAGGCCGCGTAGTCCGCATAGCCGAGCCCGCCAGGCGGCAAGGCAGGCGCAGTCGCGGCGCCGGGGCGATACAGCGCACTCAGTTCGCCGAGCAGGATATCGATGCTCCAGCCGTCGGCGACGATGTGATGCAAGGTCAGGCACAGCACATGACGTTGTGCGGCGAGGCGGATCAGGCGGGTGCGCAGCAGCGGTGCCTGGGTCAGCTCGATTGTGGTGGTCGCTTCTTCGGCCAGCAGGCGGTCCAGTTCGCTCTGTTGCCCCGCTTCGTCGAGTGCGGACAGATCGTAGAGCGGTAACGCAAGGTCGATCGAAGGCAGCACCGTCTGCATCGGTTGCTCGCCGATCAGCGTGATCGTGGTGCGCAATGCTTCGTGGCGTGCGCACAGTGCCTGCAATGCACGTTGCAGCGCGTCGGCGTCGAGCGGGCCATCCAGTTGCAACGCGCCTGGCATCAGGAACGCCTGGCCGCCGCCGAATTGCTGTGCCGCCCACACGGCGCGTTGCTGCACCGATAGCGGCGCAGGCTCGCCCTGCGGTTGCACCCGACGCCGGATCGTTTGCGCGTCGCGGGTCCGTTCGAGCTGGGCCAGCAACTCCGCGCGGTGAGCGACCAGACGCTCTTTCAGGTCGAGCGGTAGCTTGCCCTTGGGTGCGCGAAAACGCAGCTGGCCATCCTCGATCCACAGGGCGATACCGAGGTCGTGCAACTCCGCGAGCAGGCGGATCGCGATCGTGCTGCCGGCATCGTTCATAGGACGCCCTCTTCAAAAGCGTGGTCGTCGGTGGTTTCGGTGCGGCCGCCGTTGTTGCTAGTGCCACTGCTGCCGCCGCGCAAGGCCGCGATCTCGGCGGCCAGCAGACGCACGCTCGGCGCGCGCAGCACGAGACCGACCGACAGCTTCAATCCGGTGGCTTCACGCAACTGGGCGATCAAACGGGTCGCCACGAGGCTGTCGCCGCCGAGTTCGAAGAAATCGTCGTCGGGTCCAAGCTGCGTGAGCCCCAGCGTATTGGCGAGCGCCTGGGCCACGAGGGCTTGCAGCGGATCGTCGTAGACGGTGGCGAGTGCGGCCGGCGTGAGCGCGTCGACGGCAGCCGGTGCACGCAGCGTCTGACTATCCCAGCGGCGCAGGCGGCTCTGCAGGTCGCTTGCTACAGCCAGCACGCGACCGCTGAGGCCAGCCGTCAGCGCC
Source organism: Paraburkholderia megapolitana (assembly GCF_007556815.1). NCBI lineage: Bacteria > Pseudomonadati > Pseudomonadota > Betaproteobacteria > Burkholderiales > Burkholderiaceae > Paraburkholderia > Paraburkholderia megapolitana. The sequence goes on from NZ_CP041743.1 coordinate 1,764,783, forward strand.
TGCTCGGCAAGCGCGATGGCCGTGGCAGCGTCGAGCGCCGGTTCCTGCGCGAGGTCGCTGCTGAAATGCAGACCGTCGTAGGCGAGCGCGAGCCAGCGGGTGTCGCCGCGCCGGCTCTGTGCCTCGGCGAACACTTCCATCCAGCGATTGCCGGCGGCGTACGCGGCGAAGCCGAGCCCGCCCAGCACGGTGGAGATCGACGAGCACAACAGAACGTGATCGAGCACGAGGCCGTCCAGTGCGGTGGCGAGTTGTTGTGTGCCGGCGCGCTTGGCTGTCCAGATCGCCGCGCTCTCGGCGAGGTCGGTTTCGAGCAGCGGCTTTTGCGCCTCACTACCGGCGATACCCGCCGCGTGGATCACCGCATGCAGCGCGCCAAAGCGTTGCTGGGCCATTTGCACCGCGTGTTCGGCAACGCCGGGTTCGGCGATGTCGCCGCTCAGTGCGAGCACCTCGGCACCGTTCGCACGCAGCGCTTGCAGGCGCGGATCGTCGTCGGGTGGCGCGGTGCGGCCCAGTAGTACGAGCCGGGCACGCGAGTGTTCCGCGAGATGCTGCGCGAAGGCGAAACCGAGCTGGCCGTAGCCACCAGTGATCAGCACCACGGCTTCGTCGCGCCACGCTGTCGCCGCCGGTGCGGCAGGCACCGTCTGCACCTTGGGCACGCGACGTTGACCGTCGCGCAACTGGACCAGCGCAGGACCATCGGCCGCGCATTCGACTGCGAGTGCGGCGAGCTGGCGGGCATCGTCGGCGCCGGCCAGGTCGATGCGGCGCAGGCCCAGTTCGGGCAGCTCCTGGCCTAGCGGCAGGGCTGCGGCGAAGGCCATGGCTGCTTCGCTGTCGGTGGCATCGCTGCTGTCCTCGGCATGACGGCCGACCAGCACCAGTCGTTGCGGCGGCAACACGGCCAGTTGATGCGACAGCGCAAGCACCTGGCTGTAGTCGGGAGCCAGCACGACGAGGCGTTGCTCGCGACGCAGACCGTCGAGCGAGGTCAGTGTTTCGACAGCGGCGCCTGTTTTTTCGAGCTGTGCCGCGAGTGCGGCGAGCAATGCCGGATCGCTGCCGTACAGGGCGATCGGTTCGGCACTGCGCGCGCGCGGCGCAGCCGGCACACGTTGCCAGTCGAGTACGGCCAGTTGTGGACCGGATGCGCTCGCAGCGTCGAGCCAGTGACGATGTTGCGCGAACGGGTAGGCCGGCAGGCTCAAGCGTTGCGGCGGACGTGTGCCGTGCAGCGCGTGCCAGTCGAGTGTCGCGCCTGCTTGCCAGCGCTCGGCCGCTTGCGCCAGCGAGACAGCATGCGTGTCGAGCTCCACAGCGTCGGTCGCGGCAGGTGTCTCGGGCAGCGCGCTATCGCGCAGCAGTGCCACGGCTCCTTCGACCGTTTCGACCAGCCACGCCTGACGCCAGGCCAGCACGCGCCGGCCGCTCTGCAACGTCCAGGCGAGCGCGGCGAGATCGGTGTCGGGATGCTTCTGCAGATAGTCGGCGAGTTGCCAGCGCAGGCGCATTAGCGCATCGCGGTCCGTGGCGGAAAGCGGCAGCAGTTGCGCGACCGGTGTTACGACCGCGGCTTCGCGTACGGGCGGTTGCTCGACGATGCAATGCGCGTTAGTACCGCCGATGCCGAACGAGCTGATACCGGCACGCCGCGCCTGCTTGCCCGGCCACAGTGTCGGCGCGGTTGCCGCGCGAAAGCGCGCGGCGTGTTCCTGCAACAGCGGATTCGGTGTGTCCAGATGCAACGTAGGGGGGACGATGCCGTGCTCGACGGTGAGCGCCGCCTTGATCAGACCCGCCACGCCGGCAGCCGCATCGAGGTGGCCGATACTCGATTTCAGCGAGCCGAGCAGACACGGTTCGGTACGTGCTTCGACACTGTCGAACGCGGCAGCGAGCGCGCTCAGTTCGACTTCATCGCCGAGCCGGGTGCCCGTGCCATGCGCCTCGATATAGCCGATCGAATTCGCCTCGACACCGGCGTCGGCCAGCGCGGCGCGTACGACGGCTTCCTGGCCTTTGATCGACGGTGCGGTGAAGCCGAGCTTGTCGGAGCCATCGTTGTTGATCGCGATGCCGCGAATCACCGCGCGGATCGGATCGCCATCGGCGAGCGCCGCGCTCAGTCGCTTCAGCGCGACCATCGCGACGCCGTTGCCGCCGATCGTGCCGCCCGCGTCGCGATCGAACGCGCGGCAATGACCATCGGGTGAGTAGATCGAACCTTCGTCGTAGAGATAGCCGATGCGATGCGGCACGCTCACCGACGCGCCTCCGGCCAGCGCAACTTCGCACTCGCCGTTGCGCAGCGCCTGCACAGCCAGCGCGACCGCTACCAGCGAACTGGAACACGCGGTCTGCACACCGATCGCGGGGCCGTTCAGTCCGAGCTTGTAGGCGATGCGACTCGCGATGTAGTCCTTGTCGTTGGCAAACAGCACGCGCTGGGCAAACGACGGGTCCTGCGCGTGTTCGCGCAGTGCGTGCAACGCGTAGGTGCTGACCGTCGCACCGGCGAACACGCCGATGCGCTGATCCGTGTGATCGGGATTCACCGCGGCGTGTTCGAGCGTTTCCCACGCGCATTGCAGCAGCAAGCGACCTTGCGGATCGAGCAGCGCGGCGTCGGCCGGGCTGTAGCCGAACAGCTTTTCGTCGAAGTGACCGATGCCTTCGAGCGGTGCCGCGTACGGCACGTACGACGGATGGTCGAGAAAGGCCGGGTCGGCGCCGTCGGCGAGCGCTTCTTCGCGGCTCACTTCGCGGATGCCGCTGCGTCCTTCCAGTAGTGCCTGCCACAACTCGTCTACGTTCGCGGCGCCCGGGAAACGGCCGGCCATGCCGACGATGGCGATGGCTTCATCTGCAGCACGGGCCGCACGCGGTGCGGCGCTCCGGTTTGCGGGACTCGCACCATCGAGATGTGCCGCGAGCGCAGCAACACTCGGATAGCGGAACAGTTCGGTCAACGTCGGCACGCGCTCGAAGCTGCGCTTCAACCGCGCGTGTACCTGGACCAGCAGTAGCGAATTGCCACCGGCCTCGAAGAAATTCTTCGTGGGCTCGATGTGCGTCAAACCCAGTACCTCGCACCAGATCGCCGTGACCTGCTCGCGCGTGGCGGTACTCGCCGACGCGATGTCGGTATCCGGCGATGCCGGCGGCGTCAGCTCGGCAAGCGCGCGGCGATCGGTCTTGCCGCTCACCGTCAACGGGAAACTTTCCAGCGCATGCACGCGCGCGGGCACGAGCGCTGCGGGCAGTTGCTCGCTCAGGAAGGCCCGCAAGGTGGCGCCGTCGGGCGCGCCGGGGCTGACCAGTGCAAAGGCGTCGAGCCGTGCGCGCACGCCTTCGCCTTGCAGCAGAACGATCGCATCGCGTACGGCGGGATGCTGGCGTAGCGCGGCCTCGATTTCACCGAGTTCGATGCGCTGGCCACGCAGTTTCACCTGATGGTCGCGGCGTCCCAGGTATTCGACCCAGCCCTCTTCGCGCCAGCGACCGAGGTCGCCGGTGCGATACATGCGCGCATGTTCACCGGTAGCGTCAGGCTCGCTGACGAAGCGCTCGGCATCGAGTTCGGGCCGGTTGAGATACCCGCGCGCTACCTGCACGCCGGCGATACAGATTTCGCCGGGGACGCCGATCGGCGCGATGCGTCCGTGGCGATCGAGGATATGGATGCGGGTGTTGGCAACCGGCCGGCCGATCGGTACCGGGCCGCCGGGTTCCGCACACGGCCAGTAGGTCACGTCGACGGCGGCTTCGGTCGGGCCGTACAGATTGTGCAGGGCGGCTTGCGGCAGGAACGTCAGACAGCGGTCGCGCAGATCGGGGCTCAGTGCCTCGCCGCTCGTGAACACGCGACGCAGCGGCGCGCAACGGCCGGGCTCGGTGTTGGCGAGGAAAATATCGAGCATCGAGGGCACGAAGTGCAGCGTCGTGATCTGCTCGCGCTCGATCAGCGCCGCGAGGTAATCCGGATCGCGATGGCCGTCGGGGCGGGCCATGACCAGCGTCGCGCCGGTCAGCATCGGCCAGAAGAACTCCCATACCGACACGTCGAAGCCGCACGGTGTTTTCTGCAGGACGCGGTCGCCGGTGCCGAGCGCGTATTCGGCTTGCATCCAGAGCAGTCGGTTGGCGATCGCGCGGTGCGACACCATCACGCCCTTCGGTTTGCCCGTCGAGCCCGAGGTGTAGATCACGTAGGCGAGGTTGTCGGGGCTGCGGTCTTTGTCTGCCTGCGCGGTGGCCTGGGTCGTGGCTTTCGTGCGGCGTTTGGTGCGCTTGCCGGTGCTCTTTCCTGCAGCGGCAGCAGCGGCCGCTTCGCTTGCTAAATTCGGTGCGAGTACCGGCAACTCCGCGGGCAGCCACTCGTAGCTTCCGGCCGCTGCGACGAGCGCGACAGGGGCAGCGTCGGCGACCATGAAGGCGAGCCGGTCGGCGGGCAAGTCGGGGTCGAGCGGCAGATAGGCCGCGCCTGCGCGCAGCACGGCGAGCAGCGTCATCGGCAGATCGACGCCGCGCGGCAGATACACGGCGACGACGCGGTCCGGTCCCGCGCCGACAGCGCGCAGACGCTCGGCCAGCGCATCGGCGCGCGCGAGCAATTCGGTGAAGTCGACCGCGCCGTCTTCCGCCGCGATGGCAGTGGCCTGCGGTGTGCGCTCGACCTGTTCCGCGATCAACGCATCGAGCGTCGTGGCCGGGCCGTAGTCGACGGCGGTATCGTTCCAGGCCGCAAGGCGCTGGCGATCTTTCGCGGTAGCCAGTTCCACATCGGCCCACCCCAGCGTGCTCTCGCCGGCGGCTTCGAGCAGGGCGCGATAGCCGGCGGCCATGCGTTCGACAGTAGCCGCGTCGAACAGCTCGCTACGGTAGATAAAGCGGCCATGCACACCATCGGCGGAATCATCCAGATGCAGCGACAGGTCGAACTGCGCGATGTCGCCGGGCAGTTCCAGCGGCTGCAGACGCAGGCCGTCGGTCACTGTCGTATGGATGTCCCTGTGCATGTAGTTGAACAGCACCTGGAACAGCGGATGTTGACCGTTGTCGACGCCAGGGCGCAGCGCCTCCAGCAGTCGTTCGAACGGCAGCGCCTGACGTTCGAGCGCGGCGCGGTAGCGCTGCTTCACCATCTCGGCGAGCTGGCCGAAACCGGCAGCTTGCGTCAGTTCGACGCGGATCGGCAGCAGGTTGATGAAGCAGCCGATCACGTCGTAGACATCGTCGCGCTCGCGGCCGGCAATCGGCACACCGAGCGCGAAATCGCACTGACCGCTCCAGCGTCCGAGCAACGCAGCGAAGATCGCGAGGCTGGCGACGAAACGGGTCGTGCCGGCCGCGCGCGCGAGCTTGTCCAGCGCGGTAACCGCACGACCGGAGAGCGCGAAATCGACCTGCGCGCCGGTGCGGCCCAGCTGCGCCGGGCGCACGTGATCGGTGGCGAGATCGAGTGCGGGCAGGTCGGCGAGATCGAGGCGCCAGGCATCGATATGGTGTCGCAGCGGTGCGCTGTCCAGCATCGCCAATTGCCATTGCGCGTAGTCCGCGTATTGCAGCGGCAGCGGCGCCAACGTAGCCGGACGTCGTGCGGCGAGGCTGCGGTACAGCTCGCCGAGTTCCTGCCAGAGAACACCGAGCGACCAGCCGTCGATGATGATGTGATGCACCGTCAGGCAGAACACATGCTGTTCCGGTCCGAGGTGCAGCAAGCGTGCGCGCAGCAGCGGTGCCTCGGTCAAATCGAACGGACGGTTTGCCTCGTCGCTAGCGAGTTTGAGCAGCGCCTGATCCTGTTCGGCGGGATCGAGTGCTTCGAGATTGTCGACCGGCAAGGCAAGGTTGCCGGCCGGCATGACCTGCTGCAACGGCACACCGTCGCGATCGATAAAGCGCGTGCGCAGACTGTGCTGACGTTCCTGTAGCAAAGCGAGCGCTTGCGTGAGCGTATCGATCTGCAACTGACCTTCGATCAGCACCGCACCGAACTGGTTGTACGCCGTATCGAGCGGATCGAGTTGATGAACGAACCACAGGCGAGCCTGGGCCGACGACAGCGGCGTGGCCGCGTGCGCGTCGCGAGCCGGCGTGGGTAGGGCGCTTTGTCCGCTGGCGGATTTAGCGATCGACGCAACCGGCCTGCTCGACGTAGCAGATTCTGCTGCCGCTGCAGCCGTAGTAAACGCGGTAGCCAGGTTGGCGAGCACGGGCGCATCGAACAACGCGCTGATAGGCAACGCGTGCTGCAACTGCTTGCCAAGACGCGCCATGGCCTTGGCGGCCAGCAGCGAATGACCGCCGATCTCGAAGAAGTTGTCGCTACGTCCTACCCGTTCCATGCCGAGCAGTTCTTGCCAGATCCGCGCGATGGCCTGCTCGGTTTCGCCGAGCGGCGCTTCGTATTCATGCGCCGACAGCTGGCCTTGCGACAGATCGGGTGCAGGCAGCGCCTTGCGATCGAGCTTGCCGTTCACAGTAAGCGGGAACGCATCGAGCGCGATAAACGCACTCGGAATCATGTAATCCGGCAGCACCTTGCCGAGCTGGGTACGCAGACCAGGCAGCGACAGTTGCGCGCCCGCGTCGAGGATCACGTAGGCGACCAGACGTTTATCGCCCGGCGTATCTTCGCGTGTCATCACCATCGCTTCGGCAATGGTCTCGCAAGCACTGAGCTTCGCTTCGATCTCGCCGAGCTCGATGCGGAAACCGCGAATCTTCACCTGGTCGTCCATGCGACCGAGATGAACGATCTCGCCGTTTTCGAGCAGCTTGCCGAGGTCACCCGAGCGATAGATCCGTTCGTGCGGCAGGTACGGATTGGTCACGAACCGCCGCGACGTCAGATCGGCCCGGTTCAGATAGCCGCGACCGACGCCGAGGCCGCCGACACAGATTTCGCCAGGCACGCCCGCGGGCACGAGGCGTTGTTCGGCATCCATGATGTAGACCGTGGTGGTCGGAATCGGCCGGCCCACGTTCGACAGATTGCTGTCGATCTCGGCCTGACCGATGTGCTTGAACGTGACATGCACGCAAGTTTCGGTAATGCCGTACATGTTGATCAGCGCAACGTGGCCGTACGCGCGATGGAATGCGCGCAGCTTGCCCGGGTCCAGCCCTTCGCCGCCAAATACCACGTAACGCAGTGCGGGCAGCGGCCATTCCGCCTGGGCGACCGCGACGCCGCTGAGGTTATAGAAGGCCGACGGTGTCTGGTTGAGGACCGTGACGCCTTCCTGTTCGAGAAAATCGAGGAACAGCGCGGGGTCCTTGCGCACGGTGTCCGGCACGATCGCCACGCGACCGCCGTAGAGCAGGGCGCCGTACATCTCCCAGACGGAGAAATCGAATGCATACGAGTGGAACAGCGACCACACGTCGTCGGCATTGAACGTGAACTGCAACTTGTCGTTGTGCATGAGGCGCACGACGTTGCGGTGTTCGAGCAGGCTGCCCTTGGGCTGTCCCGTGGAGCCGGACGTGTAGATCACGTAGATCAGGTCGTCCGGCGAATTCAGATTGTCAGGATTGGTATCGGGCCAGCCGGCCAGACTACCGGCCGTGTCGCCGAGCGTGATGGTTTGCAGATCGCCGATGGGCAGATTGCCGGGCAGGTTCGGCGAGACGATCGCCTGACGCGCACCGCTGTCTTTGAGGATGTATTCGATCCGCTCCACCGGCGCATGCGGATCGATCGGTACATAGGCCGCACCGGCTTTCATGACGGCGAGAATCGCCACGATCATGTCCGGCGAACGATCGAGCAGCAGCACCACCAGTGCTTGCCGTTCGATGCCGGAGGCGCGCAGCCGATGCGCGAGCTGATTGGCCCGCGTATTCAGTTCGCGATAGCTGAGCTGTTCGTCGCCGTAGCTGACGGCAATGTGATGAGGCGTGCGTTCGGCCTGCTCTTCGAACAACTGATGCACGGTCCGTTCGTGCGGGTACGCCGCCGCACTGTCGTTCCACACGAGCAACTGGGTATCGCGTTCGGCGGGGCCGAGTAGCGGCACGCTGTCGATCGGCTGATCGGGGTTTGTTGCCAGCGCTTCTAGCAGCGTCAGGTAGTGGGCCATCATCTGTTCGATGAGCCACGCGTCGAAGAACAGTGCGTTGTAGACGAGCTTGCCGGCCCAGTGACGGTCCTGTGCATGGACGAACAGATGCAGGTCGTTCTTGCCGTAGCCGAGGTTGGTTTCGACTGCCGTTGCACTGAGTCCGCCTCCGGACAGCACTTGCGGCGCTGTGTCGTCGAACTGGAACAGGATGTCGAACAGCGCAGTGCGGCTCATGTCCTTGTCGGGTGCGAGCGCGAGCACCAACTGATCGAACTGCATGTCGCGATGTTCGAGCGCTTGCGATGTATTGCGCTGTACCTGGTCGAGCAATGCTTGCAGCGTGGTCGTCGCATCGACCTGACTGCGCGATACCAGCAGATTGGCGATTGGGCCGATCAGCGCGGCGATCGCGGCGCGTTCGCGGCACGGCGCGCTGAAGCCGACGACCAGTTCTTCGTGTCCGCTATAGCGGCGCAACAACGCATTGAAACCGGCGAACAGCACATCGGCGGCGCTGTGACCCGAGCGCGCCGCGACGGCGCGCAGCCGTTCGACCAGCGGCTCGCCGATGACGAACTCGTGGCGCGCTTCGGCGAACACGTGGATCGCCATGCGCGCTCGGTTCAGCGGCAACTCCATTGCTTGCAGCGGGCCGCGTAACTGCTGCGTCCAGTAGCCGCGCAGTGTCTGCACCGCTGCGGCGGGCAGGCGCCGCTGCCAGGCGGCGTAATCGAGGTACTGGACCGGCAGTTCCGGCAACACAGCCGCGCGACCGATCGTCTTCGCTGCATACAGCTCGAACAACTCGCTCGCGAGTAGCCGCATCGATACGCGATCGGCGATCAGGTGATGGGCCGTGATGGCCAGCACCGCATGCTGCGCGTTGATGCGGATCAACGCGGCGCGCAGCAACGGCTGGCTCGCGTTCATCGCGAACGGCTTGCGGGTTTCTTCGATTGCGCGGGCGAGTGCTTCTTCGCCATTGGCCGAAGATTCGCTCACGCTGAGACGCAACTCGGGATCGAACACCTGCCACGCCTGCTCGCCGTCGCTGTGCACGCGTGTGCGCAGCACTTCGTGGCGCGCGACGACGCTGTTCAATGCTGCTTCCAGCGACGCAACGTCGGCATCGCCCGACAGTTCGAGGATCAGCGGAATGTTGTGATAGACCGGGCTCGCGTCGTAGAGATAGCCGGTTTCGAACGTGTCGACGAACCAGATGCGTTCCTGATGCCACGCCAGCGGGATGCGCGCATCGGTGCGTGCTGTCGGCACGATGGCGGGCAGACCGTTCGCGAGATCGAAGGGGCCGGTTTGCGTCGATGCAACGACATCGGCAGCGGTATTGGTCGTGGCATTGAAAGCCGGCAGATCGGCGAGCCGCCCGTGCGGCGTGGCGAGCGCGGCGTCGAGCAGCGTAGCGAAATAGAGCGCCAGCTGTTCTATCGTGCGCGAATCGAACAGCGCGCTGTCGTATTCGAGCGCGCCACCGAACGTGTCACCGGTTTCGCCCAGCTCCAGCACGATGTCGCTCTTTGCCTGCCCGAGCCACAGCGACAGCGGTTCGCTGCGCAGACCGGGCAGCGTCGGGAGCGGTATCGGTGGGACCATCGAGAAGAGCGTCTGAAACAACGGCGTGCGGTCGCGTGCCTGCGGGCGATTCAGACTTTTCATCAAGCGGTCGAGCGGCACGCCGCCTTGCGCCATCGCTTCACGCCAGGTCTCGGCGGCGTTGCGCCACAGCGTGCGCATATCGGCGGCATCGTCGAACTGAAAGCGCAGCGCGGCCGTTTCAATGAAAAAGCCCACCGCACCATCGAGCGTTGCTTCGCCATGACCGGTGATCGGCACGCCGATCGCGAAATCGCGCTGCCCGCTCCAGCGGGCCAGCATCATGCCCCAGCCACCGAGCAGTACCGCGAACGGCGTGACGTTGCTCGCGCGCGCGGCCTGTTCGATGCGCTGCCGCAAGTTCGCATCGAAGCTCAGTTCGACACGCGCGCCGCGTGCCGCGCGCACGGCCGGTCGCGCATGATCGAGCGGCAATGCGAGGTCGGGCACATCGCGCAGACGTTGTTGCCAGAACGCGAGCCGTGCGTGCATAGCCGGTGTTTCGAGCTGCTCGCATTGCCACTCCGCGTAGTCGGCCATCTGCACACGCGGCGGCTTTGGCGCGGGCTGCGACGGGTCGAGGCGGTGCGTATAAGCCGTCGCGATATCGGTCAGCAACTGGACCAGCGAAGAGCCGTCGCAGACGATGTGGTGGATGCACAGGCTCAACAGCCAGTCATCGGCTTCGAGCCGCAGTAGTTGCACGCGTAACAACGGCGGATTGCGCAAATCGAAGTTGCGTTCAATTGCTTCGCGCGCCATGCGCAACGCGGTGGGCATGCGTTCCGCTGCCGGCAGCGCGCGCAGATCGTGTTCGACGAGGCCGATTTCCAGCTCGGGCTCGACAGCCTGCCAGGGCGTGCCGTCGATATCGATGAAGCCGGTGCGCAGACTTTCGTGCAGGTCCACGCAGTCGTTCAACGCGAGCTTGAGCGCCTGCGTCGACAGCGGGCCATGCAGTCGCAGGGCGCCCGCGATCAGGTAGTCCTGGCTGTTGCCGTCGTGCAGCTGCTCGAGCAGCCACAGCCGCTGTTGCGCCGGCGAGGCGCGGAACAGCAGGATGTCGTTCGTGGATACCGTTTCATCGATGCGAGCGCTCATTGGCTCACCTCGCTATTGGAAGACTCGATGGCCTGCACGCCCTCGAGGGCGGCATCGCGGCGCACGCGGCGTTGCGCGCGGGAGCGGATCGGGATGATGCCGGCGGACGCGGGCGCGCCACCGGCGGCGCGGGCACGCTCGGCTTCGATGGCGATGGCGAGGCTGCGCACGCTGGGCTCGGCGAGGAACTGCTTGAGCGGCAACTCGATCTGCCAGTGCTGGCGGACCCAGCTCACGAGCTTCGCTGCGGACAGCGACTGGCCGCCGGCGGCGAAGAAGTTCTCGGTCGTGCCGCCCGGTGCGAGTTGCAGTTCGCGATGTATGTAGTCGAGCAGTTCGCGTTCGAGCGGCGATGCATCCGACACCGCGGCCGGGACCGCTTCGGCCGGCCGAGGCAACGCCGCGCGATCGACCTTGCCGCTGCTCATGAGCGGCAGCTCCGGCAGATGCAGGTAGTGAGTGGGCACCATATAGGCCGGCAGCCTGCTGGCGAGGTAATCGCGCAACGCGGCGATCGGCGCGTTGGCTAGCACATCGCTCGGGACGTACCACGCGATCAGGGTCTGGTCCGCGAGCAGGTCGACCACGGCCGTGCCGATCTGCGGATGCGCGCGCAACGCGATTTCGATCTCGCCCAGCTCAAGGCGCTGACCGCGCAGTTTCACGAGACGATCCGCGCGACCGCGGTGGATCACTGCGCCATCCTCGCGCCAGCACGCGCGATCGCCGCTGCGGTAGATGCGCGCATCGGGCCGACCCAGCGGGTCCGTCGCGAACTGTTGTCGCGTCAACTCCGGGTCGCCGAGATAGCCGCGCGACAACTGTTCGCCGCCGATCAAAAGATCGCCTTCGATACCGACGCCGACCGGGCGATTGCGGCTGTCGACGATACGGAACCACGTGCCTTTCGGCGCGTAGCCGATCGGCACGTAGTGTTCGGTTTGTCCGGGCAGGCAATCGAACTGGCTGACGAGTATCGTCGTCTCGGTGGGACCGTACGCGTTGTGAAACTTGAGCGGCAGCCCGAGCGCGAGGACCGCATCGCGCAGATCGGCGGGCACGGTGTCGCCGCCGGCCAGCAGATGGCGCAGCGAACGGCATTCTTTCATTTCGGGTTGACGCACGATCAGCTCGAGCAGCGCCGGCACGAGAAACGCGAACGTGACCTGCTCGGCCACCATGAGCCTTGCCAGATACTGCGGATCGCTGTGCTGCTCCGGCGCCACGATGGCGACGCGGCCACCGCTCGCGAGCGGTAGACAGATTTCGAGCATCGCGACGTCGAACGTGGTCGGCGAACTGAGCAGCACCGTATCGCCGTGGCCGACCTCGTACTGGTCGATGTTCCACGCAAGCAGGCGCGCCAGACCGTCGCGCGTGCACTCGACGCCCTTGGGTACGCCGGTGCTGCCAGACGTATAGATCACGAAGGCGAGTTGCCCAGCGGTGCTCTGCAGCGGCTCGAAGTCTTCTTGTGCAACCGCGGCGGCGAGCGCGGACGGCGATTCGAGTGCGATGACCGGGATCTCGAGATCGATCAGGTCGGTTGCTGTGGCGGCCAAAGTGAGCACGACCGCCGGTTGCGCGGTTGCGAAGATCTGCGTGCGGCGCGCTTTCGGTTCGTCGCCGGAGATCGGCAGAATCGCTGCGCCGGCATAGAAGCAGGCCAGCACGGCGGTCACGAGTTCGGCCGAGCGCGGCAGCGCCGCTGCGACGATGCGCCCCGCGCCTGCGCCGTGAGCGTGCAGACGTTTTGCGAGGACGCGGGCAGCGCGATCGAGCGTCGCGTAGTCGTATTCGCGCTGCTGGTCGCGAATCGCGATGGCCTGCGGTGCGCGGGCCAGCTGCTCGCGGAACAACTGGACGAAGTCGGCGGCTGGCGGCGGCGCGACATCGGTGGCGAATGCTGCGAGGACCTTGTTCAGTTCCTCGGCGGGCAGTGCGACGGCGCGTTCCAACTCGAGATGCGGATCGGTAGCCACGCGGCCTGCCCAATCGAGCCAGCGTCGACCGATGCGCTCGATCTGTTCGCGCTCGTAGCGGTCGCTGCTGTAGTCGAGATCGAGCAGCCAGCCCTGGCGCGTTTGCAGCAGATTGATCGACAGTTCGAACTTCGCGCCGGCCACCGGCGCATCGAGCAGACGGGCGGGCAGCCCGGCGAATTCGGTGTGACGCGTGTGATCCATGTTGAAGATGACGTTCAGCGCGCCCGCCCGCTGTTCGTTGCCGAGCACCTGTTCGAGCAGACGCGAGACCGGATACGCCTGGTATTCGCCAAGTCCTTGCCACTGTGCATCGACCTCGCGCAGCAACGTGTCGAAGCGCATGCCGGTCTTGAGACGCGAGCGCCACGGCAGCACCTGCGCGGCCTGGCCGACCATCCGTTCGTGACCATGTTTGCGGCCATGAGCGCCGATGCCGATCAGCACATCGTCGCGATCGTATGACGCATGCAGCAGGCTCAGCGTCGTGGCCAGCGCGGCGGTGAAGATGGTGGTGCCGTGGCTGCCGGCGAGCTTGCCAAGGGCTGTGCTCACCTCTGCCGGTACTGGCAGCCGCACGCGTGCGCCTTGCCAGCGCGACTGTTGCATCGATCCGAGCGTGGACAGCGGCAGCGGGGCCGGTGCTTCGGCGATGCGCTGTTGCCAGAACGCGAGCGCCTGGGTGTCGTCGGCATCGGCAATCGCGCGTAGATGTTCGCGGAACGGCAGTGCTGCCGGCAGTTCGGCGTGCGGGTTCTGCAGCAAGGTCGACAGTTCTTCGACGACGAGTCCGAGCGAGATACCGTCGATCAGCGCATGGTGTGCGCGGATCGCGAGCACGCTGGGTCCGCTCGCCGGTTGCAGCAGGCCGACCTGTAGCGGACCGGTGCGACTGAGATCGAGCGGTTCGGCCTGGAAGGCAGTGAGCCAGGCATCGCGTTCGTCGCTCGTCTCGAGTCGCAGCGGCACCGGCAGCGAGGCATGTACGGTTTGCCGGTCGTTCTCGCCGTCGAGCGTGGTGCGCAGCGCTTCGTGGCGCTCAGCAAGGCGGCCTAGCGCGCGTTGCAGTGCGGCTGCATCGAGCCGGCCTTCGAGTTCCATGCTGACGGTTTCGACATACGCGAGCGCGCCGGCCGGATCGATCTGCGAGGCGATCCAGATCTGCTTTTGCTGGTCGGACAACGGCAGGTTCAGCGGCGAGTTCAGCGGTTGTGTTGGCACGGGTACTGCGGTGGCAGGCTTTGCGCCAGGCAAGTAGCCGCCTTCGCGCAGGGCTTCCACACCATCCATCGTGCGCTCGACGATTGCGTCGATCTCCGCTTCGCCGTGCGCGTCGCACAGGAAGCAGTTACGGCCTTCCCAGACGAACAGGCCGCGATACAGCAGGTGGTAGTACAGCAGGTCCAGGTTGCCCGCATGCTTGAAGCGGAACAACGAACCGAAGTGAGTCAGCGACAGCGGTGCGTCGATTGCGGAGAGGCGTCTATTGAGGCGCTCCGTGAGTTCGTGGGTGCGTTCGGTCAGGCTTTCCTGGAACGAAGGGCCGCGGCGCTTCAGTTCGGTAAGCACCGAGTGGCACAGCGCGAGACCGAGCGGATGATTGTTGAACGTGCCCGCGAAGAAGGTGATGTACGGATTCGGCGCCGACGTATCGCCAAACTGCCACTGTCCGCCGTCGATGCCATCGAGTAGATTGCCGCGCGCGGCGAGCGCCGCCATCGGCACGCCGCCACCGATCGTCTTGCCATACGTGGCGAGATCCGCTTCGACGCCGAAGATCTGCTGCGCACCGCCCGGTGCGGTGCGGAACCCCGTGATCATCTCGTCGAAAATCAGCAGGATGCCGTGGCGCTTCGTGAGTTCGCGCAGACGTTGCAGGAACTCGCGCGGCTGCATGCCGACGTTGCGGCTCTGCACCGGTTCGACGAGCACGGCGGCCAGCGTGTCGGCCTGGCGCGCGATCGCTTCGAGCGATTCGTCGCTGCCGTAGTCCAGCACGAGCAGGTCGTTGACGAAGCTCTGCGCAATGCCCGGCGCGGCCGGTTCGGTCTGGTCGCCGTACGCGCTGCGATCGCCGAGGAAGCCGTCGAAGTGCCCGTGATAGGACTTGCGGAACGTCGCGATGCGATCGCGCCCGCGCAGCAAACGCGCCAACCGCACGGCGGTCATGACCGACTCGCTGCCGGATTGACAGAACAGCACGCGATCCATGCCGCTCAGTTCGCAGATCATCTTCGCGCATTCGGCGGCGAGCGGCGAACGCGGTCCGAGCGCGATGCCGTTATCGATCTGTCGGTGTGCGGCCTGTTGCATGAACGGCGCGCCATGACCGAACAGATTCACGCCGAAATCCATCGAGATGTCGATGTATTCGTTGCCGTCGACGTCCCACAGCAGCGCCCCCTTCGAGCGCTCGCCGGTGATCGGGTAGAGCAGCTCCTTCATTGAAGGGCGGAAGCCAGCCGACGCGCGCACGTCGGCGAAGTGCTGGCGACGCAGCCCCGCGAGCCGTTTCGATTCCGCCGTGCGAGCGATATAGCGCTTCGCGAAGGCATCGAAATGGGCGGCCTGGCGTGGGTCGGAATGAGACGTGGCAGTGGCGGCGGCGGGTTGTGCGGTGGCTGCGATCGGTGTTGCAAGTTGCGGTGCGGGTGCAGGTGCGACTGCCGCTGCCACTGGTGCGACCTGCGCGAGATGAGGGTGTGACTGCTGCGGCGGCGGTACCGTGATCGTGTTGCTCACGCTCGCCACCGCTGGCGCGGCGGCCGCGCTGCCCGTCGTACCGAGCGCCGCCAGTTGCGCGCCGATCACGCTTTGCACCAAGGTCAGTTGTTGCTGGAACAGGCTTTCGATGCCGGTGGAATGTGCCAGTGCTACCGGTGCCGTTGGTGCTGCGACCAGCAACGGTGCAGCGGGCACCGCCGGTGCAGTGAATACCGCCGTTGGTACCGGTGCCACTGCTACCTGGGCGATGAGTGTCGGTGCCGGCGCCGGCACGCTCTGCGTCGCGAGAAACGCGCCCAGTCGATTGATCGTATTGAGCTCGCCGAGCAGTTCGCGGATACCGATCTTCACGCTATAGCGTGTCTGGATCGCACGCACCGCTTCGGCCAGTACCACCGAGTCAGCGCCCATTTCCACGAATGGCCGGTCGCCGGTTACGGCCTGTTCGGGTTCACCTAGCGCCTGAGCGACCTGTGTGCGGAGCTCGGCCTGGATCGTGGCGATGCGCGCGGACTCATCGGCGGCGACTGTCGGTTCTACGGCGTTGCGCCCGGAAACGGAAGTTGTCATGGGAGCGGATCTCGGCTGGACCAGTTTGTAGGTACTGCGTGCGAAGGACGAAGGCGATTGCGGCGTGCGACTACGGCGATAGGGGCGATCGAAGGCAACCCAGTCCACATCGATGCCGGCCGTGTACAGGGCGGCGGTACTGTCCAGCACACCCTGCCAGTCGTCCTCGCTACCGTTGAGGCTGCTGCACCACAGGGTGTCCGCGGGCGCCGCGCTGCTCTCGCCGAGCGTGCTTAGCACCGGACGCGGCCCCAGTTCGAGGAACGTGCGATGGCCCTGGGCGAGCAGCGTGGCGAGACCCTCGCGAAAGCGCACCGAGCCGCGTGCGTGACGTGCCCAATACGCGGCGTCCGGTGCGTGTTCGTGTGCCTGCGCGCTGAGATTGGAAATCACCGGTACGGCGGGCGCGCGCCAGCTCACCTGGGCGGCCAGCGCCTGCAACGGTTCGAGCACGCTGTCCATTAGCGGCGAATGGAAGGCGGCATTGGTGTCGAGCGCGCGGCTGCGAATCTTGCGCGCGGCGAGTTGCTGGACGACGCGCTCGATGGTGGTCGCGCTGCCGGCGAGCACGCAATTGCGCTCGCCGTTATCGACTGCGAGCGCAAGTTGCGTGGGCTCCGCTTCGACCAGATCGATGACACTGCTGGCGGGTGCTGCGACGGCCAGCATGCGACCTGCCGGCGCGTGTTCCTGCATCAGCGTGCCGCGTGCCGCGACCAGCGGCAGGATCTCGTCGATG
Source organism: Paraburkholderia megapolitana (assembly GCF_007556815.1). NCBI lineage: Bacteria > Pseudomonadati > Pseudomonadota > Betaproteobacteria > Burkholderiales > Burkholderiaceae > Paraburkholderia > Paraburkholderia megapolitana. The sequence goes on from NZ_CP041743.1 coordinate 1,781,585, forward strand.
TTGGCCATGCCGGAGATTGCGGCCGCGCTGTATTCACCGAGGCTGTGGCCGAGCATCGCGACGGGATGGATGCCCCAGTCCGCCCACAGTTGCGCCAGCGACCAGCTCAGTGCGACGGTGGCCGGTTGCGCGTAGCGGGTCTGTTGCAAGAGCACGCTGTTTTCTGCGTCGAACAGCAGACGCTGCAACGGCAGGTCGAGCGAAGGTTCGAGCAGCGCGGCGCAGCGGTCGATGGCCGCGCGGAATACCGGTTGCGTGCGATATAGCACAGCGCCTGCGCCGGGGCTGGGGTTGCCCTGGCCGGTCAACAGGAACACCACGCCTTGAGCGCGCGGTTTGCTGGCGGCGGGGGGAGTCGCCGCGAGTTGTTGCAACGCTTCGCGCAGGGACGCATGGCTGTCGACGTGTAGCGCGGCGCGTACCTGGTGCCGGGCGCGGCCTGCATTTGCGGCGAAGCAGATATCGGCTAGTGCCACTTGCGGTTCGCGCGCGAGGTCGGCGGCGGCGCGGCGTGCGAGGTCGGCGAGTTGTTCGCCGCTGCGCGCACTGAGCGCATAGAGATGGCGCGGCCGGTCAATCTCCGCGCGCGGCACGGCGACCTCGGGCGCTTCTTCGATGATCACGTGCGCGTTGGTGCCGGACAGACCGAAGGCCGACAAGCCGGCGCGACGCGGCCGTTGCTGGCGCGGCCATGCTGTGCTTGCACGCACCACCGACGCGACACTGCGCGCCCAGTCGACATGCGGGTTCAACGCGGCGATCGGTGGTTGCGGCGGCAGCGTTTGGGCCTGCAGCGACAGCACGATCTTGGCGAGCCCGCACAGTCCGGCGGCGGCCTCGGTGTGGCCGATGTTCGCTTTCACTGCACCGATGTGCAGCGGTGCCTGCCGGCTCGCTGTGCCGAATACCGACTGCAACGCGGACACTTCGATCGGATCGCCGAGGTCGGTACCGGTGCCGTGCGTTTCGACGTAGTCGATATCGTCGGGTTGCAGACCGGCGTTTTGCAGCGCGGTGCGGATGACCTGTTCCTGTGCAGATTTGCTCGGCACGGTGAGGCCGCCGCCGCTCGCGCCATCCTGGCTCAGCGCGGTGCCGCGAATCAACGCGTGGATGTGATAACCGTGACGTACCGCTTGCGAGAGCGGCATTAACACGGTCGCGACGCAGCCTTCGCCGTTGCCGAAACCGTCGGCGTTGGCGGCGAATGTCTTGCTGCGACCGTCGGGCGCGAGGGCGCCGATGCGCTGGAAATAGCGCCGCGCAAACGGCGCCAGAATCAGATGCGTGCCGCCGACAATCGCCATCTCGCACTCGCCGCCGCGTAGCGCGCGACACGCCAGATGCAGCGCGGTCAGCGACGACGAACAGGCGGTTTCGACTGTCATCGCCGGACCGCTGAGTCCGAGGTGATAGGAAAGCCGGCCAGCGGCAAACGCAGCGGCGTTGCCGGTGCCGAACAGGTTGTCGACGGCATCGAAGTTACCGCTCGCGAGCGGCAACTGTCCGTAGTCGCCTGAGCCGAGGCCGACGTAGACGCCGACGCGGGTGTTCTCGGCCGCGTCGCGCAGACGGTCGGGGGCGATCGCGGCTGATTCGAGCGCTTCCCACGCGACTTCGAGCAGCAATCGCTGCTGCGGATCGAGCGAGGTCGCTTCGCGGCGCGACAGTCGGAACAGCGGTGCGTCGAAATCGTGAACGGCGCGCAGGAAAGCACCTTGCAATCCCGCCAGGTCGCCGAACTCTTCGTGGCGTTCGGCGGGCAGGTTGCCCGTTGCAGGACGACCGGCGGCAAGCAGTTGCCAGAAGCCATCGAGGTCTTCGTTCGCGTCGGCTGTGCCGTTCGGCAGACGCGCGGCCAGCCCGACGATCGCGATCGGCTCCCTCGCCAGCACGTCGGCTTCCGCGCTGTGCTGACGCAGACGTGAGGCCGCGACCGCAAGCTGCATCGAGCTCAGCAAGGGCAAATCTGACATCAGGCGTCTCCCGTGGCTGTGATCAGTTCTTGCCAGGCTTCGGCGTCGTCGAGTCCCGCGATCAGGGACAGCAGTTCATGCACCGGCTGGTTGGCGAGCGTCGATGGCCGTGCGGTGGCGATGGCCGGTGACGACGCTGGCACTGCTCCGTGCGCGTGACCGGCGGTATCGGCGGCAGGCAGCAGCAGACCCAGCAGACGCGTGGCGAGGCTGCGTACCGAGGGTGTCTCCAGCGCGAGCGTGCTCGGCAGTTGCAAGCCGCTCGCGCGTTGCAGGTTGTCGTGGAATTCGAGTGCCATCAGCGAATCCATGCCTTGTTCCTGCAGACCCAGCACCGGATCGGGACGCTCGCCCGTCGGCAGATGCAGTACGCGTCCGAGGATTTCACCGATGCGTTGTTCAAGCAGATGAGTGCGCTGCGCAGTGGGCGCGTCGATGAGCCACTGGCGCCACGGCGCGCGTGCGGCATCCGATGCGACGGGTTTCGCGCTTACGGCTGCGACCGGCTCGAGCAATTCGCTGAGTAGCGGCGGCGGTGTGTCGCCCACGTGTCGCGCGATCTCTTTCCAGTCGACCGGCAGTGCCAGCAGATGATGGATGTCCTGAACCTGTTCGATCTGCCGCAGCACACCATCGACCTGCAATGGCTGCAGGCCGAGGCGCTGCCAGTAAGCGCGCAAGGCGGCAGGCGCAGTGGCTTCCATGCCGATACCGACGATCGGTGCCGGGCTCACCGCCAGCGCGACGTGGCCTTGACCGCGACGATGCGCGGCGACGGCGTCGAGCACCGCGTTGGCGGCGTTGTAGTTGCCGTTGCCGGGCAGGCCGAAGGTCGCGGCCGCCGACGAGATCAACATGAACAATGGCAGATCGCGCCCACGCAACGCATCGGCTAGCGTCAGCGCGGCGTCGGCTTTGCCACTCAACACTTTGGCGACCTGCTGCTCGGTCATCTGCGCGAGGAATGCGCCTTCGAATGCGCCGGCGGCATGGATCACACCGGCCAGCGAACCATCCAGTTGTTTCTCGGCAGTGACGAGCGCGGCGCGCAATGCATCGGCGTCGCCGACGTCGCAGAGGAAGCTCTCGACGCGGACCTGCTGCGCGCGCAGCGCTTCGATTCGTTGCAGCGCTGCCGCATCTGGAGTGCGGCGACCCAGCAAGGCAAGCCGACGCGCACCGCGCTCGACTAGCCAGCGCAGCAAATGCTCACCGAGTGCGCCGAAGGCACCGGTGACCAGGTACACGCCGTTGGCATCCAGTGGGGGAACGGCGATATCGGCGGCGACCGGTGCGCGCTGTAGTCGCGGTGCCCACCAGGCGCCATCGCGCGAGGCCAGTTCATGTTCTGCGCGAGGCGAACGTATCGCCTCGTACAGGAGCGCCGACGCTTCGCCGTGATCGGCGGTGCCGGGCAGGTCGATGCTGCCGCCGAGCAGATGCGGCGCTTCATTGGCCAGCGTACGCGCGATGCCGTGCAAAACAGCCTGCGCGGGATGGTCGAGCGTTGCGCGCGCAACGACTGCCTGGGACGCGCGGGTAGCGAACCACAACCGCATCGGTTGCTGGCCGCTCTCGATCAATGCCTGCACGGTCGCGAGGCCGCCGATGAACAGCGATTGCGCGCTGTCGTGGCTGCGGTTGTCGAGCGCATCGAGATGCAGCACGGCGCGCCACTGCGGACCCTGGGTGGCGAGCGCCCCGGCGACGGTTGCCTTGCGCGTGGCCAGATTACCTTCGACGCCGACTGTGACGACGTGGTCGCCGTCGGCTTCGATGCGCGTGCGCAGCTGTTCGGCCAGCTCGCCGCCGCCGACCAGTAGCCAGCGTTGCGCGTCGGTCGTGGCGACGGGTTGGGCATCGAGCTTCGGCAGTTCGCGCCACTGAATCCGATAGGCGTGCTGGTTGTGCGCGTTTGAATCCGTTGCTGTTGCGGGTTGCTCCTGAGCGATGAGGGGAGCGAACCAGCAGCGACGACGACGCCACGGATAGGCGGGCAGCTCGGTGAACTGCCCCTGCGGGTAGATACGCTCCCAGCGCAGATCGTGGCCGTGCACGTAAAGCAACGCGAGCGCCTGCGCTGGTTCGCGTGCATGCAGCACACGGATGCGCTCGGGCAGGCCAGCCGGTGCCTCGGCGGCTTGCAGCAGCAGGTCCCAGCGACCCGTGAGCTTGCTCACGGCCTGCTTGCCGGCACCCGCGGCGAGCACCATGCCGAGCGCGAAGCGACCGTCGTCGAGTGCGCTGTCGTCGGCGAGAATGGCCAGCTTGCGCGGTCCTGCCGCCGGGCGTTGACCTTGCCACAGCGCATCGTGGGTTTGACCGGCTGCCGCTGCGCGCAACGCGGCGACAAGGCTCGCGCGATCGCCCTGAGCGAAGAGCCGATGATCGAGATGATCGCGGTGACGTGCTGCGCTATAGCAGACGTCGTGCAATTCATTCGATGCGAGGCCCGCGATACGATCGGCATAACGTGCGGCAAGTTCGCGCAATGCCTCGGGATGTGCAGCGGAAAGCGGCAGCGACCAGATTTGGGCTTGCGCGCCGTCGAGCACCGCGTGCCCGTCGCGTTCGGGTTGCGCGGCGACCTGTTCGAGAATCACATGCGCGTTGCTGCCGCCGAAGCCGAAGCTGCTGACGCCGATATGCGCAGGCCGGTCTTGCGCAGACAACGGCGTCGTCGCTGTGGCGACCTGCAATCCGAGCGCATCGAGGTCGATCTCCGGATTCACGCGCTGAAAATTCAGGCTGGCCGGCAGGCGGCCTTCATCGAGTGCCACGGCTGCCTTCAACAGTCCGGCGATGCCGGCCGCCGACTCGAGATGACCGATATTGGTCTTGACCGATCCAACCAGCAGAGCGGACGCGCGTTTTGCCCGCAGCGCCTGAGCCAGTGCATGCGCTTCGATCGGATCGCCGAGCGGCGTACCTGTGCCGTGCAATTCGACAGCATCGATGTCGCTCGCCTGCAAGCCTGCATCGGCGAGTGCCGCTTCGATCACCGCCACCTGGGCGGGACCGCTCGGCGCGGTGAGGCCATTGCTGCGACCGTCCTGATTGGCGGCGCTGCCGGCAATCAGGGCGAGCACGGGGTGATGGTCGCGCGCGGCATCGGCGGCGCGTTTGAGTAGCACGATGGCGCCGCCTTCACCGCGGACATAACCGTCGGCACTCGCGTCGAAGGTCTTGCAGCGACCGTCCGGCGACAGCATCCGCGCGTTGGCGAATACTTCCATCAGGTCGCCGGCTAGCAGCAGGTTCACACCGCCGACGATCGCCAGATCGATCTCGCCCGCGCGCAACGCGCGTACCGCGAGGTGGGTCGCGTTCAGCGACGACGAGCAGGCCGTATCCAGCGCGAAGCTCGGACCGGCCAGATTGAGTACGTATGAGATGCGATTCGCGGCGATGCTCAGCGCATTGCCGGTACCCGAATACAGATCGAGGGTGCCGTTGCCGCCGACCTGCAGGCGACTGTAGTCGGATGTGGAGATGCCGATATAGACGCCGGTCCGGCTGCCGGCGAGATCCTTGCGCGGCAGACCAGCCGCATCGAGTGCTTCCACCACCAGCTCGAGCAACAGGCGCTGTTGCGGGTCCATCTGATCGGCTTCGCGCTGCGCGATGCCGAAGAACTCGGGATCGAAGCGCTCGACGTCGGCGAGCAAACCGGCGCGCTGTGCGCCGCGCGCGAGCCCCTGACGTGCGGCGGGAATCGTCGACACCGCCTCGCGCGCGTCGGCTAGCAACGCACGAAATGCGGCCAGATTTTCAGCGCCTGGAAATCTACAGGCAGCACCGATTATGGCGACCCGTGAAGGTCCGGATAATGGTAATGACATACCTGAATTGCCCCTTGCCGATCATGCGCAGACAGACATCCATGCAATGCTTTATATGCGGGGGGCATGCGTGGCTTTTGGGAACTGTCCCACACACAATTCCTGTTTAAAAACGCCACACCTCTAGCGGCCGGATAACAGGAACTGCGTCGCGATTCAATTGACAGCGGGGCCATTAGACGCGGCCTGGCGCGGGATGTCTGCCCCAGAAACGAGGGACATTGCCGCTTGACGGGCATTGGCGCTCAAGCGGGCGCGGTGGCGTTTGTCTTGAGAATGGGGTAAGGGCGAATCAACCCGAATGAGCAATCTGCTATTGCCGGAGTGGATTTATCGATGTCTGAATGGACGCGGTGAAATGCCGATCGAATTATTCGCCAGGGATTTCCCGAGATACAGATGCATACATGCATCTCGCATCGCAGCAGGCGATACACGCGAAAAACGCTGTCCCGTTCAAGTTGCATGGGAGGGCGAGTCGGCGCTATGAGATTTTCATCGTTCGGCGTATGTCGTGCAATTTATATGCGTATATGCATATAGTGCGTGAATATAGTACTTGTGCATGAGCATGTTTGCGGTGAATCCGACGACTTTCCGCGTGCGGAACGGTCATTCGCAAAGCGTCGTGCACCGTCGATTTCGCTAGCCGAAGGGTTAACCCCGCTTGGCGTTCCGCCCAAACGATCCTAACGTTGCATACATTGACCGAACGGCTGGACGGTTTATTAATGCCCCGGCCCGGTCGATCAGGCGGATGTGTTCCTTCAGATTACCGATCTCCTCTTCGTCACCGCGCAGCGATCCTGCTCATCCTGACGAAAGCAAAGAACTCGACTCTCCGGCCACGACGGAAATAAATAGGATTCCTACATCTGGAGCGATCAACGTGAAAAGCTGGATTGAAAGTAACGCCATGCGACTCGCCATCGCATTGGCCGTGGGCGGGTGCTTGCCCGCGTTCCTGGGTTATGGCAACGCGGAGGCCGCGGGATCGCTGGCGACGCCGGCGGCGTTGAAGTCGCTCGACTACGCGACACAGTGCACGAAAATCAACGGCCAGCAATTCAATGGCATTACGGTGACAACGAGTCTGCGCATTGCTGCGGCAGGCGGCAACCCTGCCTATTGCAAGATCTCCGCAACCGGCGCCGCGAATACCCAGCTCGACATCGAGGTCGATCTTCCCGACAACTGGTCGAACCGGTTGCTGCACCAGGGCGGTGGCGGTTTCGATGGGAGCATTCCAACTGTTGAAGCCACCTCTGCACAGTTCCCGTTGATCAAACCGCTCGCGCGTGGGATTGCCTATACCGCATCGAACGGTGGCAACCGCACCGGTAATCCTGCGGAACTACTGACGAATACGACCGAGCTGCAGGACTACGCGTATGCGTCGACCGGCATCACGGTTCACTTCGCCAAGGCCGTCATTCGCGCGTTCTATGGTTCGGCGCCGAGATATACGTACTTCAATGGCGCATCGAACGGTGGCCGCGAAGCCTATCTTGTCGCGCAGAATCTGCCGGGCGATTACGACGGCATCATCGCCGGCGATGAAAGCATGAACATGGGCACGCAGGTAGCAGCGATGCTACATACGGCAACGATTGCGGGTTCACCCGCCATGCCATCGAGTGCGCAATGGACCGCAGCCTACAGTGCGGCAGTCGCGCAATGCGGCAACGCCAACGGCGTGATCCTGAATCCTGCTGCCTGTACCTTCAGCCCAGTGGCCCTGCAGTGCGGCGCGTCGGGTGCGCCTGCGGCAACGTGTCTTTCGCCCGCACAGGTACAGACCGTGCAGCGCCTGCTTGCTCCCTTGTCGACAAGCAGTGGCCAGTTGCTTTTTGCCGGCTATAACTGGGCGGATTTCGGCTCGATGTTCGGTGTCGGTGCATACGGCGGACTGGGTGGTGGCTTTGCAGCGATCGGTACCGGCAACGTGGAATGGCTGTTTCCGCCGACGGTACCCGGCAGTCTGCAAGCGAACTTCAATGTTGACGCGTCCTATCCAATCATCGCAGCGGGGCTGCAAAACATTGGCGCCGATCACCACCTGCCGGCTATCGCGCAATATCTGATGGCGGGTAAAAAGATGATCTCGTTCAACGGTGCCGCCGATCCGCTGATTTCCCCGCGCGACCATCTGCGCAACTGGAAAACCGTGGTACAGCTTGCCGGCTTCGCCGGGAGCAATGCGCGCTTCTATCTGGAGCCGGGCGTGGGTCACGTGCTCGGCGGCAACGGTCCCGATCAGACCGACTATCTCGGGGCGATGATTGCGTGGGTCGAGTACGACATCCCGCCGGGGCAACTGCTGCTCGTGAAATTCGACACCAATGGCAAGGTGACGTCGTCGCTGCCGGACTGCCCGTATCCGTTCGTGCCGCACTATCTGGGCGCCGGCGATGTGAATGCGGCGTCCAGCTATATCTGCGTGCCGGGCTAAACGGGCGTGGCTGTGACGGTCCCACGGCGGCGCAACCGAGCCTCAACCTGATGCTCCTAGCGCTGCCACTTCGAATCTGCGCATCCTGCAACCAGCGCATCGAGCAGATGACGCACGGCCGGAACCATGCCCCGACGTGAGGGGAAGATCGCGTGGACGAGGCCAGGCGTAGTGGCGAGATCTGGTAGCAGGTGCTGCAGCCGGCCGGCCTCGAGGTCGGCCTCCACCAGTTCCCTCGGCAGCAAGGCCACGCCGACGCCAGATAGCGCCGCGACCCGAAGGCTGGCCAGGTCGTCGGTCGCGAGGCGGGGCCGATGCACCCATGACGTCACGCGCCCTTCGGTGTCGACCAGATTCCAGACAAATCGCTCGCTGCTGCTCGCCATCGAAAGCGTGGGCCAGCTCTGCACGGATTCGACGGAACTGGGCGGCGCATGGCGTGCTGCCAGTGCGGGGCTGGCCACCAAAATGCGGATCGACAGACCCAACTGACGGACGGCAAGATCGGTGTTCTCCAGCGGAGGAAGCCTGACCCGGATGGCAAAGTCCAGGCTTTCCTCCACGACATCCACGCGGCGATTGGTTGCATCCAGCAGAACCTGGACATCGGGGTGGTCCTCGACGTAGCGCGCGATGATCCTGGAGATGCCCGACTCGAGCAGAGCCACGGGACAGGCGATGCGCACGGTCCCCTGTGGCGTGGACCGGGTCCGGTCCACGATATCCCGGGCGGCCTTTGCTTCCGCCACCAGCGCGAGGCAATGCTGATGGAACTGCCGCCCGGTTTCCGTCAAAGACAGGCTCCGGCTCGTGCGATTGAGCAACCGGACGCCGAGCTCTTCTTCCAGCGCCCGAATCCGCCGACTCAGTTTCGAGGTCTGCAGACCGAGACTGCGCGCGGCCGCCGTGTAGCTTCCATGCTCGACCACCTCTGAGAAGAGCCAAAGATCGTTGAGGTCGGTGATTGCGTTCATGGATGGCTTTCCCTCCTTTTTATCGTTCTATCCAGAGCAATAATGCGTTCCGATATGGCATCTAGGCGTAACGTCGTTGCGAATATAGCATTCGTTCCATCGATTCCACCAGTGCCGGATTCGGCAGGTGGCCCAGGTGACCCAGGTGGCAAGCATCGCGCTGGCGATGACAGGAAAACGGAGGCGGACATGCTCACACATCGGCGTTGGGAATCGTTGGACCGGGCGGATCTCGGCTGGCTGCGCGCGAAACATCATTTCGCGGTCAGCGCCGACGGCAATCCCGCGCATGGCGCGCTCGGCCCGCTGATTGTCTGGAACGACGACGAGATCGCCGTGGGCAGTGGTTTCCCGATGCACGGGCACCGCGACATGGAGATCGTCACGTATGTCCGTCAGGGCCTGCTCGGTCATCGAGACACGCTGGGGTCCGAAGGTGCGATCCGCGCAGGTGACGTTCAGGTCATGAGCGCCGGCACCGGCATCCGTCACGCCGAGTTCAACCGCGGTGACGCGCCGCTCAAGCTGTTTCAGATCTGGCTGCTGCCTCGTGAGGCCGGTGGCGAACCCGCATGGGGTACCCGGCCGTTTCCGAAACGCGATCGGTCGGGGCGCTTCGTCGTTCTTGCCAGCGGGTTCGACGGCGACGAAGGGGCGCTTCCTGTTCGCGCCGATGCGCGGGTGCTGGGTGCGCTGCTAAAGGCAGGCGAAAGCGTTCGATACGCGTTCGGTTCAGCGCACCGTGCCTATCTCGTCGTGGCCTCGGGACGTATTGAAGTCGATGGCGAACTGGTTGGGCCGCTCGACGGCGTGGCGATCACGCATGTCGCTGCGGCACAGATTTCCGCTCTTGAAGATTCCGAGCTGGTGATGGTGGACGCCGGCTAATTCCTCTTTCGTATTCCACCTCTGCAAATTCATTCAAGGAGATTGTGATGGAACGCTTCAAATTTATTCCGTTGTTAGGTCGTATTTTGATCGGTGGGCCGTTTGTCATGAGCGGGCTCGGCAAGCTCGCAGCGTATGGGGCGACGGTCGGCTACATTGCGGCCATGGGTCTGCCCGTGCCGCCGCTCGCGTTTGTCCTTGCCGTGCTGACCGAACTGGGTGGCGGCTTGCTGCTGCTGTCCGGCTATCGGGCTCGCGCCGTATCGCTGGGGATGGCGGTGTTTTGTCTGGTCACCGCGATGGTGTTTCACCACAACTTCGCCGATCAAAACCAGATGATTCACTTCCTCAAGAACGTGATGATGGCGGGCGGCCTTCTGCAGATCACGTGGTTTGGCGCCGGCGCATTCAGTCTCGATGCGCTCACCGGTCGGGTGGCTTCCCGTGTCTCGGCTCTGCGCGCGAGCTAGGCGGATGGGTGCGTCGAGGCGATCGCTTGCCTGAGCTGGTGTGCGATCGACTCGTCGCGCGATTGCAGGAGAGTCCCCGTGGGAGTCGACATCACATACGTTGCCAAAGGCGTTGCGTGAGGTCGGTCAAAAATGACTTGTTTAGGTAGTCATTTTTGCTATGATTGTGACTATGGACAAATGACCATAGGCAAATTATGAATCACAATCAGGTTTCCAAGTCCGAATTCAAGGCGAAAGCGCTTGAGTTCTTCCGGCAAATCGAGTCGTCGGGCGAAAGCGTCATCGTGACCGATCACGGCAAGCCCGTGCTCGAAGTCCGGCCGTTCGGGGGCATCGAGCGCAGTCCCCTGGATGTGCTGCGGGGTTCGGTTGTGCGCTACGACAATCCAACCGATCCGGTCGCGGAAGGTGATTGGGAGGCAGCGCAGTGATCGTGCTGGATACGCATGCGCTGGTGTGGTGGGTGACGGCTGACCCGACGCTGAGCAAGAAAGCGAGAGCCGCTATTGACCGGGAACTTGCCGGCGGCGAGATCATCGTTTCGGCAATCTCGGCTTGGGAGATCGCCATGCTCGTCGATCGGGAGAAGCTTGTCCTGTCGATGGACGTGGCGAGTTGGCTCGCAACGGTATCTGCCATCGAGGCCGTGCGCTTCATCCCGATCGATCCTGAAACGGCAGTCAAATCGGTCGAGTTACCGGGCGAGTTTCACAAAGACCCCGCTGACCGGATGATCGTTGCGCTCGCACGTAAGTTTTCGGTCCCGCTTGTGACCAAAGACGAAAAAATACGGGCCTATGCCCATGTCAAAACGATCTGGTAACAGGAAAACGAGAGAAGCAAGACGTCTGATTTCAATTTCGCCTTTCAGCACGTAATGTTGCTCATCGAAGGTGCGATCGACTCGTCGCGATGTTGCGCGGTTGCAGGAGAGTACCTGTGGGAGCAGATATGGTGGCGTGGCTATTCCAGCCATTGGCTCCGGTACTTTCTCACCACGCCGATAGCTTGACTCTCTGTTGCCGCAGGAAGTACGCCGCGTGCGAATCCTTTTCATCGAGGATTGCCGCCAGCACCTTTGCGCCAGTCACTTCCGTCTCGTCGTCCGACGTGATCTGTACCCGCCCGATGGCACGTTGAACTACGCGCTGGAAACCATACGCGGTCTGGACATCGACCTCGTCCGTTCCCGGAGCGACCGGTACGTTGTCACGAAGAAATTCCTGTAAGTTCTGACGCAGATTTTCGATGTTGACCGCGTGCCTGCGCAGCACCCCCATTACCGTGGGATTGTCCAGCAGGGCCAGTAAAAGATGTTCGACCGTGATGAACTCATGCCGTGCCGCGCTCGCTTTCACGAACGCCAGGTGCAGGCTGGTTTCCAGATCACGCGAGAGCATACGTTCTCCACTACGAGTGACAAGCTTGCGCTTATTTTCTGCCTCTTGTTGTTCTGGCTTCGCGCCTTAAATCCTTCAACCCCGCACACACCGAAACCCCGCATAAACATGCTGATAATGCGCCTGAAACCAGTTGCGGAACGACGGCCTCAGCATGGACAACGCGGTACGCGCAGAGCCGCCTTTAAGCACGTAATGCTGCCCATCGAAGAAATTCGCCGAGTAGCCGAGATAGAACGGAAACGCTTCGAAGCCCGGTAGCGCGTCGAACTGCGTCGCGGTCCATTCCCAGCCGTTGCCGAACTGGCCTTCAACACCGAATGCACTGACGTTGTCGGGATGGGCATCGACCGGCTGCGGGTTCCAGTTGCGAAAATCGAAGTTACCCGAGACGCCTTGCGGTGCACCGTGCGCGGCGCGCTGCCATTGCGCCTCGGTCGGCAATGACTTGCCGGCCCAGCGCGCGTACGCACTGGCTTCCGCGTGGCTGACATAGACCGGCCAGTCGAGCGGCAACGGGATATCGTCGAACATCGTGCGCAGCGTCCACGCGTTGCCATCAGCGCTGTCGTCATGACCACGCGACCAGACCACCGGATGTTCGATCTGTTCCGCTTCCCGCCACGCCCAGTCCGCGTCGTTCCACCATGCACGCTCGCGATAACCGCCCGCATCGATGAAGTCGCGATACTCGCCGTTCGTCACCATATACCGGTCGATCTCGAACTCCGGCACATCGACGCGCAGCTCGCCGAATTCGTTGTCCCAACCGAACTGTCCACTTTCCTTCGCGATACCGAGCACGGTCGGACCCGCGGGCACGCTCATCATCGCTGGCGCGGCGAGTGCGCGCACGGCGTCGCGTGCCTGAGCCGGCGATGCATTGCGACCGGACAACGGCGCCGCTTTCTGCGCAAGCGGCAACTGATGCAGCATGTAAGCGAGCGTTTCCGCATGCATCAAGCGGTGCTCGATCGCCACGTTCAGCAATTGCGCGGGCGAACCGGTCGCCATGCCGTCGCGCTCGAAATCGATTGTGGCGAGCGCCTGATCGATCTGCGTGCGGGCGCGTTCTGCGTAGTCGCGCACGATGTCGAACGTGGGCCAGTCGGCCGGCTGGTCGGTCGGGAAACCTTCGTCGACGGGATCGATGCCGAACGCGAACAGCGCGTCGAGCGACGGCGCGAAGGCGGGCAGAGCGCACAGGCGTTCGGCGAACAGATTGCGGTCGAACGCTTCGAGGTGGCCGACGTAGAACACGATGCGATGACGCTCGCGAATCGGCCGGTCATAGAGGAATTCGGGTTTGACGACGGCAAACAGCGCGTCGGTCACATTACGGGCTTCGATCAGGCGTTGGATGAGCGGATGCTGGACGGCAAGGTCGCGTTTCATGTCGCCGGGTCTCCTTGCGGGGGGACGGTTTTCAACTTTACCTTTTTTGCAGAAGACGTGCCCGGGGGCGACACCTTTGCCGGGTATTCGAACGAGCGCATTCCGTATGTCGATCTGTCCACGCGTTTGAAATTCTGACAGGGTCAGTCTGTCTTGTCGTCGTCATGACCGGCTGCCGACGGGATCAACAGCACCGGTAACGTGGCCTGGCGCACACAACGCTCCGCGACGCTGCCGAGTATCAGCCGCTGGAAGCCGCGCCGGCCGTGCGTGCCCATCACGAGCAGGTCCGCCTTGAAGGCTTCGGCGGCTTTTAGTACGAGCGTGGGTACGTCGTCGAGCGACGAAGCCTGGGCCGTGGCGAGATCGCCGGCAACGCCGTGCTCGCGCATGACCTTCGTCAAGTCGTCGGCGAGTTCCTTGCCTTGCTCGACTAGCTGGTTGTGCAGCACCGAGGGATCGTAGCCGGGTGCTTCGTAATACATCGGTGTGTTCTCGATCACGTAGAACGGCTGCAGTACCGCGCCAGGTGCACTCGCCAGCGCGAGCGCGGCGTCGAACGCGCGGCGCGAAGTATGGCTGCCGTCGACGGCTACGAGGATGCGTGTGTACATGAAAGACTCCGCGTCGAAAGGGAAAGCTGAAAATCCGCAGACGATCCTGCGTGGCGTGCGGCCAATATCAGCTTAGATGATTGCCGACGGGCGCGCAGCGTGCCGCGCACGGGATGTCAAACGTTTGCTTAGCAAATTTTCCGGCGCCCCCGCGGTACCGCGCAGGGCTTGCTGCGACTGGCTCTTGCGCATATCGACAGGATTAACTGAAGCAGTTCTCGACGGGAAATCGGGCCGGTTTGCCTTACAATCCAAACCTATTCAGACAAGCTGATTCCCGTCGACGATGAACGAGCGCAAATCGTTGGGCCTGCCCGACAAGATTTACAGCGACATCCTCAATCGAATTCTCGAAGGCGAGTACAAGGAGGGTGGCCGTCTGCCCACCGAGCACGCGCTGGCCGAACGTTTCGATACCTCCCGGCCGACCGTGCGCGAAGCGCTGGCGCGCTTGCGCGCCGACGGCATCATCGTGACGCGGCACGGTTCGGGTACGACGGTCGCGCGTCGCCCCGATCCGGATGTGCGGCGCTTTGCCCCGCTTGAAACGCTGTCCGACATCCGCCGTTGCTACGAATTTCGCATCGTCACCGAGGCCGGCGCGGCCGCGCTAGCCGCCCAGCAAGCGGAGGCCGACGATATCGCGGCGATCCAGCACGCGTGGGACGAACTCGAGCGGATCATCGAGACCCAGGGCATCGGAGCCAAGGATGACTTCGCGTTTCATCTGGCCGTGGCCCGCGCATCGAAGAACCCGTTTTTCATCACCGTGATGTCGTTCATCGAAGAGCAGATCGTGTTCAGCATGAACCTGTCGCGCAACCTGTCGCTGGTGAAAACCGTCGAGCGACAACGGCTCGTGCAGGCCGAACATCTCGCGGTACTCGACGCGATCCGTGCCAGAGATTCCGTTGCGGCAGGCCACGCGATGCGCGTTCACCTCGAAAACGCACGCGACAGGATGTTCGGCTCGTAGCCGCACGTTCTTTCTGTGCGCGGCGAGCCGTGAGGCTGTCGGTAGCGCATCCGGTATCTGCATCTCCCAGGCTCGACCCACCTTCCGTTTTTATCCGTTCTCGCGCCTCGCGCCAGGTTTGTCCCCCGTGAATCCTTCCCGCCCCCTGCCTTTTCGCGACGCGCTACTGGCCATGCTCGGCATCGGCCTTGTCAACATGCTGGTCGCGCTCGACCAGACCGTGGTCAGCACGGCACTTCCGTCGATCGTCTCCGAACTGCAGGGCTTCGAGTACTACGCATGGATCGCTAGCGCGTATCTGCTTGCATCGGTGGTCACGGTGCCGGTGTTCGGACGGCTCGGCGATTACTTCGGCCGCAAGCGCTTCGTTATCGCCGCGGTGATCGTGTTCACCGCGGCGTCGGTGCTGTGCGGCGTCGCGACCAGCATGCCGTTTCTGGCAATCGCGCGCGGCCTGCAGGGCGTGGGCGGCGGCATGATGGTCGGCACTGCGTTCGCGTCGATTCCGGATCTGTTTCCCGATCCGCGCGCCCGCGTGCGCTGGCAGGTCGTGATGGCCGCGGCCTATGGCATCGGCACGGCGGCCGGGCCATCGCTGGGCGGCTGGTTGAGCCAGCACTTCGGCTGGCGCTCGACGTTTCTCGTCAACCTGCCGGTCGGCGCACTTGCGCTGTACTTCATCTGGGCGCATCTGCCGGCTTACCGGCGCGTGGGCGGCGGCGAGGTGCGGATCGACTGGACCGGCGCGGCGCTCGTCGCGCTCGTGCTGGGCGGCTTGCAGACTTTCATCGAGGCTGTGCCAAAAGATGGCCTGACCACGGGCAACCTCGTGCTGGCTGCGCTGGTCGGGCTCGGTGCGATTGCGTTTCTCGTCTGCGAGCGGCGCGCCACGCATCCGATCGTGCCGCTCGATCTGTTCCGCGACCCGCAACTGGTCACGCTGTTCACGTTGTCGCTGCTGTCGGGCTTCGTGATGTTCTCGCTGATTTTCTTCGCGCCGCTGCTGCTGCAAGGCGGTTTCGGACTGTCGCCGCAAGAAGCCGGCCTGCTCGCGACGCCGATTGCGGCGTGTATTGCGCTCGGTAGCCTGATCAACACGCGCATCGTGATCCATCTGTCGAAGCCGACGTTGATTCTTTCGATTGGCTTTGCGTTACTCGTGGCCGCGTCGGTCGGTATTGCGCTCGCCACGCCGACTACCCGGCACCTGTGGCTGGAACTCGCGATGGGGGCGGTCGGTATCGGGCTCGGCTTCATCCTGAACAACCTGAACGTGTTCGGCCAGGAGATCGCGGGGCGCGAGCGCTTCGGTATCACGACGGCGCTGCTGCAATCGACCCGGATGGTCGGGGGCATGCTCGGCACGAGCGTCGTGGCGACGATCGTGAATCGCCGTTATGCCGCGGGTGTCGCGGATTCATTGCGGGTGCTGGGCGAACCGGTTGCGTCGGCGTGGCTGCCGAAGCTCGCCGATCCGCGCATCCTGATCGACCCGGCGCTGCGCGACGCGTTGCTTGCCGAACTGGCGCGGGCACGGCTCGACGGTCCAGCGCTCGTCGAAGCGGCCCGGCAGGTGCTGGTGCAATCGATACACATCGGTGTGCTGCTGACAGGCGTTGCCGCGCTGGCGGCGGCGCTGATGGTGCGCCGGATTGCCAGCATTACGTTTCGGCGGCAGTGAGGCTGGGGAGCGAAGCGGGGTGAACCGCAACGTGTCTTTTGCGCGTGGATTGCTTCTGATGGCGCTGACTGGCTTGAATGTTTTTTCGCATTGCCGCCAGCGAATGAATCAGGCCGCAATCGCCATGGGTCCGAACAGTGCCGTCAACGTTTGAGCGCTGACCGCCACGTCCAGAGCCACCGCGCGCTCGATACCGATCTGCAAAGGCGGCCCAATACGGCACAACTCGATGCCGGTGCGGCGGATTAACCTCTCGACGGATGTTGTGGTGACAGTCACATAACGCGAGATGCCCATTCGCTGGGCGAAAGTCATGATGCTCTGGATCGCGTGGATCGTCAGATCGGCGAAGCCGAAAGTCTGTTCTTCACCCTCCGTATCGATTGCCCATCGGCTCAGTTCCCAGATATGCCGTCCCGCCGGCGCCGCCGTGCCGTGTAATAGCTGCGGGAAGGTGTCGCGCAGCATGTTGGGGCCTTCTGTCGGCATCAACCGCCAACAGCCCCGAACACGACCCGTTTCATCCTGAATCAACATGTAGTAGGGATCGAGCGCATCGAAATCGTCAATCTCCATGCCGGCGGTGGTTGGAATATCCCAACCGAGGCGCCCCTTGAAGACACGCGCACGTAACCGGTGCATCTGGTTGATGTGCTCGTTATCGAAATCTTTCCTGGTTCCAATCCGAATCGTGGTTTGCATGGCGTTCTCCTGAACGTGTGGGTCGTCCGATACGGGGGAAACGTATGCACTTCGGATAGGGCGCGCACCTATCTACATGGGTAGGTGTCACCGACGACGCACTCCAGCAAAATTGAGACAAATAGCAAACAGATAGTTGAACAGCAAACAGTAGCAAACTCAACCACAGCGAGATACACCATGGAACTTTTGGAAAATCATTGGCAAGCGGGCATTCAAGAACGGTCGCCGGAGGTGTCGTCTGCTGTTGACCGCGTGCTGATCATTGCATACAGAAAGAAGAAAAAAGAAAGCCAGCGTCGTTTCTGGGCGCGCTTTGGCGTTACCCAGTCGCGCGGTAGCCGATTCGAATCGGGCGCTGAAATTCCGGCACCGGTTTCGATCCTGCTTGGACTGTATTTTACGAAAACTATCTCCGACGGAGATCTGGGGCGAGCTGAGCGCGTGCTCTACAGCCAGGAATCCAGGTCCCTGATCAGCCTGGGTCAATAAGTCCCAGCTGCGTTGCGATCACGGCGGCTGCCCGCCGTGAATTGACGCCGAACTTGGCCCGGATATTCTTGACGTGGAAGTTCACGACAGCTTCCGAGCAGTTGAGAATATGTGAGATTTCCCACGTGGACTTCCCTTGGGCGGTCCATGCCAGACATTCGCGTTCCCGTGGCGTCAACTGCGGGATCAGCGGTTGCGCATGTGCGGTCAGGTGATGCTGGCTGCTATCCAGCACCAGATCGCGCAGCAGCACGAGATTCGGTAGCACGTTGTCGACGTGACGGCAGAAATCGCCGGCTGGGTTGGAGTCGTTGACAAAGCACAGCATGCCCCACTCCTGTTTGGGGCCGTGAATGGGCAATGTCACGCCCGCACGCAGTCCATACGCACTTGCTTCTTCATACATCGTTTGCGCCGGGCCAGCGAAAAGCTCGGGGGTCCAGAGGAGCGGTGCCGAGCGTGTCACGCTATGGGTCACGGTCGGGGCGATGTTCACCAGCCCTCGCTTTTCATAGGCGTCGCGCCACGACGGCGCGTATGTGCTGCGTATGAACGCGTCTTCGATCCGGATAGTCGGTCGCGGCAGGATTCCAAGCAGAATCTTGTCGAAGCCCCACTGTTCGGAGAGCTTGGCCAGGGCACCGAACCACGTCGATTCGTCCGGGGCACTGAGCATCGGCGAGACCTGCTCGATAAATTTTAGCGACTGTAGCGACTGTATCGACACGTCAGTTCTCTCAGGTTGCATGGCCCGACTGCCGGTGACATTGGCGCGAAGATGCCGTCGAGCTTGTTGCGCGGGCAGAGTTCATCATCGATTCCTAATTCCGATTCCCGGCCGGATATCCGCGTTTATATGGCGTCGGCTGTGGAATCAGGGGTTGCGCATGCGCGTTCAGGTGACACTCGCCGGTATCGAGCACCAGGTCGCGTAGTAGCACGAGATTGGGCAACACGACGTTGACGTGACGCCAGAAATCGTCGGTCGGCGTACGGTCAGTGACGAAAGATATCCCGCCCCATTCCTGTTTAGGTCCATGGATCGGCAACGTCACGCCGACACGCAGGCCATGTGAGCGCGCTTCCTCGAAGAACGCTTGCTGCGGTGCAGGGGCGCTGTCGAACAGTTCTTGTGACCAGGCGATCGGCGTAGAACGTGTCGAGCAATGCGACACAATGGGATCGATATACGAGAGTTTCCTGTCGTCGTAGGCCTGGCGCCACGACGGCGCATACGTGCTGCGTATGAACGCATCTTCGAACTGGCTGTCCGGTCGGGTCAGGATCGCGAGAAAAACCTGGTTGAAGCCCCATTTTTCGGCGAGATTGCTTATCGCATCGAACCATGTCGATTCGTCCGGGGCGTCGAGTATCGGTGACATCTGTTCGATAAGGTTTCGCGACTGTAGCAACTCTAGCGACACGTCAGTTTTCTCCCGTTGTGTGGCTCGACCGTCGGTAATGCCGGGGCGAAAATTTCGGCCAGTCGTTAGCACGGGGAGAATTTATCATTGTTTTTTAATTCTGGTAATTGAAATTGGAATAAAGATCGCGTCTATTCCAATTGCGGCGGCGCGCAATAGCTTGAGAGAAAACAAACGAAAGCTTCTTGCGCGATTGATCGGGATAAGCACACTACCGCGCGCACACGGCGGTTGTCCGGCAACTGCCGTGCGGGACAAGGGCCGTTCTATGCGATTTCAATGTCACGGATTTAACACCAGTGATAAACCGTAATAGGAGCCACTTCTCCAATTGCGATTCAATTCCATCTAGACAGTCAAAAGGACACGTAAAGGCACAAGTGAGGTAGAAATGCCCGTCTGAATGTCTATTACTCAGTAAGAATGAGCATTCCCGGTTGTCATACCAAAACGGCTCAAAATTACTCAAGTTGTTTGACAACATCGTGAACCCGGTGCTAACTTGTCGGTTGTCTGACCGAACTTGCGCCGAGGCACCATGAATGTTTCCCCGCTCCACGAAAGCGAATTTGCCGCCACGGTGATGGCGGTGCCGCCGCTTGCCCGCCGCGCCGACCTTTCCCTCGACGCCGCACAGAACCAGAAACTGATCCGCCACATCGAAGCGGGCGGCGTGCGCACGCTGCTGTATGGCGGCAACGCCAATCTGTATCACGTGGCGGTGAGCGAGTATCGCGAGCTGCTCGAGCTGCTTGCCGTGTGCGCGGGTCCCGGGACACGCGTGATCCCGGCCATTGGTCCGGACTACGGCAAGATGCTCGACGAGGCGCGCATCCTCGCGCAAACCTCATACCGCACCGCGATGGTGCTCCCGCTGACCGGCTTCACGACATCGCAGGGGATCGAAGATGGTCTCTCGCGCATTGCCGAGACGGCCGGGATGCCCCTCACGCTCTATATAAAGAGTGAGGAATACGTGGATGTCGACACGCTTGCCCGACTCGTCGAGCGCGGTACGTTGATTGCTATTAAGTACGCGATCGTGCGTGAGCGGCCGGAGCACGATCCCTATCTGCGCCGCCTGCTGCAACACATCAGTCCGACCCAGATCATTTCGGGGATGGGGGAGCGTCCGGCGCTCGTGCATCTGCGCGACTTCGGGCTCGCGTCGTGGACGACCGGTTCCGGCTGCATTGCGCCGCATGCGGTGACGGCCTTGCTACATGCGGTGAAGGCCGCGCGCGCAGACGAGGCGCAGGCGCTCTACGATGCATTCATGCCGCTCGAAACGCTGCGCGACGGGATCTCGCTGATCCGTGTGCTGCACGATGCCGTCACGTTCTCGAAGATTGCCGATATGGGGCCGCTGTTACCGCTACTGAGTTCGACGCCGCTCGAGCATCATGCGAAGATCGACGCTGAGACGCAGGCACTGCTCGCGTTCGAGCGTCATCTCGTCGAACGGTCCACAATCCGTTGACGGCGTACTTCCCCATCTGACTTTGCGTTGCGCACTCCGGCGGTAGTCGAGGCGCCGCGGCGCCTCACAGGAGTAGCAACATGCAGATTACCGGAGACATGCTGATCGGCGGCTCGGCGGTGCGCGGCACCAGGGGCACGCTGCGCGCGTTCGACCCGGCCCGCAACGCGGAAATCGAGCCGACCTTCGGCGCAGGCGGCACGGCGGAAGTCGAGCGGGCCTGCGAACTGGCCGCGCGCGCATTCGATCCGTACCGCGCCGCGCCGCTGGAAACGCGCGCCCGCTTTCTCGAAGCGATTGCCGACAATATCGTGGCGCTCGGCGATGCGTTGATCGAACGCGCGCACGCCGAATCCGCTCTGCCGAAAGCGCGCCTCGAAGGTGAGCGCGGCCGCACGGTCGGTCAGTTGAAGCTGTTTGCTGCGCTGGTGCGCGAGGGTCGCTGGCTCACCGCCACGCTCGACTCCGCGTTGCCCGAACGCAAGCCGCAGCCGCGGCCGGATCTGCGCTTGCAGAAAATTCCGGTCGGGCCGGTCGCGGTGTTCGGTGCGAGCAATTTCCCGCTGGCGTTTTCGGTCGCGGGCGGCGATACCGCATCGGCGTTCGCCGCCGGTTGCCCGGTTGTCGCGAAGGCGCATCCGGCGCACCTCGGTACGTCCGAACTGGTCGGCCGCGCGATCCAGAAAGCGGTCGTCGACTGCGATCTGCCGGAAGGCGTGTTCTCGCTACTGGTCGGCGCCGGGAACGAGATCGGCGAAGCGCTCGTCGCGCATCCGGCGATCAAGTCGGTTGGCTTTACAGGGTCGCGCCGTGGCGGCCTCGCACTCGTCGATATCGCGGCGAAGCGTCGCGAGCCGATTCCGGTGTTCGCCGAGATGAGCAGCGTCAATCCGTTTTTCCTGTTGCCAGGCGCGCTGAAAGCGCGCGGCGATGAAATCGCGGCCGGTTTCGTCGAGTCGGTGACGCTCGGCGTCGGGCAGTTCTGCACGAATCCGGGCCTTGTCATTACGCTCGATGGCGAAGAGACGCAGCGCTTCATCGACGCGGCGGCCCAGGCGCTCGCAAAGAAGGGCGCGCAGACCATGCTCACCGCCGGCATCGCGGCTGCCTATAAGGATGGTGTTCTGCAGCGCGGCGAGGAACGTGGCGTGACCACCGTCGCGCAGGGCATGGCCAGTGATGCGTCGTGTGCGGCGCTGCCGGCGCTCTTCACGACGAACGCGATGCATTTCCTCGCTACGCCGGAGCTCGAAGACGAGATCTTCGGGCCGACGTCGCTGATCGTCATCTGCCCGACCATCGAAGACATGCTGCAAGTGGCGCGTCATGTGGAAGGCCAGTTGACCGCGACGTTGCAACTCGAAGCCGAAGACTATCCGCTCGCGCGGCAACTGCTGCCGGTGCTCGAGCGCAAGGCCGGTCGCATCCTCGCAAACGGTTTCCCGACCGGCGTCGAAGTGTCCTACGCGATGGTGCACGGCGGTCCATTCCCGGCTACATCGGACTCGCGCTCGACATCGGTCGGGGCGACCGCGATCGAGCGTTTCCTGCGCCCGGTCTGCTATCAGGATCTGCCCGCCGACCTGCTGCCCGAAGCGCTGCGCGACGAGAATCCGCTGAAGCTCTGGCGTCTGCGCGACGGCAAGCTCGGGCGGGAATAAGCCGCGCCTGAAAGTCCGGCACGCCGGGCGCTCATGCGCCCGGCCCTTTCTCTTTCCATCTCCTGCGCCATGACCGACGCCAGCCGACGCTATCCCGACCTCTCTGTTCGCATTCTCGATCCGCGCTTCAATGCGCTGCGCCTTCCGCTCGCCTCGGTCGAGTGCCTGTACCAGGGCACGCGCTGGTCCGAAGGACCGGTATGGTTCGGCGACGGCCGCTATCTGTTGTGGAGCGACATCCCGAACAACCGCATGCTGCGATGGGACGAGGAGAGCGGCGCGGTGACGCCGTTTCGCCGGCCGTCGAATAACGCGAACGGCAACACGCGCGACCGGGAGGGACGGCTCGTCACCTGCGAGCATCTGACGCGGCGTGTCACACGCACCGAATACGATGGCTCGATCACCGTGCTCGCCGACCGCTATCTGGGCAAGCGCCTCAATTCGCCGAACGATGTCGTCGTGAAGTCCGACGGGTCGATCTGGTTCAGCGATCCGACCTTCGGCATCGAGGGCTATTACGAGGGCGAGAAGCAGGAGTCCGAGTTGTCGGCCTGCGTTTATCGCGTCGATGGACAGACCGGCGAGGTGAGCGTCGTTGCCGATACGGTGCTGGGTCCGAACGGACTCGCGTTTTCACCGGACGAGTCGGTGCTGTACATCGTCGAGTCGCGCGGCACGCCGCGCAAGATCCGCGCATTCGATGTCGCCGGCGATGGCCGCACGCTCACTGGCGACCGCGTGCTGATCGACGCGGGCCAGGGCACGCCCGATGGCTTTCGTGTCGATATCCACGGCAACCTGTGGTGCGGTTGGGGCATGGGCACCGACGAACTCGACGGCGTACGCGTGTTCACCGCGCAAGGCGAGGCGATCGGACATATCGCGCTGCCCGAGCGGTGCGCGAATCTGTGCTTCGGCGGGCGACATCGCAACCGTTTGTTCATGGCGGCGTCGCACGGGCTGTATTCGCTGTACGTGAATACGCAGGGTGTGAAGGGCGGTTGATGAGCGGTCGCGTCGTGCGGGGAAGTTGCTAAACAAGTTGAGGAAATAACCTGGCAGAGCAGTAACGCGGATCCCGACACAACCGGTAAAACCCTTATAAATAGCGGGTAAGCGGCGTAATTCCTCTTGCTCGAGCACACCATGTGTTTCTGAAATTTGCTTGACATCTGCGGGCCGCCTTCGCTATGTTCCACGAGGGGCGAGACACGGGGCGCTGCTACTGGACCGGTAGCGGACCCCCTACAAGAAGCGAGGAGATGCAATGATTTTTTCGGGTAGCGGGTCAGCAAGGTACGTCGCGGCGTGCGCGACACTCACCGCCGCGGCGACACTGACAGCATTCGCGCCGCTCGCGCACGCAGCCGGTCCGGTCGCGCTCAACATCGTCGACGTAGCCGGCGACTTGCAACTGACACAAAAAGGTTTCGAAGCCTTCAAGGCGAAATACCCGAACCTCGTTTCGAACATCACCTACACGAATGCACCGGCTCCGCAGTTGCCCGGCAAGATCAAGGCGATGCAGGGAGCCGGGCGCTCCGATATCGATCTCGTGCTGACCGGCACCGACGCGCTCGCGGCCGGCATCCAGCAGAACCTGTGGATCAAGCTGCTGCCCGATCAAGCGGCTGCGTTTCCCGGCACGCTCGACCGCTACGCGCCCGGGCCGCGCAAGATGCAGGACCTTGCGCAGGGGTATGGGCTCGAGGTCGCGTATATGCCCGCTGGTCCGCTGCTCGAATACAACCCGGCGAAGGTCAGCGATCCGCCGCGAACACCCGCGCAACTGCTGCAATGGTGCAAGGCGCACCCGGACAAGCTGATCTACGCGCGGCCCGCCAATTCGGGTCCGGGCCGCACGTTTCTAATGGGCTTGCCGTATGTACTCGGCGACAAGGATCCGCAGGATCCGGTCAATGGCTGGGACAAGACATGGGCTTTCCTGAAGCAGCTGAATGACTGCATTCCGTACTACCCGGGCGGCACGTCGGCGGTCATGAAGGAGCTCGGCGAGGGCACGCGCGACATGACGGTTACCGTCACCGGCTGGGACATCAATCCGCGCGCACTCGGCATCGTGCCGGCGGAGTTCCGCGTGCAGGCGTTCGACAACATGACATGGGTCAACGACGCGCACTACATGGTGATCCCGAAGGGCGTGCCGAAAGAGAAGCTCGACGTGCTCTACAAGTTGATGAACTTCATGCTGGAGCCTGCGCAGCAGGCGCTCACGTACGACGACGGTTACTTCTATCCCGGCCCCGCGATCAAGGGCGTCACCGTCGATCAGGCGCCGGCGCACAGTCAGGACGTGCTGAAGCAGTACGGTCGTCCCGAGTACGCGAAGCTGCTGGCCGAACGTCCACACGTACTGCCGCTCAGTGCATCCGCGATGGTGGCGGCGTTCCAGAAATGGGACCGTGAAGTAGGCGCGCAGAAAACGAAGTAGCCAGCCGTGTTATGCGAGCGAACCGGACGGTGGCCCGCGATGCCGTCGTCCGCATCAGGACATCGTCATGAAGCATCAGTTTGAGCAATTGCGGCTCGCAGCAGTGAGTCGCAGTTTCACGAGCGCCGACGGCCATCCGGTCGCGGCGCTTCAAGGACTCGATCTCGACATCCGGCGCGGCGAGTTCATCGCGTTGCTGGGGCCTTCGGGGTGCGGCAAGTCGACGGCGCTCAACTGCATCGCGGGCCTGCAACCGCTCACGTCCGGCGGCATCTGGCTCGACGAAACGCGCATCGACATACTGCCGCCCGAGAAGCGCGGCTTCGGTATGGTGTTTCAGAACTACGCGTTGTTTCCACACATGTCGGTACTCGACAACGTCGGCTTCGGCCTGAAGATGCGCGGCGTGTCGAAGAGCGAAACCGCGCGCCGCGCACGCGATGCGTTGCAACTCGTGCAACTGGTCGGCCACGAACGCAAGCTGCCTGGCCAGCTGTCGGGTGGGCAGCAGCAGCGCGTCGCGATTGCCCGCGCGATCGTGATCGAACCGCCGCTCGTGTTGATGGACGAACCGCTATCGAATCTCGATACGAAGCTGCGCATCGAAATGCGCGCGGAGATTCGCCGTATTCATAGCCAGCTCGAACGGGCGACGCTTTACGTGACGCACGATCAGGACGAGGCGCTGTCGATGGCCGATCGCATCGTCGTGATGAAAGAGGGCGTCGTACAGCAGGTCGGGACGCCGAAGGAAGTCTATGGCCGGCCGAAGAATCTGCATGTCGCGCGTTTCATGGGCTATCGCAACGTGCTCGAGTTTGCGCTCGAAGGTCAGCAGGGCGATGGCGTCGCGGTGAACGCGAGTGGCGTGCGCCTGCTTGGTGTTGCGATGGACGGGTTCGACAGTCAACGCGTGTGCGTTGCGCTGCGACCCGAAGATCTCGAACTGGCCGCGCCAGGAACCGACAATAGTTTCGACGCGGACGTCACGACAGTGGAGTACGGCGGTCACGATTCGCTGCTGCGTGTGCATACGATGTTCGGCGATCTGTGGGCGCGCATCGCCGGTGAATTTGTTGTCGGTGAGCGTTTGCGCTTAAGGGTGCCGCCGGCGCGTACGCTCGTCTACGACGGCAGCGAAGCACGATGAACACCGCAACCCTTGCGCCGCCCACCGCGCCACGCGATCCGAAAGCCTGGCTGGTTGCTCCAGCGCTGATCTTTATCCTCGCGCTGTTCGTCTACCCGTTCGTGTACGGTCTTGTCCTGTCGTTTCAACCGATGAACGGCGGCGGCGTGTGGGCGAACTACCGCACGTTCTTCACCGACACGTCGATGTGGCCGACGGTCCTCGTCACGCTCAAGCTCGCCGTACCCGCGACGCTGATCAATGTCGGCGTATCGGTGCCGGTCGCATTCGCGCTGCGGCGCCATTCGCCGTACCAGAAGCTTGTTACGACACTGCTCGTCATTCCCGTCACGCTCGGCACCGTGCTGATCGCCGACGGCATGCTCACGTACTTCGGGCCGAACGGCTGGTTTCCGCAGGTGCTGCGCGCGCTGCATCTGTACACGGACGAAGTACGGCTCACGCATAACTACTGGGGTGTGCTGATTTCGCTCGTGGTGTCGGGGTTTCCCTTCGCGTTCCTGCTGACGCTCTCGTACGTGACCGGCATCGACCCGACGCTGGCCAACGCGGCCGCGACGCTCGGCGCGAGCCCGTGGCAGCAGTTCCGGCAGATCTATCTGCCGCTGCTCGTGCCTGGGCTGACGATGGCTGCGTGTCTATCGTTCGTGCAGGCGTTCTCGGTGTTTCCGTCGGCGGTACTGCTCGGTGCACCGGCCGGCCCGACTCGCGTGATGTCGATCGCCGCAGCGGAAGCGGCGTTCGAGAGCTACGACTACTCGCTTGCCTCGGCCATCGCGATCGTGATGGGCTTCGTGCAGTTGATCGTCGTCGCGGGTATGCTCGGCGCCCGTCGCTTCTTCTATCGTGGGCCGGTCAGCGGAGGGAAGGGCTGATGACGACCGATCGCCACGCCGTCTCGCTACCGCAGGCACCCGCCGTAGAAGATGCTCCGCCTGCACGCAATGGCAGCCGGCACAGAAGTCTTGCCAGCCGCGCGTGGACCGCGCTGGTATGGGGGACGATGCTGTTCTTCCTGCTGAACGTCGTGCTGTTGATCGCCACAGTCGCCGTCAATTCGCTCGCGACACGCTGGTTCGGCACGTTGCTGCCGCAAGGTTTCACGCTGCGCTGGTACGCGCAGGCATGGGGCGACTTCCAGCTCGCGAGCGTACTCTGGGTCACGGTCGAAGTGGTCGGCGCGGTCGTGCTGCTGTCGGTCGCACTCGGCGTGCTGGCGGCCTACGCACTTGCGCGCGTGCAGTTTCGCGGCAAACGCATCGCGATGCTCGTTTTCCTGCTGCCGCTGATGGTGCCGCCCGTCACCTACGGTATTCCGATGGCGACCGCGATGTACAGCATCGGACTGGCCGGCACACTGGGCGGTGTGATCCTCGCGAACCTCGTGCCGGCGCTACCGTTCGTGATTCTCGTCATGACGCCCTTCATCGAACAGATCGATCCGGCGCTGGAGTCCGCGGCGCGTATCTTCGGTGCGAACACGTTCCGCTATTTCCGTTACGTGCTGCTGCCGCTGCTCGTGCCGGGTATGCTGGCCGCAGGGCTGCTGGTGCTCGTGCGTACCATCGGCATGTTCGAGCTGACGTTTTTCACGGCCGGCCCGGCGACGCAGACGCTCGTCGTCGCGCTGTACTACGCGGTGTTTTCGACCGGCGTGCGCGCGCCGCAATCGATCGATGCGATGGCGATGATCTACATGGCGATCACCCTGGTGTGGGTGCTGATTGCGCTGCAGTTCGTGAGCCCCACGCAGATCGTCTCGCGCGTGAAGGAACAGCGCCGCTGAGCCGGTCCACTACCTGTCGGACGAACCGCGTTCGTCCGCGACCCGATCAAGCTGGGAGCTACACGTGACAAAGAAAAAGACCCCTGAAGAACTGCGCAGTCATCGCTGGTACGGCGTCAACGATCTGCGCTCGTTCGGTCACCGTTCGCGCACTGCGCAGATGGGCTATAGCCGCGAAGAGTACGCGGGCAAACCGGTCATCGCGATCCTCAATACGTGGAGCGAGATGAACCCGTGCCATACGCATTTCCGCCAGCGCGCGGAGGAAGTGAAGCGCGGCATCTGGCAGGCCGGTGGTTTTCCGATCGAGCTGCCGGTGCAGACACTGTCCGAGCCATTCCAGAAGCCGACTACGATGCTTTACCGCAACTTCCTCGCGATGGAAGCCGAAGAAACGCTGCGTTCGTACCCGGCCGACGGCGTCGTGTTGATGGGCGGCTGCGACAAGACGACGCCCGCGCTGCTGATGGGCGCGATCTCGATGGACCTGCCTACTATCTTCCTGCCCGCCGGCCCGATGCTGCGCGGCAACTGGAACGGCGCGACGCTCGGCTCGGGTTCGGACACGTGGAAATACTGGGCCGATCTGCGCGCGGGCAAGATCACCGAGGAAGACTGGCAGGGTGTGGAAGGCGGCATTGCGCGCTCGCCAGGACACTGCATGACGATGGGCACCGCGTCGACGATGACGAGCGCGGCCGAAGCGCTCGGCTTCACATTGCCTGGCTTCGCATCGATACCGGCGCCCGACTCGCGCCACGCGCAGATGGCCGCGAAGACCGGCATGCGCGTCGTCGAGATGGTCTGGGAAGATCTGAAGCCGTCCGACATCGTGACAGCCGGCGCAATCGACAATGCGGTCACGACCTGTCTCGCGCTGTCAGGATCGACGAATGCGATCGTCCACATGATCGCGCTCGCGCGGCGCGCGGGTGTCGAGCTGACACTCGACCGTTACGATGAGATTGCGCGTCGCGTGCCGGTGCTCGCCAACATCCGGCCGACCGGTGCCTACCTCATGGAAGACTTCTTCTACGCAGGCGGTTTGCAGGCGATGCTCGTCGAACTCGGCGATCTGATCGACGGTTCGCAGAGAACGGTGAACGGCCGCACGCTCGGCGAGAACATCACGGGTGCGCAGGTATTCAACGACGATGTGATCCGCCGACGCAGCGCGCCGCTGCTACCCGACAACGGCCTTGCAGTGCTGCGCGGCAATATCGCGCCCGACGGCGCGGTGATCAAACCGGGTGCGGCCGATCCGAAGCTGCTCGTGCACACCGGCCGCGCGGTCGTGTTCCGCGATTACAACGATATGGCTGCACGTATCGACGACGATGCGCTCGATATCGACGAGACCTGCGTGATCGTCCTGCAACATGCGGGGCCGATCGGCGCACCGGGAATGCCCGAGTGGGGCCAGCTGCCGATTCCGCGCAAGCTGCTGCAAAAGGGTGTGCGCGACATGCTGCGCATCTCGGATGCGCGGATGAGCGGGACGAGCTACGGTGCATGCGTGCTGCACGTTGCACCGGAGTCGTTTATCGGCGGTCCGTTCGCGCTGGTGCAGGACGGCGATCTGATCGAACTCGACGTGCCGCGTCGCACACTGAACGTGCTGGTAGCTGACGATGAGCTGGCCCGACGCAAGGCTGCGTGGGTCGCGCCGGCGCCGCGCTTCGAGCGCGGCTACGGTGCGATGCATCAGGTGCATGTGATGCAGGCGGACAAGGGCTGCGACTTCGATTTTCTGCAGCGCGGCGGCGCGCGTCAGGGCGATCCGGAAATCCACTGACGCGGCGCTGCCGCTGTTTGAACGGTCAGTTGACGATCAGCCGACAGTCCGTCGTTCAGTAACCGATGCGATACACCCGACCCGTCTCCGCTCCCTCGACGCTGCGCAGGTAACCTTGCGCAGCGCGTTGTGCGGTAACCGGTTCGAAGCCACGGAAGTAAGGCGCATACGCATCCATCGATTCGACCAGCACAGTCGGACTCACCAGGTTGATGCGCAGGCCGCGCGGCAATTCGATCGCCGCGCCACGCACGAAGCCTGCGAGCGCGAGATTCACGGTCGTCGCGTTCGCGCCTTCGCGGATCGGTTCTTCGCCGACGATGCCGCTCGTCAGCGTGAACGAACCACCATCGTTCACATAACGCTGCGCGCCGAGCACGAAGTTGATCTGGCCCATCAGCTTGTCGCGCAGGCCAATCCAGAACTGCTCGACGGTCATGTTAGATAGCGGCCCGAAGTGCAGCTTACCGGTTGCCGTGACGATGCCGTCAACCTTGCCGATTTCGCGAAACAACTGCTCGATGCTCGCGGGATCGGTGCCGTCGACGCGATGCGCGCCGCGTGTCGCCCCCACTTCGATCACTTCATGACGAGCCTTCAACGCCGTGGCCACGGCCTGGCCCAGCGTACCCGTTGCACCGATGACGACAATCTTCTTCATGTTCTGCTCCCGCGAGTGGATGGTGAATCATTCCTGATTGTCGCGGACTGCCGCGGCGGGAAAAAGCCGTCGCGAAGCCGGGGTCCTGAAACCCCAGGTTTCGAATCGAATTCGAGTCGACGCGTTCTCGCTCAGTGCCGCATTGAAACGATGCACGCGCTGCGCATCCGCATGCGCGCGCCCGCTCGTCGATTGAATCAAACAGTGCGTTGCATCGCGCGATTATTTAATCCGCTGAAACTCGATCACGCGAGCCGGCCGCCGATGATTCAACGCGTAATGCTCGCGCCCGCGCGTTTCGTATCCGGATGGCAGATCCGGATTGTCGAAACCCTCATCGAACGCGTGTGGCGATTCAGGTTCGACCATGCCCCGGTCGATCACCGTGTAGCCTGGCGCGACCGCGAGCAGCAGATGGTTACCGCCCGTGCGACTGTCGAAACCGGCCATCCCGTCGCGCGCTTCGGGAACGCTGTTGTCGAGTGTCGCGTTGCTTTGTGTCACTTCGTCGGGACCGATCGTGCCGTGTCCGGCGAGCCGCGCCGCCTCGCGATTCTTGCCGTCGGTGTCGACCGTGCTGTCGTGCGTACGATCGTTGTGTAGCTCTGTACTGAGCCCGCGTGATACGGTATGTTTGTTCGTATCGTCGGTATCGGTTGTGTTCATGGCGTTCCTCACTCTGAAATATGCGGGCCTTGACGGCTGTCGCGGCCTTCATTGATGAGTGAGCAAAACCCGTTCCGGGTAAGCAACGCAAAACGCCGTAAAAAAGTGCGTTCGCTCTATGAACCAAATGTCAATTTTTACTTTTTTAATGGACGATACTTTACGACAGAGTATTATCGTACTCCGACGAGCCGGCGCGCACCGAACACTCTGCAGGTCATCAGAAGCACCCACCGCAACAGCATTCTGCAACAGCGAAATTCGGGCTATTGCGGCGTGGAGGATGCACAGCGGCAGCGCGCCTTTCGAACCATCATACGAGGCAGTCAGGGCGGGTGACTCATGCACTTTGATGCTGCATTTACACATCGCGGCTACTTGCTGAATTGTGAGCCGGCACACGTGGGCGACGGCTCATGGCAACCCTATGTAGTGATCTCCCGTTCCAGCGACGGCGAGCTCGTTGCCAATCGTTTTTTTCCAACCGACCTTCGATTTCCCGACGAAGCCACCGCGATCGCGCATGCCCGCGACTGGGCAGTGCGATGGATCGACGCGAGTAGCGTGACGATCTGAGCGGGCGCAGCGTAGCCTGTACAGTGCCTCCTGCCTGGTAGAGGCACGTTGCGCGGGGCGCCGCAAAACAAGGTAATCTCTCAGGACACTTCACTCTGAACCGTGCCCTGTCGCACGGCGCCGTGTCCACCATGTCAAATGTGCCTTCCCACAACTGGGGCCTCGAGCAGATCGTCGCGGACTTGCGCGCGTCGCGCGAGCAACTACACCGTACCCGCCATCCGCTCGGCATCCGCGAACTACCGTCGCGTGACGCGGTGATCAATATTGTGGGCGGTTTGCGCGCGGCGCTGTTTCCAACTCACTACGGCGCGGCCGATCTGACCGACGAAAGCGTCGACTATTACGTCGGCCATACACTCGAAAGCACGTTGCGCCTGCTCTCCGAACAGATTCGCCGTGCGCTGCGCTTTCTTCCCGAACATGCACAAACCAGCGACGAAGCGCTGAGCATACGGGCGTTCGATGTCGCCCGCGAATTCGGCACGCAGTTGCCCGGTATTCGTGCGCTGCTGGTGAGCGATATCCAGGCCGCATTCGCCGGCGATCCGGCCGCGCAGCACATCACCGAAATCCTGCTTTGCTATCCGGGCGTGTGGGCGATGACGCACCATCGTCTCGCGCATGCGCTGCACCGGCTCGGCGTGCCGCTGCTCGCGCGCTTCATCAACGAGATCGCGCATTCGGCAACCGGCATCGACATTCACCCGGGTGCGCAGATCGATTCGAGTTTTTTCATCGATCACGGTACCGGTGTCGTGATCGGAGAGACAGCGGTGATTGGCCAGCGCGTGCGCGTGTATCAGGCCGTGACGCTCGGCGCGAAGAGTTTTGCCGCCGACCTCGACGGTGCGCTCGTGAAAGGCAATGCGCGACATCCGATCGTCGAGGACGACGTCGTGATCTACGCGGGCGCGACGATTCTCGGTCGCGTGACGATTGGGCGTGGCTCGGTGATCGGCGGCAATGTGTGGCTCACGCATAGCGTGCCGCCGGGCAGTAGCGTATCGCAGGGCAAAGTCCGCGAAGGCGAGCGTACCGACGACGGGAAGCACTGATGGTTGCGCGCGGCGTTCGTAGTGCGGCAGTGGTGGGCGCCAGACAGCCCGGCGCTAGCGCACGCGTTCAGATGCCGCGCTGCGCACTGGCCGGTGTCGAAGCGACCGTCGCGCGCACTACTCAAACGTTTGCCCGCCACACGCACGACCGCTTCGGTATCGGCGTGATTGCGCAAGGCGGCCAGCGATCGGCGAGCGGTCGCGGCCCGGTCGAGGCGCGTGCGAACGACGTGATCACTGTGAATCCCGGCGAGATTCACGACGGTAGCCCGCTCGACGAACGTGGCCGCGCGTGGCGCATGTTGTACTTCGAGCCGTCGTTGGTGTTCGACGCGGTGGGTGAACTGGCCGACGTACCTTCGCGTTCACTCGAACTCACGGTGCCGGTGGCCCGCGATGCGTTGTTGAAGGTTCTGTTCGAGCGTTTGTTTGCGGTATCGGTGGAAAGCGGATTAGCGGCTGACTCGCTCGCTTGCGAGGAAGCACTACTAGCGCTGTTTGCGCACGTTGGCAGACATCACACCACCGTTGCACTGTGTACCGCACGGCAAGCGACTACACCTGTTGCGCGGGCGAAGGCGCGCATCGACGACGAGCCGTCCGCCATGGTCACACTCGCCGAACTGGCTGCCGATTCCGGCATGAGTCGTTTCCAGTTGCTGCGTGCGTTTGCGCGGGAAACGGGTTTGCCGCCACATGCATACCAGATGCAGCGGCGTGTGATGTTGGCGCGACGACTGATCGCGAGCCGCATGGGTCTCGCGAGTGTAGCCGCTGCGGCGGGTTTTGCTGATCAGAGCCATATGACGCGCGCGTTCGTGCGGCTCTTTGGTGTGACGCCGGCTGTGTATTCGGCGGCGGTTCGCTAGATACTTCCTGCTTCCTGCTTCCTGCTTCCTGCTTGCCGCACACCGCGTGCGCGCGCGCTGCAATTTCGTTCAAGACCCACTGTCTGCGCGGACATTAATCTGCGTGCTCGTTCCATTGACGAAGGGAAGCACGAGCATGAATTCGCGTTATGTCGGGTATCTGTTCTGCGGACTGGCGATGATAGGCGTCGGCAGCACTGTGGTTGTCAGCAAGGCGATCGCGGCGGGTTTGCCGCCGTTCTCGGCGACCGCGTTGCGGTTTGCGATTGCGTTTCCGGTCTTCATCGTCGTGATGCGTGTGCGACGCGTGCGCTGGCCCCGCCTGTCACGCCGCGATGCGTGGCTTGCCATCGCGCAGGCGGGTGCGGGTAGCGTCGGTTACACGGTGTTCCTGATCAGCGGTATGAAGCTCGCGTCGGCCGCCGATGCGGGCGTGATCGCCGGAACCTTGCCTGCGGTCTCGGCGGCGGTGGCGATGCTCGCGCTTGGCGAACGGCCCGCGCCCGCCTTGATCGGCGCGATCGCACTCGCGACGACTGGCGTGCTTGCGTGCACGATCCATTTCGACCAGTTGTCGAGTTCACGCGGCGCTGGCGCATTCACGGGCAACGCGCTCGTATTTGCGGCGGTTGTGTGCGAGGCACTTTTCATCCTGCTGAACCGCAAACTGAGCCGCCCCGTCGATGCCTTACCGCTATCCGCGCTGATGTCGGGCATTGGCCTGGCGGTCGCGATAGTGCCGGCCTGTTTCGAAAGACCGTGGACGTTGCCGTTCGACGCAAACGCGCTGCTCGGAGTCGTGTATTACGCCCTGGTGCCGACGGTCGCGGGCTTCGTACTGTGGTATGCGGGCGCTGCGCGCGTGAGCGGCGCGGAAGCTGGCCTGATGACGGCGCTCGTACCGGTATCGGCGGTGGCGTTGGCGGCGCTAGTACTGCACGAACCGGTGACGAGCTCGCAACTAGCGGGCGTTGCATGCGTGCTGGCAGCGGTATGGCTAGCAACGTTTGGCCGACGACTGCGTGCACCGAGCACAGCAGGTTGAACATCGTGGTGGCGGGATGCGGGTTCAAGCTTTTGCAGCGAATGACATGCGCTTACTTGTCCATCTCAGCATCGACCTTTCTCAGATATTTTCTCCGCTGCGTTCGTCAACATCCTTCGCAGTCGCAATAGTTTCCCCATGTGGTCACCGGGCCGCGAGCACGTAGTGCGAGCGGGATGAATGACGGCCTTGTCACTAGTGTTGAGGGTGCGAGGGACGGTCTCGTTTCGGACCACTACGGTGTCAATGCGAGGACGACACTTAGATGCGGGCCACGAAGGCGACACACGGAAAGGACTAGGTAACGTCTCGAGCGGCTTTCTTTGCCTTCTTTCTTTGCCGCGGCAAAGAAAGAAGGTGCCGCCCCGCACAGGGGCAACGCCGGCGCCGCGAGGCGCTAAAAACAAGCCGCCTGCCCAGGCAAAAAAACCAGCCACGAGAGGCACCAACAAAAGGCCGCCGCCCGAGGCAAAAAGATCAGGTATTAGCTATACCAACAGAAGGCGGACCATTAACAATAGCGAGAAACTCCCGCCTCGTAGAAGCATCACTCCGAAACGCCCCGAGCATCCGCGAGGTAACCATAGCGACACCGGCCTTATGCACACCGCGCGTAGACATACACTGATGCGACGCCTCGAGAATTACTCCAACGCCTCGAGGCTGCAACACCTCGTTAAGCGTATCGGCGATCTGCGCAGTCATCTTCTCCTGAATCTGCAGCCGCTTGGCAAACGCATCCACCAGCCGCGCAAGCTTCGAAATACCCACCACCCGATGCTGCGGCAGATACGCAACGTGCGCGCGACCAATAATCGGCACCATATGATGTTCGCAATAACTCTCGAAGCGAATGTCCTTTAACACGATCATTTCGTCATAACCGTCGACCTCCGAGAACGTGCGCGCCAGAACGTCACGTGGATCGACCGAATAACCCGCGAAGAATTCTTCATAGGAACGGACCACACGCGCCGGCGTATCGAGCAGCCCTTCGCGCTGCGGGTCGTCGCCGGCCCAGCGCAGCAGCGTACGAACGGCTGCTTCGGCTTCTTCACGAGTGGGGCGCACAGGAGTCTCGGCAGGCTTCGCCTTCGCGGTTGTGCGGATTGCGCGGACCTTGCCGGCTTTGCTGTTCATTCTTTACTCCTGTCACGTCACCGGGGACACGCGGGTTGCACGATGCGGCCATTGTTCCATGTTTTGCAGTACGTGGCGCATCGCGATGTCGCCGGTAGGGTCATGCATCCTTATCTATCACTTCGGCCATTCATCCAGCGCATCGTTGAACAGTTCGGACACGACGCCCCGCAGCCAGTTCGTGCGCGGATCGTTGTGATACTTGCGATGCCAGTGCTGCCGCAAATCGAAACGCGGCAGGACGAGCGGCGGCTCGACGAGCGTGATCGACGCGTGCTCCGTCACGTACGCGAAGCCGATCGCGTGCGGTACGGTCGCGATCAGGTCGGTGCGCGCGAGGATGAACGGCAGGCTCATGAAGTGCGGTGTTTCCAGCACCGCACGACGACGGATGCGTTTCTTCTCGAGAAACTTCTCGAGCACTTCCTGGCTGCGTCCTTCCGCGCGGACTACCGCATGTCCCGCCGCAACGAACTGGGCGAGCGTAAGCGGCGCGCTTGCGAGCGGGTGGCCGCTGCGCATCATGCAGATGAAGCGATGCGAGAAGAGCCGCTGCTGGAAGAAGTTATTGCCCGACAGGTCCGGGAAGTAGCCGATCGCCAGATCGACGTCGCCGGATTCCAGGCCGCGCTCCACGTGTGCAGGCGGTAGCGATACGGAGCGCAGGTTCGCGTGCGGCGCGCGCTCGGCGAGCGTCTGCAGCAGGCGCGGCAGGAATACGATTTCGCCGACATCCGACAGCGCAATCGAAAACGTATAGGTGCTCGTAGCCGGCGCGAAATCCTGCGCGTCGAGCATGCCTTTTTCGATGCGCATCAGTGCGTCGCGCGCAGCGGGCAGCAGCGCGAGTGCACGCGGCGTAGGCTCCATGCCACGCGAGGTGCGCACGAAAAGCGGATCGCCAAAGTAATCGCGCAACCGGCCGAGCGCAGTGCTCACACGCGGCTGGCTCACACCCAGGTGCTCGGCGGCGCGGCTCACGTTGCGCGTGTCTTCCATCGCGACGAGGTAGGGAATCAGATTGAGATCGAGCTCTTGCATGGCCGGGTAGCCGGACAGTATCGCGGGCTGTATGGAGAAACCGTATACACGCTAGCGGATAAATCGCGCTGGCATATAGTGGGAAGAGCAACCATGCCCGAGAAAGGCTGCCTTGACAAGCGTACGAAGCGCCACGGATAATGCCTCACGATGTTCGTTAAACGAATGTGTGTTCTTTTAGCGAACATTTCACCGGCCGTGAAGGTCGGCAGCAAGACGCGCAGATTGTCCGACCCATGAACGCAGGTTGGGCGACGCGTCGCTAGAGGACATTCGACATGATCAACAAGATTTTCGATTCCCTTCAGGCAGCGGTGGCCGATGTTCATGACGGCGCGACCGTGATGATCGGCGGCTTTGGTACCGCGGGCATGCCGTCCGAACTGATCGACGCACTGATCGCGCAAGGCGCGCGCAACCTGACCATCGTCAACAATAACGCCGGCAATGGCGACGTTGGCCTTGCCGCGCTGCTGAAGGCGAAGCGCGTGCGCAAGATCATCTGTTCGTTTCCGCGTCAGACCGACTCGTATGTATTCGATGCGCTGTACCGTGCCGGCGAAATCGAGCTCGAGCTGGTGCCGCAGGGCAATCTTGCCGAACGCATCCGTGCGGCTGGCGCGGGTATCGGTGGCTTCTTCACGCCGACTGGCTATGGCACGAAGCTGGCTGAAGGTAAGGAGACGCGCCTGATCGACGGTCGTCACTATGTGCTGGAAGCACCGTTGCCGGCGGATTTCGCGTTGATCAAGGCGCATCGTGGCGATCGTTGGGGCAACCTGGTTTATCGCAAGACCGCGCGTAACTTCGGGCCGATCATGGCGAGTGCGGCGAAGGTCGCGATCGCGCAGGTGTCGGAAGTCGTGCCGCTCGGTGCGCTCGATCCCGAAGTGATCGTCACGCCCGGAATTTTCGTGCAGCGTGTGATCGAAGTGCGGCAGGCCGCGCACGGTGAGGCACACGACGTGCAAGCCACCGGCCAGGCCGCCTGAGCACCGGAGATCCGACATGAAGAAACTGACCCGCGATGAAATGGCGCAACGCGTCGCCCAGGACATTCCTGAAGGCGCCTACGTCAATCTCGGCATCGGCGTGCCCACACTGGTGGCGAACCACCTCGATGCGAACAAGGAAATCTTCCTGCACAGCGAGAACGGTTTGCTCGGCATGGGCCCGGCACCGGCGCCTGGCGAGGAAGACGACGAGCTGATCAACGCCGGCAAGCAGCACGTCACGCTTCTGACCGGCGGGGCGTTCTTCCATCACGCAGATTCGTTTGCCATGATGCGCGGCGGCCATCTCGACTTTTGCGTGCTCGGCGCGTTCCAGGTCTCGGCCACCGGCGATCTCGCGAACTGGCACACCGGTGCACCGGACGCGATCCCCGCGGTAGGCGGTGCTATGGATCTCGCGATCGGCGCCAAACAGGTCTACGTGATGATGGAGCACCTGACCAAGCAGGGCGAGAGCAAGATCGTCGGCGAGTGCTCGTATCCGGTGACGGGTGTCGGTTGCGTCGATCGTATCTACACCGATCTCGCGGTGATCGATGTGACCGCGAGCGGGCTGGTTGTGCGCGAGATCGTCTCCGATCTCGGTTTCGATACGCTGCAAAAGTTGACCGGTATTGCGCTGATCGACGGTACCCAGGCTGCGCGCGCCGCGTGACCTGTACGCGGGCTTCGGCGACAATGAAGCCGCAACTGGCCGCGGGTCGCGCGAACAGTCTTTCGTTCAGCCTGCAGAATCTGAGTGCATCCCGCTGGGCGGCATGCCGCTCCTTTAAGGCTTTCTCGTCCCGTCGAAGTCACCATGCTCGAAGATAGCGCCCGTCTGACCGGTCTCATCTGCGGCACCCAACCGATGAACGACATCTGGTCGCCGCGCGCGACGCTGCAGCGGATGCTCGATGTCGAAGCGGCACTGGCTCGCGCATCGGCGGCACATCGTGTGATTCCCCAGGCTGCCGTCGCGGCGATCGAGGCCGCGTGCCACGCCGATCAACTCGACGCCGATGCGCTTGTTCACGATGCGGCGCTGGGCGGCAACCTTGCGATTCCCCTCGTCAAGCAACTCACGGCCCGCGTAAAAGCCGCCGACCCGCAGGCCGCGAAATACGTGCACTGGGGCGCAACGAGCCAGGACATCATCGATACCGCCACGGTGTTGCAGCTACGCAGCACGTTTGCTCTGCTCGATCGCGGGCTGCAGTCCACCTGCTCGACACTTGCCACGCTGGCTCGCACGCATCGCGCGACGCCTGCGGTCGGTCGCACCTGGCTGCAACAGGCGCTGCCGATCACGCTCGGATTGAAGTTCGCACAGTGGCTCGATGCGCTGCTGCGGCATCGCGACCGGCTCGACGCTGTGCGTGCACGCACACTGGTGCTGCAGTTCGGCGGCGCGGCCGGCACGCTAGCCAGCCTGCGTGAAGCCGCGCTGGACGTCACACACTCACTGGCAAAGGAACTCGATCTCGCCGAGCCCGCATTGCCGTGGCACACGCAGCGCGATCGCATCGCCGACGCCGCGTCGAGCTTCGGCATGTTGATCGGCACGCTCGGCAAGATCGCCCGCGACATCTCCCTGCAGATGCAGACCGAAATCGGCGAACTCGCGGAGCCCGCGGCCGCAGGCAAGGGCGGTTCATCGACGATGCCGCATAAGCGCAACCCGGTGGGCTGCGCAGCGGTGCTCACCGCTGCGACGCGCGCGCCCGGCCTCGTCGCGACGGTGCTTGCCGGGATGGTGCAGGAGCATGAGCGCGCACTCGGCGGCTGGCAGGCCGAATGGGATGCGCTGCCGGATCTCGCGCGGCTCGCGGGTGGCGCACTGGCGAATATCGAACAGATTACCAGCGGCCTCGACGTGAACGTCGGGCGCCTTGCCGCGAATCTCCAGGTCACGCACGGACTGATACTCGGCGAAGCGGTGATGCTTGCGCTCGGCGACAGGATCGGTAGGCTCGATGCGCACCAGCGGGTCGAGCATGCATCGAAGACCGCAGTCAGTACCGGCCAGCCGCTGCTCGACGTGTTGTGCGCCGATGCCGAAGTCACTCAGCATCTGTCGGTAGACGAACTGAAGCGTCTGCTCGATCCCGCTCATTACGTCGGCTCCGCGCACGCGTATGTCGATGCGGTGCTCACCCTTCACGCTACGCGTGAGAGCCGCGCGCTTTCAAAGGAGTAACGGGCATGCCCTACGCCGCAGTCAACGGCACAGAGCTCCACTATCGGATCGACGGAGATCGTCACGGTAGTGCGCCGTGGATCGTGCTGTCGAATTCGCTAGGCAGCGATCTGTCGATGTGGACACCGCAGGTCGAGCCGCTGTCGAAGCAGTTTCGCGTGCTGCGTTACGACACGCGCGGCCACGGTCATTCGGAAACGCCGAAGGGGCCCTACACGATCGATCAGCTCGCAGGCGACGTGCTTGGTCTGATGGACACACTGAAGATTCGTCGAGCGCATTTCGCGGGCATATCGATGGGCGGACTGACTGGCATTGCGCTTGCCGCGCGCCACGGCGAGCGCATCGATCGCGTGGTGCTGTCGAATACGGCGGCGCGTATCGGTTCGCCGGAAGTTTGGGTGCCGCGTGCGGCGCGCGCACGCAACGAAGGTATGGTGGCGCTTGCAGAAGCCGTGTTGCCACGCTGGTTTACCGCTGAATTCATCGCGCGCGAGCCACTGGTGCTAGCGGCGATTCGCGATGTCTTCGCGCATACCGACAAGGAAGGCTACGCGTTGAATTGCGAAGCAATCGATGCCACCGATCTGCGTCCCGAAGCGCCAGTTATCAAGGCGCCCGCACTCGTGATCGGCGGCACGCACGACCTCGCCGCGAAAGCCGAGCAGGGGCGCGAACTGGCCGCTGCAATTCCCGGTGCGCACTATCTCGAGCTGGACGCGTCGCACATTTCGAACATCGAGCGGGCCGATGCATTTACGCAGGCCGTGCTCGATTTCCTCACGGAGCCATGATGACTGAAGACGAGCGCTATGCAGCGGGACTGGAAGTGCGGCGTGCGGTGCTGGGCGATGCGCATGTCGACCGGTCGCTGGCGAATCGCACTGAATTCACCGAAGAATTCCAGAACCTGATCACGCGACATGCGTGGGGCGAGATCTGGACACGCGATGGTTTGCCGCGCCACACGCGCAGCCTGCTGACGATCGCGATGCTGGTCGCGTTGAATCGTAGCGAAGAACTCGCGCTGCATCTGCGGGCCGCGAAGAACAATGGCGTGAGCCGCGATGAGATCAAGGAAGTGCTGCTGCAGGCGGCCATCTATTGCGGCGTGCCGGCGGGGAATGCGGCGTTTCATCTTGCCGACAAGCTGTTTCGCGAGGAAGACGCGGCGCAGGGTTGAGAGCGGTTGCACATGCAACGCAACAGCAT
This sequence comes from Paraburkholderia megapolitana, assembly GCF_007556815.1. Classification (NCBI taxonomy): domain Bacteria; kingdom Pseudomonadati; phylum Pseudomonadota; class Betaproteobacteria; order Burkholderiales; family Burkholderiaceae; genus Paraburkholderia; species Paraburkholderia megapolitana. Next base: position 1,822,661 of record NZ_CP041743.1, read on the forward strand.
GCGTTTCTTCACGCTCCCGCTGTGTCGCCATCAGAAGGCAACGATGACTCCACCGGCACGTTGAGCAACACCGCACGCAACACCGTCTCCTTGATTGTCTCGCGCCAGTGCGCGAGCGCGGCCTTGTCCATCAACGTTTCGCCAAGAAACGCGCTCAACGTGTACTGGTTCGCGTTATAGAAGTACCCAAGCGACGCGATCATGATGTACACATCGCGCGCAGCAATGTTCGAGCGGAACACCCCTTGCGCGCGGCCCGCATCGAGCAGGCGCTGCACGACTGAAATCGCAAACCCGGAAATTTCCCGCAGCTTCGACGACTTCTTCGCATGTTTGCCCTGATGCAGGTTCTCGCTCGACAGCAGCGTGACGAACTCCGGGTGATCGAGGTAGTACTGCCAGACAAACTCGACCATCTGCGAAAGCCCGTGGACGGGGTCTTCCAGGTCAAGGTCCAGCTTGCTTTCGGCTTCGTTGAACTGCGTGTAGATTGTTTCCAGCACTTCGATGAACAACTGTTCCTTGCTGCCGAAGTAGTAGTAGATCATCCGGTCGTGTGACCGTGCTGCCTTCGAGATGCTCTCCACACGGCCGCTCGCATAACCCTGCTTAGCAAACACCCGGATTGCCGCCTTCAGGATCTTCGCGCGCGTGTCCTGTGCCTGTTTCGCACGGATGCCGGTAGCACCAGGTTTGCGGGCGGCAGTAGGACTCATGGGCGGCCTCTATTCACGGATCGGATTCCTTGGATGAACAATGCGCCGACCGCGTTTGCGACCGGCGCGATGCCATCATAACCAGGCGCGCTTCAATCGAACACTGGCGTTTCGACGCCTAGCACCTTGTGCAGCTTCGTGCTGGTCGTCGTGTACTGCATGTGGATCTTCTTGTCCGGGAAGATGTAGGGCGCCGCGCCGAACGCGGCGAGTGCCGCTTCATGAAAGCCCGACAGGATCAGTTTCTTCTTGCCCGGATAGGTATTGATATCGCCGACGGCGAAGATGCCCGGCACGTTCGTCTCGAACTTCTCGGTGTTGACGCCGATCTGTTTGCGCTCGATGCCAAGACCCCATTGCGCAATCGGGCCAAGCTGTGGCGACAGGCCGAAGAAAACCAGCAGGTGATCGAGTTCGAGCGTGCGTGTCACGCCATCGCCACCCGTTACCTTGAGCCGATGCAGCGCGTCGCCGCGATCTTCGAAACCGTTGACCTGGCCGATCAGGCATTGCATCGACATCTCGTCGCACAGCGCGCGCATCTTCGCCACCGAAGCAGGCGCCGCGCGGAAATCGTCGCGCCGGTGCACGAGCACGACGCTTTGCGCGACGTCGACCAGATTGAGTGCCCAGTCCAGCGCCGAATCGCCGCCGCCGCAGATTACGATGTCTTTGTCGCGAAAGAGTTCGGGGTCGCGTACCCGGTAAAACAGCTGCCGCCCATGATGCCTGTCGATACCGGGCACTTTCAGCGTGCGCGGCTGGAATGAGCCGACGCCGGCGGCGATGAAGATGGTCTTCGTGATGAATTCGGTGTTTTTGCTCGTACGCACAAAGAAGCGTCCGTCGTCGAGACGCTCGACAGTCTGTACTTCCTGTCCAAGATGAAACGTCGCGCCGAACGGCTCGATCTGCTTCATCAGGTTGTCAGCGAGTTCCTGTCCAGTGCACATGGGCACGGCGGGAATGTCATAGATCGGTTTGTCCGGATACAACTCGACGCACTGACCACCGACCACCGGCAGCGAATCGATTACATGAGCGCGAATTTCCAGCAGGCCCAGTTCGAACACCTGGAAAAGGCCGACCGGCCCGGCACCGACGATCAATGCGTCGGTTTCGATGGGCGTTGGCGGTTCGGCGCGGGTGACGGGCTGAGTCGGTTGATCGACGACCTCGTTCATGGTTTCTCCTCAGAGGGGAAGGTTGAAGGAACAACAGCGAGAGAACACGCTGAAGCGTACGGCCGTGCGCTTCAGCGTTCCAGCATCGGCAGCTTGTCCGTCACGTCTTTCCACGCGTCGGCATCGGGCAGTGGCGGCACGGCTTTAGTGATGACAGGAAAGACGGTTGCCAGCTCCGCGTTGAGCGCGACGAAAGCCTGCTGCCCTGCAGGCAGATCGTCTTCGGCGTAAATTGCATTGACCGGACACTCCGGAATGCACACCGCACAGTCGATGCATTCGTCGGGGTCGATCACCAGCATGTTCGGCCCGGCGTGGAAGCAATCCACGGGGCACACATCGACGCAATCGGTATAACGACAGCGAATGCAGGCCTCGGTTACGACATGAGTCACGGCAAGACTCCTTCTGCACGGTGCGAGACGCGCGAAATGGCGCGGCGCAGCATCGCAACCGGGTGGGGAAAAGACGTTGCGCAGTCTATTTTGATCGAGTAGATTTCAAGCAAGTTTGGTGTAGCGGATACTACACGAACGGTGAGTGACCGCAACATTTTTCAAAATTGCAGATGCTGTGTTTTGCGAGAAAGTGTCCTGAAACAAGGTGCTTTCATTCGCTGTGCAGGACCTGATGTAATGTCGTCGTATGGAACCCCACCCATGACTGAACATACGAAGGTCGATTTCGGTGCAGATCGTGTCGATGGCGCTACTGCCACGACGCCCGGTCCGACCGTGCTCGAAAAAGCCGCGCCGCGCAGCGAGCGGATGGCGGTGAACAAGATCGAATGCAATGCGTGCCCCGTGTTGTGCCAGATATCGGAAGGGCGCACCGGCGCCTGCGATCGCTATGCGAACGCGGATGGCCGGCTGATCCGCGTCGACCCGGTGTGTTTCGTGTCGCGCGCGACCGATGCGACTGAGCCGACGGCGATCGGTTTTAGCGCAGGTGCGGATGCGCAGGCGCAGACCAGTGCCGACAACAGCGCTCCGTTATTTGTAACCGGTGTTGGCGCATCGTCCACTTACCCCGACTACAAGCCCGCGCCGTTCATCGTGTCGTCGCAGCATGAGGGCGTCGATATGGTGACGGTCGTCACCGAAGGCATCTTCAGCTACTGCAGCTTCAAGGTGAAAATCGACACCGACCGCTTTCTCGGGCCGGAACAATCGAATGTGCGTTGCCATGGTGAGATCGTCGGCCACGTGACGACCGCCGAATACGGCTCGCAGATGCTGAGCCTTGGCGGCGTGCACCACCTGACGGGCGGCAGCAAGAAAGAAGGGCGCGTGACCTGCGACATGATGCTCGCGCTTGGCAACAAGGAAGCGGTTGAACTGACGATCGACGGCGGTGCGAGCCTCGTGATTCGCGCAGGCGCTGCGCCGGTTGTCGATGGTGTCGAAGAGCGGCGTATGCGGGTGGGTTGCGGTTCGGCCACGATCGGCATCTTTGCCAAACAGTGGTTCGGTCATGTCGACGAAGTCGTCGTCGTCGACGATCACATTACCGGTGTGCTGACAGAGCATCAGGCAGGGCGCTGTCTCGGCATGACGCGCTCGGGTCTGAAAATCCGTGGCCGCAAATCGACACCGGGCCGCTACTTTCAGGTGGCAAACCCCGGCACCGGCTGGGGCGGCACCGACATCCAGGACCCGCTCGCGATCGTCGAAGGATTTGATCCGGCAGTGGCACGTCCCGGCATGCGCATCTTGATGGTGTCGACGACCGGCGAACACGCGCAATGGTATGAACTCGACAGCGACCTGGTGCCGCGGCCCGCGCAGATGCCCGACACCGTACGTCAGACCGTCGAGCGGATCGGCGAGAACTGCGAGCCGTCGCTGGCCACCGTGCTGTTCATTGGCGGTGCGGGCGGCAGTCTGCGCGCGGGCGCGACCGAGAACCCGGTGCGTCTCACGCGTGCGATCAAGGAGCGTCTCGTCAACGTGACATGCGGCGGTGCGCCCGCCTATGTATGGCCCGGCGGTGGCATCACAGTCATGGTGGATGTGGCGCGGATGCCCGATCGTTCGTTTGGCACCGTGCCGACACCGGCGATCGTCGCCCCGATCGAATTCTCGATGACGCTCGATGCCTATCGCGAGCTCGGTGGTCACATGGATGCGATCAGACCGCTTGCAGACGTGCTTGCGCATGGGCCTGAGCATCTCGAAGGCGCGCCGCTCGCACGCCGCACGCTTGCTCGTCATCCCGACAACCCGTGGCCGCTCGGTATGCCACCGATGCTCGGATAAGCACGATGTCCAATGTCACTGCCCGCACGCATGCGCACACCGCAACCGCAACCGAAACGGCTGCGAGCGGTGCGACGCGCAGGCGTCTCGACGATGGCCGCTGGCATCTGCAGCATGGACCGATCGATCTGATCGTCGGCGCCGATGGCGACGAGGCTGCGGTACTCGCCGCGCACGATGCTTGCTGGCAGCGCTTCACGGTCGTACTCGGCGAACTCGTTACAGAACTACCGCTGCTGCGTACACGAGTACCGCAAACGTCGACATACGAAGACAACCCATGCCAGGGACCGATTGCACGACGCATGTGGTCCGCATGTCATCCGCATCGCGCAAACTACATCACGCCAATGGCAGCGGTAGCCGGCAGCGTTGCTGACGAGCTGATCCAGGCGTTCATGCGGCCCGGCGTCGCGCGCGCATTCGTGAACAACGGCGGCGACATCGCGCTGCATCTCACCGCTGGCCAGCATTACAGGATCGGTGTGTTCGCCGATCTCTCGGCATTTCTCGGCCCAAACCATCAAGCAGCACTCGACGGCAGCCTGACGCTCGACGCGACGATGGCTGTGCGCGGCATCGCAACGAGCGGCTGGCGCGGGCGCAGCTTCAGTCTCGGCATCGCCGACAGCGCCACCGTGCTGGCACGCACGGCGGCTGTTGCAGATGCGTCGGCGACGATCGTTGCAAATGCAATCAACCTGGACGATGCGAGCATCGTCCGGCGCCCCGCGTCGTCACTGAAAGACGACAGCGATCTCGGCGATCTGGCCGTCACCGTCGATGTACCGCCGTTGCCTCAACCGTCGATCGATCTCGCCCTCACACGCGGCGCGCAAACAGCGCAGCAGTTGTGCGACGATGGCACGATCGAAGGCGCAGCGCTATTCCTGCAACATAGCGCGCGTACCGTAGGCTTTCCCGAACACGACGTTCGCCACGTCGCGTCACGATTCACCGAATCCATTTTCGCGCCGCCGGACGCAGCAGGTCCGGGCCGCCATCCTCACTCACCGGAGGCATCGTGTTTGAAATACGCCGCGTGTTGACACACGTCGAAGACATTTTTCACGAGTTCGGTCCGCCGCCCGCGCATCCGCTTAGACGCGGCACGTTGGCCGCGGTGATGAAGAACCCGTTTGCCGGCCGCTACGAACCCGAGATCCAGCACGCGATGGAACTGCTGAAACCGATTGGCGTGACGCTCGCCGGCCAGTTGCTTGCGGCGATGGCGGTTCCGCACGCTGCGATCGAGGGCTATGGCAAGGGAGCCATCATCGGCGCGGCGGGCGAGCTCGAACACGGTGCGCTGTGGCACGTTCCCGGCGGCTATGCGATGCGCGAGCTGCTTGAGAAAAATGGCGTACCGACCAACGCAATCGTGCCATCCGCGAAGAAGGTTGGGGCGCCCTCAACGGCACTCGATGTACCCATGACCCACGTTAACGCGAGCTACGTGCGCAGCCACTTCGACGCAATCGAAGTGCGTGTGCCCGGCGCGCCCGCCGCGGACGAAATCGTCTATATCCTCGCGATGAGCACGGGGCAGCGCGTACATGCGCGTGTGGGCGGCCTGGCGAAAGAAGCGATCGCCGGCAAGGACGGGCTGCGCTGACCTGTTGTATGCACCGCATCGCCAGGACAGCCTCGTTATAGAACGAATCGATAGAAGGAGAGCAATATGGCAATCAAGCTTCGCAAGCTGATCGTGCAGGTGGACGAGACGCGCATCGAAATGGGCCAGACCATCGATCCACCGCTGCGTCGCGCGGTGGCGATCGCGGTGATCGACAATCCGTACGCGGGCCGCTATGTGCCGCAGCTCGATGCACTGATCGAAGCCGGCGAGGAACTCGGCGGCCTGCTCGGTCAGCGTTGTGTCGAAGCGCTCGGCATCGAACCGGGCGAGGCGCAGAGTTACGGCAAGGCAGCGATCGTCGGTGAAGCGGGCGAACTCGAACACGCCGCGGCGATCCTGCATCCGAAGCTCGGTGCACCGTTGCGCGCGGCTGTGCAGAAGGGCGCGGCGCTCGTGCCGTCGGCGAAGAAGATGGGTACGCTCGGCACCGCCATCGACGTGCCGCTCGGCCACAAGGATGCTGCATACGTGCGTAGCCATTTCGATGCGATCGAGGCACGCGTCGCCGATGCGCCGCGTGCGAACGAGATCGTCGTCGCAGTCGCAGTGACGGCGGGTGGCCGGCCGTTGGCGCGCATCGGTGGATTGCAGGCGAGCGAGATCAAGGGCGAAGACGGTTTGCGCTGATTTATTTCGCTGGTAGTGTCCAGCCGTGTACGTGCGGTCGATGTGCCTTCCAGGAAGTCGTTGAGGACCCGATGCTTTCGAATCTTCTGGTACAACTCGTCAACGGACTCGCCGATGCGTCCGCGCTGTTTCTGGTCGCGGCGGGTCTGTCGCTGATTTTCGGCGTGACGCGCATTGTCAACTTTGCGCACGGCTCGTTCTATATGGTCGGCGTCTATGTCGCGTACACGTTGACGAGCCGCTTCGGCGCGACGATGGGCGGGTTCTGGCTGTCGGTGCTCGGCGCCGCGCTCGCCGTGGCCATACTCGGCGCACTCGTCGAGTTCGTCGTGCTTCGACGCATCTACCAGGCGCCTGAACTGTTCCATCTGCTCGCGACGTTTGCGCTCGTGCTGATCTTCCGCGATGCGACGTTGTGGCTCTGGGGTCCGGAGGATCTGTTTGGGCCGCGCGCTCCGCATCTGGCCGGCGCGGTGAATCTGCTCGGGCACGCAGCGCCCACCTACGATCTGCTGCTGATCGTGATCGGACCTGTCGTGCTGTTGCTGCTCTGGTACGCACTGACGCGCACGCGCTGGGGCACGCTGGTGCGTGCCGCGACGCAGGATCGCGAGATGCTTGGCGCGCTCGGCATCAATCAGGCGTGGCTCTTTACCGGTGTGTTCTTCGCCGGTGCGTTTCTCGCGGGGCTCGGCGGTGCATTGCAGGGGCCGCGCATGTCCGCGAATCTCTCACTCGATCTGGATACGATCGGCAATGCGTTTGTCGTTGTCGTAGTCGGCGGGATGGGCTCGATTCCGGGCGCTTTTGTCGCGGCGCTGCTGATCGCGGAAATCAAGGCGCTCTGCATCGGTATTGGACATGTGTCGATCGGCGGAATCGATCTGTCGTTGAGCCGGTTCACACTCGTCGCTGAGTTTGTCGTGATGGCGATCGTGCTTGTCGTGCGGCCGTGGGGTTTGCTCGGTCGTGCCAGCGCTGCCGTTCGCGCGATGGCCGCGCCGGAAGCGCCGCTGCGGCCCGCGGGCCGACGCTTGCGCTGGCTTGCGGCGTTCGTAGCTTTAGTACTGGTGCTCGCACCGCTCGCGGCCAATGCGTTTCCGTATATGCCGGTGCTGCTCGTCGAAATACTGATTGCCGTGCTGTTCGCTGCGAGCCTGCATTTCATCATGGGGCCCGGCGGGATGCATTCGTTTGGACACGCAGCCTATTTTGGGCTCGGTGCTTATGGCGCTGCGTTGTTTCTGAAAGTGCTTGCTCTGCCGATGGAGGTCGCACTGCTGCTAGGTCCGTTGCTCGCGGCTGGCGGTGCAATCGTGTTCGGCTGGTTTTGCGTGCGGCTATCCGGCGTCTATCTGGCGATGCTGACGCTCGCGTTTGCGCAGATCGTGTGGTCGGTGGTGTTCCAGTGGGATGACGTGACGGGGGGGAGCAATGGCTTGCTTGGTCTCTGGCCGTCGAACTGGCTGTCTTCGCCGGTTGCGTACTACTACCTGACGCTTGCATGCGTTGCGCTCGGCGTGTGGCTTTTGCGTCGAATGCTGTTCTCGCCGCTCGGCTACGCGATGCGTGCGTCGCGCGACTCGGTACTGCGTGCCGAAGCGATCGGTATCGATGTGAAGCGCGTGCAATGGGCCGCGTTTGTGATCGCATCGCTGTTTTGCGGCCTTGCCGGTTCGCTGTATGCATTCTCGAAAGGAACGATCTCGCCGGAAGTGATCAGCGTGAGCCGCTCCGTCGACGGGCTCGTGATGGTGCTGCTCGGCGGTTTGCAAACGTTGACCGGTCCGGTGGTCGGCGCCGCGGTATTCACCTGGCTGCAGGACACGGTTGCGCGGCAAACCGACTACTGGCAGGCGTTGCTCGGGCTCGCCATTCTGTTGCTGGTGATCGCGTTTCCTCAGGGTATCGTCGGTTTTGTGCGCGAGCGGTTCGGCAACGATGACGTCGAGCCGAAGAATGGTGCCGCGCATCCTTCTTCTGAGGCCGGTGCAACTGCGTCGGCCGCAGCAGCGATGAAGGAGGGCCTATGAGCCTGCTGCGCGTAACCGGGCTGTCGAAATCGTTCGGCGGATTGACGGCTGTCGACGGCGTGTCCTTCGATCTCGCCGCAGGCCAGCTGCTCGCGCTGCTGGGACCGAACGGCGCGGGCAAGTCGACCTGCTTCAACATGGTCAACGGACAACTGCGTCCTTCGGCGGGATCGATCCAGCTCGACGGTCACGAACTGGTCGGTATGCGCCCTCGCGATATCTGGCGACTCGGCGTGGGCCGGACCTTCCAGATCGCGGCCACCTTCAACTCGATGACCGTGCTCGAAAACGTGCAGATGGCATTGGTGTCGTACGAACGCAAGTTGTTTGGCTTGTGGAAACCGGCACGCTCGTGGCATGCGGACGAAGCGTTCAGTTTGCTCGAACAGGTCGGCATGGCCGCGGATGCAAATCGTTCCTGCGGCGTGCTCGCTTATGGCGACGTGAAGCGCGTCGAACTCGCCATCGCGCTCGCAAACCGGCCGAAACTGCTATTGATGGACGAACCGACCGCAGGCATGGCACCGAAGGAGCGCAACGCATTGATGGCGCTTACGCGGCAACTGGTCACTGAGCGCAACATCGGCGTGCTGTTCACCGAACACAGCATGGACGTGGTGTTCGCGTACGCCGACCGGATGATCGTGCTCGCGCGCGGCAAACTGATTGCCGAAGGTGACGCGGACACGATTCGCAACGATCCGCGCGTGCAGGAAGTGTATTTCGGCACGGGTAAGACGTTCCAGCCGCGTGCAGCGTTGAATCACGCGGCCGCGCCGACGAACCAGGGAGCGCTGCAATGAGCGAAGCGCTGCTGAAAGTATCCGGCCTTAATGCGTTCTACGGACGCGCGCATATCCTGTTCGACGTGAATCTCGAAGTCGGCCGAGGCGAAGTCGTCGCGCTGATGGGCCGCAACGGCGCTGGCAAATCGACCACGATGAAAGCGGTGATGGGTCTGCTGCCGCGGCGCCAGGGCCACGTCACGTTTCGCGGCACGGATATCGGTGCGCTGCCGCCGTACCGCATCTCGCGCATGGGTATGGGCTTCGTGCCGGAAGATCGGCGCGTGTTCGCCGATCTCACGGTGATGGAGAACCTCGATACCGGTCGTCAACCGCCGCGCGAAGGCGCACCGCAATGGACGCCCGACAAACTGTTCCGCCTGTTTCCGAATCTCGGCGAAATGCCGCAGCGTCCCGGCGGACAGATGAGCGGCGGCGAACAGCAGATGCTCACCGTATCGCGCACGCTAATGGGCAATCCCTATCTCGTGCTGCTCGACGAGCCCTCGGAAGGCGTTGCTCCCGTAATCGTCGAGCAGATGGCGAACATGATTCTCGAACTCAAACGCGAGGGGCTCTCCATCCTGCTGTCGGAGCAGAACCTGCACTTCGCCGAACTCGTGAGCGACCGCGCGTATGTGCTCGAAAAAGGGCAGATCCGCTTCAGCGGGACGATCGACGAACTCGCAAAGAACGAAACGGTCAGGCGCGCGTATCTGAGCGTCTGACGCCGGCAGCACGGTATTCCACACCGCGCTGCGTCGTCGCACAAGGAGGAACAGATGGCAGTTGAGACGTTGGCAGGCACATCGGGCAAGGTCGTCGTGAAGCGCATCGGCCTCTTGCTGTCGGGCGATATCGATCACCCCGTACTCGATGCGGACACGCTCGTGATCGACGACGGGGCGATTGTTGCAATCGGCCGCGAAAAGGATTGCGACACGGAAGGCGCGCTGACGACGATCGATTGCAAGGGCACAGCGGTGGCGCCTGGTCTGATCGATTCACACGTGCACCCGGTGTTCGGCGACTGGACACCGCGACAGAATCAGATGGGCTGGATCGAGTCGAACCTGAACGGTGGCGTGACGACGATGATCTCTGCGGGCGAGGTGCATTTGCCCGGCCGCCCGAAAGACATCGTCGGTGTGAAGGCGCTGGCGATTACCGCGCAACGTTCGTTCGAAGGGATGCGCGGGGCGGGCGTGGGCGGCGGCGTGAAAGTGCTGGCGGGTGCGCCGATCATCGAAAAAGGCATGGTCGAAGCCGACTTCAAGGAGCTTGCCGAGGCGGGCGTGAAGCTGCTCGGCGAAGTGGGACTCGGCAGCGTGAAAGCCGGTGAGGAAGCGGCGCAGATGGTTGCGTGGGCACGCAAGTACGGCATCCAGAGCACGATTCACACGGGCGGTCCGTCGATTCCCGGCTCAGGCCTGATCGACAAGGACGTCGTGCTTGCCGCCGACGCCGACGTGATTGGCCACATCAACGGCGGCCATACGTCGCTGTCATATCGTCATGTGTGCGACCTGTGCGAGCAATCGAGCCGCGCGCTCGAAATCGTCCACAACGGCAATGAACGCATTGCACTGCTTACAGCGCGTCACGCCATCGAACTGAAGTGCCCGCATCGCATCATCCTCGGTACCGACAGCCCGGCTGGCTCGGGCGTGCAACCGCTCGGCATCCTGCGGATGATCGCGCTGATCTCGAGCCTCGCCGACGTGCCCGCCGAAATCGCTTTCTGCTTTGCGACCGGCAACACCGCGCGCCAACGCAATCTGCGCCAGGGGTTGATCGAAGTGGGCCGTCCCGCCGATCTCGTGTTCATGGATCGCGCGCAGCACACCGCGGGCGCGACGCTGCTCCAAAGCGTGCAGCTCGGCGATATTCCGGGGGTGGGGATGGTGATGATCGACGGATTGATCCGCTGTCGTCGCAGCCGCAATACGCCGCCCGCGACCGAAGTACCGGTCGTCCTGTAGGCACGGCGCGCTTACGCCTACGCCGCCGCCCGCGATGAACCGCACCGCTACCCTGACGCTCGATGTGAACGGTGCGTCGCACACGCTCGCCGCCGATCCCGATACACCTCTGCTGTATTTGCTGCGTAACGATCTCGCGTTGAACGGGCCGAAGTTTGGCTGCGGGCTCGGCGAGTGCGGCGCGTGTACGGTGCTGCTCGACGGCATGCCGACGCGCTCGTGTGTGACGACGGCGCGGGTCGCACAGGGGCGTGCGATTACGACGCTCGAAGGGCTTGGTACACGCGCCGCGCCGCATCCGGTGCAGCAGGCATTCATCGACGAACAGGCCGCGCAGTGCGGCTACTGCCTGAACGGCATGATCATGACCACGAAGGCGCTGCTCGACCGCGACCCGACACCTGCGCTCGACACGATCCGGCGTGAGCTGTCGCGTAATCTGTGCCGCTGCGGTACGCACGTCGAGATCCTGCGCGCGGTGCAGCGTGCAGTGCAGTTGCTGGCCGAGGCACGCGACAAGGCGCATCAAGCGGCGCTCGCAGACCAACGCCCGCCTGAGCACATCGCCGGAGATCGCTCGTGACCGGCCCCGAATTCGGCGTACCGCGCGATCCACAGCCTGGTTCAACTTCGCCGCAGCGGCTCGATTTCGCCTCGAACGTGCTGATCATCACGCGCATGCCGCAGGCACCGGTGCAGCCCGCGCCGGGTCAGCCCGGTTCGCGCTCGTCGTTTGTGCCGACGCAGACCGAGATGTTCGTCGTCGTACGCGGCGACGGTAGCGTTGTCGCGTTCAACGGCCACGTCGATCTCGGTACCGGCATCGGCACAGCGCTTGCGCAGATCGTTGCCGAAGAACTCGACGTGCCGCTGACGCGCGTATCGATCGTGCTCGGCCATACGCGCGAGGCGCCGAACCAGGGGCCAACCATTGCGAGCGCGACGATCCAGATTTCCGCTGTGCCGCTGCGCGCCGCCGCAGCGCAGGCACGCCGTTTTCTCGTCGCTGAGGCGGCGAAGCACTTTGCACTCGACACCGAAGCGCTGGCGGTGCGCGACGGCGTCGTCTATCCGCGCGACGCGGCACCCGCACAAGGCATCGGCTATGGCGAACTGATCGCGGGGCGCCGCATCGAATTGCCACTGGTGCTCGATACGCCGGTGAAGTCGCCTGACGACTACCGGGTCGTCGGCCGTAGTACGCCGCGTATTGACATCCCCGCGAAAGCTACCGGCGAGCCGGTGTTCGTGCACGACGTCCGCGTGCCCGGCATGCTGCATGGCCGCGTGGTGCGGCCGCCGTATGCGGGCGTCGCGCAGGGCGACTTCATCGGTCGGTCGTTGTTGCACGTGGACGAAGCATCGATCGCCGATCTGCCTGGTATCGTGAAGGTCGTCGTGATCCGCGATTTCGTCGGGATCGTCGCCGAGCGCGAAGAGATCGCGCAACAGGCGGCGCGCCGTCTGCACGTGCGCTGGAAACCCTACGACGAACTGCCGCCGCTAGAAACGAGCGAGCAGGTCGAAGCCGCGTTGCGCGCGAATCCGTCGAAGCGGCGCGACCTCGTGATCGAAGGCGACGTCGACGCGGCGCTTGGACAGACCGATGACACGTTGCAACGCACGTATGTCTGGCCGTTCCAGATGCACGCGTCGATCGGACCGTCGTGCGCGGTTGCCGACTATCGCGAAGGTTCACTGAAGGTCTGGTCCGGTACGCAGAACCCGCACTCGATGCGTGCCGATCTCGCGCTGCTGCTCGCACTCGACGAAGCGCAGATCGAAGTCGTCCGCATGGACGCGTCCGGTTGCTATGGCCGCAACTGCGCGGACGATGTCGTGGCCGACGCGGCATTGCTGTCGCGTGCGGTCGGCGTACCGGTGCGCGTGCAACTATCACGTGAAGACGAACATGCGTGGGAGCCCAAAGGCGCGGCGCAATTGATGGACGTGCGCGGCGCACTCGATAGCGAAGGGCAGCTTGCCGGTTACGACTTCTCGACACGCTATCCGTCCAACGATGCACCGACGCTAGCCCTGCTGCTCACAGGCACGATCTCGCCGCAACCGCAGGTGTTCGAGATGGGCGACCGGACGGCGGTGCCGCCCTACGACTACAAGACGATGCGTATCGTCTGCGACGACACGCCGCCGATCGTGCGTGCATCGTGGCTGCGCGGTGTGTCGGCATTGCCGAATACGTTTGCACACGAATCGTTCATCGACGAACTGGCTGTGCAGGCGGGGATCGATCCGGTGGCGTTTCGCTTGCAACATCTAACCGATCCGCGCGCCATCGATCTGGTGAAAGCAGTGGCCGAGCGGGCGGACTGGGTTCCGCGGCGCGCCGCGACATCGCCCGATGAAGCACGCGAAGCAGAAGCCGCCGATCAAGGCGACATTCTGCGCGGCCGCGGCTTTGCCTATGCACGCTACGTACACAGTAAGTTTCCCGGTTTCGGCGCCGCATGGTCCGCATGGGTCGCGGACGTCGAAGTGAACCGGCGCAGCGGCGAACTGGCGGTGACGCGTGTCGTCGTCGGCCAGGATACCGGCATGATGGTGAACCCCGGCGGCGTACGTCACCAGATTCACGGCAACGTGATCCAGGCGACGAGCCGCGCGCTGAAAGAGCGTGTGACGTTCAGCGATAACGCGGTGACGAGCCAGGAGTGGGGCGCGTATCCGATCCTCACGTTTCGCGAGGTGCCGGTCATCGACGTCGTGATGATGCCGCGCCACGGCGAGCCACCGATGGGCGCCGGCGAATCTGCGTCGCTGCCTGGCGCGGCGGCGATTGCGAATGCACTGTTCGATGCGACCGGCGTGCGGTTTCGCCGGCCGCCATTTACGCCCGAAGTAATTCGCGCGGCACTTGCCGATGCGCAGGCCGAAGAGGCGAGGGCGCGCAGAAAGAAGCGCTGGCGTTTCGGCTTTTTCGGTGCGCTCGCGGCAGGTGCGGTGGGCTGGCTCGGTGCGTTGTCGCTCGCACCGCAACCGATTGCACCGATCGCCACACCGCTAGCGAGTTCGTTCGCCCCTGAGCTGATCGCGCGCGGCAAACTGCTCGCCGCTGCCGGCGACTGTGCGGTGTGTCACACCGCGCGCAACGGCGTGCCGAACGCGGGCGGCCATCCGCTCGCGACACCGTTCGGCACGGTCTACAGCACCAACATCACACCCGATTCACAGACCGGCATCGGCAACTGGTCGCTCGAAGCATTTACGCGCGCGATGCGACAAGGCATCCATCGCGACGGACGGCACCTGTACCCTGCGTTTCCCTACACGTCGTTCCAGAACGTCTCCGACGACGACATGAAAGCGCTCTACGCGTACCTGATGGCGCAGACGCCGGTACGTTCGCGACCGCCGCAAACATCGCTCGCGTTCCCATTTAATGTGAGACCGCTGATGGCGGTGTGGAACAGCCTGTTCCTCACGCGTACAGCCGTCGCAAGCAATCCGGCGCAGAGCGCGCAGTGGAATCGCGGGGCGTATCTCGTGAACGGGCTCGGGCATTGCAGCGCGTGTCACTCGCCGCGCAACGCATTCGGTGCGGAGCGCACAGGTGCGGCGTTTCTCGGTGGCGGCACCGCGGACGGCTGGCAGGCACCGGCTTTAACCGCGTTGTCCGACGCACCGATACCGTGGACCGAAGACGAACTGTTCAGCTATCTGCGCTTTGGTCACGCACCGCTGCACGGTGTGGCCGCGGGGCCGATGGGGCCGGTAGTGAGCGAACTTGCGGAACTGCCCGACAGCGATATTCGCGCGATGGCTACGTACCTAGCGTCGTTCACACCAGTGGAAGCGAACGCGAACCCGCATGCGCTTGCGCAAGAGTACGAGCAGGCGAGCAGCCAGATATCGACGGCGACGGGCCTCGGCGCGCGGCTCTTCGACGGCGCCTGCGCGGCCTGCCACCATACCGGCAGCGGACCGCAACTGTTCGGTGCGCATCCATCGCTTGCGCTCAATACGAACCTGCACGGCGCGGTGCCCGACAATCTGATTCGCGTGATACTCGACGGTATCGGCTCGCCGGCGCGGCCCGAACTCGGTACGATGCCGGCTTACCGCGACAGCTTCAACGATGCGCAGGTCGCCGAACTCGTGTCGTACCTGCGGCAGCAGTTCGCGGGCGGCAAGCCCGCATGGCGGAACGTCGAAGCGACAGTCGCGCGAATCCGCGCCACGCCGCACGCCGACTAAGCCGCACCGCACGACGACGCTTCGCACCCGGTTTCAGCAGTCCGTATTCCTGTATTCCCGCATTTCCACCAATAACGGAGAAACGCATGACCACGCGCGCAGGATGGATGACCCAACTCACTCGCTGCCTTGTTCCGTTGACGCTGTCGCTGGCCGCCACGGGCGCGTTTGCACAGCAGACGATCAAGATCGGCGAGATCAACAGCTACAAGGCGCAGCCCGCCTTTCTCGGCCCCTACAAGAATGGCTGGAACCTCGCGCTCGACCAGGTGAACGCCGCGGGCGGGGTGCTCGGCAAGCAGCTCGAAGTCGTATCGCGGGACGATAACGGCAACCCTGGCGACACGATTCGCGTCGCGCAGGAGCTGATTGCGCGCGAACAGGTGCAACTGCTGTTCGGCGGCTTCCTGTCGAACACCGGGCTCGCGTTGACCGATTTCGCGAAGCAGCGCCACATCTTCTTCCTCGCTGCCGAGCCGCTGACCGACAAGATCGTCTGGGCCGACGGCAACAAATACACGTACCGTCTACGGCCATCCACCTACATGCAGGTCGCGATGCTCGTGCCCGAAGCGGCGAAGCTGCACAAGCAGCGCTGGGCGCTCGTCTATCCGAACTATGAGTACGGGCAGTCGGCAGTGGCGACGTTCAAGAAATTGTTGAAGGCCGCGCAACCCGATGTGCAGTTCGTCACGGAACAGGCGACGCCGCTCGGCAATCTCGACGCCGGCGCAGTCACCCAGGCGCTCGCGGACGCGAAGCCCGATGCGATCTTCAACGTGCTGTTCGGCGCGGACCTCGGCAAGTTCGTTCGCGAAGGCAATACGCGCGGGCTATTCAAGGATCGCAGTGTCGTATCGCTGCTGACTGGTGAGCCCGATTACCTCGACCCGTTGGGCGCAGAAGCGCCGACTGGCTGGATCGTGACGGGCTACCCGTGGTACTCGATCGACACTCCCGCGAACAAGACTTTCGTCGATGCGTACCGTGCGAAGTATCACGACTATCCGCGGCTTGGATCGGTGGTGGGGTACTCGGCGCTGATGTCGATTGCGGACGGCCTGAAGAAAGCCGGCTCGACCGATCCGGACAAACTGGCGGCCGCGTTCAAGGGGCTTGACGTGGATACGCCGTTCGGACCGATCGTCTACCGCGCGCAGGACAATCAGTCGACGATGGGCGCGTATGTCGGCGTGACCGGGCTGAAGGACGGCAAGGGTGTGATGACGTCGTTCAGGTATGTAGACGGTGCGAGCGTGCAACCGCCCGATGCCGATGTGAAGAAGATGCGTCCGGCGGACTGAGCGCGTCTGGAGCAGGTAGGGCCGCTTCGCTGATTTCGTTTGCGAGGCGGCCCGTTATACGACGTTACTGCACAGTCGCAAGCACGTTGCGCACGGTGCCGAAGATGTGCGCGATCTGCTCTTCGCTGACGATCAGCGGTGGCGAGAACGCGAGGATGTCGCCGGTAAAGCGCACCAGCACGCCTGCTTCGAAACACTTGACGAACGCTTCGTACGCACGCGCGCCCGGTGCGCCGTCGCGCGGTTCGAGTTCGATACCCGCGACCAGGCCGAGATTGCGAACGTCCTTCACATGCTTCGCATCGCGCAGTGCGTGTGCCGCAGCTTCGAACGTCGGAGCAAGCGACGCGGCGCGGCCGAACAGATCGTCACGACGATACAGATCGAGCGTAGCGACCGCGGCGGCGGCAGCGGCCGGATGTGCCGAATACGTATAGCCGTGAAACAGCTCGATTGCGCCAGGCGCGCCGCCGTTCACGACGGTGTCGTGAATCGTGCGACTCGCGGCGACCGCGCCCATCGGAATGGCGGCGTTGTTGATCGCCTTGGCCATCGTCAAAAGGTCCGGCGTGACGCCGAAATATTCGCTTGCCGTTGCCTTGCCGAGGCGGCCGAAACCGGTGATCACTTCATCGAAGATCAACAGGATGCCGTGCTTCGTGCAGATGTCGCGCAGCTTTTGCAGGTAGCCCTGCGGCGGCACCAGCACACCGGTCGAACCGGCAACCGGCTCGACGATGACAGCAGCGATCGTCGATGCGTCGTGCAGCGTGACAATGCGTTCGAGTTCGTCGGCAAGATGCGCGCCCCATGCCGGCTGCCCCTTCGAAAACGCGTTGTGCTCGAGGTTGTGTGTGTGCGGCAGATGATCGACGGCGGGGAGCAACGCGCCCGAATAGGTCTTGCGATTCGGCGCAATCCCGCCGACCGAAATACCGCCGAACCCCACCCCGTGATAACCGCGTTCACGACCGATCAGCCGTGTGCGCTGACCTTCGCCGCGTGCACGGTGATAGGCGAGGGCGATCTTCAGCGCGGTATCGACCGACTCCGAACCCGAGTTCGTGAAGAAAATCCGGTCGAGTCCGGCCGGCATCAGTTCCGCGACTTTCGATGCCGCTTCGAACGCAAGCGGATGACCCATCTGGAAGGTCGGCGCGAAGTCGAGTGTGTTGAGCTGCTGCGTGATCGCCGCAACGATCTCGTCGCGGCCGTGGCCCGCGTTGACGCACCACAGTCCCGCGCAGCCGTCGAGCACCTCGCGTCCATCGGTCGTGCGGTAGTACATGCCTTTCGCCGATTCCAGCAGGCGCGGTGCAGCCTTGAACTGGCGGTTGGCGGTAAACGGCATCCAGAAAGACGACAGATCGTCGATGACGGGGCGCGAAGTCACGGGTTATCTCCTCGAAGTGGTTTCCGCGGCGATTTCCATCAATAGACGGAAGTCCCCGCGGGACGGGCGTTGCGCAACTGTAGCGCCCGCGGTTAAATGGCGGACATAAACAGTTGACTCATTGTGCTGCCAGCTGTGCTGGTAGATTGGGGTCAACTGTATTGTTCAATCGACACCTCCCGCCATGATCGAACTCGAGCTGGACCGCGACCGCCGCACGGCGCCGACCCTTGTGGAACAGCTGGTGCAAGGCTTTGCGCGGGCGATCGATGGGCATTCGCTGCGCGCCGGCGCGTTGCTGCCATCGGTGCGGCAACTGGCCCAGACGCATCAGTTGAGCACCTTCACGGTCACTGAAGCCTATAACCGTCTTGTTTCGATGGGGCTCGTAGTCGCGCGTCGCGGTTCCGGCTACCGGGTCGCGCCCCGCGAGACCTCGCGGGCGAGCGCCGGGCAATGGCAGAACTGGCAACCACCTAGCCTGACCGCGACCTGGCTGCTGTCCGATGTGTTCGCGGACCAGTCGGTGCCGATCAAGGCGGGTGGCGGCTGGCTACCGAACGAATGGATCAACGAAACGGGACTGCAGCACACGCTGCGTGCGTTGAGCCGGGTGCCGGCGGCGCGGCTTGGCGACTATGGGCATCCCTATGGCTTCGCGCCGTTGCGCGAGCGGATCGTCGAGCAACTGGACCGGCGCGGACTACCCGTCGATGTATCGAACGTGTTGCTCACGCAAGGCGCGACCCAGGCGCTCGATCTGATCGTGCGCACATTGCTGCGTGCCGGCGATGCGGTGATCGTCGAAGATCCCGGCTACTGCAACCTGCTGCAGATTCTCAAACTCGCCGGACTGGTCGTGCATGGCGTGCCGCGCACGCCGACTGGCATCGATACCGATGTGCTCGAAGCGCTCGTCGCCGCACACCAGCCGAAGGCGATCTTCGTCAACACGACGCTGCAGAATCCGACCGGTGCGAGTTTCAATATGGCGGCTGCGTTCCGTCTGTTGCAGATTGCCGAACGACATCGCATGTGGGTGATCGAGGATGATGTGAGCCGTGAACTCGCGCCGCCTGGGGCGCCGATGTTTGCGGCGCTCGAGGGTTTGCAGCGCGTGTTGTATGTCGGTGGGTTTTCGAAGACGGTGACACCGGCCTTGCGCTGCGGCTACGTGGTCGCCGAGCGCGACGTGCTGCGCGAACTCGCGCGTACGAAGATGGCGGTTGGGTTGACGTCGTCGGAGGCGATCGAGCGGATGGTCGACAAGGTGCTCGTGGAGGGACGCTATGCGCGTCACGTCGAAGCGGTGAACGAGCGTCTGAAGGCTGCGCATCTGACCGTCGAGGCACGTCTCGATGCGCTCGGGCTCGAAGTGTTTCACCGGCCGCGCGCGGGCTTGTTTCTGTGGGTGAGGTTACCGGTCGAAGCCGAGCACGCGGCCGACATTGCGACCGCTGCGCTCGCGGACGGCATCTGGCTGGCACCGGGTTCGTACTTCCGTCCCGACGATGCGCAGAGTGCGTGGTTTCGTTTCAACGCGCCGTATTCGACCGATGACGCGCTGTGGCGATTCATCGAGCGGATTCGTTGAGGGCTTTCTTAGCGTTGCTTGCGTGTTTTCTCAGGCCATCATCTTCAGTGCGACCGGATACAGCGACAGCACGAGTAGCACGGCCATCCCGACGTTGAACACGCGCAACCACACCGGGTTTGCTAGCAGATTCCGCAGCGCCATGCCGAACGCAGCCCACAGGCAGATGCACGGCAGACCGACCACATAGAACAGCACGGCCATCAGCGTGGCATTGAGGCCGAAGTCCGCGCTCAGATGAACGGTCGTGGCCGCGGTCAGCACCATCATCCATGCCTTCGGATTGATCCACTGGAACGCGATCGCTTCATAAAAACGCATCGGTCTGCGTTCGCCTTTGCGTACCTGCACCTGGCCCGAAGTGCCGATCTTCCACGCGAGGTACAGCAGATACACGACGCTCGCGGTTTCCAGCACCGTGTACAGCAACGGCCAGCGACGGAATGCTTCGCCGAGCCCGAATCCAACCGCGAGCATCAGCAGGACGACGCCTGCACTAATGCCGAGGATGTGCGGCAGCGTGCGGCGAAAACCGAAGTTCACGCCCGACGCGAGCAGCATCGTGTTGTTCGGACCGGGCGTGATCGTCGTGACGAGCGCGAACAGGATGCCGGCGGGCAGGGCGCTGAGGGTATCGATGGACAGCATGGGAGGCTCCAGGAGAGTCGTTGCATGCAGTCTAGCGAATGTGACCGGTACGGTACCGGTACAGAATGATGGATGGTTTCCGGTACGGATGGGGCAAGGGAAAGTGCGCGCAGCCCCTGTATGTGTGGGCCATCGTTCCTGAGGGCGAACAAGGTTCGTGATAGTGCTTTGCACGCGTAAACGCTTACCCTGTCCGATTCCGTACCGACTTCGACCCCCAGCGCGTGCACCGTCGTATCGTCGCCGTGGCCGCAAAGTCAACGATTCTCGACTGGTTGCGCGACACACCAAACCGTTCAGGGTGAACAGCCGGGGCGGACTCTTCGTCCCAATCAAGGACACAACCCCATGACTTCCCATGACATCGTCATTGCCGTCTTCGACGATCATCGCGAAGCCGACGTCGCCGTGCGCAAGCTCATCGACGGACGCTTCCAGATGAAAAACTTCAGCGTGATTGGCAAGGGCTACCACACGGAAGAAAAGATCGTCGGCTTCTACACGATCGGTGACCGTATGAGGGTCTGGGGCCGGTACGGTGCTTTCTGGGGTGGCCTGTGGGGCCTGTTGATCGGCGGCGTCTTTCTGACGGTTCCGGTGCTCGGTTCAGTCGTGGTGCTCGGTCATCTGGCCGCGATGGTCGTCTCGGCGATCGAGGGAGCGGTGGTGGTCGGTAGTCTCAGCGCGCTTGGGGCGGCGCTCGTCAACGCTGGGCTGCCGAAAGAACACGTCGTCCACTACGAGGCGGCGATCAAGGCGGACGGATTTCTGGTGATCGGGCACGGCTCGACGGGGGAGATGACGCGCGCAAAGTCCATCCTCGCTTCCCACAACCCGTCGCGCCTCGACTTGCACACCGGCGTGACACCCGTCGATCAACCTGCAGCCACGGCGATCTGATACGCACCGACGAGACAGCCCCGGCGCGTTCGACAGGCGCCAGGCACACGATGAACACGCTCTCACGCGATCCAGTCAAACAGCCGCTTCGCCCGAAGCTGCTCCAGGTGATGGGGCCGGGCCTCATCACCGGCGCCTCCGACGACGACCCCAGCGGCATCGCCACCTATTCGCAGGTCGGCGCGCAGTTCGGCTACAGTCTTGGCTGGACCCTGTTGCTAAGCTATCCGCTGATGGCCGCGATCCAGGAGATCAGCGCGCGCATTGGCCGCGTCACCGGATACGGCATTGCCGGCAATCTTCGCCGGCACTACCCGGCATGGCTGTCCACCAGCATCGTCAGCCTGCTGCTGGTCGCGAACATCATCAACCTGGGCGCAGATCTCGGTGCAATGGGTGCCGCGCTCAAACTGCTGATCTCCGGCCCGGCGCTCCTGTACGTGTGTCTGTTCGGCGCGCTGTCGGTGGGGCTGGAAGTCTTTACCCGCTATGCGCGTTATGTCTCGGTGCTGAAATGGCTGTGCCTGTCGCTGTTCAGCTATGTGATCTGCGCGTTCGTCGTCAAGGTGCCCTGGGGCGAAGTCGGCCGTGCCGTCATCTGGCCGTCGCTTTCCGCGAGGTCCGATTACATCGTCGCCATCGTCGCGGTGATGGGCACGACGATCAGCCCATATCTGTTTTTCTGGCAAGCCGAACAGGAAGTCGAGGACGAGAAGGAGCGACCCGGCGCACACGCGCTGACCCATGCCCCCTGGCAGGCGCGTACCGAGTTTTCCCGCATCCGGATCGACACATACGTCGGCATGGCACTGTCGAACATCATCGCGTTCTTCATCGTGACGACAACCGCGACGACCCTGCACGCGCACGGCCTCACCAACATCCAGACCTCCGCGCAGGCGGCCGAAGCGCTGCGGGCCGTGGCAGGCCGCTTCACGTTTGTGGTGTTTGCCGCGGGCATTATCGGTACCGGTCTTTTAACGCTGCCCGTGCTTGCCGGTTCGGCGGCGTACGCGGTCGGCGAACTACGCGCATGGAGGGTGGGGCTGGCAAGACTTCCACGCCGCGCGAAAGCGTTTTACGGCGTCATCGTCGCAGCAACCGCAATCGGCGTCGGCCTGAACTTCACGGCGATCGATCCGGTGAAGGCGCTGTACTGGAGCGCGGTGCTCAACGGAGTAGTCGCCGTGCCAGTGATGATCGTGATGATGCATCTGTCGATGCGCCCGGCGATCATGTCGAAATTCACACTGCCGGCGCCACTGCGCATCCTGGGCTGGATCTCTACGCTCGTGATGGCGGCGACCGTGGTGGCAATGGGCATCGCGTGGCTGGTGTGAAGCAACGCGATAAACGGACCGATGCTCACAGACTCCGTACCGGCAGCTCTTCGGCCATCAGTCTGTTCGTACCGCTGCGGAACCGCTCAAGGAAAGCACGCCCGTGACTCGCGTTTGTGCTCAGTTCACTTTGATTACAGCTCCGGCGTCGGAGACTGCTCCGAGACATGACGACTCCCGCTACTCCGTCGGACTATCAACCGGTTGCAGGCGGCCAGCACGGCGCTGTTTCGCAGCTGGGAAATCCGCGGGTTCCCTTGATCGGAACCGGCCTGCTGAGGATTGCGCCGGGCTGGGCCAGCAAAGCATCACATCTGCGCTCGCTGATGTTCTGGGTGGTCGGTTTGATGGGGTTTCTCGCCGTCATTCTCGTCGTCCTGCACTTCGGTTCGCTGGAAAAAATGGTCGCGCTCGTGCGAACGGCACAACCGGCGTGGCTGCTTGCAGCGCTCGCCGTTCAGGCCGGCACGTACGTGAGCGCCGCCTTCGTGTGGCGTCAGGCGCTCGCGCAAGCCGGCCACTCGCTGCCGTTGCCCACACTTGTGCCCCTTGGTATCGCCAAGGTGTTTACCGATCAGGTCCTGCCAAGCGGAGGGATTAGCGGCACGATGCTGGTTGTCCGCGGCCTGATTCGACGACAGATTCCCGCGGAAATCGCAATGGGCGCGATGCTGCTGGGTCTGGTCTCCTACGACGCCGCCTATCTGCTAGTCGTGCTCAGCAGCGCGGGCATTCTGCTTTCACATCATCGCCTCAACCTTACCTTAAGGATCGGCGTCACGATCTTTGTTGTCGTGACCGTGGCGGCACCCGTCGCCGTGCTCGGACTCAAGCGATGGGGTCAGCGCGCGCCTGTTGCATGGTTGAGCCGGCTGCTCGGAATGACCGTGCTGCTTCGGGCGCTAACCGATGCACCCACCGGTCTTCTGCGCAGCCCGCGCCTGCTGATGCAAACCATCAGTCTCCAGCTGGCGATTTTCGTGCTCGATGCGTCGACGCTCTGGCTCGCATTCAATGCGCTCGGCAGTGTGCCGGCGCTGTGGGTCGTGTTCGTCAGTTTCGCGATCGCATCGATGGTCGCGACGATCGGCCCGATCCCGGTCGGCCTTGGAACCTTCGAGGCGACGTGCGTCGGCATGCTGGGCTTGCTCGGCGTACCGGTTGAGGTAGCGCTGGCGGGAACCCTCCTGTTCCGCGGACTGACCTTCTGGCTTCCGATGCTGCCTGGCGTCTGGCTGGCCCGGCGCGAGGTCAGTCATTCGCCGCCGTAGGTCTGCGTGCCATCGCATTGGTTGACCATTCGACGCTTACAGACTCCGTACCGACGGAAGCACCACTCGAGGTCATGCTCCCGGATGGAATTTGAAGCGCCTCCGCCCAGACACAAAGGTCGATCGACTGAGAAGCTGCGAACGCAATGCCGCGATTTCGTCCAGGAGATCGAGCGCAAGTGCAATGCCCGCCGCATTGATCTGAAAATCGCGAGTCAGGCGCTGAGCAGTCAGGACACGGTGCAAGGCATCCCCACCGAAGCGCGTAGCGCGCGCATCGGTGGTTCGCACCTCCACGACCCCTTCGGCGACCCAGAGCGCCAGTTGCTCTTCCGACGCGCCGGTTGCCCGGCACAGCTCGACCAGTGTGAATTCGACCTGTTCCTCGATCACTTGGGCTTCGAGCCACGTTACACGAGATTCATTCATGATTCGTCATCCGCAAAATGTGCACGCGGATCGAAGCTGAACGCGTGCCGCATGGCCTCGTAGCCAGCGCGGGCCCGATCGCTGTCGGCAGGTGGCAAAACGATGTTCAGGTTCGCGTACAGGTTGCCCGGCGTAACGCCAGGAATCCCTTTCCCCTTGAGCCGCAGGCGGCGGCCGCCGGCGGACCCGGCGGGTACCATTACTTCGACGGGGCCGTCCGGCGTCGGTATCGTGATGCATGCGCCGAGCGCGGCTTCCCACGGCGCCACCGGCACGTCGATCGATACGTCGCGACCGTCAACATGAAAGCGCGCGTGATCGCGAAAGCGGATCTCCAGGTACAGGTCTCCTGCAGGACCTTGTCCGAACCCGGCGCCGCCTTGCCCGATGAGTCGCAGGTGCTGTCCGCTGCGCACGCCTTTCGGAATCGTGATGTTCAGGGTGCGCGATTGCAGCGTGACGCGGCCGTCGGCATCGACGGCGGGTATTGCCAGCGAAATCGTGCGCTGTGCACCGTGATAGGCATCGCCCAGATCGATGATCGTCTTTGCGTGATGATCGCGGCCGGGGATCGAATAGGGTGTAGCACCTGCGTGGCCGTTCCGATCGGGTGTTGCCGTCCCACCGCGAGCGAAGCCCGCCGCACGCGAGCCTTCGCGACCGCCTCCGAATAGTGACTCGAAGAACTCGCTGAACTCAGTCGGGTCATTCGCCTCGCGACCTCGTCCGCTGAATTCGAAACCCTCATCCCATTCGGGCGGCGGTTCGAACTCCTGGTTGTCGCTCCATCGGTCGCCCATACGGTCATAGGCGGCGCGCTTTTCGGTGTCCTTCAGCACGTTGTAGGCTTCACCGACTTCCTTGAAGTGCGCCTCGGTGTCGCTCAGCTTGCTGAGGTCCGGGTGATATTTTCGGGCGAGCTTGCGATACGCGCGCTTGATCTCGTCCTGCGTCGCAGTACGCGGCAACCCCAGCGTTTCGTAATAGTCCTTGTATTTCATTTCGAAGACCGGGAAGGCAATCGCCTCAAAAGGTTCGTCCATAACCGCTACGACGCTGTTCGATGCCACAGCGAAACTCGTCGGATCTAGATCGAATCGAATTTTCGGAGCGCCAACGCTCCAATCCAATGTGCGCGAATGTAGCGATGAAGTCGGTACGGTCGCGTACCCGGGCGCCTTGCGTTTTTGGCCACTGCTACTGACGACAGCGTGGCGAGGAATACGACGCGAGGCGAACGGTACGCCAGCGGACCGACGAAACGTGTGGCGAAACGTCAGGATGCTCACATTGACGTGTATCGAGGGAGCCCGGCATGTTCGAACGAATCATCGTAGCTGTCGACGGTAGTGAAACTGCCCGCCGCGCGCTCGACGCAGCGCTCGATATCGCCAGTCACGTCGACGCATCGCTGCGCGTGATCT
Organism: Paraburkholderia megapolitana; assembly: GCF_007556815.1. NCBI lineage: Bacteria > Pseudomonadati > Pseudomonadota > Betaproteobacteria > Burkholderiales > Burkholderiaceae > Paraburkholderia > Paraburkholderia megapolitana. The sequence goes on from NZ_CP041743.1 coordinate 1,848,403, forward strand.
ACGTGATCGCCGATCCGACAATCTATTGGGATGCGCCGGGCTACGATCCGTCGATCCTTCACAACGCACTTGCCGAAGAAGGCGAAAAGCTTCGGGGCGAGTCAATCGAGCTGTTCAGGAAGCGCGATGTGCGCGGCGATATGAAAGTGATCGACAAGGACGCGCTAGACGACGTCGCGACCAGCATCGTCGAAGCCGCATGCGAATTCCATGCACATCTTCTGGTGCTTGGTACACATGGGCGTCGAGGCGTGAGGCGCCTGTTGCTCGGAAGCGTAGCGGAACACTGTGCGCGTCTCGCAGCGCTACCGGTGTTGCTGATCCCGGGGCGCGAACCCATCCACGACCAGGCAATCGCCACACAGGCCGCTCATCTACCGTCGGACATTCCGGCAGTTCTCGCTCCTGCGATAACGGGCGGACAGGCAGAAAAAAATCATCCGATCCACGACGATTTCAGTTCAAGGACGTGATCACGAACACTCCACTTTCCTTCGGCGCCGTCCGGGCAGCCAAACCGTCAGACTGGATTCCCGACTCGCAGGCGATGGTTGAACCAGCAAGTCGCGACGAACCGCTTGGGCGAGTCTGCGCAGTGCGCGGCGCGGTCGTGGACGTCGCCTTCGACGTCGGTGCACTGCCGCTGATAGACGAAGCCCTGGAGATTTGCGCCGACGATGCCTCGCCGATCATCGCCGAAGTACAGGCGCACCTGGACGAATGCACCGTACGCGCGCTTGCTTTGCGTTCGACCGATGGACTGCGGCGGGGTGCGCATGTGTGGGCTTCGGGCAGGCCGATCGAGGTGCCCGTCGGTGACGCAATGCTCGGCCGCCTGATCGATGTGATCGGCGTGCCCGGCGACAACGGCCTGGCATTGCCAGTCGACGTGCCGCGCCGGGCGATCCATCGGAAGCCTCCGCCGCTCGCTTCGCGCGGCGCTGGCACGAAGATCTTCGGAACCGGCATCAAGGCAATCGATTTACTCACGCCACTGGCCCAAGGAGGCAAGGCCGCGATGTTCGGCGGCGCAGGTGTCGGGAAGACCGTACTTGTCATGGAGCTGATCCACGCAATGGTCGAGCGGTATCAAGGTATCTCGGTCTTCGCCGGTGTCGGCGAGCGGTGTCGCGAAGGTCATGAAATGCTCAACGACATGCGCAACTCAGGCGTGCTTTCCCGTACTGTGCTCGTGTACGGCCAGATGAACGAGCCGCCCGGTGCCAGATGGCGTGTGCCGTTGACGGCGTTGACGGTCGCTGAGTACTTCCGCGACGAACGGCACCAGAACGTTCTGCTGCTGATGGACAACGTCTTTCGCTTCGTCCAGGCCGGTGCGGAAGTGTCGGGGCTGCTCGGCCGATTGCCGTCGCGCGTCGGATACCAGCCGACGCTTGCCACCGAGGTCGCCGCGCTGCAGGAGCGGATCATGTCGGTCGGCGATGTGTCCGTAACGGCCATCGAAGCGGTCTACGTGCCCGCTGACGACTTTACCGACCCCGCCGTGACCGCCATCGCGGCGCACGTTGACAGTATGGTCGTGTTGTCGCGGTCGATGGCTGCCGAGGGCATGTATCCCGCTATCGACCCGATCGCCTCGTCGTCGGTGCTGCTCGATCCGCTTGTTGTCGGCGACGAGCATGCGGAGATCGCCATCGAGGTGCGGCGCGCCGTAGAGCACTACCGCGAGTTGCAGGACGTTATCTCGCTCCTGGGCGTCGAAGAGCTGGGTGCGGACGACCGGCGTATCGTCGGGCGCGCACGTCGCCTGCAGCGTTTCCTGACCCAGCCCTTTACGGTGACGGAAGCGTTCACCGGCGTGCCTGGCCGCTCGGTTGCAGTTGCCGATACGCTCGCTGGCTGCAAAGCCATCGTCGACGGCGAATGCGACGACTGGCAGGAGAGTTCGCTCTACATGGTCGGCACGCTCGATGAAGCGCGTGCGCGGGAACAGGCAACCCAGACCGCAGGTGCACCCAGTCCTGGGGGCAAGAAGACATGAACTCGACGCTGCGCCTGACCATCGCCACGCCCATGAGTATCCTCGTCAACGCGGAAACCATCGTCACGCTGCGTGCCGCGGACGAAAGCGGCAGCTTCGGCATCCGACCGGGTCATGCCGATTTTCTCAGCGTGTTGACCCCCACCGTGCTGCGCTGGTTCAACGCGGACCACGTCGAGAGATTCTGCGCGGTGGAAGAGGGCGTCCTGAGCGTATCCGGCGGAGGCAGCGTGACGATCGCATGCCGCAACGGCGTCCTTGGCGATTCTCTGGCAGCACTCGACACGCAGATCGCCGCTGCCCGTGTGAAACGAGTCGAGGTCGTGCGTCAGACCCGTGTCGAACAGGCCCGACTGCATGCGCAGGCCGTGCGCGAACTGCTGCGTTATCTGCGCCCGGCCGGGCGCACATAGGGGGCGAACGTGAGTGAGCCGAACGACGGCGACCGACTCGGGTATGTCACGAGGCAGGCCCGTTCCCGCGCTCGCGAGGCACGCGACGACCCCGAGCCGACGCCCGGCGGACGCCTTGCACAGATCGGCATTCTCGGCTGGTCGATCGTCGTCCCGACGCTGCTCGGTCTCGTCGCCGGTCATTGGCTCGACCGGTACTTCGGCACGGGCGTCTTCTTTGCCGCTCCCTTGCTGATGATCGGCGCGGCGACCGGTCTGTGGTCGGCATGGAAGTGGATGCATCGGCAGATCCGGAGCCCGCATCGTGATTGAACCTCTGTCGTGGATCGCGCAAGTACCCACCGGGTTAATCGCTGGCATGGCGGCGGGACTGCTTCATTTCTCGACGTTGCACGAAAGCGTTCGCCTGCTCACGTCCGGGCGGATGTCCAGGGCATTTGCCGCGCAGGGTGCCCGTTTCGGCCTGCTGCTCGTGGTTCTGTTTGTACTGGCGAAACTCGGCCCCTGGACGCTGTTGTGCAGTGCCCCCGGTATGCTCGTTGGCCGGTCGATCGTGTTGCACCGGCTTCGGCAGGAAACGTCATGATTCACTCCCCGCTTCTCAGCGTGCCGCTGTTTCACTTCGGCCCGGTGCCCGTCACAGCGGCAGTCGCGACGACATGGGTGATCATGGCAGTCCTCGTCGCGGCTGCTGCGCTGGGAACTCGCCGGCTGTCGCTGCGGCCTGCGAAGCTGCAGACCGTGCTCGAACTGCTGGTCACGACCATCGATGCGCAGATCGTCGACACCATGCAGACCCCTCCGTGCAAATACCGTTCGCTGATCGGCACGCTGTTCCTGTTCGTCCTGGTCAGTAACGTGTCATCGCTCCTTCCTGGAGTGGAACCGCCGACCGCTCATGTTGAAACCGATGCGGCACTCGCGCTCGTCGTCTTCTGCGCGACGATCTTTTACGGCATTCGCACACGTGGCCTGCTGCGCTATCTAGCCACGTTTGCGCAGCCCAGCTGGATCATGATCCCACTCAACGTGGTCGAGCAGATCACGCGTACCTTCTCACTGACCGTGCGCCTCTTCGGCAACGTCATGAGCGGCGTATTCGTCGTCGGTATCGTGCTGTCGCTTGCCGGGCTGCTGGTGCCGATTCCGCTGATGGCGCTCGATCTGCTCACGGGCGCAGTCCAGGCCTACATTTTCACGGTTCTGGCGATGGTCTTCATCGGTGCGGCGCTTGCCGACAGTCCTGAAGAGTCTTCGATAAAACAGGGGGCGTCATGAATAATCTCATCCAGGCGATCAGCATTCTTGCAGCGGCGATCGCCGTTTCGTTCGGTGCCATCGGTCCTGCATTAGGGGAGGGCCGGGCTGTTGCCGCGGCAATGGATGCGCTCGCGCGCCAGCCCGATTCGGCGGGCACCATCTCGCGGACGCTCTTCGTCGGTCTGGCGATGATCGAAACGATGGCGATCTACTGTCTCGTCATCGCCTTGCTCGTGCTGTTCGCGAACCCCTTCGTCAAGTGAGGCTAGAGCGATCATGCACATCGACTGGTGGACACTCGGGTTGCAGACGATCAACGCGCTCGTGCTCGTCTGGTTGCTGGCGCGCTACCTGTTTCGCCCGGTCGCGAAGATCATCGCCGCGCGGCAGCAAGCGGCAACCGATCTCATAGCCGATGCCACTGGGGCAAGGGCGGCGGCAATTGCCGACCGACAACGGGCAGCAGACGAAGTCGTGTCTATCGCGCGACAGCGCAACGACATGCTCGTGACGACGACGGCGGAGGCAGAAAAGTTGAAGGCGTCGATCGAAAGTGCCGCTCATGTCGATGCGAACCGTTTGCGCTCGGCCGCGCAGGTCGATATCGAGAATGCGCAGCTGGCAGCAGCGGACGGCGATGCCGACGGGGCTTCGCGACTCGCGATCGATATTGCGGCAAAGCTGCTCGACCGGCTGCCGCAACAGGTACGGGTCGCCGGCTTCATCGACGGCCTCGCGAGCGAACTCGCGAAGCTGCCCGATGAGTCCCGAACCGAACTGGGCCGCGACGGCGCGATGGTCCGCCTGATCGTTCCTCGTGCACTGCAAACCGATGAACTTGCAGCCTGTCATGCCGCGCTTATCCGGGTGCTTGGTCATGACGCACAGCTGCTGGTCAGCATCGACGCAACTGTACTCGCGGGTCTCGAACTCGAAACGCCGCACGCGATCGTGCGCAACAGCTTTCGCGCCGACCTCGCCTATCTCCAGACCGAGCTGCTCACCCATGACGAAGACCACGCCTGACGCCTCCGGTGATGCGTGGCTCGCGCGCAGCCGGGCCACGCTCGCACGTGCGCAGCCCGGCTCGCATGCCGACGCTGTGGGTCGCGTCGAGCACATCGCCGATGGTATTGCGCTCGTTTCGGGTCTACCCGACGTGCGCCTGAACGAGTTGCTGCGCTTTGACGGCGGCCGTTTCGGCTTCGCGCTCACGCTCGATGTCGATACCATCGGCACCGTGCTGCTGGACGACGGCGCGGCGATCTCGGCGGGCTCCGTCGTCACCGGTACGGGACAGGTCGTGGAGGTGCCCGTCGGACCCGGCCTGCTCGGACGCGTCGTCGATCCACTCGGCCGGCCACTCGACGACCTAGGCCCGATACAGGCCGAATCGCGGATGCCGATCGAACGGCCGGCGCCCAGCATCATCGAACGTGATCTGGTCGCTCAGCCGGTCGCGACCGGGATCCTCCTGATCGACGCGCTGTTCGCGATCGGGCGCGGACAACGCGAGTTGATCATCGGTGATCGGGCGACGGGCAAGACCTCGATTGCGATCGACGCGATCGTCAATCAGAAGGACACCGACATGGTCTGCGTGTACGTGGCTATCGGCCAGCGTACTTCGGCAGTCGAGCGCGCGATTGCCGCGGTGCGGGAGCACGGCGCGCCCGAGCGTTGCGTGTTCGTGTTCGCGTCGGGGGCAGCGTCGGCTGGCCTGCAATGGATTGCGCCATTCAGCGCGATGACGATCGCCGAATACTTCCGCGACCGCGGGCAACACGCGCTCGTCGTAATCGACGATCTGACCCGACACGCAGCGACGCACCGCGAACTGGCACTCCTTACCCACGAGCCACCCGGGCGCGAAGCCTATCCGGGCGACATCTTCTATCTCCACGCGCGTCTTCTTGAACGGGTCGCGAAGCTCTCGCCAGAGCGCGGCGGCGGCTCGCTCACAGCTTTGCCGATCGCCGAGACCGATGCAGGCAACCTGTCTGCCTATATTCCGACCAATCTGATCTCGATCACCGACGGTCAGATCGTCCTGAATACGAGTTTGTTCGCTGCAAACCAGCGACCCGCTATCGATGTCGGCCTGAGCGTCAGCCGGGTCGGTGGCAAGGCCCAGATGCCGGCCTTACGAAACGTGTCCGGGCGCCTGCGTCTCGACTATTCGCAATTCCTCGAGCTGGAAATGTTCTCGCGCTTCGGGGGGCTCACCGACGCGCGCGTGAAGGCTCAGGTTGTGCGTGGTTCGTGTATTCGTGCGCTCATCACGCAGCCGCGCTTTACACCGCTGCGGCCTGTCGACGAAGTCGCACTGCTCGCCGCGCTCGCCGAGGGCGTGTTCGATAGCCTCCCCGTCGACAGCATCCCGGCGATACGGGCCCGTCTTGCCGGGCATCTCGACACCGTCGGCAATAGTGCAGCAACGCTCCTGCGAGACACCGGAAAACTCGACGACGCAACATTGGCAATGCTCGTGGCCGCTGTACGTGATCTCGCTCAAGTGTGCGGTACGACGACATCAGCAGGAAAGACTCCGCCGGTACAACCGGTACCGGCCGTCCAGCCAGGCACATCATGAGCAACCGGCTCGGCGAGGTCCAGGCGCGCATTGCAAGCGTGCACCAGCTCGAATCGGTGGTGAGCGCGATGCGTGGTATCGCGGCCGCCCGCTCGAGAGAAGCGCAAAGTCGTATCCCAGCAATCCACGCGTGCGCCGACATGATTGGTGCCGCCATCAGCAATGCGCTGATGCTCGACGGTCACGATGACGCAACCGCGCGTCCTGACGCCGCGCTCGATGCCGAGGTCGTGGTCATCCTGTGTGCGGAGCAGGGTTTTGTCGGCACGTTCAACGAACACCTGGTCGAAACCGCGACGCGCCGGGCGGCGTCGGCAGCGATCGAATACCTGCTGGCCGGTGATCGCGGCATTCCGACTGCTGCCGAACATGGCCTGACGATCGGCTGGTCCGCACCCATGGTCGCCCATGCAGATGAAGTTCCGGCCCTTGCCGACCGCATCACGGTCGCTCTGTACGAGCGCCTGAACGCAGGGCGCGCGACACGGGTGACGCTGCTGTACGCCGTGCCGAATCCATCGGAGGCAATCGAGGTCGTGCAAAGCGCCTTGTGGCCGTTCGATTTCAGGCGCTTCAAACCATCGAGCCGCGTCAATCCACCGCTCATTACGACGACCCCGCAGCGCCTGCTCGCGCGGCTCGCGCAGGAGTACATCTACACGCAGCTCTGCGAGGCCGTCATGCTGTCGTTCGCTGCAGAGAACGAAGCCCGCATGCACGCAATGATCGCCGCGCGCACCAACGTCCACAACACGGTCGATCGGCTGGCCGGAGAAGCTCGCAGCCTGAGGCAGGATGAGATCACATCGGAGATCGTCGAGCTTTCGTCGGTCAGGCTTGCCACTGCGCTGCCACGTCGAAAACGACCACGGCAGATGAAGAGCCCGTGATGCCCCGATGCCTGGTCTGCCGTCACGACTGCAGTTAATTCACCGGACTCTTTGCCACCGGGATCAGCGGCACCCGCGGCAGGATCGGCGCAGTCGCCCAGCCGCTGCGGCGGACGTGGTGAATGATCAAGGGGATGCCTGCGAACAGCACGATGCCAGATATGACGAGTGCCGTGTAGAGCATGGGCGAGCCAACCGGTAACTGATCCGGCGGAAAGAACGCGACAATGAAGCTGAATGCCACACCCGCAAAGCCGACGCCCGCAGTCAGCCACATTCCCGCCATCCCGCCCGGCACCTTGAACGGACGTTGCAGCGTCGGCGCTGAATAACGCAGCTTGATTGCCGCGCCATACATCAGCATGTAGGCAATCAGGTAAAGCGCGATCGTCATCGCCGAGATCAGGAAAAAGGCCACCGATACATCGGGAATGACGAAGTAGAAGCAGGACATCGCGGTAACGATCACCCCCTGTACGAGCAGGATGTGCTTCGGCATGCCTTTGCTGTTCTTTGCTTGCAGGATTGGCGGTAGCTCACCTTCGCGGGCCGTTTCGAGCAGGCCACGCGAAGGACTCCCGAGCCAGGCAAGCACGCCGCTGATCGCGCCAAGTGCCACTAGCAGCGACAACGCCGATACCGCCCAACCCATATGCCAGATGTCGGTGATGATCGCACTGAACGTATCGAATACGCCCGATTGCAAAGAGATCTTTTCATACGGCAGGATCGCAGCGATGGGTAGCGCGCCGAGTGCGAATATGAGCACGGAGATGAGGGCGCCGAGACCGATAGCGGCCGGATACCCGCGGCTTGGGCTGCGCATCTCCATCACGTGCACGGCCTGTACTTCGACGCCCGCGAACAGCAATACGATACCGGCAAGGAAAGCGATCGTGCCGAAACCATGAATCGCCGGCCAGAAGCGCGCGTGTCCGTCCTGTGACAGCGCCGCCACTTGCAGCTGCTCCCAGCCGATCGGGTGACCAGTGTTGACCCAATAGCCAAGCAACGCCAGCAGCACGATACCCGGTACGATGGTACCGATGACAAACGTCCAGTTGGCGATCTTCGAGAACACCTCGACGCCCTGCAATACGATCCACGTGGCGATCCAGTACGCAACGATGCAGAACGCGCCGACATAGTTGCCGTTGGTCGCGAGTCCCGGTTTCCCGATGGTGTAGGCGATCGCTGCCGCGCCGAACGTCAACGCCACCGGAAACCAGACGACGTTCTGGATCCACTGCAGCCAGATCGCGAGGAACCCCCAACGCGTCCCGAATGCTTCTGCGACCCACGTATAGATTCCCCCGCGCCGATCGGAGAACGCTCCACCCAGCTCGGCGGAGACGAGCGAAGCGGGAATCAGGTAAAAGACCACCGTGAAGGCGAGATAGACGAACATCGTCATCTCCTCCTTCGCCAGCAGGGGCAGTCCGCGAAGACTGGTGACGACGGCGGCCGCCGTCATTAACCCGATTGAAGTAACGCTCAGGTATTTGCCTCGCTCAATTGTCTTGTCCATTTCACATGCTCCTGTGGGTTTTCGGTATCGGGTCAATCGTGGTGAAAGCTCGGACCGGCTGTCGACTGCCGCACCGGGTTCTTTGCCAGATGCGCGACCGCGCGCCGGATGTCTTCGAGCAGCAACGCCGCCATGTCGCGCGTCACGCCACGCCGTATCAGAACACGCTGGACAATCGTTTCTTCGCGTCCCGCCGGAAGCTTGTACGAGGCAATCTGCCAGCCCCGCATGCGTACATGGTCCGACAGATCGAACAAGGTGAAACCCGCGGTAGCCGGGTACCTGAGCTTGTAGCAGACAGCCGGGAGTGCTCCGCGACCGTCGTAGATGAGTTCGAGCGCCTCGATCTTTGCAAGTCCATCGGCGAGTGCCTGTGCCGTGTCCGCGCATTCCTGCTGGATGTGTCGATACCCTTCGCGCCCGAGACGCAGCAGCATGTAGTACTGCGCGATGATCTGTCCGGCTGGGCGCGAGAAATTCAGCGCAAAGGTGGGCATGTCGCCACCCAGATAGTCGACACGAAAGATCAGGTCACTGGGTAGATCGGCGGTGCTGCGCCACACGACCCAGCCCACTCCTAACGGGGCGAGCCCGAATTTGTGCCCGGACGCGTTGATGGATTTGACACGCTCGACGCTGAAATCCCAGTCGAGATCCGGTTGAATGAACGGCGCAACGAATCCACCGCTTGCCGCATCGACGTGAATCGGGATGTCGAGACCGACGTCGCGTTGCAATGCATCCAGCGCGTTCGCCAGCGCCTTGACGGGTTCATACACGCAAGTGAAGGTGATACCCAGCGTGGCGACGACGCCGATGGTGTTCTCATCGCACCAGGCAGCCAGCTGTTCCGGCTGCAGGCCGAGTGAATTGCCATCAAGCGGAACCTGACGCATCTCGACATCGAAGTAACGTGCGAATTTTTCCCAACAGACCTGAACCGGGCCGCAGACGAAGTTCGGCTTGTCTGTCGGCTTGCCTTGTGCCGCCATGCGCTGCTTCCACCGCCATTTGAGCGCAAGGCCGCCGAGCATGCAGGCTTCGCTGGACCCGGTCGTAGAACACCCCGTGGTCTTCCATGACCGGGGGGCGTGCCACAGATCGGCAAGCATGTGCACGCAGCGCATCTCGATCTCGGCGGTCTGCGGGTATTCGTCCTTGTCGATCATGTTCTTGTCGATCGAAAGATCCATCAGACGACGGACCTCATCATCGGCATAGGTCGTGCAGAACGTCGCTACGTTCTGGCGGGAATTGCCGTCCATGAACAGTTCGTCGCGTACCAGATCGAATACGGTGCGCCGGTCCGACGAGGTTTCGGGAATACGGTACTTCGGGAGGGACGACCCGGAAATCGTCGCCATGTAGTCATCGGCCACTGCGTCCGGTGTGGGCGGTGCGGACTTGAGAAAGGTCATGATGTCTTGCCTCTTGCTTGAGAAAGGACTGCTATGAATGAGCCGTGCCGCACGGGATCGAATGGGCGCCACGGAGAGTCTTGCAATCGCAGCGCATCGTCGGGAAGCTGCACAACGCGCAGCACACCCGTATGGCTTGCGATGAAATGGCGGGCGATCTACACCGCGTCGAGATGGACCTGCAGCGCGGCACGACCTGCTATCGGTCGTTCCTCCAGCTCGACGCTTTGTTGCGGGGCAGGTACTTCGCAGCACCACCCCAGCGTTTCCGTGATCTGGCGGCGCAGCGCGTTGACCGCGGAGGGTTCGCCGTGAGTGATAAAGGTGCGTGCCGGTGCGTCCGTCATTGAACCGAGCCAGCTAAGCGTGTCGCTGTAGTCCGCATGCACGGAAAGCGATGGAATCGATTCGACGACCAGATAATCGGCATGTATGGGCGCCGACGGCGCGCGGATGAGGGAGGCCTGCGGACGGCGCAGATCGCCCGAGAACGCGAGTATGGTCTGGCGCCAGCACAGTACGACGCTTGCAGCACTGAGAATGTGCCCTGCCGGTAAAAACCTGAAGCACATCGCGTCGTTAAGTGCGATGGGCGTGTCGAATTCGTGCGGCCTGAGAAGCTGCAGCGCGCGCTGCGCATCGTCGGGCGCATATAACGGCAGTGCGGGGCGTTGTTTCGAATCGCCGTGACGACACGCAAAACCGGTTTCCTCTTTGGAAAATGTTGCGTTGTCGTCCAGCATGATGCCGCACAGGTCGGCGGTGCCCGGCGTGCAATACACGGGGCCACGGTATCCCTCGCGGACGAGCGCGGGCAGATACCCGCTATGGTCGATATGTGCATGCGTGAGGATGACTGCGTCGAGGCTGTCGACGGCTGTCGGAAAGGGCTTGCAGCTACGTGCGCGACGGTTTTCTGCTCCCTCGAAGAATCCGGAGTCGATCAGGATCCGCAAACCCGCTCCTTCGAGGAGGTATCGGGAACCGGTGACCGTTTCCGTTGCACCGAGAAAAGTAAGTTTCATGGAAACTCCCGTTGAACCTGATGAGACACCTGACATCGCAGGCGGTACAGACTCTATTCAAGCGCAACGGGTGTGGCGCGGCTTGACCTGGATCATCGATCACAAAGATGCGAAGCCTATCTTTGTTCAAGTGCGCCCGCGGTTTGACGGAGCGCCGCAACGGAGACCAGCCATGCCGGACGCGCCCAGATTTCTCGTCATCTACTATTCGCGCGAGGGGGTGACCAGCCGCCTCGCGGAGCGGCTCGCCGCCGAATTAGGCGCAGACATCGAACCGATTCGCGAGTGCGTGCCACTGCGGCATCGTCCCGGTTTCATTGGCTACCTGGGCTCGCTGATCGACGCAGTTCAGCGCAAGCCCGCGTGTCTCGTCGCCACCCGGCACGACCCGGCCGCATACGACATCGTTGTCGTCGGCACACCGGTCTGGGCAGCCCGTGCCAGTGCGCCAGTGGCGACGTGGCTTGCCGCGCACAGGCAGCAGCTACTGCATGTCGCATTTTTCTGTAGCAAGGGGGAGCCGGATGCAGAAGCGGCGTTCGAACGGATGCGCGAAATCGTCGGCAAGGCGCCGGTCGCGACCTGCTCCATTTCCGCAAGCGCTATGCGTGACGGAGCAGCCCCCGACATACTCGGTACCTTCGCGAGGAAGATACGCAGTCGGCTGGCGATTATGGAGGCGGTGGATCGAGCGTCGGCCGTAGGTGCGCATGCAGGTCGAGGCTCGCGTCGCACAGTGCGCAGCATGTCGCTGCGCGGCAGCTAGCCGGCGAGCGTTCGCGCTCCCTCCTGCCGGACGGCCGTGCCGCTGAGTGGCGCGCCCCGTTCCGACGTGCGAATGAGGCTGATTGATGCACGTCAACACCATTCTCCGGCAGTAGACGATGATTGTATCCAGGGCCTTTGGTGAGTGGGTCTACCGCGCCGCATCGGCCGATACCCCTGGCTGAATGGATTTCGGGAGAAGTGAAATGGGAGTCGGCATGCATATCGTCTATCTGGGCTTCGCCGGTTCCATACCGATCGAGGCTGAGGCCGGCGTGCAGCTCGTGCGCCTCGAGCGCTTCGCAGGCGTACTGGCCGGGTGTCATCTGGCGATCGAAGCGTTGAAAACCCCGACAGGCCAGACACTGTACGACGCTCGTCTCGACCTGATGACCCGAGTGGATGGTTTCACTCCGATCGGGCATTGCTCGAGTCCCGATCCCAGGGAGGCTGTGCGGCAGGCATTCGATGCGGCAGAACGACTTCTGGGTGATGCGAACAGGGAGCTGCGACGGTCCGCCACTGAATGATTGCGGTGCGCTACGCCGACGACCAGGCGCCACGGCCACATGTTGTGACTCGATGGGGCGAGAATCGCGTAGCGAAGCGCAGTTTGCCGCAGAGGTTTTCGTGCGGATCGAGGACCATGCGCAGCGAGGCCCGGATCTTATGCGGGGAGCCGCCCCCTTTGTTATCGACGCTGTCGGCGCAACTCATACCTGCTCGAGCCCCTCCAGATCGACGATGCGAATCTCTTTGCCGTGCGTGTCGATCAGGCGGTCACGCTGAAACTTCGAAAACATCCGGCTTACGGTTTCGAGCTTCATCCCGAGATAGCAGCCAATTTCTTCGCGCGTCATCCGCAGGTTGAATTCGGCGGCCGAGTAACCGCGCGCCCTGAAACGTGCTGACAGATTAAGGAGGAAAGCGGCGACGCGTTGCCCGGCGGTCATCGTACCGAGTAGCATCATCAAGTCCGATTCGCGGACGATCTCGCCGCTCATCATCCGGTGAACATGACGCTGCATCGAGCGCATTTCGCGGCAGATGGCTTCGAGCTGCGCATAGGGAATAATGCACACGACGCTGTCTTCCAGTGCAATCGCGTCGCCGTTGTGGCGATCACTGCAGACGCCGTCAAGTCCGAGCGTTTCGCCGGAAATCTGAAAACCCGTGACGTGCTCCTGGCCATCGCGGTGCATGACCACCGTCTTGAACGATCCGGCCCGGACCGCATAGAGGCTCTGGAACGTGTCACCCGAGCGGAACAGTGCTTCGCCGCGCCGGATATGGCGAGACGAACAGATGATCGAGTCGAGGCGAGTGAGCTCGGCGGCTGTCAGATCGGGCGGCAGGCACACCGAGCGTATCGAGCAGGTCGAACAGGCACGTTTCGTCACGTCCACGAACTCGAGCGGACGCGCGGCGTGATGGGCATCGAGGGGAAATGCCATGCCGATCGGTGCATGGGACGGGCGGACTTCACCTGCGGATACGGAAAGCATGCGCGACTCCTGTCTGTCCGGCGACGTGTCGCAATGATGCTGGCGCAATCGTCCGAAACCTGTGGCTCGTGGCGTTCCTGGTGAGAAACCCCGTCAAGGTAGCCGGTTACGCCGGCATCCATGAAGCACAGTATCGTGCTTGCCACGCAGGATAGAAATCGGCCGGCATTGAAGTTGAAGTAAGCCTGGCGGAAGGCGTGTAGGGATCGTCCTACAGCCGAACCTCGAAGCAGGTTCGCAAGAATGACCGGTTGAGCTGCTCAGACCTCGTCTTCGTCGTCGTCGAGCAGCTTATGGCGCATGGCATAGCGCACCAGCGCTGCTTCATGCGGCATCTGCATCTTTTCGAGGATGCGTGTCTTGTAGGTGCTGACCGTTTTCGCGCTGACGCATAGCTGGTGCGCGATCTCCGAAATGGTCTGTCCGGCGGCGATCCGGCGAAACACGTCGAACTCGCGGTCGGAGAGCCGCTGGTGCGGCAGCGTATCGGCCGGTTCGTTCAGGCTCTCGGCAAAGCGTTCCGCCATCGCAAGACTCACGTAGACTCCACCCGAGGCCACCTTGGCCACTGCGCCCACCAGTTCCGCGCTCGCGCTCTCCTTGGTCAGGTAGCCGGATGCGCCGGCCTTGAACGCGCGTACGGCGTACTGTCGCTCCGCGTGCATGGTCAGCACGAGGATCCGGAGGTCGGGTTTTTCGTCCTTGATCTGTTTGATCAGTTCAATGCCGTTGCGCCCCGGCATCGACAGATCGAGTACCAGCACGTGGGCGGGGGTCGAGCGGATCAGTGCGATGGTCGTCGCGCTGTCACGCGCCTCGCCCGCAACCTCGAGCCCGCTTGCGTTGCTGAGGATGTGACGCAGCCCGTCGCGCACCAGCGTATGGTCGTCAGCGATGAGTACCCTGGTCATGGGATCGGATCCTCCGCTTCAATGGCGTGCAGCGGAAACGCGACCGTGAGGGCGAAACCCCGGTCCCGCGAAGTATCGATAGTCACGGTGCCGCGTAGCATATGAGCCCGTTCGCGAATCCCGATTAACCCAAACGATTTGTCGGCGTGTGCGCCGCGCTCGATGTGCGTGCGGACGCCGGCGTCGGTGCCACGACCGTTATCGACAATGCGCAATACACAGTAGCCGCCCTCGGTTTCCAGCGTCAGGACGACGAGCGTTGCGTCGGCGTGGCGTGCAACATTCGCCAGTGCTTCCTGGACAATCCGGAACACGGTGGTCGCGCCACGCTTTGCGAAGCGAGTGTCGCCGGGATCGATGTGCCGTTCGACGTCGATGCCGTAACGGTTCGTGAAGTCATTAGCGAGCCATTCGATTGCCGGGACGAGTCCAAGATCGTCGAGCATAACTGGTCGCAGATCGGCGGCGATGCGGCGCACCGACGCAACCGTCGAGTCGATCAGCAGACGCATCGAAAGCAACTGCCCGGAGACGCTCGCGATCGCATCCGGTTGTGCGGGCGGGTGCGCATCCAGTGTCTGCTCAACCGCCGACAGATCCATCTTCAGTGCAGTCAGCTGTTGTCCTAGATCGTCGTGCAGTTCGCGGGCGATGCGAGTCTTCTCTTCTTCGCGGACGTTTTGCAGGTTGGCGGACAGATCGCGTAATTCTTCGCGGGACTGTTTGAGGGCATTGTCTGCCCGGAGCCGTTCGGTGACGTCGCGCAGCATGACGGTATAGAGCTTGCCGGTCGCGTCACGGATCTGCGATATCGAAGCTTCGATCGGAAATTCTTCGCCGTTCGCGCGCAGTCCGAACAGCACGCGCTGCCGGCCCATCAGTCGTTCCGACACGCCGGTGACGCCGAATTGCTCGACATGCCGGCCGTGGGCCTGGCGAAATCGTTCAGGAATGAAGCGCGACAGCGGTGCACCGACCGCTTCCATCGCCGATACGCCGAACACGTGCTCGGCCATGGGGTTGAAGATCACGACAGTTTGCGCTTCGTCGATCGTGATGATCGCTTCCATCGACGAGCGGATGATACCCATCATGCGTGCCTCGTTGAGTGTCGCGACGCCAGGCATGAGCATGTTTTTCGCATAGGTTGCCGTGAGCGCGTAGGCCAGCCCGGCAAGTGCGAAGGCCACGCCGATTCCCATCAGCAGAATGGTGCCGTTGACGACGTCGGCACCGGTTGCGCTCGCGCTGCCGTTTGCCGTATAGACCAGCGTCAGTGGCATGCCACCATAAGTCAGCGTATCGGTTTTCCGGAACAGCGAGGTCGTAGCGGGAGCTTCCACAGATCCGCTATCGGTAGCATAGATGAATGCGCCTGGCCGTCCCGCCTGAACGTTCAGTTCGATGCTGGGCCGCCCTGCGACGAGCGGTTCGAACAGTCGCCGCGTATCCAGCGACGCAAATAGAAAACCCCTTGGCGAAGTGCGGTGCGCTTCGGGTGAAGCAGGGACAGTGCTGCCGCTATAGCGCGGAAGGCATAGCAGCAGTACCGCTTCGTTGTCGGCCGCCGCATCGACGTCCGACGCGAAATGGACGGCGAGTGCGACCTGATTGTCTTGTGCCGCGCGCAGTAGCGCGGCATGGACGAAAGAATCCTGGTCGAAGAGATCGGGGCGTACGAGTCCACCCGCCGGCGCGAGTAGCGTCACAGAAAGGTGTCGGCCCGTGAGCGGTGAATTTCCGATGATGCCGGTCGATGCACTGGCAACATCAGCATAGCCGAGCGCACGGATCGGTAACGCGGAACTGTCCAGTTCGAGCTTCTCGACATACTGCTGCCATGCCGCGGACGTCATCGAGGGCGAGAGGTCTAGCGCGGCGCGCGCACCGTACAGCACCGTTTCACTTGCGCTGAGCAGGCGCCGCAGACGGGTGGTGACACGCTCGGTCCGGGCGTCGAAGCGGGCTTGTGCCGCTGCTTGCCACTGATGCTCGACGAACGACGTAACGGCGAATATCGCGGCCGCGCTGATGCACAGGATCAGCAGTGCCACGAGCAAAGGACGACGTCGCAGCCCAGCGGCGCGCGAACGAACCCGCCGTCCGGCTGTGTGGGCGGTGTTGCCGCTCGTGTCCTCTGGTTCGGCGCTGCTGGAAGTCACGTCGCCACCTTGATGTCCCGGAGGGCTGAGTGCGGTGCCGCCGCCTTGCAGTGGCTGCGGCACTGCTCGATCGACAGGCAATTGTGTCGCGCTTCCCTGGTTCCCGCCAATTGGGGCGCCACCGGTGTTCCGGTTGCGCGTCGAATGGCCTGATGAACGACAGACGCTGCTGGGCGGCACGATCCGGGCGACGCTGGTACCTGACCGCTTGCCCCGGCGTCATCTTCGCGAACTGGTGGAACAGGCCGCCGCGCAGGCGGTCAGGTCGCGGCGCAATGAACTCGGATGGTGATCGCACCACGTGCGTTTCTTTGCGCCCTGTCGCCGATATGGACCAGTATGCGCTTGAAACTCACGACGGTTCCTTTACGGATTCCACTGCAGTCGTTGTCCCGGCAGCGGAACGCTCGGCGGCCCGCGCGCCAACCATCAGGACCGGGCATTCGGCTATGCGAAGAAAACGTTCTGCGACACTGCCCAGGACAAGCCGCCGGATACCGCTTCGCCCATGCGTTCCCATCACAACGAGGTCGGCATTGAAGGTAGCGGCAGCGCGCAGTATGCAGTGAGCGACATCGAAGTCGGTCACGTTGGTTTCGACGATCCGGTCAATTCCTTGAACGCCATCTCGCTTCATCGACGTCAACGCGCCGTTGATTACATTCCTGCCGTCCTCGTAGAGTGTCTGGCGGATGATGCTTGCGTTAAAACCAGGTGAATCGTACGACATTAGCGGAACGTCGACGACGTAGAGCGGTTGCAGGGTAGCGCACGTTTCGCGGGCGAGCCGGAGAGCAGTGTCGAACGCGTACCCGGATGTCTTGCTGTCGTCGACGGCAACCATGATGCGTTTGTACATGTTGTATCTCACTGAGGAGGTGGCCCGGAAGACCCGGACGTCGGCTCGCAGCGGAGCGGCGCGAACCTGATGTAGACGTCGTAATGCGTAAGATCAGTGCGACATCAGCACGGGTACCGTCATCGATTTCAGGATCGTTCGGGTGACGCCGCCCATGACCAGTTCGTGCCAGCGCGCGTGCCCGTAGCACCCCATCACGAGCAGATCAGCGCCGAGATCGGCGGCCTGCGACAGCAACACGTCACCGATAGCTTCGCCGTGTGCCAGTTCAACATCGTGTACCTCGACGTTCACGCCGTGACGCGCGGTGAAAGCAGCGATATCCGAGCCAGCAATCCGGTTGGCTAACGCCCCGCTTTTTGCTTCATTGATGATCACCACAGTCGTTTTCCTCGCGCGCCGTATGAACGGTAGTGCGTCGTGGATAGCGCGCGTGGCTTCACGGCTGCCGTCCCACGCGACCATCACGTGCGTGCCGAGCGAAGAAAAGGCGCCGGCGTAAGGCATCAACAGTACGGGGCGTCCGACCGACATGATCAGATTCTCTGGAAACTGGTCGCCTACGTAGGATTCGGGGTCATCCGGATCATTCTGGCTTGCCACGATCAGGTCTGAGCAGCGGCCCGCGCGCCGGACCGCAACGCTGGCGTGTTCATTGGTCGCCGTCCAGGTACCCATCAATTCCGCGCGGGTCACTTCGGCATGAAACAGGCGCTCGAGCGCCGCGCGGCGCTCGAGCCGCGCTGGTTCGCGGTCGAGGTAGTACTCCGCGGTACCGGCCATGACATAGAGCGGCTGGGGCTGGGGCGTAAACATCGCGTAGATGCCGTCCAGATGCGCGTCGAACTGCCTGGCGAGGCGAAGTGCAAGTTCGAGTCGCGGATGCGCGTGTTCGCTCGCGTTGAGGTGAACAAGGATGCTCTTGTAGGTCATCGCACTGACTCCTGAAAAGATGGTCGGGCGCGTAAATGCGTGATCTGGAGTCTATGAGTGGCGCTGGGACGGAGGTTGACCCAGGTCAATGCACGGCGCGATCGTTTCTTTACAGTGAACCGGACTGTCGTAGCGGCGCGATTTCCATCTACCCATCACAGTGGGAGCATGCCGCTTCATCTATCGTTTCAATCCACGAGGAGCCGACCATGGTGACCGGATATACCCGTCCCTTTGAAATCTATCGCGCGAATCTGACGCTCGCGCTGCGCATGCTTTCGTTTGGCCAGGATTGGCGCCAGCGCGCCTGCACGCTCGAGAAGCTTCGGACCGAGCGCGATTTCGAGACGCTGCGTCGGACCCGCGAGGCTGCGACGACAGCCCGCGACTGGAGCGAATTCAACGCCAACATCCAGACCGCGGCGCGCGACTACTTCTCGAACAGTTCGAACATCTGGCAACAAGGCTTGGGGTTTACGGTGCACGACCAGAATGCGTTCGGTGACGCGATTCGCGAAGCGCTGCGCGGATGGCAGGCGAACTGGGGAGACCAGTGGCAACGACAGTGGCAGGAACAGTGGAAGAAGGTCGTCGACCTGAATGCAGCAGGGACCCTTGTGCGGGACTGGATGCAGCAAGTCGAACAGACGGTTTCGAGCGCGTTGGACAGTCGAGGCTTCGCGGCCGCCCACCTGGGAGATGCGCCGCCGCAGACGTCCAGTGTAACTGCCCCCGCTGTGCGAGCGGACGTGTCACGCGGAGATCAGCATGTCGGCTAGACGCGTGGCATTCGTGACCGGAGGCATGGGTGGGCTCGGCGCCGCGATCAGCCGGAGGCTGCTCGATGCAGGCATGGTCGTCGCAATGTCCCACACCGAACGCAACGACCATGTCGCGACGTGGCTGACACATGAGCTCGATGCGGGGCGCCATTTCCAGTCATTCGAGGTTGACGTGACCGAATACGATTCTTGCGCGCGCTGTGCGCAGCGCGTGCTTGCCGAGTACGGTGAGGTTGATGTCCTTGTCAATAATGCCGGCATCGCGCGCGATTCGACGTTCGAAAAAATGACGAAATCCGACTGGGATGCGGTAGTACACACGGATCTTGACGGACTGTTCAACATGACGAAACCGTTCATGGGTGGAATGATCGAGCGGGATTTTGGCCGGATCGTCAACATCGGGTCGGTGAACGGTTCGCGCGGTGCGTTCGGGCAGACGAACTATTCTACGGCCAAGGCGGGTGTCCACGGCTTTACGAAATCGCTTGCACTGGAAGTCGCGACGCATGGCGTCACGGTCAACACCGTGTCGCCGGGCTACCTTGCGACTGAGATGATCGCCTCCATGTCGAACGAAGTGATAGAAAAGCGGATCCTGCCGCAGATTCCGCTTGGCCGGCTGGGTCGACCCGAAGAGGTCGCTGCACTCGTGGCATTTCTCTGTTCCGACGATGCAGGCTTCGTCACGGGAGCGAATCTCGCCATCAACGGCGGCATGCATATGCAATGAGACGCAATTTCCTTCGCACAGCTGTGCCCGATTCCATTGCATCGCGAAGCACGAACCGTCGGGCGGACATCCCCGTATTGCCAGGCGATTGCGAGGTGTACGGCAAGTGCCGGAATCGCTCTCGGTGCGCGTGCCCGTCGCCCTGACCAGCCGGACCGACAACATAGTTTGATCTACATCAACTGGTTCTTCGTATGCGAGTCTAGAGTTTCGTCAGAGAGGAACTTTCGCTCCTGATAGAGGTTTGACGATGAAAGCACTTGTGTATCACGGGTCTGGCAGGAAATCGCTCGACGAGCGGCCGATGCCCAAACTGGCAGCAGCAACCGACGCAATCGTCAGGATGACCCGCACGACGATCTGCGGTACCGATCTTCACATCCTGAAGGGTGACGTGACGACCTGCGAGCCGGGCCGCATTCTCGGACACGAGGGGGTTGGCATCGTGCATCAGACCGGTGCCGCGGTTTCCTCGCTCAAGCCCGGCGATCACGTCCTGATCTCGTGTATCTCGTCGTGCGGCAAATGCGACTATTGCAGGCGCGGCATGTATTCGCACTGCACGACGGGTGGCTGGATTCTCGGCAACCGGATCGACGGCACACAAGCCGAATACGTGCGCATTCCTCATGCGGAGACTAGCTTGTATCCCATTCCAGCTGGCGCCTACGAAGAAGCGCTGGTGATGCTTTCCGACATTCTGCCGACCGGTTTCGAATGCGGTGTGCTGAACGGCAAGGTGCAGCCGGGCAGCACCGTCGCGATCGTCGGGTCCGGTCCGATCGGTCTTGCGGCGTTGTTGACGGCACAGTTCTATTCGCCGGCGCAGATCGTAATGATCGACCGCGACGTGAATCGTCTCGAGGTGGCTCGCCGTTTCGGCGCGACAGCGTGTGTAGACACCGGCCAGACCGACCCGGTCGATGAAGTGATGCGGCTGACGGGCGGTATCGGTGTCGATTGCGCGATCGAAGCCGTTGGTGTGCCGTCGACGTTCGAGCTCTGCCAATCGATCATTGCACCGGGCGGCGTCATCGCGAACGTCGGCGTGCACGGTGTGAAGGCGGATCTGCATCTGGAAGTGCTATGGGATCGCAACATCACGATCACGACGCGTCTGGTCGACACGGTCAGCACACCAATGCTGCTGAAAACCGTACGTTCTGGCCGGGTCGATCCCCAAAAGCTGATTACCCACCGCTTTCGCCTGGACGAGGTAGTCGAGGCGTACGACACATTTGGGCGGGCCGCAGACACGCACGCGCTGAAGGTGATTATCGAAGTGTAGTGCGTGAGTGGCGGGCGGCAGCGAATCGAAGGAGCGGCCGCGATGCAAACAGGTCCAGGGATTGCTATGGCATTGACAGGTTGTGTCCACGAGGACGACTGGTCCGTTTCAGGTGAAGCGCGCCGGACAACGGGCGGGTTCACGTGTCAGATTCGCGTTCAACATGCGATACCGGGCGGTGAATTCGATCATGCGTTCACGCAAAGTGGTGTCTTCTCGACGGAACACGAAGCGATGATCGAAGGTTTGCGGGAAGGGATGGTCTGGATCGGATTGAAGCGGGTAAATGCATTTCATCTTTAACGGGGAAATTATGCACAATGACATTTCCGATTTAGCAGTGTAAAAATGATCTTCAGGTTGTTTATTTTTTAACTTGTTAGTTCGATCAGATCGATTAAAGCACGGATCTATGGCTGTCGCCGATCGATGTCAGTCAATGCTGGCAGGCGATTCCCGCGAAATCCGTGAAGTGAGGAATCGGGCATCAAATCCATGACTTGAATTGAGGGGATTTTCGCTGTTTGCCCCGAAATTTAAAACTATCGTACGGAATCCAGAAGAATCTATCAGTTTCGACGTAATGGTCTAACCTATAAATATTAAATCCGTTTTTTATATGAGCATCTCCAGGGATTGGGCGGCCTGCGTGATCAGGAAGTAAGACCGGTCATCACCGATGCTTTGCGGTATTACTTGCCGGAGAGGCAACAAATGAACAAGCAATTTCTGTCACCCGTCTTTGCCGTGGTTCTGGCATTCGGAGCGGGCGCACCGTTAGCAAACGCCGCGACATACAGCAATGGCACAGCGACGGCGACATTCAACGTCACGCTCACGCTCCAGGCCAACTGCACCATCGCAGCGACGCCGCTGAACTTCGGCACAAGCGGCGTGCTGACCACTGCTCTCAACCAGCAAACGTCGGTCGCGGTAACCTGCACCAATACCACGCCGTATAACGTCGGGCTCGATGCCGGCACGGTTGCCGGTTCGAGCATCGCAAGCAGGCTGATGGCTGGCACCGCAACGGGCAACACTGGTACGACGGTCGGCTTCCAGCTTTATCAGGACGCGGGCAGAGCGACCGTTTGGGGCAATACGCAGGGCACCAATACCGTCGCGGGCACCGGTACCGGGTCGGCGCAGTCGATTACGGTCTACGGCCAGGTGCCGGCGCAAGCCACGCCGAAGCCTGACACGTACCAGACAACTGTCACCGCGACGGTCTACTTCTGACGGCCCGCCGCGACCATGATCAGGTTCCGTCGTTGTCTGCTTCCGCTGCTGGTTGCCGCCGGTCTGTTGTTATCCGTGTGGCCGCTGGCAGCACCTGCCGCAACACTGCAGATCTCGCCGGTGATGGTCGACATGCAGGCGGAGGAGAGTGCATCTGGCGTCACGTTGCGCAACCCGGGTGACAGCCTGCTCTACGGACAGGTGCGGGTGTTCCGCTGGGACCAGGTCAATGGCGAGGACACGTTGACACCAACCCAGGACCTGATCGCGAGCCCGCCCCTGATCCAGATCGCGGCGCAGAACGACCAGCTGGTCCGGCTCGTGCGGGTTACGCCTGGCGCTGTCGCCACTGAACAGAGCTTTCGCATCCTGATTGATGAACTGCCGCAGCCCAACGCGGCGCCGACGAACGGCGTAACGATCCGGCTGCGCTATTCCGTGCCGGTCTTCATCGAACCCGCCAGCGCGGCAGGTCAGCCCAGTCTCTCCTGGCGTCTCGTGCGAACCGGTCAGGGATGGGTGATGCACGTCGCGAACACCGGCACGAAACGCGCGCAGATCGCTGCGGTCCAGCTGGTGAGTGGCACCGGTAGCGCTTATGTGATCAACAAGGGACTGCTCGGCTATGCGCTTGCAGGACGCGCGGGCCAGTGGCAGGTGCTGCTGCCGCCCAATGCAGACCTGGGGGGCACCGTAAGGGTCCGGGCGTCAGTCAATTCGCTGCCGGTCGAAGCCGTCGTGACGGTGGAACACCCGGGCTAACCGCGCGCATTGCTTACTAC
The DNA here is from genome assembly GCF_007556815.1 of Paraburkholderia megapolitana. Classification (NCBI taxonomy): domain Bacteria; kingdom Pseudomonadati; phylum Pseudomonadota; class Betaproteobacteria; order Burkholderiales; family Burkholderiaceae; genus Paraburkholderia; species Paraburkholderia megapolitana. The sequence goes on from NZ_CP041743.1 coordinate 1,871,491, forward strand.
TCATGTACTGCCCGGAGCCGACACCGTGCGCCAATGTCCGATCAATGCAACAAGATGCGACTGCAGGGACCCCAGATGCGCCGCCTTCGTGCAGCGCTCGCCGCGGTGTGCCTCGTCGCAGTGGGGTGTACACGGGTTTATGGACAATCGTCCCTGCTGATGGTGGATGCCAGTACGAGCATGCCGAATGAGGTAGTACTCGAAGTCGAAATCAACGGGCAACGCACTTCACTGCTCGCGCGTTTTCGTGAGCTTGACGGTCACCTTGCCGCGACGGGCAAGGACCTGAGCGATATCGGCCTGACCACCGACCGTCTTGGCATTGCAGACGCGGCGCAAGTGCAGCTCGATGCGATTCCAGGCTTGCAGTACACCTATGATGTTGCGCGCCAGGCCGTCGACCTGCGCATTCCCGACACCATGCGCAAACCCTATACGTTCGACAGCCGCTCATTGCCGAAAATACCTCCTGCGACTGCGTCGAGCGGACTGGTAATCAACTATGACGCCTTCGCGCAGAGCAACGCCGGAGAGGACCTTGCGCTGTATTCTGAAGAGCGTTACTTCAACCCTCTGGGTGTGTTCAGGAATACGGGCATCGCCTACCTGTACCGTAACGACCAGCGCTATACACGCTACGACACGTCGTGGAGCTGGTCCAACCCCGCCACTCTCGGCACGACGCAGATCGGCGACACTATTTCGTCGTCACTCGCGTGGTCGCGTTCGATCCGCATTGGCGGATTCCAGTGGCGCAGCAATTTCGCGTTGCGCCCGGACCTGGTCACCTTTCCCGTCCCCGCGCTTGCAGGGACGGCGGTCGTGCCGTCGGCGGTCGATCTGTATATCAACAATGTCCGGCAATTTAGCGGCAACGTGCCGAGTGGTCCGTTCGTCGTCAGTGACGTGCCCGGCATTACCGGTGCCGGACAGGCTACCGTCATCACGCGCGACGCGCTTGGACGCACCGTCGTCACGTCCGTGCCGCTCTATGTCGACACGCGTCTGCTGACGCCAGGACTTTCGAGCTATTCGTTCGAAGCCGGTTTTCTGCGACGCAACTACAGTCTCGATTCGTTCGATTACGACCCGCGGCCAGCGATGAGCGGATCAGTTCGCCGGGGAGTCAGTGACTCGCTGACCGTCGAAGCTCACGCGGAAGCCACCGGTGGTCTCTACAACGCCGGCGCCGGCGCGCTCGTGCGGCTTGGCATGGCAGGCGTCGTCAACGGTTCGCTCTCGGCGAGCGCGGGGCGCCTGGCCGGCACCCAGACGAGTCTCGGCTACCAGCTGGTCACCCCGCACTTTTCCGTTAGCGCTCAGACCATCCGGGCGTTCGGCAACTATGGCGATCTTGCCGCGCGCGACGGCACACCGGTACCGAGCGCGACCGACCAGGTCACGCTCGCCCTGCCGTTCCTGCGCCACCAGACATTCTCCGTGAGCTACATTGGCTTCAGGCTACCGCAGGGGCCGAGCTCGAAAATCGGCTCAGTGTCGTACACGCTGAATTTCGGCAATCTGGCGACACTCAATGTCAGTGCCTACAAGGACTTCCACGAGCGCGACTCAAGCGGCGTGTTCCTGAGCGTGAGCTTCGGCTTTGGTCACAACACATCGGTCAACGCCTCGGTCGGCCGACAGAATGGTCAATCGAACTACGACGTCAATGCGATCCGTCCGCCCGACTACGACGGCGGCTGGGGCTGGGGCGTGCAGGCGGGCGGTACGGGGCCGGTGGCATACCGTCAGGCGCAGGTGCAATATCTCGGCCGATATGGCGAGGTGACCGCGATCGGTCAGGACGTAGCGGGCCACTCGAGCATGTCGCTGGACGTGAGCGGCGCGCTCGTGCTGATGGATGGAAGTGCCGAGCTGTCGCGCCGTATCGACGATGGTTTTGCGCTGGTGTCGACCGATCGCGTCGCTGGTATCCCGGTGCTCCACGAAAACCGGTTGATCGGCACGACCGATGGTTCCGGCCACCTGCTGGTACCGGATCTGAATGCTTACCAGAACAACCAGGTCAGCATCGACAGCATGAAGCTGCCGGCCGATGCGCGGATCGCCAGCACCTCGATCGATCTCGTGCCGCAGGCGCAATCGGGTGTGCTCGCCCATTTCGGGGTGACGCGTTACAGCGCGGCATCGGTGATACTCGATGGTCCGGACGGTAAGGTCCTGGCAGCCGGCACGTCCGTGCGTCATGTGGAAAGCGGCAAGGAAACCATCGTCGGCTACGACGGACTGACCTTCATCGAGAGCCTTCAGCGCGACAACCATCTCGTGGTCAACAGCAGCACGCTGCATTGCACGGTGGAATTTGCGTATGTCCGTCCCGTCAACGGCACGCTGCCGACAATCGGGCCGCTGACATGCCATCCCGAGCCTGGAGGCCAGCCATGAGACGGATGGTGTTCACGCTGCTGCTTCTTGCCGTGATGCTCGGCGTGTCCGGCCGGGTGAGTGCGCAGACGTGCTCGGCCACCGCTTCGTCGGTCAATTTCGGCTCGGTTAGTCCAATCAGTCGCAGCGCGGTCAGCGCGACCGGCACGGTCAGTGTGACCTGCACCTGGCCCGTGATCACGCTTACACCCTACGTGCAGGTGTGCCTGAATCTGGGCGGCACCAGCCCGCGCAGCCTCGTGAACGGCACGAACCAGATGCAGTACGACCTGTATCAGGACTCGGCCCATTCACTCGCGTGGGGCTCGATCTACTACGGCACTACACCGATTCCGCTCACGCTCACCAAACCCGCGCTCGGCACCAGCGCCACCCAGTCGGTCACCATCTATGGCCAGATCGCCAGTAACCAGCCCACCGTGCCGACTGTCGGCAACAGCAGCACGATCTACACACAGACATTCGGGGGCACTTCGACATCGATCAACTACGGCTTTTATCTGCTTGGAGCGCCGAGTTGTACATCGCTCACTAGCGCCGGGGGTAGTTTCCCGTTCAGCGTGTCGGCCACCGTCGTCAACAACTGCAACATCACTGCGACGAATATCAGCTTTGCTGCTTCGAGCGTGCTGAACTCCGCGCTGAGTGCGACGGGCTCGATCACCGCGCAATGCACAAACAGCGACGCTTATCGCATTGCGTTGAACGGCGGCATCAGTGGCAACGTGGTCGCGCGTACGATGCAGCGCTCGGGTGGCGGAGGGGCGGTGAATTATCAGCTGTATACCGATGCAGCTCACACCACCACATGGGGCGACGGTACAGCTGGCACCACGATGGTCACCGCGACCGGTTCCGGTAACCAGCAGGTGATCAGCGTTTATGGCGTTGTTCCGCCGCAGACCACGCCGGCGCCGGGCAGCTATAGCGACACCATCACTGCGACGATCAGTTTCTGACCTGGTGGTGTTGACTTACCTGTATCACCGGTCAGAACATCACCGTCCAGATGGCGCGCTGCGCAGTGCGATCGGCAGGCAGCAAGGGGGCGGTGGGCTCCGTAGATCTGCTCGGCGCAAGCGCCACGCTATAAGGCGTGCCGTGTAGACACGAGACCCCGGGCGTCCCTGTGGTAGCCGAATTGACTGCGGACTGGATCACGCAGCTCTCCTGGATGATCAGGCTGACCTGGATAGGGGCCTGTCCTGCGGGAGATCCGTGCGACGTGGATGTGCCTAGCAGGAGAGCCGCTACTCCAAGAATCTGAATGTTGCGCAACATATAGAGCACTTTTGCTGCCGTCTGGTTTGTCGCGCTTCCGGATACTCAGTGGGCATCCGGTGCGATACCTCGATATCGGCCGCGTGTGGAAAAACCTGAGCGAACGGTAGGCTGTGAATTCTGAGTCCATCGCGTGACGCCTGTCCAGGCGGTCCACCGGACGGGCTGGGCCTGCACACGTTGTGCATCACGCGCAACACGACGTACCTATCCGGGGCACCGATTCTTCTGACTGGCGTGAGGCAGTAACAGGGTACCTAAGCGCGCGCCTTGTTCATCCCCTACATGCCCAAACGTCCGGCATCGGACAGACCTCGAACGGGAACGCAGTCATAGCTGCAGCACCGGGCTGAGCTCCCTTGCAGCGGTCCGACCTTTTGCCAATGCGCGGGAGCTTGATCGATATCAAAAATCGATCGCAGTGGATGGTTAAGGTGACTTTCATCCAGGGCGTGTCGCGTATCGCCGGCGTCTCGCTGTGGACTCATCTGATAGCGGTACAGGAAAACTGATGCTTATCGTCGACGAGCGACGGCCGGGACACAGACAAGAGGGAAGCCGCATTCATCTTCTGTTGCGGCGACGGTGTCTCGCACGCGATCTGGCCGTGGCACTCGCAGTGAAGTTTGCGTTGCTCGGCGCGCTATATATGGTTTTTTTCTCAAACACACAGAGCGTTGAACCACGCGTCGTTTCTGCCGCCGTTGCGCACATTGTGGCCGGCGATCCCCGACCGTCCGCGGAGACCCATGATGATCGATAACACCGTCGTCGAACTGTCCCGCCTGCAGTTTGGCATTACGGCGCTCTATCACTTTCTTTTCGTACCGCTCACGCTGGGTCTGTCGTGGATCCTCGTCATTATGGAGTCGGTATATGTGATGACCGGCAAGCCCGTCTACCGGGACATGACGCACTTCTGGGGCAAGCTGTTTGGCATCAACTTTGCGATGGGTGTCACGACCGGTCTTACGCTTGAATTCCAGTTCGGTACTAACTGGGCCTACTACTCGCACTATGTCGGCGATATCTTCGGTGTTCCGCTTGCGATCGAGGGCCTGATGGCATTCTTTCTCGAATCCACGTTCGTCGGGCTGTTCTTCTTCGGCTGGCGACGCCTGTCGAAGGTCCAGCATCTCGGAGTGACGTTCCTCGTGGCACTCGGTTCCAATCTGTCAGCGTTGTGGATTCTCGTGGCAAACGGCTGGATGAACAATCCGGTCGGCGGTCACTTCAACTATCGAACGATGCGTATGGAGCTCACGGACCTTTCCGTGGTGGTGTTCAACCCGGCCGCGCAGGTGAAGTTCGTGCATACCGTCTCTGCCGGATACGTCACCGCTTCGATGTTCGTGCTGGGTATCTCCGCGTGGTATCTGCTTCGACGTCGTCATACCGCAATCGCGTTGCGGTCGTTCGCGATTGCATCGGCTTTCGGGCTCGCTTCAGTACTGTCGGTGATTGTGCTCGGAGACGAATCGGGTTACACGACCGGGCAGGTCCAGAAGGTCAAGCTCGCTGCGATCGAGGCGGAGTGGGACACGGTCCCCGCTCCGGCAGCCTTCACGCTGTTCGGGCTGCCCGACCAGACCAAAGAGCACACCGATCTTGCCGTGCGGGTGCCGTGGGTGCTTGGCCTGATTGCGACCCGCTCGGTCGATACGCCGATCGAAGGTCTGAGGCAGCTCAAGACAGAAAACGCCGACAAGGTCCGTAGCGGAATGATCGCCTACGGAGCGCTGCAGCAACTGCGTGCAGGCAATGAGTCTGCGTCCGTCGCCGCGCAGTTTGCCGCACACGGTGACGACCTGGGCTATGGGTTGCTGCTCAAGCGCTATACGTCGAAAGTACTCGATGCCTCTGCAGCGCAGATCGACTCCGCTGCCGCCGATACGATTCCCCGCGTTGCACTGCTCTTCTGGTCGTTTCGCGGGATGGTTGGTCTGGGCATGCTACTACTCGCCACATTCTCGTTTGCCGTGTGGCTGTGTGCAAGGCGCCTCATGCTACTGGGCCGGTATCGCTGGTTCCTGCGTTGGTCGGTACTGGCGATTCCACTGCCCTGGGTCGCGGCCGAGCTGGGCTGGATCGTGGCGGAGTGCGGGCGACAACCGTGGACCATCGCCGGCGTTCTGCCCACACAACTTTCGGCATCGACCCTGCATGTGAGCGATCTCGTCTTCAGCCTCGCGAGCTTCCTGCTGTTCTATACGGTGCTGTTCGTCATCGAGATGTTCCTGATGATCAAGTATGTGCGGCTTGGGCCGCCGGATCACGATGAGCAGGAGCGTGCGCAGTCCGCGCTGGATCGGGGCGGCGAGCGTACCGAAACGCTTGAAAGGGGACTGATGTGATCGACTACGACGTGCTCAAGGTGGTCTGGTGGGCGCTCATTGGGGTGCTGCTGATTGGCTTTGCGTTGACCGACGGCTTCGACATGGGGGCCGGTATGTTGCTGCCGTTCATCGCGCGTACCGACATCGAGCGACGAGTCGTCGTTAATTCGGTGGGCGCGACCTGGGAAGGTAACCAGGTCTGGCTGGTCACCGCCGGTGCGGCAATCTTTGCCGCGTGGCCGATGGTATATGCGACGGCGTTCTCCGGTTTCTACATCGCGTTGCTGCTGGTGCTGTTCAGCCTGTTCTTCCGTCCCGTCGGATTTGACTATCGAAGCAAGGTGCAGGACCAGCGCTGGCGTTCAACGTGGGACTGGGCACTGTTTGTGGGGAGCGCAGTACCGGCGCTCGTATTCGGTGTAGCGTTCGGCAATCTCCTCGAAGGCGTGCCGTTTCAATTCGACGCGGACATGCGTCTCGCGTACGGCGGATCGTTCTGGGCGTTGCTCAATCCGTTTGCGCTGCTTTGCGGGCTCGTGAGTGTCGCAATGCTGGTCATGCACGGCGCAGCGTTCCTCCGGCTGAAGGCGTCGGGGGTCATCGTCGCGCGGGCTGCTTACGTCAACGTCGGGGCGGGTATAGCGACGTTTGCGCTCTTTGTTATTGCCGGTGCGTTGATTGTCACGGTGGTGCCGGGTTACCAGCTATCGGGCAACGGCAGCGTCACGACAGCAAAGGGTTTATGGGTGAGTAACTACGGGTTCGACGTCTGGTTTTCCCTTGCTCCGGCATTGGGGCTTACGGGGGCGCTGGCGTCGGCTCTATGCGCGCATCGCAACCATCCGGTGGGCGCGTTTGCGGCGAGTAGCGTGAGCGTCGCAGGCGTCATCCTGACCGCGGGCGTGTCGATGTTCCCGTTCGTTGTGCCATCGTCGACGGTGCCGCTCCAGAGCCTGACGATGTGGAACGCGACGTCAAGCCGGTTGACGCTGCAGATCATGCTGGTGGCCGTCGCGGTGTGCTTGCCGATTGTCCTGCTCTATACCGCATGGGCCTATCGCGTGATGTTCGGACGTGTGACGGCGGAATCGGTCGAACAGGATCACGCATCGTATTGACTTCAGGGGGGGCTCGATCATGTGGTACTTCGCATGGATTCTCGGTATTGGTTTTGCTGTGGCAGTCGGAGTGATCAACGCGATGTGGCTGGAAGCAAATTCGGACTTCACCGTCGAGTCTTGATGTCGCGACCGCCTTCCGGCGTGTTCGCGCGTGCGGTAGAGAGCGACTGACCGTTGTTGTGAGCCGCAGCAATTTTCTGCCGTCATCTCGATAGGGCCAGCGCAGGGCATCTGATCCGCCCGAAAACCGGCTCGGCTCATATATCTTGTGCATGGGCTAACTGGAGCGCAACCGCTCCGGGTTCACGTCGCCGATACCGAAGGTAGTCCGCATGCCTATCAATTATCTTCGTGGGTTCACGAAACCTGAACGCAGCGACGCGACGAATCGGCGCCTTGGGCAATCGCTCGCGTTTGTCGCCGGGGCAGCGAACGCCGGCGGATTCCTTGCTGTGGGCCAGTACACATCCCACATGTCCGGCGTTGTGTCGGCGCTCGCCGAGAACCTCGCGCTTGGCGGCGTCAATGCGGTCGTGGAGGGATTGAGCCCGTTGCTGTCGTTTCTTGTCGGGGCGGCTACTTCCGCAATCCTGATCAACTGGGGGCGCGGCAGGAGCTTGCGCAGCCAGTACGCGATGCCGTTGATGCTCGAGGCTGCGCTGCTACTCCTTTTTGGCCTGCTCGGCTCGAATCTCGAAACGCACCGCCTGCTGTTCGTGCCGACAACCGTCTGTCTTCTCTGCTACGTGATGGGGCTGCAGAACGCCATGATCACAAAGATTTCAAAGGCGGAGATACGTACGACGCACGTCACCGGCCTTGTGACAGATATCGGCATCGAACTCGGCAAGCTCTTTTACTGGAATGTTGGAACAACACCCCGTAGCCTGGTGCGTGCAGATCGACAGAAACTAGGTCTGCTCGGATCGCTGCTGCTATCGTTCTTTGCTGGTGGATTTGCAGGTGCCATAGGCTTCAGACATCTAGGGTTCGTGTCGACCATTCCTCTCGCTATTGTCCTGCTTACTCTCGCCGTTGTTCCAGTCGTTGATGATGTGCTGGCTCAGCGACGTTAGCTGAGCGGTCCAGTTACGGGCCTGTTTAAGGCATAACATGCTCTCAAGGAGAGACTATGCCTCGCAAACCGAAAGCCAAACCGGCAGATCTGCCGGCGATTCCGGCTGAACTGCTTGAACAGTTCGGTGGCCCGATGACGGCCGAAGCCATCAATGCGGCCACGATGGCCCTCAAGAAGGCGCTGATCGAGCGGGCGCTGGGCGGCGAGATGAATCACCATCTCGGTTATCCGTCAGGCGCCACCAAACCGGTCACCGTCACCAACCAGCGTAATGGCCGCGACGCCAAGACGGTGCTGACCGAGGACGGCCCGATGTGCATCGAGGTGCCGCGCGACCGTGACGGAAGTTTCGAACCACTGCTGATTCCCAAACACGAGCGACGCTTCGCGGGCTTCGACGACAAGATCGTTGCCGTGTACCCCCGAGGCATGACCGTGCGCAAGATTCAGGGCTTCCTGCTGGAGCACTACGGTACGGAGGTCTCGCCCGACTTCGTCAGTTCGGTAACCGACGAGGTCACGGCCGAAGTCACGGCCTGGCAGGCCCGACCGCTCGACCCGATGTACCCGGTCGTATTCTTCGACGCACTGCGCGTGAAGATCCGCGAAGATGCCGTGGTGGGCAACAAGGCGGTCGGGCGTACTGCCAGACGGTACACGCGATATCCTGGGGGCTCTGGATCGAAGGTGCCGAGGGCGCCAGGTTCTGGATGAAGGTCTTCAACGATTTGAAGACGCGCGGCGAACGATATTGACGGCCTCGAGGGCATGCCCGAAGCGCTGGCAGCCGTATTCCCCGGGACTACGTTGCAGACCTGCATCGTCAATGAATTTGCCGACGGACCCTGGGGCGAGAAACTTCTGATGACCAGCATGGCCTGACGCAGTGCATGGGATCGCGTGATCCCGTTCTTTGCGTTTCCGCCCGAGATAGGCAAGATCATCTACACCACCAATGCCATTGAGAGCATTGATGCGCAGTTGCGCAAGATCCTCAAGACCCCGCGGCCACTTCCCGAGCGACGAAGCCGCTACCAAGCTCATCTGGCTGGCCTTGCGCAATACCACTGCCAGCTGGGGGCACGCCGCTCACGACTGGAAGACGGCCGCGAACCAGTTCGCTATCCTTTATCAGGATCGCTTCCTCAGATCATCCGTGTAATTCTCAACCCGCCTTGAACACGGAAATTCTGCCCCCCTCAAGTCAGTTCACATTTTGCACGAAGCTTCTGAAGCTCCTAGTCAATCCGCCGCGCTCCGAATTAACCCCGGATCTAAATTGGCACGGAAGGGTCATTGCGGTTGTCAAATGTCACTGATTTTTACAACTTTGCCAGCATTGAGAGGGAGTCGAATATAAGTGCGTATAGCGACGTAAATACCCGATTAATGCTGTGAAAATACGATTCCACGCGGCTCGCGCAACAGTTTTTTGGCCTCATAAAGTCAAAAGTTGCCAAAAATTCGGTCGTGTCGCACGTTATGATATCAGCCTTCAATGTATCAATGAATGATGCTGCGAATCTGGCCTACAGTCGCCTGATCAGGCGCTATATTTCTTCTCATGAAACAGCGGTAGAAATCAGTTCGGTGTCTGGGAGACAGCTATTCCCCTTACTGAGGGATTCCGGCGACAGATCTGCGCGCCGTCAATCAACCGGATAATTAGTTAGAGGTCTTAAGTTATGCCATCGAGGATCCTGTCGATATTCGGCACGCGGCCGGAAGCCATCAAAATGGCGCCGCTCGTCAAACAGCTCGAACTGGATCCGGCCATTGAATCGATCGTCTGCGTGACGGGACAGCATCAGCAGATGCTCGATCAGGTGCTGGATCTGTTTCAGATCACCCCTCATTACAATCTCGCATTGATGAAGGGTAACCAGACGCTCAACGGTCTGGCGTCGAGTCTGATCGCTTCGCTCGACGATGTGCTTGCCACTGTTCAACCTGACCGCGTGCTGGTCCATGGCGACACCACGACGGCGTCGGCGGCCGCACTTGCCGCATTTCATCGCCGCATCCCGATCGGCCACGTGGAGGCAGGGTTGCGTACCGGCAATCTGATGCAGCCGTGGCCGGAAGAAATGAACCGCCGTATCGTCGACGTTATGAGCGACCTGATGTTCGCGCCCACGGCGAGTTCAAAAGCGAATCTTGTGGCCGAGGCCCTGTATGGCGAGATCATTGTCACCGGCAACACGGTGATCGACGCACTGAGCCTGACGACCACCCGTATCGCCAACGACGCGGCGCTGCGTGCCAGGCTCGACGCGTACCTGCCGTTTCTTGACGGTTCGCGGCCAATTCTGCTTGTTACCGGCCATCGCCGCGAAAGTTTCGGCGGGGGCTTTGCGAATATCTGCAACGCGCTGGCCGATCTGGCGAAGACCGACACGGTGCAGATCGTATATCCGGTGCATTTGAATCCGAACGTGCACGGTCCCGTACAGAGTGCGCTCGGAAAGGCGCGTAACGTGCATCTCATTGAGCCACTCGACTATCTGGGTTTCGTGCGGTTGATGCAGCGTGCGACGATCATCCTGACCGATTCGGGCGGCGTACAGGAAGAGGCACCTGCGCTCGGTAAGCCGGTGCTGGTGATGCGCGACGTGACAGAGAGACCTGAGGCGGTCGCTGCCGGTACGGTACGCCTTATTGGCACGGCACGCGAAGCCATCGTGCATGCGGTGACGGACCTGCTCGAGGACGCACAGGAACGCGATGAATTCGCACACCGGATCAATCCGTACGGCGACGGCCGCGCGTCTGAACGGATCGTTGCGGCCCTGGCCGGCCGTCCGTTCGACGAATTCGCAGGCGGTGCGGGTCGGCAGGCCCATCCGGCCATGCCTGTCGCATCGCAGGAAGTCGCAGGATAGTGCCCCCCGCGCGAACCTCGTTTCGCTGATGCCTCAGGCGAGGGCGGCTCCGGCGTGGTTTCAACCGGTCCTGCTCTAACGCTGGCAACCTCTGCTTTCATGGAACCCTCAGTGCAACGACTTCGCTGCGCTGCTTATGCACCCATTCGAGAAAGAACGACGTGACCATCAATACGCTTGTGCGCAGTTTTGCGCTCTCTCAGTTGAACGCGCTTGCCGTGTTGTTGCTGCTGGCTTCCACCGCTTATGCGCAACAACCTCAACTGCCCCAGCGGGCGACCGACGTCGCCGGCAGCTTTGCACAACTCGGCAGCGGGCGTCTCGCGACACGCACCGTGTCATTGACTGGCCTGGGTATTCGCGATCCGTTGGTGCTGCATGCACCCGACGGCCGTCAGGAACTGTATCTGCCGGTGCCAGCCAACGTGCCGCTGACCGATGCGACACTGCAGATCGACGGTAGCTATTTGCGCGGCGACGGCGGCCGCACCACCATGCTGCTTTCACTCGACGGTTCACCGGTGCTCTCGCGCAGCCCCACGCAGCCCCAGGGCGACGGCTCCGCAACGCTCGGAGTGGACGGCGCCCCGCGACCGAACGGCATGGTGCGTGTCGGTCTCGACTGGTCATCGGTGATCAACGATAACATCTGTACCGATCAGACTGCGATCGGCAACGTCTGGCGTATCGCGCCGACTTCGCGTCTGACCTACCGCTACGATCCGGATGCAATAGTCGATCTGCGCAGCGCGTGGAGCGCGTTGCCGCAAGAGCCGGTGGTGATGCTCGGGGCCGCCACGCTAGCTGCGCCCGCGTTCGATGCTGGCTGGCGTGTCGAGGCGCTGCTGCAGCGTGACGGCCATACGCCTGTGACGCGCGCATGGCCGGCCGTTGGCGAGACCGTTGATCTGGGCAACGTGCAGGTGCCGGCTCCACTTCGTGCGATTCCGGCGTTTGCCGCGCTCGCTGCGGGGGGCTCGCACAAGCTCGCAAGTCCCGCGGAAGTCGGTGCCCTGATGGCGCTCGCGCCCGGTTCCGCGTTCGCGCCCGACGTGATCGTTGCCGACGACACCCTGCGCAACACGCTGAAAACCACGCTCGACGCGTTGCGCGAGCAGGTGGTCGGCGCATCGCCGGATGCGGCCGCCGCGTTCGACGCATGGCGAGAACGCGCGGTCGATCCGATCGCGCAGCCGCTTGCAGCGGGCGAAGTGCGCCTCGCGCATCTCGGTGGCCAGACCGCGATCGTGGTGGGCGATAACAATGGCGTCGCGCTGCTCGCGCGCAGCTGGCGTCCGATCGATGTTGCAAGCCGCCTCGTCGTCCATGAGGTGGACAACGCGCCGGATACGCGCGGTGACCGGATTGCACTGTCGCTCCTCGGTGGCGAGCCGCGTACGCTCGACGTGCAGGGTCGTGCGACGTGGGACGCGAACTTCGACCTCGGCGCGGCTTCTGGCAACGGCAAGCTGCCGGGTGCCGTGGTGCTCGACGTCGCCGCATCGCCCACACCGAACAACACCGCGCAAACGGCGTCGGTGTATTTCAACGACGTGCTGATTGGCTCGCAACTGCTGGGTGCCAACGGTAAGCCACAGCGTATTTCCGTGCGTGTGCCGCGCTACGCGCTCGCGCCGAACAACCTGCTGCGCGTGGTGTTCCAGCGCCAGCCAGAAGGCGGTTGCCAGCCGCGCAGTCAGGGTTATCCGATCGCCGTGCTGCCGACCAGCCATCTGACGCTGGTCGATGCGAAGGTTGATGACGATTTCACCGGCATGGATGCGCGATACGCGTCGGACGCGAATGTGGTGGTGCCCACGTCCTACCTGAACGACGCCATCCATACGTTGTCGCGGATCGCGCGACTGGCGAATGCGAGCGGTATCGCACCGACGCGCGCGAATTTCAGCGTCGCACAGGATGGTCAGTCGTTCGCGCCGAAGGGCGCGTTCCTTGCCGCCGATGTGATGCTCGCCGACGAGAAAAACCTGACACGTCTGAGCAAGGACCGTCTGTCGCTGACCGATGCCTCCGGCAAGATGCTCATCGACGTGTCTGGCCTGAGCCGTATCGGTGTGATCGAGGTGGTGAGGTCGGGTAGCGTGTCGGGCATCGCCTATCGTACCGTCGGCGACACTTCGGCGATTTTCCCGGCCTCGCTGCAGCTGTCGCACGGCGATATCGCGATTGTCGACGGTAGCGGTGTGCTGCGTCAGTTCGACACGCGGCATCCGGGCGAAGTGATCGACGACGACGCGCAGGATCAGCGATTTGTGCTGGGTTGGGTGCGCTGGGGCGTTCCGGTCGTACTGGTCGGCCTGCTGATTGTGCTGCTGCTGGTGGCCAGGATCGCGCGCCGCAGGAATCGGGACAAGTCGTGAGCATCGGGCTGATCAAATGGTATAGCGGGTACGTCGTCGCTCACTATTACCAGGGGCTTGAGTACGTCGCGGCGGTAGTGGCGGCCATTATCCTGCTGTCCAGTTTCGACGATCTGTTCATCGATGCCTGGTACTGGACGCGCACGCTCTATCGCTGCTTCACGGTGAAGCGCATCTACAAACCGCTAACTACTGCACAGCTGTATCAGCGCGAGGAGCAGCCGATCGCGATCATGGTGCCGGCGTGGCATGAGTACGACGTGATCGCCGCGATGCTCGAAGACCTGGTGCGAGTGGTGGATTACCGCAACTACGTGGTGTTCGTCGGTACCTATCAGAACGATCCCCAGACGATCGCCGAAGTGGATCGCATGCGTCGCCGTTATAAGCAACTGCAGCGCGTCGAGGTGCCGCACGACGGCCCGACCTGCAAGGCCGACTGCCTGAACCGGGTGATTCAGGCGATCTTGCGGCATGAGAGCGAGGCGGATATCGAGTTCGCGGGTGTCGTGCTGCACGATAGCGAAGACGTATTGCATCCGGTCGAGCTGAAGTTCTTCAACTACCTGCTGCCGCGCAAGGACATGATCCAGCTGCCAGTTGCGTCGCTCGAGCGCAACTGGTTTGAACTGGTGGCAGGAACCTACATGGATGAATTTGCCGAGTGGCATGCGAAGGATCTGGTGGTGCGCGAGAGCCTTGTCGGCTGGGTACCGTCGGCGGGTGTCGGCACCTGTTTCTCGCGCCGCGCGCTGCTCGCGTTGATCGACGAAACCGACCGGCAGCCGTTCAATACCGAAAGCCTGACCGAGGATTACGACGTCGGGGCAAGGCTCGGCAGGATGGGCATGCAGTCGATCTTTGCGCGCTTTCCGGTGCAGTTCGCGACGCGCCGCAAGGCCTGGTTCGGCCTCGGCAAGGAGCGCGATATCACCGTGACGATGCCGCTGTGCGTACGCGAATTTTTCCCCGACACACTCCGCACCGCGTACCGGCAGCGCGCGCGCTGGGTGCTCGGCATCGGTCTGCAAGGCTGGGAGCAGACCGGCTGGACCGGCTCGCTGGTAAATCGTTATCTGCTGTTTCGTGACCGCAAGGGGATCGTGACCGCGTTCGTCAGTATTCTCGCGTACGTGCTGGTCGTTCAGTTTTTGCTGTTTGCCGCGGCCGATGCGCTCGGTGTGATGCCAGATCTGATCGCGTCGCCGTTCTCCGACTCGGGCTGGATGCGAGCGTTGCTATGGATGAACGGCTGCGCGCTCCTGTTGCGCGTCGCGCAACGCTTCTATTTCGTGACCCGCCTGTATGGCTGGGAGCACGGTGTGCTTTCCGCCCCGCGGATGGTAGTCGGCAATTTCATTAACTTCATGGCCGTATCGCGTGCGTGGAAGTTGTTCGTCTCGCACCTCGTGACCGGTAAGCGGCTTGCGTGGGACAAGACCATGCACGATTTTCCTTCCGCGGATGGTTTTATCAATCGCCGTCAACGCCTGGGCGAGCTGCTGATGTCGTGGCAGGCGATCGATGCAGACAGGCTTGAGCAGGCACTCGGCGACAGGCATGCGCGCGAAGCGCCGCTTGGCCGCGTGCTGATGGCGAAGGGCTGGCTGGACGACGAAACCCTCGCCGAAGCGATTGCGTTCCAGGCGGATCTGCCGCGCGGCAGGCTCGATGTGCCAAGACTCGCGCAGGACGCCATACATTTGCCACTCGAAGCGATCGTGCGTCACCGCGTGTTGCCGCAATCCAGTGAAGCAGGTAGTCCCATCGTTTTGCTGACGGCGGGCCCGCTCACCGAACCCGCGATTGCTGAATTGACCGGGCTGGCGAGCGGTCCGATCGCGCAGCGCATCGTCCGCGAAGGCGAGATCGCCGCGGGGTTGCGGTTGCTGCGAGGTGTCGACGTCGCAACGCCGGTGGCTACACCTGCCTCCGCCGGCGAGGTGCCCACGCGCGGCGCACCGCTGATTGGTGATCTGCTGATCGAATACGGCCACGTGCGGCGCGAAGCGTTCGAAGTCGCGATGCAGCACTATCGTCCGGATCTCCATGGCCGTATCGGCGAGTACATGGTGGCGTGCAACGTCATCTCGCGTGTCGCACTCGACAACGTAATCCAGCAGCAGCGTCGCCTGCTTGACGATCCAGCGGCCGCCAAATGACTGAGTTACTTCTCATGACAGGCACGCGGGCAGTATCCGCAACTGCTTGCAGGCAGACTCGCGTGTCTGTGTGTGTGCCACCTTCCGTGTCTTCGATGCGGCACGTTGCCGCCGTTATGGTGACGGGTGTGCTGTGCTTTGGCGCAAGCTCCGGACATGCGCAAACATCGACGCAGGCGCAGGGCGAAGTGGGCGCAGCACGGATGTCAGGTGCATCCGGCACGCAGAACGCGCCTGATACATCCGGTGCAGTGAGCATCGCGAGTGCGCAGCTGCCGGCCGCCTCGGAGCCGCTGCCGCTGAGCGGTGCCGCGTATCGGGTCGCGCAGGACGCCTACGCGGCCTATGCGCGCCACGACTACCCGACGGCAGTTGCGGCCGCGCGCGAAGCGATTCGCCAGCGGCCCGACGTCGCATCGCTGCGCCTCCTGCTTGCCAATGCGCTGGCGGCAGAACGTCACTCTGGCGAGGCGAGCCGTTCAGGTCCTGGTAGCCGCGAACTGCCCGGCGACCCGAACGCCCTGACCGGCGCGGCGCTGACCAGTGCGCAGCAGGCGTACAACGCCTATGACGCGAAGGATTTCCCGGCCGCGGTCCGATATGCAAACGAGGCGATCGCGCAACGTCCCGACGTGCTGCGGCTACGTTTGCTGATGATCGACGCGGCCAGTGCTGCCGGTCAGGACGCCGATGCCTGGAGCGCCGATCTCGACGCCGTCAGGCGTTTCGGCGACCGCGACGAATTGAGTTTGCGTCGTCGCTTTATCGGCAACCGGCTGGCGCCGAAGGCATCCGGCAGCTCGTATGCGGCGCTCAAGCGTGGCGACGATGCGCAGGCAGTAGCACTCGCGCGGCAGACAGTCGAGTACGAGCCTGATAAGGCCAGCTATCGCGTGCAGCTGATCGATACGCTGTTCGCCACCAACGATCTGGCTGGCGTGCAAGCCGCTGCAAGCGCGGCGATTGCTGCCGACGACATCGGGATCATGCTGTTGACGCTGCACGGTTACGCGCTCGCTGCGCAAGGCAAGACGAGCGAGGCCGATACAGACTTCTCGAAAGTGCAGCAGGCACACGATGCGACGCAGCGCAATCAGCGCATTGCGCGTGTGATCATCGCCGACGTGTGGATTGCCGAGGGCGAGGCGCAGCGCGCACTCGACCTGCTCGCGCCACTGAAGACGAACGGCGATGACACCGACCCACCGATCGCCCTGCGCCGTTACCAGGCGCGGCAGTTGCTGGCGAAGGCTTCGTCGCAGGTGCCTGCCGTCGCGCCTGCACGAGCCGTGACTGCCCAGGCGATCGATCCAGCGAGGCGCCCGGTGATCGACTGCACCGTTGATCAATTCGGCGCGAGTTGCGACGTCTACGCAGCCGACCCCGGCTTCTTCGCCGCACGAGCCTCCGCTGCCGCGACGACTGCGAAGGACAGGACCGGCGCAGTCGGTTACGCACGCGAAGCAGTCAAGGCTGCACCGGACGACCCGCAGCATCGGATCGAGTTGATCGATGCGCTGAGCGCAGCGGGCGATGCGAAGTCGGCGACCCGCGAAGCGCGCAGGATGATCGACGCGGGCATGGACGCCGCGATGCCGGACCTGAGCGCGGCGTACATCGCACAGCGGGCCGGCGATAGCCGTCTCGCCTATGAGCACTTCAGGCGAGCCGACGAAGCCGGGCAACTGCCGGCTCGCGCGAATGCCGACGCCGGCTACGCAGCGTGGCGGGCACACCGTAACCGCGACGCCGCGAAGTATTTCGAACGCGCGATCGATGCAAACACGGCAGTCGACGCAACGATAGCGACGTCAGCGGCGCCGACGACAAGCGCTGCTCCAGCCGTGCCCAAAGAAGTCGCAAACGACGCGCTGAACGGCGGCAACGCACCTGTCACCCCAATCGCGCTGAACGACATTCGCAGCGCGCATGCGGACGTCACCCGCAACTGGGGTTTCAACGTGTCGATGAACTATCGTGGTGCGGGGATACAACCGGGTTTCTCGCCGTCTCCGGCGCAGAGCACGTCGAACAACTGGCAGACCGGTGTCGAAGCATACTGGCGGCCGTTCGGCAGCCTGGGTGACCGGATGTTCGAAGTCTACGCACGCGGTTACGAAAGCTTCGGCGTGAAGGGCGGCAGTCCAAGCGGCGCCGACACACTGCAGGCAGCGGTCGGCGCGCGCGCGAAGCCGTTTTCCCAGATCGATGCGATCGTCGCCTTCGAACGGATCATTCCGATCGGGTCGTCGGTCAATCCGGACTGGCTCGCGCGGCTCGCGTATTCGGGCGGCTTCGGCACCGCACGTCGCGTCGACGTGCCGTCGTGGTGGACCGCGCAGATCTACGCCGAGGCCGGCCACTACCTGAATGGCGATTCGACCTACGCAACCACTAACCTTGAATTCGGCCGCACGTTCCGGATGGACCGCTACAGCCCGAAGTGGACGGTGTTTCCGTACGCGGTGATCGGTGCGGACTACGACTCGACCGTCGATCACAGCATTCCGCTCGGCGCAGGCATCGGCATTTCGACGCGCTACTGGATGCGCGACAGCATGTACGATACACCGCGTTCGTATATCGATCTGTCGGTGCAGTATCGTTTGAAGATCACCGGCGACGATCGCGCGCGTGGCGTTTTCTTCGGCGCCACCTACTCGTATTGAAAGGACTGAATCAGATCAATCTCTACAGGATATGATCCGTTCGGAATCGCTGGTGTGCCAGTCATTTCCGGTGTCGGTGAACTTCAGGGTCGATCGTGTTCAGCTTGCTCAGGATTACCGTGACGCCCACCTCGAATCGTAGCGCCAGTGCAAAGCGTGACTCGCCGGAGATTCATATGCAACAACAGCGCATTACGTCGCGGCAACGCGTCCTGCTAGCCGCAGGGTTATACGCGGCGCTGGTATGCGGCTGTTCGATACAGAACCCGGGCGACAGTGGCGCTCTGGCACAAGGCGTGGTCTGGCAGATTGACGAGAATCACATCGATCCGCACGGCGACTGGGACAAGCTCGGTGTCAGCGACCTGCTGGTGCAATGGACCGCAGTGGACGACACGTCGTTTCTACCCGGCGCCGGTATGCAGACAGCAGCGCGTTTACCGGACTGGACCCGCGTCGCCGGAGAAAAGTGGGCGCGCAACGTGATCGTCGGCCTCGCGGGCCGTTTCGACGAAACCACGGCGCGTGCGCAGACTGCACAACTGATCGAGCGGTCGAAGAAACTGGCTGCCGTGCACCCCCCGGTGCATGTGGTTGGCTACTACTTTCCGGTCGAAGTCGATCCGACGTGGAAGGACGCTTCGGCATTGAGGCCACTGCTCGACACGCTTCCGCGGCCGCTATGGATCAGTGTCTACGACAGATCGAACATCGGCGGTCCGGCGCTCGCCGCGTGGCTCGATAGCTGGTTGCCGCGCGACGTCGGCGTGTTTCTGCAGGACGGATGCGGTGTCTACGCACGTGGCCCGGCTGTGGCGCGCGAGTATGCGGACGCACTGGCGGCCCGGCTTGGCAAGGATCGAGTGCGGATCATCGCCGAGGCCTTCAGGCCGGCGCAGGGCGGGGGCTTTCGATCTGCCACGGCCGCCGAGTTGTCGTCACAACTGACAGCCTATCGTGGCTATCCAGCTTATCTGTTTGACGGCCCGCATTACGTGTCCACCCAGCTCGTGCAGGAGCTGCTGCGCGCCCAGGGACTGCACTGACAGGCAGATATGCGCCGTCAAGGCAACGGCCCACGCTCACTTGTAGTCTTTCCGCCGCACTGAGATTTTTGAATCGGCGACGCGGAAATCTCGTCGGGCTCGGTGTTGTTTGCGTAACAGGTCGTTGCACAAATATTTTACCCTGGGGGCAGAGATCAAAATTGTGTAAAAGAGGAAGAGGTTCATGCAAACGAACTGCGGCCGCCGGTGAGAGCGTGCAAAACTTGCCCCTTAGGGGCCACCATTAGGACATCCTGCTAAAGTCGAAAAAGTCTCAACTTTAGTGGCAAATTCGTACCGACTTTGCTTCGTTTGACACCAGTCGAAATACGCTAACAATGCTAGGAGCCGTCGAGGTTTCTTTTGCCCCTTTACATGCGTCCGGCGCTACCGGTGTGCTAAAAAAACACGACGGAACACCAGAAATCGCATCAAATCCACGTGAAAGTAGACGGAGTAACGCTGGAGTACCCGCATCAATATCCCCGGGCTATACTCATTCCGGGAAATCTATTTCGTATCGGATTTTTACGCACACCGCTGCAGATTGTCTATTAAGGTGTGGTTACTGCAACGCGCAAACTACCGTTACGCGAAGATGCAACCCGTTTGCGGATGTCTGAACCCACCACACGCACGCCGCGCTTCAGTCTTCCGTCTCGCGCAGCAACGCTTGGCAATGCCGGGCGATCTGCCGTTCCTCGTTGGTGTGCATTGCCTTGACCTTACCGTTCGCATCCTCCGCGAACAGCCCGAGAAAACCGAGCCCCTCGCAAACGCGGCTCCGCACTTCGGCGCTGTGCTCGCCGATACCACCAGTGAACACCAGCAGATCGATGCCGCCTAGCAGCGCCG
Source organism: Paraburkholderia megapolitana (assembly GCF_007556815.1). Classification (NCBI taxonomy): domain Bacteria; kingdom Pseudomonadati; phylum Pseudomonadota; class Betaproteobacteria; order Burkholderiales; family Burkholderiaceae; genus Paraburkholderia; species Paraburkholderia megapolitana. Next base: position 1,891,708 of record NZ_CP041743.1, read on the forward strand.
CGTAAGCGCCGATGTATTTGCGCACGGCCGTGACGAGCACGTCGACAGCGAGCGCGGCATCGCGATCGCCGGCAGCGCTGCGGCTGAGTAACGCCTGCATGTCGCTCTCGCCGCCCGCCAAACCCGCGAGGCCGCTGTCGCGATTCAGCAGGTTCTCGATCTGCTGTGCGTCGAGTCGCTCCGTGCGCATCAGATAGAGCACGACGCCGGGATCGAGATCGCCGCTGCGGGTGCCCATCGGTACGCCGCCAGTCGGCGTGAGCCCCATCGACGTATCGACAGAACACCCGTCCCGCAATGCGCACACACTCGAGCCGTTGCCGAGATGCGCCAGCACCGCGCGCCGCGGCAACGCGTCTCCCAGACGATGCACCAGCGATTCGTACGACAGCCCATGAAAGCCGTAGCGAATCACACCGGCATCCGCATAGCGGCGCGGCAACGCGAGATGGGACGCATGCGGTGGCAACGTGCGATGAAATGCCGTATCGAAACAGACGAACGCCTGCGCGCCGTCGAAAATCTCAGTTGCCTGGTCGATCAATGCAAGTGCCGGCGGAATATGCAGCGGCGCAAAATGCACGGCTTCCTGCAACTGCTGCCGCACCTGCGGCGTCAGACGCTGATGCGTGCGCAAATGCGGACCGCCGTGAACCACGCGATGACCGACCGCCGCCGGGCGGCCGTGGCCATGTTCGGCGAGCACATCGGCGAGCGTGCGTAGTGCGTCGGTCTGCGACTCCATCACGTGGGTCTTCTGCCACCGCACGGAGCCATCGGGCGAGCGCATCTTCAAGCTGCCGTCGGGCCGACCGATGCCCTCCGCGCTGCCTTCGAGGAGCACCGTCTCGTCGTGCGCCTCTCCCGCGGTGCCGTCGGTGTCGAACAGTCCGAACTTGAGCGACGACGAGCCACTGTTCAACACGAGAATGGTCTGTCCTGACGTATTCATGCTCGCGTACCTTCGCCAGCCCACGTCCAGTTGCGAATCTCCTCCCTGTCGATGCCCTCGGCATGCGCATACGCAAGATGCTCGATGATCTGGCCACGCAACCATTCCTTCGCATGATCGCCGACGCCGCGCAGCCTGGGCACACGGTCGATCACATCGATTGCGAGCGAGAAGCGGTCCACCTCGTTGATGATCGCCAGTTCGAGCGGCGTGTTGATGTTGCCCTTCTCGCGGTAGCCGTGCACGTGCATGTTGTCGTGGTTGTTGCGCTTGTAGCTCAGCTTGTGCACCAGCGACGAATACGAATGGAAGTTGAAGATGACCGGCTTGTCGGCGGTGAAGATCGAATCGAAGTCGCGGTCCGACAGCCCATGCGGATGCTCGGTGTCCGGCATCAGGCGAAACAGATCGACCACATTGACGAAGCGGATCTTCAGGTCGGGGAACTGCGCCTTCAGGATCTCGACGGCGGCGAGCGATTCCATCGTCGGGATATCGCCCGCACACGCCATCACGACGTCAGGATCGGCGTGCTGGTCGGTCGACGCCCATTCCCAGATGCCAATGCCCTTCGTACAGTGCGTGACCGCCGCGTCCATGTCGAGATACTGCAGATGCGGCTGCTTGTCGGCGACGATCACGTTCACGTAGTCACGCGAGCGCAGGCAATGATCGGCCACGCTCAACAGGCAGTTGGCATCGGGCGGCAGATAGATCCGCACGACGTCCGGACTCTTGTTCGTGACGACATCGAGAAAGCCCGGGTCCTGATGCGTGAAGCCATTATGATCCTGGCGCCAGACCAGCGAGGTGATCAGCAGGTTGATCGACGGCACGGGTTGACGCCACCTCAGTTCGCGCTTCGCTTTCTCGAGCCACTTCGCATGCTGGTTGAACATCGAATCGATCACGTGCACGAACGCTTCATAGGTGGCGAAGAGTCCATGCCGCCCGGTCAGCACGTAGCCTTCGAACCAGCCTTCGAGCGTGTGTTCGCTCAGCATTTCCATCACGCGGCCGTCGACCGACAGTTCGCCGCCGTCCGCATCGTCGGCGATCGTTTCGGCTAGCCAGGTTTTCTGGGATGCCTCGTAGATCGCGGTGAGCTTGTTGCTCGATGTTTCGTCCGGGCCGAACACGCGGAAGTTGCTCATATTGCGCCGCATGACCTCGCAGAGAAACTTCCCGAGCACATCGGTCGGTGACACGTAACGGCTTGCGGGCGTCGTCACGTCGACGCCGTATTCGCGAAATGACGGCATGTCGAGCGCGCGACACAGCAGGCCGCCGTTCGCATGCGGATTCGCGCTGATGCGTCGCGTGCCGGTGGGCGCCAGCTCGCGCAGCTCTGCCACAAGGCGTCCTGATTCGTCGAACAGTTCTTCAGGCCGGTAGCGCCGCATCCAGCTCTCGACGAGCTTCAGGCTCGTTTCGTTAGTCGCGGGATCGAGCACCGGCACCTGGTGCGCGCGCCACGAGCCCTCTACTTTGTGCCCGTCCACTTCCCGTGGACCGGTCCAGCCTTTCGGCGAACGCAGCACGATCATCGGCCAGCGCGGTCGCCTGGCGCTGCCTGTCGAACGCGCATGCTGCTGGATCGCGCGGATTTCCTCGATGCAGTGCTCCATCGTTGCGGCCATTTTCTGATGCATCTGCGCAGGGTCGTCGCCTTCGACGAAATACGGCCGGTGGCCGTAGCCGATGAACAGCGCTTCCAGTTCCTCGTGCGGGATACGCGCGAGGATCGTCGGATTGGCGATCTTGTAGCCGTTCAGATGCAGGATCGGCAGCACGGCGCCGTCGCGGATCGGGTTGAGGAATTTGTTCGAATGCCAGGACGTCGCGAGCGGACCGGTTTCGGCTTCGCCGTCGCCGACCACAACCGCGACGATCAGGTCGGGATTGTCGAAAGCCGCGCCGTAACCATGCGAGAGGCTGTAACCCAGTTCACCGCCCTCGTGGATCGAGCCGGGCGTTTCGGGCGTGCAATGCGAGCCGATGCCACCCGGAAACGAGAATTGCCGGAAGAACTGACGCATTCCGGCCTCGTCCTCGCTGCGGTCCGGGTAGATCTCGGAGTAATGCCCTTCCAGATAACAGCTGGCCAGTGTGGCCGGCGCACCGTGGCCGGGACCGGCGATATAGATGACGTCGAGGTTGAGCTTCTTGATGAGCCGGTTCAGATGGACCAGCACGAAGCTCTGCCCGGCATCGGAGCCCCAATGCCCAAGCAGACGGTTCTTGATGTGCCCGGGCTTGAGCGGTTCGCGCAGCAACGGGTTTTCGCGCAGGTAAATCATTCCCGCTGCGAGGTAATTGCAGGCGTGCCAATACCGATCCATCTTGCGTAGCGCATCGGCGCTGAGAGGCGATTCGCTACCACGGGTATCGGCCATTTCGCTGCTCCAGGAAGTGAACTGCCTGCTCAGGATGAGGGCGTTCGTCGATTGGGGCGCCAAAGTACGCCAGGGTTGACGCAAGCCTTGCGGGGCAAGCGTTTGTGGGACACGAGATCCGTAGATCTGACACGTGTGAGCGCCGCTGTCGCGAACGAGATGGCTATCGGTTGAGGTTCGGAGGTATCGATCATCCTGGGTCTCCGCGGACAGTCGGGGATGGCCGGCCACAATGTGCGCGACGGCGGCGGCAACGACGCGTGGTTCGACGGTCTGTGTGTCTGAGAAAAAACCATATATAACTCGCCGGGCAAAGCAAACTTCACTGCAAGTGCCACGACCCGAACGCGTGCGAAACACGGGCGTCGCAGCAGTAGCTGGATGCTGTTTCCCCCGCGTCGGTGTCCCGGCTGTCGCCCGTCGACGATATGCATCAGTTTTCCTGTGCCACTATCGGATGAATCGATGGCGAGCCGTCAGCGCCATGCGGGATGCCCTCGCTGAAAGTCACTTTAGCCATCCACTGCGATTGATACTTGATATCGATCAAGCTCCTGCGTATTGGCGAGATGAATTGGACAGGTCGTCCCTGTGCCGCTTCCGAGCAGCAGTTGGTCAAACGCATAACGAGCCACGCAGTGAACCAAAGACAGATTGATTGCCGATGAGGCTACCGACGAGTACTCATAGAGCGAATCACTTCAGTGCGGCGAGCCGTGCAAGCGAGTTAAGCCAGGTACTGCAGCTATGACTGTGTTCTCAGTCGAGGTCTGTCCGGTGCCGGACGTTTGAGAGTGTGCAAGAGTTGGGAAGGCTCCAGGGATGGTCGTCGGCTTCGTGTGGAGTACGCTGAGCGGTATTGGAACGGCGGGAGTAGATCATGCGCTGGATCATCGAAGCAAGGTTGGCCGACAGCGACACGGTCACTGATAGTGACGAAGTTCTGGCCGTGATTGAACGCCGTGGCTGCAGTCTTGCCCAGCTGGGCCCGAGCCTCGCAAAGGGGTGCACACTGCTGGCCAAAGTGCAGGCGGGGCTGGTTTCAAAACAGGTGGAGGGGTCGGCGATGAATCAGGTCGTCAGCCACCGCATGGCGAAGAAGCAGCAGATGCGCTGGACTGACGAAAGAGCGCACTGCATGGCACAGGTCAGGATCGCGGTTCTGAACGGAGAACTTCACCCCGCTGTATCGCGGCGCTCCGGGCAGCGGCCTTGCGGCACGTCAAGTGCAGCGGGACAGCGTCGACAGGTCAGCTCCGTCTATCGAACAAACCAGGCATGCAGAGCTGCCTATATTTAAGGATTCCAGATTAAATAGGCCTCACTAGGTTTTTGCTCGCTCTCCTTGATTCAACCTGTTGAACTCGCTGGGTCTCCGGCAAGTCTGACCGCACGAGTGTGCGAATTGACAACTCTATAGACGAAGTTGTGACAACTTCAATTTGGTCTACGCGAGGCGGTTTGTTCATCGTGCGGCGTGCCAGTGACGAGTCCGACGGGGCGCCGTACGGTAGCGTGCAGACATTGCAAACTGGTACGGACATGCTCAGTGCCACGGGCGACAACATCCCGGGGGCATGATGGCGTATTTACAATTCCAGCAAGAACTGAAGCACCTCGAATACATCGTCCCCCGGCTCGCGCGGGATAGTCCACTCGGTCTCGTGTACTGGGCAAGCCGCGTCACGTCGCTATCGACGCATCCGGGTCTATGCCGGAACGACACCGTACGCGTAACAAGGTTGCTTAAACTCTTTGCAGCAATAGAACGCATGTCGGAACTGACGACGGAGCTGCACGTCGCGTAGCGTTCAGCTATACCGGCGCCCGTGTAATCGGCAAACACGACCGGCTGCCGCGATGGCGGATGGGGCTTCGGTAAATCTCGCTCTCTATCCGTGAACCTCGAGTTCAGGAAAGATGACCCGGAAAACTTCCCGCAGTTGCAAGGCGCAGCGTCGCGCATCGTCGGGCGCGTTCGTGTCCATGACTTCGAAGAGATTGACGAACACCGCGAGAAACGCATCCGAGACCGGCGTTTCCCGGGCGTGCTCGTGCAGGTGCGCGCAATAACTGAACACGTGCCTGACGAATTCGATTTGATGGGCGGCAAACTCGTCGTCATCGATCGACGACGGCACAGTCATCAGCCGCTTATCGGACAGTGCGGAAGGCAAACGGATGTAGTTGGTGATATCGCTCATGCTGTCCTTCCATAGGTACACGAGCACGGCGTGAATGCAGAAGGCGTTGACCTAGCATTACGACAAGGGGTGTATATGATATAAATGTCGAGGATATTTGACATAGTATGCCTGCTTGAGTGTTTCATGCTGGCGAGGGTTGTGTCAAATGTATTTGACATCTTTCTGGCTATCAAACGATGCAGTTCGATTGGTATGAGTTGTTCGACGAGTTGAAGCGCCGCGGCCATTTCGACAGCGATGCACAACTGGCGGATAGCCTGGTGCTCACCCGCTCCCAGATCTCTGCGTGGCGAACCGGCAAGAGCGATCTCGGAACGCTGACCAAGATCAAGATCCTCGATGCGCTCGGCCACGACACCTTGCGCTCGGCGGTGTTGAGCCTGCTGCCTGAGAAGAATCGCGTGGAGCAGGTCCGGCAGCAGGAGCATCTGATCGCGCGCGTGAGCGGGCGCGCTCACGCGTACGGAAGAAACGGCGCGTATCACGAGAGCACGCCCGATTCCCCGGTGAGCCGCAATAGTCTGCTGGCCGCATTGCCGAAAGAGGAACGCGAGCGTATCGAGCCGCATCTGTCGACGGTGACGTTGCCACTCGGCCAGGTCGTGTATGAATCGGGCGACCACCTCAGTCACATCTATCTACCCACCACCGCGATCATCTCGATGTTGTACGTGATGGAGAACGGCGCGTCGGCGGAGATCGCGGTGGTCGGTCGGGACGGATTGCTCGGCGTCGCGCTCTTCATGGGCGGCGAGACGATGCCGAATCGTGCGATCGTGCAGAGCGCCGGCGAAGCCTTCCGCCTGAGCGGACAGGTCGTCAAGGATGAGTTCGCGCGCGGCGGTGCGATACAGCGCCTCTTTCTACGCTATACCCAGGCGCTCATCACGCAGATGGCGCAAACGGCAGTCTGCAACCGGCATCATTCGATCGCCCAGCAGTTCTGCCGGTGGCTGCTGCTGAGTCTCGACCGTCTGGAGTCGAGCGATGTCCGCATGACGCAGGAACTGATCGCGAACATGCTGGGCGTGCGTCGGGCCGGCGTCACGGAAACGGCGAAGAAACTGCAGGAGGACGGCGTCATCCGTTACACCCGTGGGCTGATCGAGGTGCTGGATCGCGCGGCGCTGGAAACCCAGGTCTGCGAGTGCTACAAGGTGGTGAAGCGCGAGAGCGACCGGTTGTTCAGCGGGTTGCTATAAGAAACAGAAAGAAACAGCAAAGGGCCGCTGCAATTTTTCGCCAGCGTGCAATGCGTCGGGTACGCAACCGTACCGACAGGCACCAGCGCTTCGTGCATCCTCAGACGGTATGCGATGGTCCGTGCATCAAGGGCACGGGGCATTGCCATGTCCAGATTCTCCGGATTCTCCGGACACGTCGCGGCGCCATCCGACGGGACCGGTCTCACACCTGCCGCATCGCTAAAAATGCGGTGCGCACTGTGCTGCAGCCAACGCGACCGTCGACGGTCGAGCTGTCCGCGGAAAGAAGGTCCTCTTGTTGAATGCGTCTCTTGCTTTTCTTTCCCACGGCATGCTCGCTTTTTCGTGGTGGCAGATCGTACTCGCTACGCTGGCCGTCACGCATGTCACGATCATCAGCGTCACGGTATATCTGCATCGCTGCGAAGCGCATCACGCGCTCGATCTGCATCCCGTCGTCAGCCATTTTTTCCGCTTCTGGCTATGGATGACGACCGGCATGCTCACTGGCCGGTGGGCCGCGGTGCATCGCAAGCATCATGCGAAATGCGAAACCAGCGACGATCCGCACAGTCCGCAGTTCTACGGCATCTGGAGCGTGCTGCTAGGCGGCACCGAACTGTATCGCCGCGAAGTGCTCAATGAAGAAACGCTGCGCCGCTTCGGTCACGGCACACCCGACGACTGGATGGAGCGGCACGTCTATTCCCGCTATCCGAATCTCGGCATCGGTCTGCTGATGGTGATCGACGTCGCGCTGTTCGGTGTAATTGGCGTATCGGTCTGGGCGATCCAGATGATCTGGATTCCGTTCTGGGCCGGCGGCATGGTAAACGGGCTGGGCCACTACTGGGGCTACCGCAACTTCGATCCCGCCGATGCAAGTACCAACGTGCTGCCCTTCGGCATCCTGATCGGCGGAGAAGAATTGCACAACAACCATCACGCGTATGCGACCTCCGCGAAGCTGTCGAGCAAATGGTACGAGTTCGACATGGGCTGGATGTATATCCGCATGCTCTCGGCGTTTGGGCTGGCCCGTGTCCGAAAGCTCGCGCCGACGCCGCTGCTCGTCAAAGGCAAGATGACGGTCGACGACGACACACTGCAGGCGGTGCTGCGCAATCGTTACGAGGTGATGGCGAGCTATGCGAAAGTAGCCGAGCGCGACTACCGGCAGGAACTGGCGCATCTGAAGGATCTCAGCCGTCGCGAGAAATCGCGACGTGTGCGCGCGGTAAGCAAGGGTCTGTGCCGCGAGCAGAGCGATCGGGATGCAATGCGCTGCGTGCCCTTCGTCGACGTGTATGCATCCAGCGAGAAGCTGCGCACGTACGCCGACCTGTGCCGCGACCTGGCGTCGCTATGGCAACGTTCGACGGCGACCCGCGAACAGCTGTTGATCCAGTTGCAGGAGTGGTGCAGGCGTGCGGAGCAAAGCGGTATCGAGGCGCTCGCGGAGTTCTCGCTGCGCCTGCGCCAGTATGCGTGACGCGGCGCGCTACCCGTGTCGCTCCTTTCGAGGCGGCGGCGCTGGCAGCAAAAGGTCTTGAGTTATTTTGCTGTTTTAACCCGCACCGTACAGACGCCTCTGATCAGCCATGGCATGCTGATTGCTCAAGCTGCTTGCGTACGCGATCTACCGATCGATTCCGTTGAGCAGGCACTGGCGAACCGCCGGTCACTGGCTCTGCACAGAGCGCCTCCGCCGTCGTCGAACGGCAAGTCTCCCATCGCGATTCGCTAATCTCGTGCGGCCCATCGGGCTGCAACATGGGGATTATCATGTCAGCCCATACGGCGTCTCTCCAGACGTCAGTTAACGGTTCTATCCACCACCACGCATTCGTGGCCGATGAAATGATGGAGTTGATGGAGCATTTTCCCAAAGACGCTCCGTCGGCAACACAAACAGGTTCTCTCGCGGCTGACGTTTCCGTCGACGCGCTCAGACACAAGAACGAAGTCCTCGCCATCGTCGCGCACGAATTGCGTGGGCCGCTGTCGTCGTTGCGGCTGGCTGCTTACCTGACCCGCAAGACGCTGCCGGGTCGAAGCGACATCCAGCCGATGCTCGATGTAATCGACCGGCAGATTGTCGGCATCGCGAGGCTCGCGGACGATCTGACGGATGCCGTACACGTCGATCACGACACGTTGCGTCTGATGCGTGTGCCAGTAGATGTAGCCGACATCCTGATCGACCCGCTCGAAGCAGCTGCCGCCGCCGCGGCTGTACGTAGCCAGACGTTCACCACGCGGGTGCCGCGCGGCACGCTGCGACTCGAATGCGATCCGGTTCGCCTCTCCCAGGCAATCGGCAACATGCTGCGCAATGCCGTCAAATTCACGCCGGCGGGCGGCGCGATCGAGCTGGACGTACTGACTGAAGGAGTCGACCTGGTCATCAGTGTGAGAGACAACGGACCCGGTATCTCCGCACTGCTGCTACCACGTATTTTCGATCTGTTCGTGCAATCGAACCGGACCATCGGTGCCTGCGCAGGTGGCCTCGGCATTGGTCTTGCGGTGGTGAAAGCGATCGCGATGGCGCATGGTGGAACGGTATCGGCGGCGAGCAGCGGGCCGGGTACCGGCAGTGAATTCACGCTCAGGCTGCCGATCGTCGTTCAGCACGATACGGCCTGCAGTAACGCGTGACCGCGCACGTACATTGGCCGGCGATCTGAAGAGAGCGCCGCTCGCAGTATTCATTCAACGATTGCTTTATGACGATTGTGTCGGGAGCGGAGCGGCGAACATTCTGCCGTTTTCGACCCGGCAGCGGGAGTGCGAACATGTTGCAAGAACATCATCAAAACAGGAATCACCTGCTCTCGGTCCTTCCAGAACCCGAGTGGGCGCGCGTGGCACCGCATCTGGTGCTGATGGATATGCCGTTGGGGCAGGTCGTCTATGAATCGGGCGACCGTCTGCATCACGTCTATTTCCCGACCACGGCGATCGTATCGCTGCTGTACGTCATGGAGGATGGCGCGTCCGCCGAAATCGCGATCGTCGGTAACGAGGGGGTAGTCGGCATTGCGCTCTTCATGGGCGGCGAAACGACGCCTAGCCGCGCAGTGGTGCAAAGCGCTGGGCAGGCGTACCGACTCGAAGCGAGGATTCTGAAAGAAGAATTTCACCGCGCCGGTCCGGTGCAGCGCCTGCTGTTGCGCTACACCCAGGCGCTGATTACGCAGATGGCGCAAACGGCGGTCTGCAACCGGCACCATTCGATCGACCAGCAATTGTGCCGGTGGCTGCTGCTCAGCATCGATCGTTTGCCGTCGAACGAACTGAAGATGACGCAGGAACTGATCGCCAACATGCTCGGTGTGCGCAGACCCGGCGTGACCGAAGCGGCGATGAAACTGCAGGACGCCGGGTTGATCCGCTATAGCTACGGCCACATCGAGTTGCTGGACCGGCCGGGACTCGAGCGCCGGGTTTGCGAATGCTATGGCGTTGTGAAGCGCGAGTTCGATCGCCTGCTGCCCGATCTGAAAGCGCTGTAGACGGGGCTGCATGTCAGCTGCGGTCCGGCGGCAATGCGGATCGTCCGTGGTCCCAGTACCCTTCCTTGCCGTAGAACGCGTGCAGCGCCAGTTCGTAACTACGCTCGATCGCAACCGAGTTGTCGTAGGGCGGGCTGTGTTTGACCGCATCGAGCGTCAACGAGGTCGACACGGTCGCGGTGAGCTCGTCGATCAGATCGACCCAGTGCGTCGCAATCAATACCTCTTTGCTAACGGGCCACCAGGTGCGCGTATCGATCGTCAGATAGCGGATCGCCCACGCCTCGTCGTCGTAGACGAAGCCGCAGACGTGGCCGATCTTGCCGTCGATCGTCTCGAGGTGATAGCCCTTTACGACGCTGGTGTCACACAGGTGGGTATCGAGCGGTCGGTCGCTGTCGGCAAGCGGCGGGAGTCGCGGTTCGAGTGCCTCCGGCTGCTGCGCGATCGAGGCCGGATCGAACGCCGGGTAGGCGCCCATGCCCCACAGATTGGGGCCGCCCCAATAAGTTGGGTAGCGGTAGTAGCGCAGATATTCGATTTCATGCTGGCGCGACACGGGCTTATGCGAGTCGATGCTCGGGCTGTCGCGCACCTGCTGGCGCGTCAGACGCACGTGAACCTGGTTCGTGGCCGCATCGACGCGCTCGACCGAGTAGGGCGACACCAGCACCTGTCGGTCGCGCAGCCAGTCTCCTGTATCGACGACGAGGTAACGGATGCCCCATGCCTTGTCGTCGAAGTACACCTTGCCGACGCGGCCGATGTCGCCATCCGAGGCGCAAATCGTGTACCCGTGCAGATCTGCTACGCCGCGTAACATGGTGGCACTCCTCGCCGAAAAGCGCTGTTCCGGTGCGCACACCAGATCAGCCTTGTTGTCATAGCGAACTTATCCGCGTGACCTTGGTACCTTCGAGCGACGCGCCGGCCATCAGCCCGTTGTTGGTCAGCAGGAAAGCGTCGACTTGCCCAGTGGCCATGCTCGTATCGAGATTGCCGTTGGCGCCGACCTTCAGCAACGCGACCGATGCGTCTCCACCCGCCGACCAGCCGTCCGCGCTGCGGAACCGCCCGAGCGCCGCTTCGGTCATGAACAGAAACACGATGGCGCGCGATTGCGCGCCGATCTGCCAGCCGATCGAGCCCGTTGTCGTGCTGTAGTACCCAACGGTGCGATCGGCGATGCGCAGCGAACCTTCGCCGTACTGGCCACCCACGACGAAGCCCGCATCGATAACCGACGGAAACGTCAGCACACCGTGCGCTTTCGCGACCAGCTCGTGCGAGCCTCGTGCCGCAACGTACAGGCGCGAGAGCGTCGAGTCGACGCCGGCATCGATGGTGCGGCGCTTGTCCATCTGTGTGCTGCTGCTGTCCGTCGGGCTCGTCGTCGTGCAGCCGGAGACCGCGAGCCCCAGCGCAAGCAGGGAACCCGGTGTGCTCCAGATAAATGTTCGTCTCAGCATGATCTTCTCCATGTGATCCAGCGATATGAACGACAGTACGCGTTCGTGGAGCCACAAGCGGTACGACAGCGTACAAACCCGGCCGCCGGTTTCGGCTGCGAGCGAGCTGGGCAGCGGATACGGTGCGTCGCCGCATGCGATGCGCACAGGGTCCTGCAGCGTACAGATTGCGTGATCCGTCTGGTCGCATGATGTGTGCTTGCCGGGGCGTCTTCTCGCGTGTCGATTCACGGGGCTGCCGCATTCGATCAGTCGATCGTGCCGATCTGTTTGCTGCCGGCGTCAGGGGAGGACGCGTTGAACCAGTCATTCATCGAGCTCGCAGCAGGCCTTGCCGTGTTACTGCTCGTCGCGATTTACTCGGTGGCGCGTCTGCGCCGTGCGCGTAGCGAGTCCGCGCCCATCGCGCAGATAGAGCCGCAGCAGGCCGCGAGCAGGCCGGACAGCAACCACTAGAACCGGGAGCGCCGAATTCGCGAGCGCATATCGGACTTCAATCGACCGTCGACGGGAAGGTGCGACATGACCGCAATGAGTGGAGTCGTCATCGGGATGGTGCTGATAGTCGCTTTTTCGCTGAACCGGTATCGGCGTCGACTGATGCGTTAGCCGTTCGCGAGACGTCGCTCACGCGTGATGAACGCCGGTACGGCACCGTACCGACTCTCCTCCGCCATCTGGCGCACCGTCTCCGAGTGCGGCGAGCGTTCCGTTCGTCACGCGAGGCACCTTTTCGGCGGGAAAACGATCCTGCGCTGCGGGTGTCGTCAGCCGGGAGGTGCCCATCATGAATCCCATCACACTCTTTCTAGCCGCCGTGTTCGTGCTCGCGGGCGTTGCCGCTGGCGAATGGGCCAACCTGTATCTGGCGCCGCTTTTCTTTGCGATTGCCGCCTTGATTGTTCTGTCGGTGAGAGTCGCCAACGTCTGGCAGAAATTCGTGATCCTGCGAGTCGGGAAACTGCAAAGCGTGAAGGGCGCAGGGTTCTTCATGATCATCCCGGTTCTCGACAACATTGTCGCGATTATCGACGAGCGGATTCAGACGACGTCGTTCAACGCAGAACAGGCGCTGACGAAAGACACGGTTCCCGTCAACGTCGATGCGATCATCTTCTGGCATGTGCACGACGCGCAAAAGGCCGCGCTCGCCATCACCGATTACCGTCAGGCGATCGACCGGGTCGCACAGACGTCGTTACGCGAGATGATCGGCTCGTCGATGCTTGCAGCGCTCCTGTCCGATCGACGCGCCACGGACGAGCAACTGTGCGCCGAGATCGGCGCCAAGACGGCCGCGTGGGGCATCACGGTCGGATCGGTCGAGATCCGCGATGTGGCGATTCCGGTGGCGTTGCAGGATGCGATGTCCCGCCAGGCGCAGGCCGAACGCGAGAAACAGGCGCGCGTGATTCTTGGCTCCGCGGAAGCGGAGATTGCGGCGAAGTTCGTCGAAGCTGCGCAGGTCTATGAGAACCATCCGGGTGCACTGCAGTTGCGCGCGATGAACATCATCTACGAGACGACCAAGGAGCGCGGCGCGACAATCCTGATTCCGAGTTCGATGGTGGATAGCCTGAACCCGCCGCTTGCACTTGCGATTGCCGGACATGAGATCGCAGGCACGGCGATGGCGCCGCTCAAGACCGCAGCCTAGACGCAGACGGGCCTTCGACGACTGGGGGAGGCCAGTCTGAAGTGGCAACGCGCGAAGCCGTACGAGAAGTTCGCCGCGATGATCGAGCGCTATTGGGATGGAACCACTGCTTTTTGTAAGCCAGAGGACAGGGTGCCACCTGGTTTCGTTGAGGGACTCGTAAACAAGATCCGGGCCATCCAGCGCCGAGTTTACGGGTTGCGTGACACAAAGTATCTGCACCTGAAGACCCTCACCTGCATGCTGCCTCATCTACGAAAACACCATTTTCACCCACACGATTTCCAGAAACCACTTTTTGGGAGTGCCGTCATTAAGAGCGTCATCACAGTCCCGATCATGGTGCTCATGATGAAGATGGCATCGCATCGGGACATGATGGGGACGTATCGCACTTCAGGCACGTTGCGGGTTGTTAGCTGGCTGGCGACGATTGTGATGGTCGTTGCCGTTGTGGGAATGTCCTGCTTTCTTCAGGAAGCGATCCCGACGTATGACAATTGTCAGGGCGGTTACGGTGGGTACCAGTACGGGATCGTACCGACATGCCGGGCCGTTGCGTACATCGTGCACAGGAGTAATCCGTGCACAACGCGGTGAAGTCAAATCAATGCGCGCACGGAACATGACGTCCAGTTCTCTGGTCACGATTGCCGCCGATCTCACGAATGGATAACAACCATGAATCCTCTATCGCTGTTTCTTCTCGCCGCGGTTGTTTTCGCGCTCCTCGATCCGGTTTTTGACAGGATATTGAGGCGCCGCTAATGCCGAACGTATACCAACCCAAAGACAATCACCTGCTGGCGATGCTCGCGCAAGCAGAGTGGGAGCGCATGGCACCGTATCTCGTGGCGATTGACCTCCCGCTGGGACAGGTTATTTACGAGTCAGGAGACCCCATCCAGCATGTCTACTTTCCCTCAACGGCCATCGTCTCGCTGCTATATGTGATGGAAGACGGTGCCTCTGCGGAGATCACGATCGTCGGCAACGAGGGGCTCATCGGTATTGCTGTCTTTATGGGGGGCGAGACGACCTCGAGCCGTGCCGTCGTGCAAAGCGCCGGTCGCGCATATCGGCTCGGCGCACGAATCCTGGGAGACGAATTCCATCGCGGCGGTCCTGCGCAGCGGTTACTGCTGCGCTATACCCAGGCGCTGATGGCTCAGATGGTGCAGACCGCCGCGTGCAACCGGCATCACTCGATTGACCAGCAATTGTGCCGCTCGCTGCTGCTCAGTCTCGACCGTCTCCCATCGAGCGAACTGAGGATGACGCAACAACTCATCGCCAACATGTTGGGTCTCCGTCGCCCTGGTGTAATGGATGCAGCAATGAAACTGCAGGAGGCAGGATTGATCCGCTACAGCTATGGCAACATCGAAGTACTGGATCGACCAGGTCTGGAAAAGCGGGTGTGCGAATGCTATGCCGTGGTGAAACGGGAATTCGACCGGCTGCTGCCGGATCTGCAGGCGATATAGAGGCCGTGATATTTGCAAACGCCTATGCGCCATACCCACTCTTTTAACCAAAGTTCATTAGCGTACAGACGCGAGGTCGGGTAGAGCGCACGATCCGTACCTGGCGATAGTTCGCGTTGCGCAACTTCGGAGGGCGCTATGCAATATCCACTCTATATTCATCGACAGGCCGGCGGGGGCTATCGCGGCCATTTCCCCGATCTTCCCGATGCCGATGTTCATGCGGACGCGTTCGGCGAGCTGGAGCGCAATGCACAGGACGTCGTGCAGCGGATGTACCACCGAAGCGAGCAACTCATTCCGGCACCCACCCACGACACGTCGGCACTACAGACGCTCGACATGGACGATGGCAAAGGACTGTGGCTGTTTGTCGATATCGACCTCTCACGGGTCGTATCGCGCGCGGTCAGTATTCAACTCAGTATGAGCAGGAGCGTGCTGCGGGATGTCGAGGCGACGGCGCTCGCACATCGCATGACAAGGAGCGCATTCATCGCGCTCGCTTGCCTGCGTGAGATGAGATACACGGGTGTGGAGGGGGCACAGAAGCAATTCAAAACAAGGCTCGCTTTACTGACATAGAGAGCAATCAGTGGCAGATTTTGAGCTCTATCGCACGCGATGACAGAAGGTTTTATGCCAAATCTATTGGATGCACACAATCAAACCCGGGACCGGCGCGCGGAATATGGCCATGCCGATGAAGTGCGGGCGGAGCAGCGCAAACAGGACGCTACCCATAACGATCCTGCTGCGACCAAGTGGCGATATCGGCCCGCCCCGCGCCTTCCAGAGCCTGCCAGTAAGGCACCGAGCGTCGAGCCCGCTGTACCGGAGCCGGTATAGCCGGACGCAGTCATCCTGCGGACGCTCGCCCGGAGCGGCCGTGCTACTCCGTGTGCCGGGTCAGCCACCGCCTGCCTGCGGCCGTCATATTGATAGCGCCGCCCAGGCGTGACTCGTACGCGAGCCCGCACGTCAACAGTTCGTCGGCGACAGGGCGTGGGAGCGTCGCTTGCGAGTCTGGAATGTGATCGAACGATTTGAGCGACCAGATTGCTTCGGGGGAAAGTGAGATGTCCATGATGACCTCCTCGGACTGAACTCATCATGGAGCGAATGCGACTTTTATGTCTGTCCGGTAGCGATCATTGGATTGCGCGTTCAGTTCGCAGTGGGGTTGTTGATGGGTCTGTTCACAATCGTTTCTTGAGACGTGCCCTGGCGTCGCCATAGGACGCCTGAGTCTTGCCGATCACCTGTTCCACGCGACCCTTCCATGTGACGGTCCGATCTCCGATGGCTTTGCCGATACCCGACCTCAGACGGCCGGTCATTTCCTTGATCCAACCCTGCATCTGGTCGTTGTTCATCGTTTGACTCCTGGAGCGTCATTCAACGCGGATGCGTTCACAGCAGTGTGACGTCCGACGGTGCCACTGTCGGTACGGCGGCGGACGCAGCGTTATTTTGTCGTGCGCTCTCTGTATTTGACGGGCGTACCGGAACGCGCAGAGGGCGTAACATCGTTGCGTGAGCCACGCGCCTGGATCGAAACGGTCCGATATTCTTGTACAAGAGCCTTGTCACCATGTCCGGCCTCCACCACCGCCGTTTGTGTAAATGTTGTGAACCGATGTTCGGGGGACATTCATGATGCACGTTTTTTTGGCGAACAATCGCCATGAATTGATAGAGCGCTGCCGGGTAAAGGTCGCGCAGCGGCCCGCGCGGAAGGCAACGGCGATGCAGCTTCAGAATGGTGTGCCACTGTTTCTGGAGCAGCTCATCGCGACGCTGCGGACAGAACAGACAGCGAAGCCGATGGATAGCCGCGGCATTTCTGGCCCTTCGGGCGGTGGCGCATCTTCATCCGAGATTGGCAAGACAGCTGCTCTGCACGGACGGGAGTTGCTGACGCTCGGGTTCTCGGTGGACCAGGTCGTTCACGATTATGGCGACCTGTGCCAGGCCATTACGGATCTCGCGTACGAACGCGATGCGCCATTTCTGATTGACGAATTTCGCACGCTCAATCGTTGTCTGGACAATGCAATTGCCGATGCAGTCACCGAATTCAGCTATCAGCACGACCTTGCTATCGCGGACAGGCAAGCCAGCGAGGCGAATGAGCAATTGGGAGTGTTCGCACACGAACTACGTAGCCGTCTTCAAACGGCTACGCTCGCTTTTACGGCAGTGAAAACCGGAAACCTGAGCCTGTCTGGTGCGACGGGAGCGGTTCTGGAGCGGAGCCTGGGAGAGTTGAGAAATTTGATCGATCAATCGATGGATGAAGTGCGCGTCGCAGCCGGCACTTCCTTGCGGCCCAGGACTTTTTCTGTCGCAGACTTCATCGCGGAAGTGAGAATTGCCGCTGACCTTGCGGCTCAGATTCGCGGATCGCAGCTAACGGTTTCCAAGGTGGACCCAGGGCTTGCGATCCACGGGGACCGCGACCAGCTGTATTCGGCAGTAGCCGGTCTGCTACAAAACGCGTTCAAGTTCACGCACCATCACACTGAGGTCACGCTGAATGCCTATGCTTTGGCGGATCATATCCTGATCGACGTGAGGGATCACTGTGGCGGTCTTCCACCCGGCAGTGCAGAAAAGATGTTTCTGCCCTTCGTGCAGAATAGCGAGGACAGGAGCGGCGTGGGGCTGGGGCTCTCGATGGCGAGGCACGGCGTCGAGGCAAACGGCGGCGTTCTCAGCGTCCGGAATATACCTGACACAGGCTGCGTCTTCACGATCACCTTGCCTCGATATGCAAATGAGACGGAATGAGCGCTGCGGTCATTGATGTTTTTGCTCCGCACTTTTCCATTGAGGCACAGATGCGGGGGTCCCCTGCATCTGGGCTATCAGAAGAACGTTTCAGCAGTGGGAGCTAGAGGTGAGTAACGAAAGGCGGGATCTATTGTCTCTACTAGGTAGCGCCCATGCCATGGAGTTCGATGCCGAACGGCTGCTGAGAAAGCTCAATACCGGCCCTGTTCACGATACGGAGCTTGCGTCGCATATTGCAACCAGCCTGAGAGAGACGCTTGAACATCGTATGCAGATGGCTAGCTGCATCGAGCGAATAAACGGGGCCGGGAACGAGGATGATACCCAGATGTCCATGGAGGATATCCCCGCTATTCCTGAAGCCAGGCTCGGTAGACCGCCTGAAAGCGAGCGCGCGGATCTCGAACGCCTTTACGACGAGATAACCCGCGAGATCGCTACGCAAACGTCGCTAGTTGCGCTGGCAGAGGCCGGGGGCTTTTTTGAAACACGGCTCATCTGTGACGCGGTTTTGTCCCAGAAGTCGATTGCGGCGGCCTGGTTGCGAGATCGGCTGGATCGGTAGGGCCGAGGTCCACGTCCCGTTCGAATTAGAGCAATGCACGGGGACGTGGTGCGATCTGGGGGAGTGTCTGTGTGTACGTGCACAGCTCTCGAGACCACGCTGAGACGAAGATCTGGCGCGGTCAGGCGCTGACGTACGCCCCAAAGAAGGTCACGGTGGGACACGACGATCATGTACTGGCTCAAGCGTTTCACGCTGGAGTCGTCAAGCTCTGGAATCACTTTGCTACGATAGTCGGCCCGGTGTGGTGTCTTGCATGCATTCACAGTGTTGGAAACGTGACTGTTAAGATAACTATTCTTATCTTAATGACTGCATTTGCGACCCAAACCTACCCCGTGAAAACGGGTTTCCCTTCCGCAACAGCAGTCCCATACCAGCCAGCTTTCCCGACGAGCTAACTGTACTGCTCGGCTGATATGTAGGCCTGTTGACCGACGAGGCGACCGTCCGCTGCGTGCGTGGCGCTAGCTACAATTCACGCTGGCTGAAGCGGTCGATGCGTGTACAGGGGCGCCGATTCATTGACGACTCCCTTGGAAGGCACGTAACTCCGTCGAACCGGCCATGCTGGAATGGGCAATGTGGTGCAATCACCATCACTGATGCAACCGGCCGGCCATATGCAGCACGCCGAAGTTGAGGCAAGTACTGTCAGCAACTACGCAATGTCGCTGTTGCTCCTGCATGAACCTAAACTGACCGGCCTCCATGGTTCCCGGAGCGGTTCGCATTTCTATTGATAGGCTCCGGTTTGCATGCCTGCGAGAATGCGAGTTATCTGAACAACCCCGTCCGGCGTATGAAGAAATTCGACAGGCAAACGCCCACCGAGTGCCGGAACGGGTCCACGCAGCCACCGGTTCAGCCACTGTCTGGCGTCAAATCCGATCGGATCGCCAGACTCTGCAACCATCCGCTGGACCAGCGCGACTAGCGCCTCCATTACTTCTGCCGGTACCTCGTCCTGAGCTGATAGTGGTGTCTTGCCAGAGTCGTGTGCCTTTGCCATCGTGTCCTCACACATTTCGTCGTTACATGGCCCGCGCTCTGGCTCACTCGCAGTTTTCTAGCCCCTTCTCCCCATCCCCTGGCCTGCATCGACGCTCGAAGGGGCTTTCAAGGAATCCGAGGCAGATGTATCGGTGCCGGCGAACCTGCATCAATTGCCTGGATTCTTGCGGCGTGCAGTTGGGGGCGAACCTCAACGCTACTACTGTTGCGTGATCGCCGGTCACACAACTTACGCAGCCAGCTTTTCTGAGAATTTCAATGCCCAAGGACACTTTCTCTGAGACGAGCGGCATGCGGTCGTTTCAGAAAAGGTGTCCAGGTCATTGATTTGTATGAGGCTCCGATGACAGCTTTTCTGAGAGCCTACAATGTGGCGGGTGGCAGGGTTAATCGCGCGGGTACTCAGATGAAGCGCACGCGAAATGCTTTGCCGCGCACATCAGGTATTGCCGGTAGCCGAACTGGTTTCACCGGTCCGCGCACCGTGCGCGGCGTCGGGTGCGCCTGCGTGTGTGCCGACGCGCAGAAAGAACCCACCCAACAGCGCTGCGAGTGCTGCAAACACCGCGCCGAACACAAACGCTACGTGATAACCGCTGTTTAGCGCGACCACTTCCTGCACGTGCGCTGCTGCGAGCGTCTCACTGCGCGCAGCAGCAAGACTCGCGAGCACGGCGAGACCGAGTGCGCCGCCCATCATGAACGAGGTGTTGACCATACCCGAAGCAAGACCCGACTCGCCTGGCTCGATGTCGCTCATGGCGGCGAGCAGCATCGGGTTGAACGCAACCCCGGCACCGAAGCCGAGGAGGAGCATGCCTGGCAAGACATCAACAACGAACTGTCCATCGAGCGGTGCGCGAGCAAATAGCAACAGACCCACGGCAGCGGTACCGAGCCCAACGGCGAGCGGTATCCGGATACCGAAACGCATCACGAGTTTTGCTGACAGACCCAGCGAGAAAAGCGCCATGATCACGTTGGCCGGAAGGAAGGCGAGGCCGACCTGCATCGGCAGGTAACCGAGTACGCGCTGCAGATACAACGCAGAAATGAAGAACCACGCGAACATCGCTGCGGCCCATAGCACAGCGCCCACATTGGTCACCGCAACGTTGCGCTTACGAAACAGGCCGAGCGGCATCAGCGGATGCTGTACGCGTGCCTCGATCAACAGGAACGCAGCAAACAGCACGACAGCGACGGCCAGCAGTCCGAGCGTCTGTGCAGAGGTCCAGCCTGCCTCGTTGCCGTTGACGATCGCATAGACCGCGAGCATCAGCGACACCGTCACGGTTGCGGCACCGGCCACGTCGAGCTTTTCACCTTCCGCATGGCCGCGGCCGTCGGGCAACAGGCCGATACACAGCGCGTAGACCGCGATGCCGATGGGCAGATTGACGAGGAAGATCCAGTGCCAGTTGAGCACGTTGGTCAGCAGTCCGCCGAGCAGCACACCGATGCTGCCGCCGCCCGCGCACACGAAGCCGTAGACACCCATCGCTTTCGCACGTTCGGCGGGTTCGGTGAACAGATTCATGATCAACGACAGCGACACTGCGGACACCACCGCACCACCCAACCCCTGCACAGCGCGCGCACAGACCAGCAGCACCTGCGAGTTCGAAAGTCCACATGCAAGCGACGCAACCGTAAACAACACGATGCCGCCGAGAAACAGCCTGCGGTGCCCATACAGGTCGCCGAGGCGCCCGCCGAGCAGCAGAAAGCCGCCAAACGTCAGCATGTACGCATTCACAACCCACACAAGCGAGGTCTCGGAGAAGCCGAGATCGGCCGCGATCGACGGCAGTGCGACATTGACGATGGTCGTGTCGAGCACGATCATCAGCACGCCGAGACAGAGCACGATGAGCGCGAGCCAGCGCTTACGGCCCTCTATATTGTGGGTCATGCAGTTGCTCCTACGTTTTGTGTGTGACGCCTACGATTATTTGCACAGCGCTTCGGGCGCGACCGGCACACCGTTGGCTGCCCACGAGGTACCGACGCGATCGACCGCCATGCCAAACGGTTCGGCTCAGAAGGTTCTTTGCAACGGCATGGTGACCTTGCTGCCCTCGGTGAGGTCAGCAAAAATGCGTTCCGCATCGGCAACGATTGGATAGCGCAGTGCCAGCATGAAACCCTTCCCTCCTTCGTCGGGCTCATCGTATCCGACGCCATGGCTTTGTCAATTTGGCACCAGAAAGTCTCGACGTCTGAAAGTCGATCGGATCGAAAACGTGAAGGGATTTTCCCGGTGTATGTGTTCCTTCAAAGCCTACGTTGGGGTAGACGCTATCGCAGGTCTATTACCTGCGAAGGAATTGTGATGAATAGCGGGATGTAGTCGATCGCTCTAGCCGCGTTCGCAGTGAGGCTGGCTATTACCTCACATGTAATTGTTGAGCTTGACACCCCTCGCCAGGATTTCTGTGTTGTGTCATGGCTCTCATCGACCATGACGAACTACACGGCGAGCGTCACGCAGCCGCCGCTGGAAGAGGTCTTCCAGTCGCACGCGTGGCAGCCCTGAGGTCAGCAAACGGCCGGCCCTGGCTGGTCGTTCTCTCCCAGGAGTTTTCTCGTTTTCTTCAAGTTAATCGTGCTGCTTTGAGGTTCCCCACAGCCTGCTGTGGGGTAGTTCATTCTGGAGTCCGTGACATGTCAATCTCGACATTGGGTGCCGTGCACGTTGCAGTCAGTCTCACTGGAATAGTCTCTGGTGTGGTCGCGCTGGTGGGCATGGCTTGCAGAACCAGACTTCCCCGATGGATAGCACTGTTTCTCGCTACCACAGTGTTCACCAGTGCCAGTGGCCTGGCGATTCCTTCGACGTCTTTCGGACCCGCCGATGTGCTCGCCGTGATCTCGCTTCCTTTGCTGACGCTCGCGTTATTCGCAATCTACATGCGCGGTTTGGTGGGGATATGGAAGCCCGCATATCTCGCGAGCAGCGTCGCGGCTCTCTATCTGAATGTGTTTGCCGGCGTGGTCGCGGCGTTCCAGTTCTTGCCGACACTCAGGCAAGTGACTCCTTCGCTTGCCCACCCGCCGCTGCGGGTGGAGCAGCGTGCCGCAGCGTTTGCTGTTCCATCGTTCGCGATCACGCAAGTCGTCTTGATTCTGACGTTCATTGCGCTTGGGATGATGGCCGCGACCCGATAGCGCGATGTCGCGACTTCCTGAGATGATCGAGGCCCGGCTTCGTTACATGATGCGGAGTTAAAGCGCGTTAAGACTACCGAAAACAATTCCGTGCTTCGTCGCCCCGGATATCCAGGGAATATCTACCCGCGGTAGATGCTGGCTAGTTTATCGACATGCCTCGAATCATCAATTACGTGGCAGGTAATCGAAATGGCGACGCATGCTCGTCCGATATATGAACATGACCATGAATCGTTACCAGGTAACGGAGCGGTTGTCGTTCGGCGTGGGTGAGCGGCTTCGCAAAATCTGCATAACGCGTTCTAGCGAGTCATCCGGCATCAGATTCATTTGACATTGATGCGCACTAAATCTGGCTTGCCTCGTGATGTTTGTCCCAGAAACATCTGACATCGCCTGCTGAACCGATGCAGTACGATGGTTCTCTGGGTATTGCATGAGAACGCGTGTCACCACATCGTCGAAGGTCACGAGAATAGTCAATCGTTTGCCGGACAAACGTCGCAAAACAAGTCAAATCTTGCCGTTCGCGATCCCGAATGATTCGCTAGAACAGATTATGCCTTTTGCGTGGCATGTCCCATCCGGACGAAGGACCGAATCTTGATGCTTCTTATGCGACTTTGATGAACAAGGGCGTGCCCCTGTACAGGAATGGATTGCGCGAAGCATCGGCAGTCCCAAATTGAGAGATTTTTCATGAATTACATCGATCACGAAAGCGGATCTGCCATATATCCACTCTCATCGGCTCAAAGGGATATATGGCTTGACGAGGAAATTAATAGTGAGTCTTTGGCGTATACAATCGGCGGTCATTTACGCATTGAAGGTGTAGTGGAAGCGGCTCGATTGAGCAAGGCTTTCGATAAAATCGTCATGCGCCATGATGCGCTGCGTATTCGTATATTACCGCCTACATCAGAACATTCGCTACCCCGGCAAGAGATCTCATCTAGTACGAACATCCCCATGTCGATGCTCGATTTTACGCAGGCATCAAACCCTGAAAGTGAAGCTATCGAGTGGGTTAACAAGAAATTGCGAACCAAGATATTCTGGTTCGACTGGCCGTTGCTGGACGTTACATTATTAAAAATAAAGAGTGATTTGTTCTATCTTGTGCTCCGTATCCATCATTTAATTAGTGATGGATGGTCCATGGGTGTGATAGCTAGAGATCTCTGCAACGAGTATAATAATCGCCCGCACTCCGCTGTAGCTTCTTCTTTTTTAAATTTTACAGCGCAGGAAGATAATTTTGCCAAGACCTCGGAATTTTTAAAAAATCAAGAATATTGGATTAATAAATACGCCACCCCTCCAGAAGCTTTTTTTGGAGTCGCCAGCAATTCTGACAAAACCAGATCCGGGTACGATTCATTAAGTTTTGTCATGGAGGAAAGTATTTTTTCTCAGGTGGAAAATTTCTCTCAAAATCATAAACACTCAAAATACAATATCATACTGGCTGCGTTTTATGTATATCTATCCATAACAAATAAAAAGTCAGATATTGTTCTGGGAATTCCGGTCGTCGACCGATGGGGTAGCGAGAAGTCCTCGGCAATTGGACTG
The DNA here is from genome assembly GCF_007556815.1 of Paraburkholderia megapolitana. NCBI lineage: Bacteria > Pseudomonadati > Pseudomonadota > Betaproteobacteria > Burkholderiales > Burkholderiaceae > Paraburkholderia > Paraburkholderia megapolitana. The sequence continues at coordinate 1,915,726 of NZ_CP041743.1, forward strand.
TTTTTAAATCTGATTCCTTCAAGATTCAATATTTCCCCGGAAGCTTCTTTTTTGTATGTAATTTCCTGCGTAAAAGAAATTCTGCGTGAAGATTATAAATTCAGAAAATTCTCCGCGGACCAGTTTTATAAAAAAATACATCTCCCGGGATCTCGACTCAGAAAAATCTACGATGTCATTTTTTCTTATGAGCATCGAGGCGAGGGTCTGAATTTTGATGGTGCGTCTGCTCAATTCATCAGATTCCCAAACCTGATAGCGGAAACGCCGCTAGCTATTTCCGCAGTGGAGGAGATGGCCGGCGCCGACAGGGTCAAGATAAATATAGCGTTCGATCTAAAGTATTTCGAGGCAATCCAGATAAGGGATCTTTTTAGAGGCGTATCCCGCATCCTGGAGGCAGGGTTAAGGAACCCGGAGATACCGGTAGATCGATTGCCCCTGTTGAACGAAGCGGAACGTAAGCAGGTGCTGGTGCGGTTCAACGCTACGGACACCGAGTACCCGCGCGAGGCGCTCATCCATCAGCTGTTCGAAGCCCAGGTGCAGGCTACCCCGCATGCCGTGGCGCTCGTCTACGAAGACACGTCGCTCACCTACGTCGAACTCAACGCACGCGCCAACCGGCTCGCGCACCGCCTCCATGCGCTCGGCGTGCAGCCCGATCAGCGCGTGGCTATCTGCGTGGAGCGAGGCTTCGAGATGGTCGTGGGGCTGCTGGGTATTCTCAAGGCCGGAGGTGCCTACGTGCCGCTGGACCCGGACTATCCCGCCGGGCGGCTGGCCTTCATGCTGGAGGACAGCTCACCGGTGGCGCTGCTCACGCAAAGCGCGCTGCTTCCGGCACTGCCTCGCGTTACCGCCCCCGTGATTCTGCTCGACACTCCGGTGCTGGACACCGAACCGGAGCACAACCTCGAGCCTGCAGGGCTCGGTCTCAACCCACATCATCTCGCCTACGTCATCTATACCTCCGGCTCGACCGGCACCCCCAAGGGCGTGATGAACGAGCATGGTGGCGTTGTCAACCGGTTGCACTGGGCACGCAGCGAGTACACCGTCGGCCCGCAGGATCGCGTTCTTCAGAAGACCTCACTAAGTTTTGACGTTTCTGTCTGGGAGGTCTTCCTTCCGTTGCTCTCGGGCGCCCAGCTGGTGCTCGCCAGACCGCATGGACACAAGGATTCCCAATACCTTGCCGGGCTTATCCAGGCGCGGGGTATTAGCATCGCCCACTTTGTCCCTTCGATGCTGCAGCTGTTCCTGGCACAGGTCCGTGTGGGTCGCGACTTCCCGCTGAGGTGTCTGCTCGCCAGTGGCGAAGCGCTATCTTCTACCTTGCAACTGCGTACCGCGGAAGTGCTCCCCGGGGTCGAACTGCATAATCTGTACGGCCCGACGGAAGCAGCCGTTGACGTCACCGCCTGGCATTGCCGCCCGGGAATCTATGCCGGCATCGTTCCAATTGGCCGGCCGGTTGCGAACACGCAGATCTATATTCTGGATGCCCACGGCAATCCGGTTCCGATCGGTGTGGCGGGAGAAATCCATATCGGCGGGGTACAGGTGGCGCGCGGCTACCTGTACCGCCCGGAACTCACCGCCGCCCGTTTTGTGCGTGACCCCTTCAGCTCGCACTCCGGCGCACGCCTGTACCGGACCGGGGACCTCGGGCGCTGGCTACCCGATGGCAACATCGAGTTCCTGGGGCGCAACGACTTCCAGGTGAAGATCCGCGGCTTTCGTATCGAGCTCGGCGAGATCGAGGCCCGGCTCGCCGCCTTGCCCCAGGTGCGCGACGCCGCTGTCATCGCGCGCGAGGACACCCCGGGCAACCAGCGCCTGGTGGCGTACCTGATTCCTCACGTGCCTGCGGTACTGGACATCGCCACGGTGCGCGAACAGCTCGCCAGTGTGCTGCCCGAGTACATGGTGCCTGGTGCATTCGTCGGTCTCGCGGCGTTCCCGCTTACACCGAACGGCAAGCTCGACCGTCACGCGCTGCCTGCGCCCGACGACAGCGCGGTGATCAGCCACGTCTACGCTGCACCCGTGGGGCCGCTCGAATCCACCATTGCCGGAATCTGGCAGGACCTGCTCGGTCTGCAACGCGTCGGGCGGCACGACAACTTCTTCGAACTCGGCGGCCACTCGCTGCTGGCGGTCACGCTGATCGAGCGATTGCGCCAGCAGGACATCAATACGGATGTGCGCTCGGTATTTACCACCTCTTCAGTGGCCACGCTGGCCAGCCTGATCGGACGCAACCGTCCCGCACCGGTCTTTCTGGTTCCCGACAATCTCATCCCGCGAGGCAGCACCGCCATTACTCCGGCCATGCTGCCACTGGTCCAGCTCAGCCAGGAACAGATCGACCGGATTGTAGAGCAGGTGCCGCAGGGCGCATCCAACATCCAGGATATCTATCCGCTGGGTCCGTTGCAGCAGGGCATCCTGTTCCACCATCTGCTCGAGAGCGAGGGCGATGCTTACATCATGCGCTCGGTCCTGGCCTTCGATAGTCGTGCACGCCTGGACAGATTCGTGGATGCCCTGCAGGAGGTTATCGATCGTCACGATATTCTGCGCAGTGCCGCTTACTGGAACGAGCTACCCGAGCCCGTACAGGTTGTGCATCGCCACGCTCCCCTGCCGGTTGAAGAGCTCGATCTAAGCGCAGCCAGCGATGTACTCGAAGCACTGCGCAAGCACACGGACCCCCGACATCTACGTCTGGACTTGCGCCGCGCTCCGCTGCTGGCTGCCTATGCGGTGTGCGATCCGCACTCTGGGGAATGGCTGCTTGCGCTGCTCAATCATCATCTGGTCTGCGATCACCTGACAGTGGAGCTACTGGTCAGCGAGGTGCAGGCCGTGCTTCAGGAGCGGCGCCAGCAGTTGCCCACGCCATTGCCCTATCGCAACTTTATCGCCCAGGCTGGAGCGATTGCGCGAGGCGAGCACGAAGCGTATTTCCGTGAACAACTCGGCGATATTGAAGAACCCACCATACCCTTCGGTTTCCTGAACACCCGCGGCGATGGCAGCGAGCTTGACGAGGCGCGGTCGTTGCTCGATCCGGAACTGGCCCAGCGCATCCGCGAGAACGCGCGGCAACTGGGCGTGACGCCCGCCGTGCTGTTCCATGTTGCGTGGGCCCAGGTGCTGGGATGCTGCACCGGGCGCGACGACGTGGTCTTCGGTACGGTCCTGTCCGGACGCCTGCAGGGCTCGGCCGGTGCCGACCGGGTGCTGGGCATGTTCATCAACACCCTGCCGGTAAGGATCTCGCTGGGCAATGTCACTGCACGGCAGGCCATACTCGATACTCATACGCGGCTTGGCGAATTGCTCGTTCACGAGCAGGCGTCGCTGACGCTGGCGCAGCGCTGCAGCGCGGTGCCGCCATCCATGCCGCTATTTACCGCGCTACTCAACTACCGGCACAGCGCACCTGGAATGACAGAAGCTGCCGGTACTCTTGCCTGGGAGGGTATCCGGATTCTTGGCAGCGAGGAGCGGAGCAACTATCCCCTGGCATTGTCGGTGGATGACCTGGGCGCGGATTTCTCACTCACTGCCCAGTGCGTGCGCGGTATTGTCGCGACCCGCATCACCGCCTACCTGGTGCAAGCTCTTGAGGGGCTGCTGCAGGCCCTGGTGGCAGGCTCGTCGGAGCCGGTCGGACATATCACTGTATTGCCCGAAGCCGAACGCGAGCAGGTGCTGGTGCAGTTCAACGCTACGGAGGCCGCGTATCCGCACGAGGCGCTCATCCATCAGCTGTTCGAAGCCCAGGTCCAGGCGACCCCGCATGCCGTGGCGCTCGTCTACGAAGACACGTCGCTCACCTACGCCGAACTCAACGCGCGCGCCAACCGGCTCGCGCACCGCCTCCATGCGCTCGGCGTGCAGCCCGATCAGCGCGTGGCTATCTGCGTGGAGCGCAGCTTCGAGATGGTGGTGGGGCTGCTGGGCATTCTCAAGGCCGGGGGTGCCTACGTGCCGCTGGACCCGGACTATCCCGCCGGGCGGCTGGCTTTCATGCTGGAGGACAGCTCACCGGTGGCGCTGCTCACACAAAGCGCGCTGCTCCCGACACTGCCTCGCGTTACCGCCCCCGTGATCCTGCTCGACGCTCCCGTGCTGGATACTGAACCGGAGCACAACCTCGAGCCTGCAGGGTTCGGTCTGAACCCACATCATCTCGCCTACGTCATCTATACCTCTGGCTCTACCGGCACCCCCAAGGGCGTGATGGTCGAACATGCTGGCGTCATCAATCTGGTAACCGCACAGACTAACGTTTTCAACGTACAGCAAGATAGTCGCGTCCTGCAGTTTTCGTCCTTTAGTTTCGACGCGAGCTTGTCCGAGATCGCCATGGCGTTGTGCAGCGGAGCGGCGTTGTGCCTGGCATCGCGCAATGAACTCATGCCTGGGGTGCCCTTGCGAGATACCCTGCGTCGCTACGCGATTACGCATATCACCTTGCCGCCATCTGTTCTCCGCCTTCTGTCAAAAGAATCAGCCGCACCTGGTATCACCTACATTGCTGCGGGGGAAGCGCTCAGGCTTGATTCACTCGCATCGTTCGAAAAGGATCGCGCCAGCATTTTCAATGCATATGGGCCGACAGAGTCGACTGTCTGCGCTGCAATCTATCCCCATCCATCGGTACAGACCGGCATTGTTCCGATAGGCCGCCCGATTGCGAACACGCAGATCTATATTCTGGATGCCCACGGCAATCCGGTTCCGATTGGCGTGGCAGGTGAGCTGTACATCGGCGGGGCAGGCGTCGCGCGGGGCTATCTGAACCGCCCCGAACTCACCGCCACCCGCTTTGTGCGTGACCCCTTCAGCTCGCACTCCGGTGCACGCCTGTACCGGACCGGGGACCTCGGGCGCTGGCTACCCGATGGCAACATTGAGTTTCTGGGCCGCAACGACTTCCAGGTGAAGATCCGCGGCTTTCGTATTGAGCTCGGCGAGATCGAGGCCCGGCTCGCCGCCTTGCCCCAGGTGCGCGACGCCGCTGTCATCGCGCGCGAGGACACCCCGGGCAACCAGCGCCTGGTGGCGTATCTGATTCCTCAAGAGCCCGCGATACTGGACATCGCCGCGGTGCGCGAACAGCTCGCCAGTGTGTTGCCCGAGTACATGGTGCCTGGCGCATTCGTCAGTCTCGCGGCGTTCCCGCTCACACCGAACGGCAAGCTCGACCGTCACGCGCTACCCGCGCCCGATGACAGCGCGGTGATAAGCCATGAATACGCTGCACCCGTTGGGCCGCTCGAATCCACGATTGCCGGAATCTGGCAGGACCTGCTCGGTCTGCAACGCGTCGGGCGGCACGACAACTTCTTCGAACTCGGCGGCCACTCGCTGCTGGCGGTCACGCTGATCGAGCGATTGCGCCAGGTGGGTTTCCAGACAAATGTTCGCGTGCTGTTCGGAAAACCGACGGTCGCGGCACTGGCTGGCACCGTGAGCGAACCGGTCGAGGTGGTCGTACCGCCGAACCTGATCGCCGCCGGCTGCACGGCGATCGAACCGCAGATGCTGCCGCTGATAAGCCTGACGCAGAAGCAGATCGACGGGATCGTCGCGGGTGTGCCGGGTGGCGCCGCCAATGTGCAGGACATCTACCCGCTTGCGCCGTTGCAGGAAGGCATCCTGTATCACCATCTGTCGACGGCGCAGGGCGATCCGTATGTGCTGCATGCTGTGTTCAGCATGCAGAGCCGCACGCATCTGGACGGTTTTGCCGCGGCGCTACAAGCCGTGATCGCGCGGCACGACATCCTGAGGACGTCGGTTGCGTGGGATGGACTCGATGCGCCGGTGCAGGTGGTTTGGCGTGAAGCGCCACTGGGTCTCGACGAAATCGTGCTGAACCCACGCGAAGGAGACACTGCGCAGCAATTGCAGGCGCGCTTCGATACGGCCCACACAAAGCTGGAGATCCGCGAGGCACCGCTGATACGGCTCGCGTATGCGCACGACGAGGTGCGTGACCGCTGGGTGGCGCTGCTGATGGCCCATCACATCGTACTGGACCATGTGGCGATGGCGGTGCTGCAGAAGGAAGTGCAGATGTGGCTGACCGGTGAGGCGGCGCACCTGCCCCCTGCGATACCGTATCGCACGTATGTCGCGCAGGCGAAGCTCGGTGTGAGCGAGGCGTCGCACGAAGCGTTCTTCCGCGACATGCTGCAGGACGTGGACGAGCCGACGCTGCCTTTCGGACTGACAAACGTCCAGGGCGATGGAAGCGGCATTGCCGAGGCGAAACTGCCGCTGGGCAGTACTCTCGCGCAGCGCATGCGCACGCAGGCGCGGGCGCTGGGCGTGAGCGCGGCGAGCCTGTGTCATCTTGCGTGGGGCCGCGTGCTCGCGGCGGTGTCGGGACGCGACACGGTGGTGTTCGGCACGGTATTGCTCGGGCGCATGCAGGGCGGAGCGGGAGCAGACCGGGCGCCAGGGCTCTTCATCAATACCTTGCCCCTGCGCGTCAGCGTGGGGACGCAGGACGTGCAGGCGGCCGTGAAGGAAACGGGCGTCCGGCTTGCGGCATTGCTCGAGCACGAGCATGCATCGCTCGCGCTCGCGCAACGTTGCAGCGGCGTAGCGGCGCCCGTGCCGTTGTTCAGTGCGCTGCTGAATTACAGGCATAGCGATCGCGCAGCGGCGCATGCAGGGCAGGATCTGTGGCCGGGCATCGCGATGCTGGAAGCGTATGAGCGGACGAACTATCCGCTGGTGCTGTCGGTAGACGATTTCGGTGAAGAGTTCGAACTGACGGTGCAGGCGGTCTCCGGGATCGACGCGCGGCGAGTGGGCGGCTATATGCGCACTGCTCTGGAGAGTCTGCTCGATGCGCTGGAAACAGCACCGCACACGGCCGTGCATGCACTGACCGTCCTTCCCGCAGACGAACGACTGCTGGTGCTGGAGACCTTCAACACCGCGGAGGCCGCATGGCACCAGGACCACACTGTTCACCAGTTGTTCGAGGCACAGGTCGCGCGCACGCCGGCAGCTGTTGCGGTGACGTTCGACGGGATATCGCTGACCTACGGCGAGCTGAACGCACAGGCCAACCAGGTAGCGCATCGTCTGCGCGAGTTCGGTATCTCACCGGACGATCGCGTGGCGCTGTGCGCCGAGCGCGGTATCGAGATGATGGTGGGTATCCTGGCAATCCTGAAGGCAGGTGGCGCGTATGTGCCGCTCGACCCCGCCTATCCGCGCGAGCGGCTCGCGTACGTACTGACAGACAGCGCACCGGTGGCGGTGCTGGCACAAGCAGGTGTACGTGAAGTGCTTGGGGACATCCCGGTCCCGCTGATCGAACTCGACCCTTCCACATTCGCCGCCGGACCGGACCACAACCCGGTCGTTCCGGGCCTGAGCCCGCACCATCTGGCCTACATCATCTACACGTCGGGCTCCACCGGCGAGCCGAAAGGCGTGATGATCGAACACCGTAATGTGCCGCGCCTTTTCGCGGCAACGGTGCAGCAGTTCGGATTCGGCGAGCACGACGTGTGGACACTGTTTCACTCGTTTGCGTTCGACTTCTCGGTATGGGAGATGTGGGGTGCACTCCTGCATGGAGGACGCCTCGTCGTGGTTCCCAAACAGGTGAGCCGTTCGCCGCACGACTTCTACCGCCTGCTGCACGAGGAGGGCGTAACGATCCTCAACCAGACGCCGGGCGCGTTTCGTCAATTGATCGCCGCACAAGGCGAGAGCGATCGGCCGCATCGACTGCGTCAGGTGATCTTCGGCGGCGAGGCGCTGGAGCCCGCGATGCTGCAGCCGTGGTATGCGCGTCGCCAGAACGCGAACACGCAACTGGTGAACATGTATGGGATCACCGAAACGACGGTACACGTGACCTATCGGGCGTTGAATGTGGAAGATGCACGGCACGCGGGCCGCAGTCCGATCGGCAAACAGTTATCCGACTTGCGCCTGTACGTTCTGGATGAACGAGGTGAACCGGTACCGGTGGGCGTAGCGGGCGAGATCTACGTCGGTGGCGCCGGTGTGGCACGCGGCTACCTGAATCGCGCCGGCCTCACCGCAGAGCGGTTCATGCAGGACCCGTTCAGCGCGCCGCCGTCGGCGCGGATGTACCGGACTGGCGATCTGGGCCGATGGCTTGCGGACGGCAGCATCGAATACCTTGGGCGTAACGACGACCAGGTGAAGATTCGCGGTTTCCGTATTGAACTCGGCGAAATCGATGCGCAGTTGAGTCAGATCGCCGGGGTGAAGGAAGCAGCGGTACTGGTGCGGGAGGACGCATCGGGCGACAAGCAGCTGGTGGGCTATGTGGTCAGTCACGAGGGGGTGACGCTGGCACCGACGGAACTGCGCGAACGCTTGTCGGCGGTACTGGCCGATTACATGGTGCCGAGCGCATTCGTCAGCCTCGATGTCTTGCCGTTGACACCGAACGGCAAGCTGGACCGCCGTGCGTTGCCGGCACCGGACAAGTCCTCGATGACCACGCAGACCTACGAGGTACCGCATGGCGAGACGGAAACCGCGATCGCACGCATCTGGCAGGAGCTGCTAGGTGTCGATCAGGTTGGTCGCCACGATAATTTCTTCGATCTGGGCGGTCACTCCTTGAAGGTGATGGTATTGCTGACCCGGCTGGGCAGCGTGTTCGACAGGAAAATCTCGCAGATCGATTTCTATCGACAACTGACGGTCGCGGGGCTCGCGACGTTGCTTGCGTGTGACGAAGATCGTACGAACGGGCTGGTGCCTGTGATTGCGCGCGGCGCGGCGCAGACGCGACTGACGGTTGTGTGTGTACCTTACGCCGGCGGCTCGGCCACCGTGTTCAAGCCACTCGCCGATGCGCTGTGTTTGCGCGATCCGACACTTGCGGTGCGCGCGCTTGCACTGCCGGGCAACGAGCTTGGCACAGCGCCACAAGACTACGTGTCGGTCGAGCAGATGGCGCAGGCGTGTGCCGACGAGCTACTCGCTTCGGACCCTGGCGAGATCGCGGTATATGGCCACTGTGTGGGCAGCTTCCTTGCTCTTGAACTGGTGCATGAGCTTGAACAGCGCGGGCAGAAAGTCGCTTTTTTTGCCGCTGCTGCCGCGTTTCCGCTACCGCGCCTTTTGCGCACGCTGCCGGCTCCTGCCCCCTGGCGTTTTACCAGCGACAGGAAACTGCATGCGCTGACGAAGCGCTGGGGCGGGGTGGCCGGCGAAGTCGATCCGGAAATCATCGCCTTCATGATGGGTAATTTCCGCAGAGATACCCGGCTAGCTTTCGAGTACGAGCGACGCCGCACGCATTGGAAGATCGCTGCTCCGATACTTTGCATCGTCAGTCAGGATGATCCCCTGACGCGAAGATATGCACGTCGGTTCAGGGGATGGTCGAGCCTGTCGGACAAGGTGGCCCTGGCGGTGTTGCCGGAAGGCCAGCACTACTTCGTCGGTACCCAGCCCGACCGGGTTGCGGATGAGATCTTCAAGTCAATAAAGGAGGGCGCCTGGTGAAACGGGCGGCAGCGGCACATGCAGGCTATGGCGATCGCGAATGTCGCATCGTTGTCGATGATGACGCGACCCAACCCAACAACTACCGGTAGGAGAGACACCATGATTGCACGCGTTACCCGCAACGAATTTTCCGCTGAACTCTTCGAGCAGGGGCGACCGACCATCATTACGGATGCTTTGCAAGACTGGCAGATCGCGGAGCGCTGGGCACCCGAGCATATTGCCCGGATAGCGAAAGCGCGGCCCGTTACGATGAGCACCTCACACGACGGGCGGTATCTGTTCGATGCGTCTCACGACATCAACAGGTCGCATGTGTTCGAGAAGGCGGAGGTCGAATTCGGCGATGCAGCGCGGCGCATGCTCGACGAAAACGCGGGCGATCATATCTACGTGATGCAGCAGTCGATTCCGGACGTGCTGCCCGAGCTGCTCGACAACCTGGTCGTTCCGGAATGGATCGCATCGTCACGGCCGGCCATTAACTTGTGGTTCGGTCGACGCACGACTACCCAGCTGCACTTCGACTACTCGAACAATTTTTTTGCGCAGCTCTATGGCAGCAAGCAGTTCGTCATCTTCGATCCACACGAGAGCGAGCGTCTCCATCCGCATCACCATGACACGGCGACCGCGCATCTATCGCACGTCGACGCGCTGCAACCCGACCTGGCCCGCTACCCGGATTTCGCCGATGCATCTCCGGTGCGCTTCACGATCAATGCGGGCGAGCTGCTGTTTCTGCCAGCATTCTGGTGGCATCAGGTGCAAGCAGCGGATGTCGCGGTGTCGGTGAACTTCTGGTGGCACCCGGACTTACGTCAGACACTGGGTGCGCCGAATGCGGTGCGGGCACTTCCCAACTTCTATGCTATGGATCGACTTGCGGGATTCAAGCCGATGTTTTTGCAGCCCGCGGGGCTGGATTTTTTGACGGGAGCGCAGCTGTTTCTGAGTCACGGCAGGATCTGGACCGCTGGCTTGCTCGCGCTGGCGGCATTCGACGAGGCAGCGCGAAATCGTGACGATCTTCGAGCAATCGATAGACCGCAGGGATGCCGTCTGAGTGCGCTGGCCGCCGATCTGCAGCCCGTTTGTGCGGCGCTGGCGGCTGACGCAAACCTGTCGTCCGCAGACCGGGCTGCGATCGATGGTGTGCCGATGCTTGCTGCGCAGGTCGCTGAGTTTTTTAGTGACGCCAAGATAGACCGCGTGAAGGTTGAAGCGCTGGTCGCGATGATGAAGTCGTCGGCGTAGCCCGGGAAGCGATGCCTGAGTGAGAGCAAGTGACCTTAGTGATACGTAATTCGAAGGGGCCTTTAAGGAATTCAAGGTAGATGTATCGGCGCCGGCGAACCTGCATCAGTTGCCTGGGTTTTACGGCGTGCAGTTGGGGGCGCAGCTCAACGCTACTACAGTTGCGCAATCGTAGGCCACGCAATTTACGCAGCCGGCTTTTCTGAGAATTTCGACGCCCAAGGACACGTTCTCTGAGAGCCTACATTGGCTCCCGTCGCTGCCTGGACGAAGCCGCAGACAGATTGCATCTATTCATGGACGAGAGAAATCCGGTTTAACCGGCTAGTCGCGGGTTACCGCGCTACGTAGCATGACGCTCATCGGAAAGATGAATCCGTCGTGTCAATCAACTCAAGGAAGTCCTGATGGCTCTGTCTAAAACCACCAACAATCGAATCGTGTGGGCGGTACGCCTGCTTCTCGCGCTCGCATTCGGTGCGGCCGGAACGGCGAAGCTGGCCGGCGTGCCGCTCATGATCCAGATTTTCGAACACATCGGTTTCGGTCAATGGTTCCGGTATGTCACGGGTCTTGTCGAAGTCACCGGTGCCGTACTGCTGCTCATTCCTCGAACCGGCTTTTTGGGCGGACTGCTGCTTGCCGCGACGATGGTGTGCGCTCTCGCGACGCATCTGTTGATTATCGGCGGCAATCCGGGTCCGGCTGCACTCCTCGCACTGCTCAGCGCCTTCGTCGCTCATAGCCTGCGCTCCCCGTACGGCGAACTTGCGCGCGCAGGAGAGAGAACATGAGTACGCTCGAAAAAGTACCGACTTCGGTTCGCTCGGTAGTTCATCGCACTCAGGGCCAGTGGCACGGTCCGGTTACCCGTTTGATGAGTCCATCGGATCTCGGTCAGTTTCTGCGACCTTTTGTCTTTCTGGATTACTTCGACACGCAGGGGCCGGTGAAGAGCGATAGCTTCAACATGCACCCGCATTCGGGTATCGCGACCATCACCTGGGTCCAGGAGGGCAGTATCAACTACGTGGACACGTCGGGCGAGATCGGAGTGCTTCCGCAAGGAGGCATGGAATGGATGCAGGCGGGCGGCGGAGCGTGGCACGGCGGCAATATCGGCGAGACCGGACGGGTTCGCGGCTTCCAGCTGTGGGTTGCGTTACCGCCTGATCGTGAGCTGGCAGAAGCGGAAAGCATCTACCTGTCTCCGGATGCAATCGACCATCATGGTCCGGCCGCCGTGCTCCTTGGGCACTACGGCGCAGCAAGCAGCCCGATCCGTACAGCTTCTCCTATGACCTACATGGCGGTGAAATTAAGCGCGGGGGAACGGTGGCAATTTCAACCGCCCGATGGGCAAACCGTCGCATGGGCAGCCGTCGGCAAGGGGCGGCTTTCCGCGCCCGAGTCGTTGGATTCCGGGGTGCTCGCCGTCTTCGACGAGTCGACTGAAGCCATTGACTTCCATGCTGAAGTCGACACCGAATTTGTGCTGGGTTCCGCGGTTAAGCACCCGCACGATCTGGTGCTCGGCTATTACTCCGTACACACGAGTGCCGAGGCATTGCGCGAAGGCGAGGGGCGCATACAACGCATCGGCAAGCATCTGCGCGAGGCGGGGCGTCTCGCGTGAAGTGGGCGGCAGGGGGAATGCTTAATGCTGTTCGCTGCCTTGCCCGGCAACGGGAAGAGGCGGAATCATCCCTTGATCGAGCATTTTCTTTATGACGAAGTCGATGAAAGTACTCACGGCCCGGGGCAACTGTCGCCGGCTAAGGTAGACGGCATAGAAACCGACGCGCAGATCGAACTCGGGCAGCACCCTTTGCAATCGACCCGAGTCGATCTGCGCGATGGCCATCGCTGTCGGCACCAGAGCAATACCGAGTCCGGCGAGAGCGGCATTGATATGGGCCTGCGCGTTATTCGCATGGAATCTTCCGGTCACCGAAATCTCGACCTCACCTTCGGGACCCTCGAGTTGCCAGGTTACGAAACCGGACGGACCTGTCGGCCACGTAATGCAATCGTGCTTCGACAACGCAGCAGGTGAATCGGGTATGCCGCGCGCGTCGATATAGGCCGGACTTGCTACGAGCGTGTAATGGCCCCACCCCATCTGACGTGCGACCACATGTGGCTCGATCTCCTTGCCGGCCCTGAATGCGATATCGATGCCTTCGCCAAGCAGATCTGCCCGCATGTCGCTCAAAACGAATTCAAGCTGAACCTTGGGATAGGTTGCGAGGAATTCGGCTACAAAGGCAACTGAAAACCAGTTGAGAAAATCAGCCACTGCGGCGACACGAACCTTTCCTCGGGGCACCTCGCTGCCTTCGGCAAGGTCAAGGGCCGATTGCGTCAACGCCTCGATCTGATCGACACACCTCGTAAAGAAAGTCTGGCCGGCGTCGGTCAGCGTGAGTCGACGCGTTGAGCGCTGCAATAGACGTATGCCGAGGTCGCGTTCGAGTTCCTGCACGCGCCGGCTTGCCGTGTTTGCCGGTATGCCCACGCGACGTGCTGCTTCAGCAAAGCTTCCGGCACGCACCACCTGGACGAACAACGCGATGTCGTTCAGATCCACCATGAATTACCTCCAGTCATGGACGAGTGCAATCCGTTTCTACGGTCTAGTCGATAACGGCTGTCGCACATAGGATTCATGCGTGCCAGCGCTTCTGCCACATCAATCGAATTATCCGCGTGGCTATTCGAAGCGGCTAATTTCATTCCGCACTTAACTCTTCTAGATTTATCAATCATGGCGACTATTCTTCATATCAGCAGCAGCGTTCGCAGCACAGGCTCTACGTCCCGGCAGTTGGCGGCCGAATTTCTAAGCCAGCGGAAAGCTTCACATCCTGGCGACATCGTTATCGAGCGCGACCTGGCGGTCGTTCCCGTTCCGCATCTGACCGAACAGATGATGGGGGCATTCTTTACGCCACTGGAGCAACGTTCGCTGGAGCAAGCTGAGACCGTGCAGTTGTCCGATGCACTGGTTGCCGAACTGCTTGGCGCCGACATCATTGTGTTGGGCGTACCCATGTACAACTTCTCGATCAGTTCCACACTGAAGGCCTGGATCGACCATGTCATCCGGGTTGGCGTGACATTCAGTTATTCCGACGCAGGCCCTGCAGGCAAGGTTACAGGGAAGAAAGTGTATCTGTTTATCGCCCGCGGCGGGGTATATAGCGAAGGGCCGGCGCAGTCCATGGATTTCCAGGAAGCCTACCTCCGTGCCGCACTCGGATTTATCGGCTTGACGGACGTCACCGTCATTCGCGCCGAAGGCTTGGCCATGGGCGAGTCAGCGGTTGAGGCTGCGTTGAGCGGAAGCCGTCGGTTGATCGGGGAGTTCGCGGCGGCGTAACGGTACTTTCGCTTTAGCGTCATCGGTGGTTGACCTGAGGTGCGCCGCTTGATGGCGGCGCATGTTCGCTGCGTCTGGACCAGATCGAAGTCGTCGCGCGTTCGCTAATCAAGCTAACGATATATAGGTTAACTGAACGTCTCGATGTGGCAATCGTCCGGCCGTTCGAGCAATTAGCATCCAGCATCCTCCTGGACATTCCCGATGTCAGTCTCCCCAGAGTCGCGGCGCATGTCACGCTACCGCTCAATGCGTGCGACTGTCGTTTCCATGTCTTAGTGCCGGTGCGAACAGTTCAGTCAGGTGGGTGAACTGTACCCAGCCAAACCTCATTGAGGTGGAAGCAGAAGAGCTCGCCGCCGATAACGCCAGATATGGTGACCAGACGCAGCAATATTCAATCGAGCAACTGGTCGCAGTGATGGCGTTATGGACGCTCGCCAGGAAGGACTGTCTTTACAGACTCGAAACGAGTTACCTGTTGCAGGACATCTTCTTCCAGGCAGTGAGAGAAACGTTACCCGAGGTCGCGAAAGAACTGGAAGCGTGGTTCGCTGAAGGTATTGAATGGGTGCCGACGATCGATGCGGAGTAAGTCAAGATAACCCCCGCAACGCTCGCAGCGCCTTCTCAAGATGTTCGACGAGCGGCGATGACGGCTCCAGAACCCACGCTTGCAAGCCATGCCCGGTGACAGCCATCCCCGTCGCCGAGGCGAGGCGTGCAATTCCAGGCTCGATCCCGCGAAGTTGAAGCGCCTCGGCGATCGTCTGTGTGATCGCCGCCGATTTGGCGAGTTGACGCTCCTGCAGTGCGGGCGTCTGCGCGATCACCGCTTGCCCCAGCTCGGCGAACGGCAGGTTCTCTTCGAACATCGGCGCAAGCGACTGAAACGCCCACACCACGACCTCGAGTGGACCTAGCGTGGGCGGCGCCTCGGCAATCGCGGTGCTCAGGCCGGCATGCAACGCGGCCTCGTTGAACAGCACTTCGCGCTTGTCCGGGAAATAGCGGAAGAAGGTGCGCTCCGTGACGCCGGCGCGCGCGGCGATTTCTGCGGCAGTAGTCCCGTCATAGCCCTTCTCGTGGAATAGCTCGAGAGCAGCCTCCTGCATGCGGCGACGCACGTCTCCTCGATCTTTTGGCACGGCTCGCGAACGCTCCTGTTGACAGTCACTGACATAAACCGTATGTTTACTGACAGTCACTGACATAAAATATGGTGTCGACCGACTGTAGCGGATCTAAGGCATTTAAGCAACGCGCCTTCGGATCTCGTAGACGCCCGGAGAATATATGAGCGCTGAGAAGATGAGAACGATCCGCTTTCACGACTATGGCGAGCCTGCTGACGTACTTCGGCTCGAGGAGGCGCAGATACCCGTGCCCAATGCAGGGTGCGTGGCGGTGCGCGTGCATGCCTGTGGACTGAACCCGGCCGACTGGGCGCTCTGCCGGGGGCTGTCCGCCCAGGCGTTGCCACGTGGCATAGGACTCGATGTATCGGGAGTCGTCACGGCTATAGGGGACGGCGTTTCCGACGTCGCCATAGGCGACGCCGTATTTGGTCCAGCCGACTTCAAGAATTACCCGAGCGCAGGCGCGGCCGATTACGCCGTCCTCTACCACTGGGATCGACTTCCCGACGGGCTGTCGCACGTCGATGCAGCGGCGCTGCCGATGGTCGTCGAAACGGCGGCCCGCTACCTTGCCTGGTCGGGTCTCAAGAAAGGGCAGACTGTTCTCATCAATGGAGGCGGCACGATGGTGGGTTTTGCCGCGGTCCAGATGGCTGTTATGCATGGTGCGCGAGTTATCGCGACGGCCGGCGAGACCTTCGCGGATCGTCTGCGTGACATGGGCGCACTAGTCGCGGCGCACGGTGACGGAATGGTAGAGCGGGTCCGCGCGCTCGTCGGTGAAGCACCCGATGTTCTCATCGATGTGGCGCCGGTCAACCTGAAAGCGGGTTCTGCGGGCGCGCTGCCCGACCTGGTGGAGATCGCTGGCGGAGACACCACGCGCGTCATCACGATCGCCGACTTCGACGGTGCGGCGAAAACCGGTGTGCGGACCGGTGCGGAGAACGTCAAAGCGGAAGGCGGCTTCAAGCTTCGCTGGGATGCGCTCGGTGAGCACGGGCGGCTGGCGGCCGAGGGACGTTTCTTCATACCGGTCGCGCGGACCTTTGCTCTCGAAGACTGGCGCGAGGCGCTCGATATCAGTCTGGCCGGTCGTGCCCGCGGCAAGCTCGTTCTGATGCCGGGCAACTGAGCTGCTTGACTAGCTTGTGATGAACGCTTTGATCTTGAGAAGCTTCTCGGCATTTTCCACGTAGATCTTGCGCTTGACGTCGTCCGGCAGATTCAAGCCTTCAATCGAGTGAATGCCTTCGCGAATGAACATGGGGCCCCCTTCGGGATCGAAGGGGCAATCGCTGGCGAACACGACATTGTCGGGTCCGAAGAAGTCTAAACCGCAGCGCAGCGCAGAGGCCGAGCCGCCTAGAACCGTGTCGCCGTAAAACATCCGGAAATATTCCATGAACGGACGCTTCAAGCCTTTCAAGACCTGGCTATAGTCCTCGCCCGCGGTTCGTGAGCCGAGCTGAGCCCATAGCGTTTCCGCTCTTCCGGCGAAGAACGGCAGCATACCGCCACAGTGATGCGTGATGACCTTCAATTCCGGCAGGCGATCGAACAAACCAGAGAAAACCATTCGCGCCATCGCGGCGGTAGTCTCGAATGGCCAACCCATCACCTGCCAGATCTCGTAACGGGACTTCGACTCCGAGGGGTAGTCGGTAAAACTCTCTGGCCGGATGGGATGCATCCAGACAGGCACGCCATGTACTTTGCTCGCGTGCTCGAACACAGGGTAGAACTCCGGGTCATCGAGGGGGCGCCCATTCACACTGGTCTTGATCTCGATGCCACGCGCACCGAGACGGCCAATTGCCCGATCCATTTCGCGTAAGGCCTCCGGAACGTTATTCATAGGCACCGCCGCGACGAATGCGGGGAACTTGCGAGGATAACGGCGAACGATGTCGGCCATGCCATCGTTCGCAATCCGCGCGAATCCAGGCGATTGCGATGGGCCACCGAGCACCTCCGGCGGAGGGCTTGCCAGCGTCAGCACCTGCTGAACTTCGGGCCACTGATCCAGCATTCCGGCTCGCGCGTCGATGTCCCAGAGCATGCGCAGATTGGTCAACCGCTTGACGAGTCCGCCGTCCTTGTAACACTGCTTTATCGCCGCCAGGTATCCAGCGGGTATCACGTGATTGAAGATGTCGATCTTGGGGATCACGGTAGAGG
Organism: Paraburkholderia megapolitana; assembly: GCF_007556815.1. Classification (NCBI taxonomy): domain Bacteria; kingdom Pseudomonadati; phylum Pseudomonadota; class Betaproteobacteria; order Burkholderiales; family Burkholderiaceae; genus Paraburkholderia; species Paraburkholderia megapolitana. The sequence continues at coordinate 1,933,228 of NZ_CP041743.1, forward strand.
TCACAGTAGACGTCCTGGTGTGGTTGGCTGAGCGATGGCTGACAAAGCACAGGGGCAGGAGATGCCGGCCACCGGTTGTTGCCTCAAGGATGAGGCAACAACGATGTGCGCATAGTAGAACAAGTTCTAGTATGCGCACAATATTTAGTTGGATGGAGATGTTGCTTGTCGCGGTGCGCACGACGCGATGTATTGCTCTTCCTTGCAACGCTACGAGATCGCTTGCCGCCTGCAGCGGCTTACTCGTCCGTGCTGGCCGGAAGTGAGTCGGAGTCGGAGAAGAGGCGCTGCATATCGGCAGCGCATCGTCGCAAAGCACGCTCGGCGCGTTGTCGCAACGCCTCGTCGAAGCGGGCGGCCGGTATGGCGAAGTTCACGGCGCCGACCGGCCACTGGTCCGGCCCGACCACGGCAACGCCTACGCCCACAATGCCGGGTGTCCATTCCTCAAGCGAATAGGCGATCCCGGTTTGTCTGATCTCGGCTAGCTGTTTTTCAAGGTCTGCGCGTCTGACGATGGTCGATTCTGTCCATGCCTGAAATCGCACCCGACGAAAGTATTCCTTCTGAAACTCGTCCGGCATCAACGCGAGCATCGCTTTGCCACCCGACGTAACGTAGAGCGGCGCGACGTCTCCCACTTTCATGTGCGTGACAAGCCGATGGGGGCCCAGGACCGTCGCAACGACCTCAAGTTGATCGCCCTGAAACTGGTTGAAAGCACTGCTTTCCGCAACTTCGCGGGTCGCATGCTGAAGGAAAATCTCGGCCTCTTTCGCGAGATCAATTGCTATTCGTCCGGCTCTCACGAGCTGCAGCAACTGCGGTCCAAGCTGATATGAGCGCCCGTCCGCGCCGGCTATCACGTAGCCCCTCGACACCATGTTGCGTAGTAGCGGGCTGAGGCTGCTTTTCGGAATGCCGAGCCGGTCAGCGATATCGCTATGAGATATACCCCGGCTCGACCGCGACAGAAGCTCGAAGAGGTCGAGGACTCGATCGGCGGACTTTACCTGCGCGTTTTTCTCAGTTGCCATTTACGTTCGTCCAAGGGAATCGCCTGCATCTTATCTCCCTCGGTACATCCCGTCGATGCCAGGCGACGATCGCTTGACTCACTCAGTCGATGTGTATATAAATGAGAATATGTTCTCATACAGGAACCAAATCGATATGATGGTCACGACCAGCGAAACCACCGATGGCCTCGTTCCGACAGTGAGTCGAGAGGCTGAAGTGGGGCGGATGGCTTTCTATGAGAAAGCCCGGACGCAAAATCTGGCGCCGCTCTGGCGCGTGCTTCACGGCCTCGTTACTGACGAGCCCAGGTCGGGGGCGATTCCAGCTCATTGGGACTATGCCGCCGTACGACCCTATCTTGCGGAGGCTTGTGACCTCATCTCAACCGACGAGGCGGAGCGCCGCGTGCTGGTTCTTGAGAATCCAGGCTTACCCGGTCAGTCCCGCATCACACCGAGCCTCTTCGCAGGACTCCAGATCATCCTGCCCGGCGAGGTGGCGCCGGCCCACCGGCATGTCGCCTCGGCGTTGCGTTTCATCGTTGAAGGAAGCGGAGCCTATACGGCCGTAGCGGGCGAGAAAACAGTCATGGAGGTGGGCGACTTCGTTATCACGCCATCCTGGACATGGCACGATCACGGCAATCATTCGGATAAGCCGATGGTATGGCTCGACGGCCTGGACATGCATGTCGTCAACATCCTGAGCGCAAGCTTCCGGGAGAACTACGCGGGCAGGGAGCACCCGGTGACGCGCGAACCGGGGGCATCGTTCGCCGAGGCCGGTTGCAACTTGCTGCCAGTCGATTACAAGGTGGCCTCACAGACGTCGCCGCTTTTCAGCTATCCCTATCGCGTTAGCAGGGAAGCACTCGATCGGCTGAGCCGTGCGCGGGACCTCGACAGTTGTCATGCGTTCAAGATGGTCTATATCAATCCCGTCACCGGCGGCCCGGCAATGCCGACGCTCACGACTGCAATCCAGCTGGTACCCAAAGGATTCTCGACCGAACCCTACAGGAGCACCGCGGGTACCGTGTTCTCAGTCGTTGAAGGCAAGGGCGACGCAACTGTTGGCAATGTGCGTTTCCGGTTTGGGCCTAAAGACCACTTCGTCGTCCCAAGCTGGGTCCCTTTCACATTGCTGGCCGATGAGGACGCAGTGCTGTTCAGTTACTCGGACCGTGTCATTCAGGAAAAGCTCGACATCTTTAGGGAAGTGCGTGGAAATGGTTAAGACAGAAGACTATGTGTTCGCTCCTCCTCATGTGAGTAGCGTGGCGATCAAGGGCAGTGACAAGCGTTTTCCGGTTCACAGAATATATTGCGTCGGCCGAAACTATGCGGAGCACGTGCGCGAAATGGGCGGTGATGAACGGCAGAAACCGTTCTTCTTTCAGAAGCCTGCCGATTCGATCGTAGAAGACGGCGCCGCGATCCGCTACCCGTCGGGTACGGTCGATTTCCAGCACGAGATCGAACTGGTTCTCGCAATCGGGCGTGGGGGTACCGACATCGAGGTCGAGGAAGCGGCTGGGCACATATTCGGGTTGACGGTCGGCATTGACCTGACCCGGCGCGACTTGCAGGTTGAGGCACGACAAGCGGGGCGGCCATGGGAGATCGGCAAATCCTTCGACCATTCCGCGCCGATCGCCGCCATCGTTCCGTTGAACGGTGAACCACTGCCGGGCAGTGGCGTCATATCGCTTCACGTCAACGGGCAGCTTCGCCAGCGGGGCGATCTTGCCGAGATGATCTGGAATCCGGCTGAGATCGTGAGCCAGCTCTCAAGGCAATACGCGCTTCAAGCCGGCGATCTAATCTTTACTGGAACACCGGCAGGTGTAGGTCCAATGGCTGCCGGCGATGAGGTTATCGGCGAACTGGACGGCATCGGCTCCATCCGTGTTGCCATCGTTGCGGCATAAGTCGTTTTGCGCTCGTAAGGATGAAAGCTACATGACGATTCACCGGGTAATCCGACATATTGAGCGTGCCGGGCCAGACGTGATCGACGGCCTGGCCACGGCGGGCGTCGCGACCGTTCACGAGGCCCAGGGACGTACCGGCTTGTTATCAAGCCGCATCAGACCGATCTATCCGGGCGCGCGCATTGCCGGATCCGCCATCACCATTTCGGCGCCACCGGGGGACAACTGGATGATTCATGTGGCGATCGAAGTTCTCCAGCCCACCGACGTACTCGTGCTCGCGCCAACCAGTCCCAGCGATGACGGCTACTTTGGCGATCTGCTGGCAACATCGGCACTCGCGCGTGGGTGCCGGGGGCTAGTGATCGATGCGGGCGTGCGCGACGTTCGTGATCTTGCGGCTATGGGATTTCCAGTCTGGTCTAAAACGATCTCGGCGCAGGGTACGGTGAAAGCCACCTTGGGCTCGGTCAACATTCCAGTCGTCTGCGCCGGCGTATCCATCGATGCGGGAGATGTCATCGTTGCGGACGACGATGGCATATGTGTTGTGAAGCGCGCGATGGCGACTTCGGTTCTCGCGGCCGCTCGCGCGAGAGAGAAGAACGAAGAGGCGAAGCGCGCGCGGCTTGCCGCGGGCGAGCTTGGACTCGATATTTACCAGATGCGTCAGGTACTTGCCGACAAAGGTCTTCAATACGAGTGACCGGCAATCGAATTCCGGAATGAGTTCAAAGGAACAATGATGATCACCGAAGTCGTTTCCGTATGCGAGCAGTACGATGTTTTCGATGAGTGGTGCGCGTCCTTCAATGCAGCGATTGCGGAGAAAGACTACAACAGCGTTGCGTCGCTCTTTGTCGAAGAGGGATATTGGCGCGACATGCTGACCTTCGATGAGCGGATCCAGACAGCGCAGGGTCACGCAGCGATACGGGACATGCTCGCAGGGCAGGGCGGCGATGAAATTGCGCTAAAGATTGCGGCTGAAGGGGACGTGCAGGTGGAGACGATTCCGGGTGTGGGCGGAGTCTCCGGCAGGTTCATTCGATATGAAACCGATACGATCACTGGACGCGGATATCTCCGCTTGATGTCGGGTCAGCGGCGCGCCCTTACGTTGTTGACAAGCGTGCAGGAGATCAAGGGCTTTCCAGAACAATCACTTGTGAACCGGGATTGCGATACGCATCGCTCAGGCCCAGGGGCTACGGCCAACTGGCTCGACAGACGGAGATACGAGCAGGCTTATGCAGACCGCAATCCGCAGGTTCTGGTGATCGGTGCCGGTCATTCGGGATTGACGGTTGCTGCCCGGCTTCGTCACCTGAATGTAGACACCCTGGTCATCGACCGTTCTGAACGGGTCGGCGACAACTGGCGCTCACGCTACCATTCGCTCACGCTTCACAATGAGATCTCCTGCAATCATCTCCCCTATCTTCCGTTTCCCGCTAGCTGGCCGCTCTTCCTTCCCAAAGACAAGCTTGCCGGGTGGCTCGAGTTTTATGCCGAGGCGATGGAGTTGAATGTCTGGAACCGCACGACGTTTCTCGACGGTAGCTATGACGAATCATCCGGTCATTGGGATGTTCGTCTGAAGATGCCTGATGGGAGCATCCGAAGCATGCGTCCGTCGCATGTCGTCATGGCGATCGGCGTGAGTGGCATCCCCAATATTCCGGAGTTCGCGGGGCAAAATCGCTTTCAGGGCGATCTCATTCACTCGAGCCGCTTCAATAGCGCGGTCGACGTGTCGGGGGAATCCGTCGTCGTGGTGGGCGCGGGTACCAGCGCTCACGATATCGCTCAGGACGTGTATCTGCGCGGCGGAAAGCCGACACTGGTGCAGCGTTCGTCCGTCACTGTGGTCAGTGTCGAGCAGGCCGCGCTAGCTTATGCCGCGTTTCGCCGGGACGAAGGCATCCGCCCCATTGAAGACACCGACCTCATGGTCGCCGCCATTCCATTCGATCTTTTACGCAGAGCGCACGGCCCCTTAAGCAAGGTGATGGCGAAGGGCGACGAGGAACTGCTTCGAAGACTGGCGGAGGTTGGCTTTTTGCTCGACAACGGCGAAGACGACACCGGTTTTTTCATGAAACTGGTGCGTTACCTCGGTGGATACTATCTGGATGTAGGGGCTTCCGAACTCATTATCGAAGGCAAGATCAAGCTGAAAGCGGGAGTCGGCGTGAAGCAGCTTGGCCCGCGGGAGGTGGAGCTTTCCGACGGCACCGTCCTCGAAGCTGATCTGATTGTGCTCGGTACCGGTTATCGTCCGCTCCAGGATGCGGTTGCTGCCATGTTCGGCCCAGAGGTTGCGCAGCGGGTTGGTCCGATCTGGGGGTTAGGGCCAGACAATGAAATGCAGGGCATGTGGACACGCACCGGGCAGCCGGGCTTCTTCGTGTCGGGTGGCACATTTACGATGTCGCGCTTCTACTCGAAATTGACTGCATTGCTCATCAAGTCCGACATCGAGAAAATCGGCAAGCGGCATCGTGCTAAAGAACTCAGTGACGTATAGGTTTGTGAATCATGGGTGACGTTATGCGCCTGAACTTTACTGCCGGAGTAGTGAGTGATCGATGCAATGACTTCCATAAAGCGAGAAATTGCCAGACTCGGTGCGGTTTTCGATCAGGACATCAACGCGCGTACAAGAGCACTCTATGCTCCCTGCGTCGCAGCCAGCACACATGACTTGCCGCTTTCGCCCGATGTCGCGTACGGGGATCATCCGCGTCAGAAGATGGACGTTTACGGTTGCCTTGGTGCGAGACACGCGCCCGTTTTGCTGTTCGTTCCCGGAGGCGGCTTTGTCTCCGGTGACAAGAAAATAGATGAAATATTTTATGGCAACATCGGTCGGTGGTTCGCACAACGCGGAGTGTTGACCTTCGTGATGAATTATCGGCTTGCACCTGGATTTCAGTGGCCTGCGGGTGGGCACGATGTTCGTGATGCAATCAACTGGATACACGCGCATGCGCAGGGCCTGGGTGGAGATCCCGAGAACCTCACGCTGTTCGGGCAATCGGCGGGAGCAGCGCATGTTGCCAGCTATCTGTTTCATCCCGAGGTTCGCAAAGAAACGCTTCTGGCTACGCGCGCGGTTCTCGCCAGCGGAGTTTATGACCTGAGCGTACGGCCGATGCCCCCGGGCTTCGCGCTCTACTACGGCGAAGACGAGTCCTGTTATGACAGCCGAGGGGTGTTGCGGCACGTCGGAAACGCCGACGTACCGTTGCTCCTGAGCTATTCGGAATTCGATCCTCCATTTCTTGCGATTCCAACGCTTCGTCTTGCAGAGGCAATTGCGAATCAACGAGGCAAGATGCCAAAGATCGTCTATCTAGAGGGCCATAATCACGTTTCCAATGTCCTGAGTTTTGGAAGCGATGACGACAGCTATGGAAACGAGATTCTCGCATTCATCAATGAACGATAGTGTTATAGGTGATCTTGATTTGGCTGGGGCGTCCAGATGGTCGATTCTGAGAATGACATGGCGCAACATGACAATGACGTTAGACATTGCGTCGTGATAGTTTCACGGAGAAAAGCGAACGGGCTTCCTCATAAGTGAGGTTGCAAGAAGTGTTTTTCTCCGACCTGGATAACCCTACAGATTTTCGACACGGGCGTAGGAGCGCCTTAAGAGAATCGATCACTTTGCTTCGTACACCCCATGGATAGCAATATTGGCAAGTCAATGCCCTATCGGGATCTTCCTCGAGTCACGCCCAATGAGTTCGACGAACTGGTGCGAATCGCACGAGCATATGGAAAATCCTGGAACGTCATGTCAGATGACGATGTCGCGATGGCGCGTGCTGTAATGATCGAGGGTGTGACGTACAAGCAGGCGTCATTCGCACAAGGTGCGACATCGGAAGGTGGAGCGCGACGAGCAGTCAAGACCTTGATGCACTTTGCAATACAGGACCCGACCGTTCAGCCGCCGGTGTGCCTGGGAGAAGGTGGGGCGGGGAAGACCGAACGGAGGAACGTTGGTGCTTGCAGATACTCCGACCTGCCGAAGCTGACATTCGAGGAATTCGAAGCGTTGGCTACCATCGGCCGGAGAAAGGCAAACGCAAGAAGAAGGATTTCAGATCGCAGCATTGCCATAGCGCGTGTCGTGTTGCTCGAAGCAGCGACCTACACGGAGGCCGGACTCGCTTACGACAGGCCGCCGTCTTCTGCCTATCACGCGGTATATGGCCTGCTGAAAAATCTGCATCGAATTCTCCGTGTCCCGGCGACGGGCGTTTGCGTGGAGACAACTGGACTGAGGGATTGATGCGAGTAGGGATGTTCACGGGGTATCAGTTGCCATCCCAACTCGTCATCCATACGCCCGTCAGCTCCTGTGACCCGAAAAAAAGGTAGCGGCAGCGGACATGCACCCATCGAACACCAGCGGAGAGTGGTAAGCCCCGATCACCGCAATGGCGCCGCCACTCGCAGCGGTCGCCGCCTCTGCGGTCAGGAAAACCTGCCGGGCTGTGTTGAAACCGTCCGACGCAGGTGCGGAATCGACGTCAAGCTCCGTCACGAGCGAACCGAGCCCGGCCCATTGCTGTTTCATCACGTCGGCATTAGTGGCGAAGTACACGACAGGATCCTGATGACCGCCGCACAACAGCACCGGCGAGGTCGGTGTCCAGCCACGCAGGTCGTTCTTCTTCAACGCGATGCGAAGCGGATTCTGCGGGGACGCTGCCGGCGCACCCGTCGTGAGCTTCGGTGCCACCCCGTCCGGATTGGCGAAAGCGTCGAGCAGATAGTCGAGCCGTGTGTCATTGCGGATCAGATTGTTCGCGCCAAAGCCGAGTGCGAATATCGCATCGGTCGCGCCGGTACCCGTAGGCGGTGACATGGCGTCAAGCGTGGGTTGGAGCGCGGCTGGCCCGGCGGGTGGCGTGCTGCTGAACAGCGCACTTGGCAGCTTGCCGCTCAAAGTAACCGTCGTGAAGTTGTACGGACCAGGTAACAGCGTTTCGATACCGCTCGCATAAGCGCTTTCGTAGACGTCCGAGGGTGACGAATAGATGTTGCCGTATGCCTTCTGGTAGCTGGTCAGGATCATCGGAAAGAACGCATTGGCACCGATGTCCACTTCGCCTTCAAACACCTGGTCCGCCATCGCTGCTAACGCGTAAGGCCCCGACAGAAACGCCGAGGCGGTGACGGGTGTACCGGCCGCCTGCATCGCGCGCGCGGTCGCCATCGCAACATAACCGCCCTGCGAGTAACCGGTTAGAAACAGCTTGCCGCTAGCCGTAGTGGGCGAGGCAAGCAACGGCAACGCGGCCTTTGCGGCACTCAACGCATCGATCATGTCCTTCGATTGCTGATTCGCGTTCAGGTACGGGTGATATGCGAGCGCCGAGCTGTCGTAGCCGGCGTAGTTAGGCGCCACGACGACGTAGCCCTGCGCGGCATACAGCGCGGCGAGAGGAAGCGCTTCGGGGTAAGCCTGATTGGTGGGATCGGTGATGGCGGCGAGGTTATAGCTTTTCGTGATGTTGGTGCCGTGTGCATATTCCACGACCGGGCGAGGACCTGTGCAGTTCGGCCCACTGCCGGTCGGCACCATCAGCACGCCCGATGCCGTCGTGGCTTCGCCGGCGCCGCCCACGGTAGCGTACTGCACGTAGTGCACGTCGACACCACAGGCCAGCGTACCGCCGGCCATTTGCAGCAGGCTCAAACCGGACAGACTCGATTGCAGCACAGCGGTGAAAGCGGCCGCGCTCAGGGAAGCGGTACGCGGCGGCGGGCTATTCAGCAGCGAGCCTTCCGCAGCGGCCGACGAAGCGACAGGCGATGAAGTGGGCGACGTAGAGCTACCGACACTGCCTCCGCATGCCGATACGATCAGGGCAACCACGAGCGCAGCACTTGTCGCTTGAAAGATTTTTACGGACATACGTTGTCTCCTGTTTTTATTGACCGGCGGATATCATCGATAGATACGCGTGTGCCCACATCGAAAGTTGGAGCGGTTAGAACAGATGGCGAATGCCAACGTCCGCACCGAGGGTCGATCCTCGCACGCCCATGAGCGCGCCGTTCGTGGACAACCCGGTGTTCATCGCTCCGTGGTTGTTGACGAAACCGAACTGGCCATAACAGGCGGTCGATTTGGAAAGACTGTAGGTCAGGCCGGTCGCCGCCATGATCGAATGATTGCTGGTGTCGTTGCCGTCGCTGGTGGCCCACACGCCTGCGTCGACATTCACGGTGGGCGTGACTTCATAACTGAACCCGCCGCCATATACGCGATTGTCGAAAGACCCAGCGATCTTGTAATTGACGAACAGGAGTCTCACCGTAAGGCTGTCGAAGCGATAGCTGGCGCCGATGGTGCGACCGGAGAACGCGACCGTGCTCGGCGTGGGTGTCGACGCGGCCGTACCGCCAGGGTTCCCGCTGTACATCGCCGCATCGATCACGAGTTGACCGAGCTTGTAGCTCAGCCTCGCCGAGTACTGCCGGCCAGCCTGAAAGTCACCCGCGGTTCCTCCCAGGGCGAGCATTGCACTGCCTTGCAGACCCGCAATGGTTGGGCTTGAGTACGAAATGGCATTCGAATTGAAGATGCCGGTCACGAACACCCCACCGATATAGATGGGGACGCCGCTGCCGAAAAAGGACACGTTGCGCGGATCGCTGGCAATCAGCGACAACGCAAATGGCGAATATTGCAGGCCCGCTTTGACCGTACCCATGTCGCTCGTCAGGCCGACCCATGCCTGGCGTCCGAAGAAATTGCCGTTCGAATCGGCAACGCCGCCGTTAGCGAGGTTGATACCGCTCTCAAGGTTGAAGATTGCATGGAATCCACCTCCAAGATCTTCCGTTCCCTTCAGGCCAAAGACCGACGGACTCAAACCTCCAGTGATCACCGACAGCTGGTGACCGGCATTCTGTCCGGTAGCTGGGTTAAGCGTTTTGCTGGTATATAAAATTCCGCTATCGACAATGCCGTAGAGCGTCACGCTGCCCTGCGCATGAGCGGCCGTTCCGACGCCGGCAAGCGACGTGCAAAGCACAACCGCGCCAGCAATGCGGCGATGTGAGTTCATCGTTGAAGTCTCCATTTCTATTTGATTTTTTGACCAAAGAAATTCCTGTGCCGGAATTGTCTCGGGGCGAGTATCAGTCAGATCGGATACCTCGTCATTGGCACGATTCGCCAAACTTTTTTCAAAATGCGCCAATCAATACAAACCTCGGGAAACCCCTCGCTGACCCCGGAAATAAACACATGGAGAATTTGCCGTGCGCGAAATCAAGCCTTTCGTGCAGGGTAATTTTTCACATCGTCTTTACCACTCACCCGCACTGATCAGCACTGACCCGGACAGAGAGAAATCCAGACAATGAGCATCGACTTCAAGGAACGCGTTGCAATCGTGACCGGCGCCGGCGGCGGACTCGGCAGGCAGCATGCATTGGCGCTGGCTGCGCGTGGTGCAAAGGTGGTCGTCAACGATCCGGCCGTTTCGCGCGACGGGTCCGGCCTCACTACAACCGCGGCTCAGCAGGTCGTCGACGAGATTCGGCACGCGGGCGGCGAGGCCATCGCCAATAAAGCGTCCGTTACCGATTTCGACGCGATGCAAAAGATGGTCGCCGACACGATGAGTCGATGGGGCCGCGTCGATGTGCTCATCAACAATGCGGGCATCCTGCGCGACAGGACGTTCGCGAAGATGGAGCTGGACGACTTTCGCCTCGTGATGGACGTGCATCTGATGGGCTCGGTCAATTGCACGAAAGCGGTGTGGGACATCATGCAGCAGCAACGCTATGGCCGTATCGTGATGACGACGTCATCGTCGGGTCTGTACGGCAATTTCGGGCAGTCCAACTACGCCGCCGCGAAAATGGCGCTGGTCGGCCTGATGCAGACGCTCTCGATCGAAGGAAAGAAGTACAACATCCATGTCAATGCGCTCGCACCGACGGCGGCGACCCGGATGACCGAAGGATTGATCCAGGACAATCTCGCCGACATGCTGTCGCCCGAAGCCGTGGTCCCCGCGATGCTGGTACTCGCTCACGAAAGCGCGCCGACGCGCACCATTCTCTGTGCGGGAGCGGGGACGTTCGAGGCCGCGCATATCACGCTCACGGAGGGCTTGCACGTCGGGGTAGGTATCGACGTACCGGAGCGGCTCGCCGGTCTGCTCGATCGTGTCACCGATCGCAATGGTTCGATCGTTCCCGAAGCGGGCAACGTGCAAGGGAACAACGAGACCGAGCAGGCCGTGGCCGCGTCGAACCGGCGGGCCTCGATCGGCCCGTCGCCGACGGTGTTATAGATCGTCCGGAACGCTGGAGGCCAGACGTGGCGTGTTGTTAGGGGAATGGTGTATACAGGCGATATGCGCCCATCCAGCGAGTCACTCTGCCTGACATTGTCGTCCCGTTTTCTGCAAGCGTTCTTCAGCGAAACGGGCACGGATCTCCCGACGCAGCAACGGTTGATGGAACAGGTAGGCATCGCTGCCGATACCTTGACGTCCAGCACCGGACGCGTCACCGAGGACCAGTTCGCGACGCTATACCGGCTGATGGCGAGCGCAAGAAACGACGAGCTGCTCGGCCTCCTGTCCCGACCCATGCCGGGCGGCACGATGAAGTTTGGGGGGTACAGCATCATCGCGGCGCCGACCACGGGCATCGCACTGCATCGCTATTCCCGTCTGCTCAAAATGCTCAGCGACGACTTCGAAGTCCTGATCTCGCGAAACGACGGGCTCGCATCGATCGCGTTACGCGAACCGGACGGGCCGCGACGATGCCGGCCGATGGGTCTGGAGCTCACGCTAAAGGTATTTCACGGTGTCGGTTCCTGGTTGATCGGTCGAAACATTCCGTTGATGGCGGTCAACTTCTCGTTCCCCGCACCGACCTATCTGGACGATCTCTACAGCTTGTTTCCAGGGCCGCTGAACTTCGATTGCCCGATGACGACGATGACGTTCGATGCGTCGCTACTGGACCTGCAATTCCATCGCACCGAACGCGACCTCAGAACGTTCCTTTCCCGTCAGCCACGCGACTGGCTATGCTCGCCCTCCGTCAGGCAACCGGTGGCGCATCAGGTGCGGACCTGCCTGCTCGAAGGCGGCGTGGGTTCGATGAAAGTCCCCGACATCGCCAAAACGCTGAACATGTCCCTGCGAACGCTTTGCCGTCGACTGGAACAGGAGGGCATGTCCGTCAAGGAGGTCAAGGACGCACTGCGGCGCGACCTTGCAATCCATCGGCTCACACAAACGGAGGACCCGATTTCGGAAATTGCCGAAGGACTCGGCTTCGGCGATATCCCGTCGTTCTATCGCGCGTTCCGTAGCTGGACAGGCGTGGCGCCGGGTGCGTACCGGCGCGACACGGGGATACGTCAGGTCGATTCGTAAGCCGCAGTGGTACGCGCTATGTGTGCGGGCCGAAGCGCGATCAGCAGCAGTCCGCCCGACAACAACAGCATCGCGATGATCAAACCAAGGCTCGTATAAGGTGCGCCGGTCCTGCCGTTCACCCAGACGAGCGCAGGCGGAATCACGCTTGGGCCGAGATTCCCGAGACTGCTGATCAACGCGATACCCGCAGCGGCCGTTTTCTTTGGCACATATTCGCTTACGGCCGTAAAGAACACGGGCGTGAGCGTGACCATGCCAGTCGTCATCACGCAGAGCCCAAGCAGCGACACAGCGAAAGAACCGTGCGCGACGATCGTGATGCCCAGGCCCGCGGCGGAAAGGGCGGCTGCGCCTGTGAAGTGCCAGCGCCGTTCGCGGGTGCGATCGGAATGCCGACCGAACAGCGTCATGCCGACAATGCCGCATAGATACGGAATTGCCGAATAGATGCCCACCCAGAACAGATTGTCGATACCCCAACCCTTGATGAGCGTGGGCGTCCAGAAGATCATCGAGTACACACAGCCGATGAACAGCAGATAGACGAGCGACAGTACGTAGACCTTGGGGTCGCACAGCAACGCCTTGATCGACGTATGCGCGGCAGTGCTGACACCGGTTGTTTCGGAATCGAGCTGCTTGCGCAATATGTTCTTCTCACTGTCGGTCAACCAGGCCACTTGTTCCGGCCGGTCGCTGAGTGCAAAGAACGTCACGATGCCAAGCAGAACCGCCGGCAGGCCGCTGATCAGAAACAACCACTGCCAGCCGTGCAGACCTGCGATACCGTCGAGGCCTCGCAAGATCGCACCGCTCAGCGGTGTCATCGCGAGAAGCGAAAGGACCGGCGCGGCAAGAAAGATCGAAATGATCGAGCCGCGGCGCTGGGCGGGAAACCAGTACGTCAGGTACAGGATCACGCCCGGAAAGAAACCCGCTTCGAACGCACCGAGCAGGAAGCGCAACGCATAGAACACGGGTTCGCTTCGCACGAACATCAGGCAGGTACTGACGGCGCCCCAGCCGAGCATGATGCGAAGCATCGTCTTGCGCGCACCGATTTTTTCCAGCATCAGATTGCTGGGCACTTCGAAAAGCAGATAGCCGACGAAGAAGATGCTTGCGCCGATGCTGTACGACAGGTCGCCAAACGGCAGCGTCTGTTTCATCTGCAGCTGCGCCATGCCGACGTTGACGCGATCGACGTACGCGTACACGTAGCAGAGGAAAAGCAGCGGAACGATACGCCAGGCAATCTTTGCAAATAGCGTGTCGGTTGCCGACGGAGTATCAGTGGTGGATTTTCCGCTGCTCACGGACTCCAGGTGGTTCATTGTCTCTCTCCATCACGTGGATTTATGTAGTTATTTGAATCTGGTCGTCCGTGCAGAAGTGTCTCCAGCCGAGGAGGCTGGGAGAATGCAATCTGCATGTTCCTGTGATCTTTGAATGGTCATATTTAACCACCCAAAATTGGAGTAAGTGTCTTTCAAACCGGAGACCCGGTCATTGGCAAGGTCGGCCAAATTTTTCTTGAAATCGGCCAATCGTCGGCGGCGGCCGGCAAACATCGATGCGTCCGCTTTCGGTTACCCAGTGGAAAGATGTATCGATGGGAGTTCGAACGACATGGGCAGCCGCTGAAGATCGAGGTATCGGGGCCGATCACGTTAGACAACGTCGGTCTGATGGTCGACGCAGCAGTGAAAGGGATAGGGCTCGCGTATGTCTGGGCGGAGACGGCGCAAGACAAGATCGATAGCGGCCATCTTGTGTGCGTCTTGAAGGAATGGACACCGCCTATTTCCGGTCAGCACCTCTACTATCCGGGCAACCGTCTCGTACCGGCCGCGTTAAGGGCTTTTATCGATGTCTTGCGAGAAGTGGAAGGTCATCGCGCTTCGAGCAAACCCGCGCGACGAAATAACGCTCCACCCGCGAAAAAGCGCGCGAGGTCGCGGAGCGTCACTTAAGCGCGGTTACTGTTTAACTTTGCGCCTTGTTGAACCCGCAACAGACTTGCGGCGAGGCCGAGCGGGCCAACTCATCAACGCGCGTTCGGCGGAGTCAGTGAGTTCCGCCTTCGACATACCCTCCGCTGCCTGCAGAGCCAGACCATTGAACACCATGAGCAGATAACGGGCGAGCGCCGCGGGATCTTCGGACTCGGCGAGATACCCCTCCCGTTGCGCACGCGCGAGCCGTTCGGTCAGCAACTCCTTCGTCCTGCCGCGCAGGGTGACGATGGCGCGCGGCACATCTTCGTTGTCTACTCCGATCGCCGTTCCGGCCTGAATCAGCAAACACCCGCGAGGCTCGTCTGGATCGACGAGCCATTCGATTGCACCGAATAAAAATCGCTCGGCCACTTCGCGAGCAGTGGCGTCACCGAGCAAATGCTGCCGGTGTCCAGCACGTCGTTCGCGGTACCGGGTGAGTACCGCATCGAAGAGGCCGCGTTTGCTGCCGAACGCAGCATAAATGCTGGGTGAGCTCAGCTCCATGGCCTTCGTCAGCTCGGCCATGGAGGCGCCGTCGTAGCCACGGCGCCAGAACACCTCCATCGCCCGATCGAGCACCTCTTCTTCTTCAAAATCGCGAGGTCGTGCCATACCAATCCATTCCAATGATCTGTGCCGATCATTACATAATTCGCTTGCTTCGTCCATTCACTCATGGTTATATGTCGATCATCACAGAATTGGAGTGTTCGATGGGCGCATCTCTGCAAGGCAAAATTGCTGTCATTACCGGAGGTGGCGAAGGTATCGGGCTGGCCTCCGCGAAGCGGATGGTTGAAGAGGGGGCTTCCGTGTTTATCGTAGGTCGGCGTCAGTCGATACTCGATGCAGCGGTCGCCGAAATTGGCGGCGATGTGGTGGCGCTGCGGGCCGACGTGTCCCGACAGGCCGAGCTGGATCGCGTCTACGAAGCAGTTCGTGTCGCGAAAGGCAAAGTAGATATCGTGGTGGCGAACGCCGGCGTTCAGACGCGAGAAGCACTCGGTTCGATTACCGAAGAGGGCATCGATTCCCAGCTCGCGATCAATTTCAAGGGCGTCATTTATACGGTTCAGCAGGCTCTACCGTTGCTGAGCGATGGAGCATCGATCATCCTGGTGTCGTCCGCGACGGCACAGAAGGGTTTGCCCGCGCGCACGGTCTATTCCGCGACCAAGGCCGCGATTCGCAGCTTTGCGCGGACATGGGCCACGGAGCTCAAGGCGCGTCGCATCCGTGTCAACACCATCAGTCCAGGACCGATCATGACGCCTTTGGTGAAGGCCACCTTTGTCGACGAAGCGGCTAAGGACGCTTACATGAAGAACATCGTCGGCGCGGTTCCGTTGGGGCGCGCGGGCGAAGCAGATGAGATGGGCGCGATCGTGGCTTTTCTTGCTTCCGATGCGGCCAGCTATATCAACGGAGCCGACATTCAGGCTGACGGTGGCTTTGCGCAGGTTTAAAGTATGGCCACCAGGAGCGTCAGATTGAGTGAGAAAACGCATTCGTCATCGGTGAGCCGTGCGGGGCAAGCGGATTTTTCCACCGCTGATGCCGCGCTGACGCCTCTCTGGGTCGTAGTTGGTCTCGCGATGGGGCCGGCGGTGGCGCTCGGACTATCGCGCTTTGCTTACGCGCTATTGCTTCCTCTGATGCGCGCGGAGCTCGGCTGGAGCTTTGCCGACGCAGGGGCGATGAATACGGCCAACGCTGCGGGCTATCTGGCTGGAGCACTGATTACCGCACCGCTCGGCCGCTGGATCGGCAACAAGCGCGTGTTTGCGATTGGACTGCTCTTAACAGCGTTATGCGTTGGTGCAACTGGCATGACTTCGCATTTCACGTTGCTGCTCGTGCTGAGAACCTTGACGGGCGTAACGGGTGCGCTGGCATTCGTTGCGGGTGCGGGTCTGACCTCTGCGGCTGCCGCGGGGGGGAGCAAGTCTCGCGCGCCGACTGTTCTCGGTGTGTACTTTGCTGGTGCCGGATTAGGCGTGATGGCCTCGGCGCTCACCATTCCGCCGCTGCTATCGGCAACCGGCTGGCGAGGGGGCTGGCTCGCGTTGGGTGGCCTGTCGCTACTCGCGACGATCTACGGATGGCTTGTGCTGAGCCGCACGCCCGAGCCAGCGCATCACGCCACCAGGGCGCGCGGTGGCTGGTCCGTGAAGTTCATGGTGTGCAAGCTGCTGTCGTACTGTCTTTACGGCGCAGGGTATATCACCTATGCCACTTTCATCGTTGCGTACCTGCGTAGCAACGTCGGTTTCAACAGCTATGGCATCACGACTTTCTGGTCGGTCCTCGGCCTTGCCGCAATCGTTGCTGCGTTCGCCTGGGGCCCCGTTCTTGGTCATCTGAAAGGCGGCTGGGGGACGGCCGCGACGGTCGCCATGGTTGCCGTCGGTGCCGTGCTTCCGCTCATCTGGCCCACTGCCGCAGGTGCCTACCTGTCGGCGGTTCTGTTCGGCGGTTCGTTTCTTGCGGTCGTTGCCGCTGTGACCAGTTTTGCGCGCAGGGCCGCACAACCTCACGCATGGACTGCCGCCATCGCAGCACTGACCGTCGCGTTCGGCGTGGGTCAGTGCATCGGTCCGATACTGAGCGGCGCGCTTTCCGATGGACCTTCGGGCATTCGTGCGGGCCTGTGGCTTTCGGTCGGTATTCTGACGCTGTCTGTCATCGCAGCGGCGTTCCAGCCGGAACCCGAGGCGTCTTGATGGCGTGAGCTGCGGTGAAAGCGCATCAGTAGCAACAAGACCGATAGCCTGCCCGGAATCGCGATTGCTTATTCCCCAGAGTGCTGCGCTGCCTGTTCGATCAGTGCAGCGACTTCCCGCGGATGAGATTCAAACACTGCATGGCTTGCACCGTCGATCGCGACCGTATTCGCATGAGCGCGTGCTGCATACATGCGTTGGAGGTTCGGGCTCATCATCTTGTCGGCCGTCGCGACCATGTACCAGCTCGGCTTCGTCTTCCATGCCGGATCGGAAACCTGCGCCGAGAATTCGGATACCGCAAGCGGGATCTGTGCATGCGCCTCGAACTCGGCTTGGGCGTGGGGCAGGTCAGGTGTGAACTGTGATGGGTAGTCGGTCGGTTTCAGGTAAACGAAGTTATCCGGAGTTCCGACGATAGATACAGGTGTGCCCGGGTACTTCTTGTTGTTGTCCGCCATGGTTTCACCCGCATCGGGTGCATGTGCGGCGATGTAGACCAGCGACTTCACATGCCCGTCGTTCCCGGCCTCACTAATAACGGTGCCGGCATAGCTATGGCCGACGAGTACGCAAGGACCGTCAAGACTATTGAGTACACGTTTCGTGGCGGTCACGTCGTCGTTGAATGACGTCAGCGGTTGTTGTACCAGTGTCACGTGGTAACCGTCCTTCGTCAGGATGTTGTAGACAGGACGCCAACCCGCGGCATCGGCAAATGCACCGTGGACCACGACGATATTCTTCACAGGCGCGGCAAGCGCAGGCACGGCGGTGATGGTATGCAGACACAGCGCGGAGATGGCTTGCGCCACGACAGAGCGTAAGGTGGGAAAACGCATGATCAATCCTTGAGTGGTTAAGCTGCGAAGGCAAATCAGAATTGCTGAATGGATGGACAGCAGGATCGCGATACCGACGGCCTGAGCGAAAGCGCCGTCACCGAATTCAATGCACTGCAAGGAACTCCTGCACCGCGGCGATCGTAGGCGCGGGCGCTTCATCCATCAGCCAGTGGCCCGCGTTTGGAATAATGACTTCCTGAACGTTAGTCGCCGCGTTGCGCATAATGATCCCCACGTTGGCACCGAACGCTTTTTCGGCGCCGATGGCGAGCACCGGCATCGTCAGCTTCGTCTGCATCGCCTTGAGGTTGTCGTCCTCGTCCTTCTGGTCGATCGCGAGGAACTGGGCGAACGCGGAATGCATCGCACCAGGCTTCGCGTAGATCGCGGCGTAGTGACGGCGAGTCGCTTCATCGATCTTCGACGGGTCGCCGGCGAACTCGTCCCAGAAGCGGTCGAGATAGATGCGCTCGCGGCCGGCAACCAGACGCTCGGCGTCACGGCCACCGAAGTTGAAGTGCCACAGCGCGGGCATGCGCACGATCTGGTCCCACGGCGGGATACCGGGGATCGGCGAGTCGATGACGACGAGACGGTTTGTCTTGTCCGGATAGCGCGCCGCGTAGGCATACGCGACCATCACGCCGATGTCGTGACCCACGATGTCGGCGTGGTCGATGCCGAGCCTGTCGAGGACTGCCTGGATGTCGCCGGCCTGCGTCCACTTGTCATAGCCGCCGGCGGGGTGCGAGGACAGGCCCATGCCGCGCAGATCTGGCACGACTACGGTGTGGTCCTTCTCGAGTACCGCGGCCATTGGCGCCCACATGTCACCGGTCTCGCCGAAGCCGTGGATCAACACAACGGCAGGCCCATGACCGCCGACGCGGACGTTGATCGTCGCGTCGCCGTTCACCACCTCCGAGTTGCGGAAGTCGGCCGGGAAGGGGGTGATCGCGGCGTGCGCCGACAGGGTGCCCAGCGTCAGGCTGGCGGCGAAGCCGACCGCCACTCGACGAAAAGTGCGGGAGAGCGCGGACCAGACGCTTGCGGAGTTCTTCGGTTTCTCAGCATGAGGGAACGTTTGCCGGGCGGATGCGCCGTCGGCTTCGATCGTGTTCGTCTGCATCACGGCCGGGACGGGATAAATCCCTTCTACGTTGGCATGCTCGTTCATCTGTGTACTCCAGGTTGTTTCTCGTTGGGGGCGACTCACAGCGCGGCGGCGAACCGCCCGGCAGGGAACCGCACGTAAAGGAGTCGTGCCGTATATCAGTGATCTGGACCGGATGCGGCATCGACGGAACGGATTCTATAACGTGTGTAATAAAACGTGCAATGAATTTTGTAACGATGGTGATAAAACATGGTCATGAGGTGTCTGTTCACACGCGAACGGCAGCATCAGACACACCATTTTTGTATCGATCGTGCTAAAATCCGTCCGCGAGTAACGGAAATTCAGGGAGTTGCACGAAAATGGCGAGGCCGAGAGAGTTCGACGAAGAGGCGGTACTGGACAAGGCGACTGAGCACTTCTGGGTGAACGGGTATGAATCCACGTCCATGCGTGATCTGGCCGAGGGCACAGGATTGACCAGTCCAAGCCTGTACAACGCCTTCGGTGACAAGCGGGCTCTCTATCGGCTGGTGCTCGATCGATATGTTCGGTCTGCGCTCGTCGACTGCACCGAAATTTTTGAGAGCAACACACCGCCTCTGCAAGCGATAGAACGGTACATCGACGCGATCATCGCTGAGGCGCTCAGCGATAAGCTGCGCAAGGGCTGCTTTGTGGTGAATACCGCGCTTGAGGTCGCACCACATGACGAAGAGTTTCGCGAGGTGGTCACCTACATTTTTGGCCGGATCGAGCGGTACCTGCGCGACAGCATTGCTGCGGGTCAGGCGGACGGGTCGATTTCGACGGATCAGTCTGCAGCCGATCTCGCGAGACTGTTTCTCGGCACTTCTTTAGGTATTCGGGTATTTGCGCGGACGCGTCCCGATCGCGCGCTTCTTAAAGGTCTCGCGCGACCACTTTTCTCCCTGTTGCGAAAACCCTGAACCACCACATTTCCTACACCGTCTCTGGTCGCTCATCGAATCGCAGTCTTGCTTCCTCGATCGCTGGGCGATTCTTTCTTCCCCAGGCCGCTAGCGCTCTCAATGGCGCGATCAATGAACTGCCTAACTCAGTGAGTTCGTACTCGACTTTGGGTGGAATGGTTGGATAAACCGTTCTGGTCACGAGACCGTCTCGTTCGAGACCTCGCAAGGTCAGCGTGAGCATGCGGTGCGACACGCCGTTGACTGTACGCAGGATGGTGTTGAAGCGTTGCGGTCCGTCCGAAAGAGCGCCAACTACCATCACGGTCCATTTGTCACCGATTCGATCCAGTACCTGTGCCATTGCGCGGCACTCGGCATGGATTTCTTCGTCGTGCACAAGGGTCGTCACTTCGGATGGCACTCGACTAGCCACGGCACTCTCCTGGATTTTCTTTAAGGAACATCGGTGTTCGTGCAGCACTTATTAGTGCGTTCTTGTCAATGTACAAGATATCAAAGATAGTTTCACGTACAAATTTAGCGTTACGCACTGGCGGCTTGTTGCGCGTCGATACCATACCTTAACTTCCGCTAAAGGGTGCGTATGCATTTTTCTATTCACGCCCGATTCCTCGGGCAGTCGTTAAAGTGAAGGATCTTCCATGAGTAAATTGCTGCATCTCGATACCAGTATTCAAACGAGCAACTCGGTGAGTCGACGCCTGTCTGCCGCCATTGTGGACAAGCTCAAGAATGCCGATGAAGACCTCGATATCACCTATCGGGATCTCGCAGCCCATCCGTTGCCGCATCTGACGGAGCCGGTATTCGCGGTCCATGTCCAGTCGGCGGATGCTTCAGGTCTGGATGCCGAACAGCGGGACGACGTTGCTGAAAGCGCGAGCGTACTCGCGGAGTTCCAGGCCGCCGACACCATCGTGATAGGTCTCGCGTTCTACAACTACTCGATCCCCAGTTCGTTGAAGGTCTGGATCGATCGGGTGGTGGTCGCCGGCAAGACGTTCTCTTTCGGAAGTGGTGCGGGCCCCGTGGGGCTGGCTGCGGGAAAGCGGGTAATCGTCGCCATTGCCCGGGGCGGCGTCTATGCCGAGGGCTCGCCTTCCGCGCACCGCGAGCACGCAGAAACCTACTTGAGGCACATCTTCGCGCTGATCGGGATTAACGATCTTGAGGTGATCGTGGCAGAAGGGCTGGTGTTCGGGCCGGAGGCAAGCGCCGCCTCGGAGCAGATGGCGATGAACCGCATCGACGCACTCCCCGCGATGGTGATCTAACTCATCCTGCCCGCAGGAAAACTGGTTTCTCATGGAGGCGTCATGCCTGCATTGAAAATAGATTTGTATTCGGACATCGTATGCCCGTGGTGTCTCATCGGGCAGCATCGCCTGGACAAAGTGCTGTCCGAGCGATTTCCGAATCTGGCTGTCGATATCGAACACCACCCCTACGAGCTGATACCGAATGCGCCGCCGGAAGGCATTCGTCTGGCGGACTACTTTCGTAAGAAAGGCATCGTGAACATGGCGCCTGCTTTCGAGCGACCGGAAGCGGAGGCGCGCGCTTCCGGTTTGCACCTGAGCCTGAGTCTCCAGCCCTACGTCTACAGGACGGTTTATGCCCATACCCTGCTGCGTGCCGCCAGAGCGCGCGGTACGCAGCACGCGCTGGCTGTGGCACTGACACGCGCGTACTTCGATGACCGGCACAATATTTCCGATCTGGAAACGCTCGGCGAGATCGCTGCGTGCTATGGGTTCCAGCGCAAGGAGGTGCACGCGCTCCTCGCGGACCAGGCGGAGATCACGAAGACGGAGGCCGACATCGCGAGAGCGCGGGCCGCTGGCGTGTCGTCTGTTCCGACTTTCAAGGTGGGTTCTTTGACCACCGAGGGCGCGCGATCG
Source organism: Paraburkholderia megapolitana (assembly GCF_007556815.1). Lineage (NCBI taxonomy): Bacteria > Pseudomonadati > Pseudomonadota > Betaproteobacteria > Burkholderiales > Burkholderiaceae > Paraburkholderia > Paraburkholderia megapolitana. Next base: position 1,955,169 of record NZ_CP041743.1, read on the forward strand.
GAAGACGAGATAGCGGCGCTGATCAGCAATGCCATCAAGATCGAAGCGGCCGTTCAGTCGCACGATGATCATTGACTCACCATGCTGTGGTCCCGTCGCGCCTGCGCTCCATGCTGGAAGCACCCATTGCGCCACTGCTGGCGCGCATGGGCTGGCCGAACATGCTGATGATGCTGGCCCAGTCGTCGACGGGCCTCGTCGAGACATGGTTTCTCGCGAGACTCGGCACGCAGGTACTTGCAGGCGTCGCGGTGGTCGTGCCGATGTTGATACTGATGCAGAATCTGTCGCAAGGCGCGATGGGCGGCGGTATCTCGTCGTCGGTCGCGCGTGCGCTTGGCGCCGGCAATGTGGCGCTGGTCGACCCGCTCGCGAGGCACGCGGTAGCCCTCAACTCGCTCATCGGCATTGCGCTATCCATTGTCCTGCTTGCGGTTACCCGGCCGCTGTTCCAGATGCTCGGTGCACACGGTGCGGCACTCGACGCCGCCAGCACATACGGGCACGTGCTGTTCGCCGGCTTGCCGTTGATGTGGGCGATGAACGCGCTTGCAAGCGTGATTCGCGGCACGGGCAACATGGTGGTACCCGGCGCAATGATCTGCGGTGGTGCCGTGTTGCTGATTCCACTGTCGCCGTGTCTGATCTTCGGCATCGGCCCGTTGCCTCACCTCGGTGTCGCGGGTGGCGCCTGGGCACTCGTTGCGTACTACACAGCGGGTACCGCGATACTCGGCTGGTATTGCGTGAGCGGGCGCAATCCGGCTCGCCTGTCACGCGGCACGCTGCATTGGGCGCCGATGCGTAGCATTCTCATGGTTGGCGGTCTTGCATGTCTGAATCCACTTCTGACGAACGCACTCATCGCGCTGACTGGCGCCGCCGTCGCTGCACATGCGGGCACTCCGGCGCTCGCCGGTTACGGAATCGCTACGCGCCTCGAATACCTGCTGATGCCGATGGCGTTTGGCATCGGCGCACCGATGGTGGCGCTCGTCGGTGCGAACATCGGCGCGGGACAGTGCGAACGCGCACGGCGCATAGCGTTGACCGGTGGCGCGATGGCCTTCGTGCTTGCCGAACTGGTTGGCCTCGCGGCAGCGCTGTGGCCGCATGCGTGGCTGCTCCTGTTCGGCGCCAACGAGCAGTTGCTGCAGACCGGCTCTACGTGTTTGCGCATCATCGGTCCTTTCTACGGCTTCTTCGGGCTCGGCTTCTCGCTGTATCTGGCGTCGCAGGGCGCGGGCCGACTCGGCTGGCCGCTCGGCGCGGGCGCGCTGCGGCTCGTGCTGTATGCCGGCGTCGGTACATTGGCGTTGCGGGTTACCAGGTCGCTGACGCTGTTCTTCGCGATCGGTGCCGTTGCGATGGTGGCGTACGGCGTGATCATCCTCTGGTCGGTTGCATCGGGGCGCTGGTTTGTCGCGCGCTCTCGCAGTGCTGGCTGAATCAGCATGGAGACTTCAGACTGGCTCAAGCAGCGTATCAGGCAGACACAGCGAGCCGCGTTCTGAAAACATCGATCAGGGCGCGTACTTTCGCCGGCGGATAACTTGTTGGTGGAAACACCGCTTGAATGCCCGCGGGCGCCGTCGTCCAGTCGGGCAACAGACGCACGAGGCGGCCGGCTTTCACGTCCGCCGCGATCGAGAAGTCGGTCAGCAGCGCGAAGCCGCCACCTGAAAGCGTGGCTGCGCGAGCGGCGTCGGCGGTGTTGACTTGAAGTCCGCTGCTGCAGCGGACGTTTTTCATGTCGCCATTGGCGCGTTGCAATTCGAGGGTCATTGGATGCGGCAATACCGACAGTGCAACAAAAGGCCATTTCGCCAGTGCGGCCGGCGAGCGGGGTTTCCCCCACTTCTCCACAAAAGCCGGGCTTGCCACCACCCATTTGACGAAGGCGCCGATTTTCACCGCGCGGTAGCTCGAATCGGCGAGCCGACCGAGCCGGATTGCGATATCGATGCTGTCCGCGATCAAATCCACGTAGCTGTCGTTGCAAATCAGTTCGACGTCGAGTTCTGGATAAGCATGGCGCAGATCGACCAGTGCTGGCGCGACCGCGAGCGCGCCATAGTCGTGCGGCGCGCTCACGCGCAACGTACCGCGCACCGGAGCGCTTGCGTCCGACACTGCCGACAAAGCATCTTCGGCCGTCTGCAAGATTCTGCAACACGCGTCGTAAAACACGCGGCCGCCTTCGGTGACCTTGATCTGTCGAGTGGTTCGTACCAGCAGACTCGCGCCAACCTCTCTCTCGAGCCGCTGAATGTGTGTGCTGACCATCGCCTTTGCGAGGCCGAGGCGCGCCGCTGCGGCAGTAAGAGAGCCTGCTTCGACCACCGCCGCGAAAATCACCAGCCGGTTCAGATTGATGTCCCGTATGTCTGCCATGATCGATTGTCCACTTTCGATTGACTATGTTTTGAAGCTTAGCAGTCTTCTCGCGCGACGCGGTGACCGATAGCATTGCCTATCCGTTCCAGTTCGAACCCCCCGCTATTTCAAAGGATTTCCCCTGTGCCCGCTGCTAAACCTGCCCAACCGATTCGCTTGCATACCACGCTGCTTTCCGGACACGGTCATCGTGTGAAGCTGTTTCTGACGCTGCTCGATCTGCCGTTCGAAGTAGTCGAACTGAACATGGCCGCCGGTGACAATCGTCGCCCGGAATATCTTCAGCTCAATCCGTTCGGTCAGGTGCCGACGATAGAAGACGGCGACACGGTGCTGTTCGATTCGAATGCGATTCTCGTGTATCTCGCGAAGCGTTACGGCGATCCGTCATGGCTGCCGCAAGACGAATTGGGCGCTGCAGCGGTACAACGCTGGTTTTCGCTTGCCGCCGGACCGATCGCCTACGGTCCGTGTACCGCGCGGCTCGTTACCGTATTCGATGCACCGCATCACCTCGAAACTGCGCAAAAGATTGCGATCAAACTGTTCGACGTGCTTGAGCGCGAACTCGCCGACAAGCTTTTTGCGGTCGGCGAGCACGCGACGATCGCCGACATCGCGGCACACACGTACATTGCGCATGCGCCGGAGGGTGGTGTGACGCTTGAGCCGTATCCGAACATTCGCGCGTGGTTGCGCCGCGTCGAGGCGTTGCCGCGTTTTGTCGCAATGCCGTCTACCAAGGTGGATCTGCTAGCCGGATAACGGCGCACGCGCGGAATCGTATCGCGCGATTTGCCACGATGAGGAATCGCCATGTCTGAAACATCCTCTATGAGCTCAGCCGCCGGCAGCACCGACGCCGGACCTTTTCACGCCGCTGAAATCGCCGTACAGCAGCGCGCGGGCGTGACGGATGAAGCAGACAGAAGCGGCAGGCGGGGGATTCGCCGGTATATGCCGGAGCAGCATCGGCAGTTTTTTGCGGAACAGCCGTTCATGGTATTCGGTGGCGTCGACGCCAGCGGACAGCCATGGGCAACGTTGCGCGTCGGTGCGCCTGGCTTTGTGTCGTCGCCAGATGCGCGCACGCTGCGGATCGAAGGCGGTGCGCTACCGGGTGATCCGCTTGCGGACAGCTGGCGCGAGGGCGCGTTGATCGGCGGCCTTGGGCTGCAACCACAGACGCGCCGACGCAACCGGGTCAACGGTAGAGTGTCTTCGGTGAATGGCGACGTCGTCACGCTCGAAGTTTTGCAGAGCTTCGGCAATTGCGCCAAATACATTCAAGGGCGTGCACCCGAATTCATTTCGCGCGGATCTGCCGGAGCACCACCCGAAATCGAACATGCAACCGAGCTGAACAAATCGGACCGCGCGCTGCTCGCGCGTGCCGACACGTTTTTCATCGCCAGTGCGAATCTCGCAAGTGAAGCGAACCTTGCGCGCGGGGTGGACGTTTCGCATCGAGGCGGTATGCCGGGCTTCGTCCGCATCGACGATGCGAACACGTTGACCACGCCCGACTTCAGCGGCAATCGCTTCTTCAATACGCTTGGCAATCTGACGCACGATCCGCGCGCGGGTTTGCTGTTCGTCGATTTCGAGAGCGGCGATCTGCTGTACGTGGCGGCACGCGCCGAAATCATCTGGGAAGGGCCGGACCTGGCGGAGTTTCCGCTGGCCGAACGGTTGGTGCGCTTTCGTATTACCGAGGTGCGCCGGAGCAGGGCGGTGCTGCCGTTTCGCTGGTCCGCAGTGGATTACGCACCTCAATTTCCTGCGTTGAAACCTGCGCAGGAATCCGATTCGTCGGTCTGGAGGAAACTGCGGATCGCCGCAGTGCACGACGAAACACCGTCGATCCGCTCGTTCTATATGGAATCGATCGACGATACACCGTTGCCGCCATTCGAACCAGGCCAGTTCCTGCCGATTCGCGTACCCGTAGAGGGCGCGAGCACACCAATCGTTCGCACGTACACGCTTTCAGACGCGAGCGATGCGCAGCGCTACCGCATCAGCGTGAAGCGTCAGGGTGCTGCATCGAGCTGGTTGCACGACCATCTTTCTGCCGGCATGCATATCGATACGATGGCGCCACGCGGCGCATTCACCTACGATCGGTCAACCACGCGCGCAGCGGTATTCATCTCTGCGGGCATTGGCATCACGCCGATGCTGGCGATGTTGCAGCACGCTATCGCAGCGCGTACGACGAATGCACAAACGAAACCACTCTATTTCTTCCACGGCGCGCGCAACGACAGCGAGCGGCCGTTCAGCGCATATCTGAAAGAACTCGCGGATCGTCATGCGGATGTCTCGATGCATCTATTCGATAGCGACAGCAACGCGGTGATTGATTCGATGAGCTCATCGGGACGCGTGAGCATCGCTGCGCTCAAACGTCTTCTGCCTTTCGACGATTACGATTTCTATCTGTGCGGTCCCGATGCGTTCATGCGCGACCTGTACGAAGGTTTGCGTGCGCTTAACGTGGCAGACGAGCGCATCCGGTTCGAAGCGTTTGGTCCAGCGAGTGTAAAACGCACGCCCGACGCTGTGACTAGCACTACGTTGAAGCAACCGAACGACGAATCCAGCAATGCGGCGCGGCAACCAGCGGACGCCGTACCCGTGACGTTCTCACGCACACAACGCACGATGCAATGGCTGCCGAAAAACGGCACGCTGCTGGAATTCGCGGAAGCATGCGGTATCGATGCGCCATCGAGTTGTCGTTCGGGGATATGCGGTACCTGTTCCACTCGCGTGCTACAGGGCAGCGTGGCTTATGACGGTCCAACCGAAGCCGATATCGCGCCTGGCCATGCGTTGATTTGCATGAGTAGACCGCTAGCCGACGAGAATGGATCGGCGCAAGCGTTAACACTCGATCTTTGAACAAAGTTCATTGCTGCGCAACTCGGAGCAACAGTGGATGCACCACCGCAATATTGGCGTACGCCTCCCCGTGAGCATGCGGACGTCTTCGGAAAGATCGTGCAAGGCGCTCGATAACCGGCACCGGGAATTTCACTTTTAGCTGTACACGGTATCCCCGCGACGATCAACAGATCCGTCGCTTAGTACCCGTTTCGTGCTTGCCTTGGCAGGCAGCGAGAGATCAGGTCGTCAACCCTGTTGAGAAACAGATTCAACGTCGTAGACGTGTTGGTCTTGCTATATCCGATGACGAGGTCGATCGTGGGCGGTTCGCCGGCAAGTGGCCGACAAACCACCGACGCTGGAAGCAGATTCTCCGCATAGGCTGGAACCAGCATGATGCCGCGGGTCGATGCAACCAGCGACATCGCCATTGCAAGATTATCGACCTCGTGGCTTGGACGTATACCGACGTTCAGCTTCGATATGAACTCGTCTATAACCAGCTTTAGCGTGGGGGACACGCGCGAGACAGCGATGAACGTCTCGCTGACTAAATGTCGAGGATCGACTTCATCGAAGGCCGCGAAACGGTGATCGCGTGGCATGGCTGCTACTAGAGGTTCGGTGTCGACGTGCCTGTAAATGAGATCCGGCATATTCAGTTCTGCGCGCATGAAGGCAAGATCAAGCTCGCCCTTCATCAGCGCCTGGCCGAGTTGAGGGGAATTCTGGCTGGAAATCGTTACTTCGGTGTTTGGAAGTTCATCGCATAGCGTGCGCATCGTTTCGGGCAGCCAGTTCATTTCCTCGCCGGTTAGAAAACCAAGGGCAAAGACGGGCTTCGCGGGGTGCGCCACTTTCCACGCCGCTTTCGCGGCCAACTCCGCCTGCATCAGCACCAATCGTGCATGTTCCAGAAAAGCAAGACCCGCCTCTGTCAGCTCGACACCGCGCGCACTGCGTATCAGCAATTGCGCGCCGACTTCGGCCCCGAGATCGCGGATTTGCCGGCTGAGCGAGGGCTGGGACGTGTGCAGTCTCTGCTCGGCTGCGGTTGTGAGGCTGCCGGTCTCGGCCACTGCGACAAAGTACTGAAAGTGCCGAAGCTCCATACGTTTTATGCATGCTCGTCGAGCATGCCTCCATGCTTATAAAGTCTTTTTTCCGCACACCAGACTAACTTAGACTCCAGGCAGGATTTGGCTGGCACGTTTTCAGAACACATCACGCAGTCATTATAGGTGCTTACATGTCGAAGTTATTCTCACCGGTCCGGGTCGGCGCAATCGGCCTTTCTCATCGCGTCGTCCTGGCGCCGCTCACGCGGATGCGCGCGAATCTGCCTGGCAATGTGCCCGGTGAGTTGATGGCGGCGTACTACGGACAGCGTGCGTCAGACGGTGGTCTATTGATCACGGAAGCGATCTTCATATCTGCGACCGGAAATGGCGGATATGGCTCGCCAGGCATTGTCACCGATGCACAGGTTGCCGGCTGGCGAAAGATCGTAGACGCAGTGCACGCGAAAGGCGCGCGAATCGTACTCCAGCTCTGGCACGTCGGCAGGCAGTCACATGTCGAGCTCCAGCCGGATGGTCGGGCTCCCGTCGCGCCGTCTGCCATTCAGGCTGAGGTACGCGCGCTGCTGCCCAGCGGTCCCGTAACAGGCTCGATGCCGAGGGCGATAGAGTTGTGGGAAATACCGGGGCTCGTCGGTGAATATCGGAGCGCTGCGGAATGTGCGAGGAAGGCGGGCTTCGATGGCGTCGAGATACACGGCGCCAATGGGTACCTCATCGATCAGTTTCTGCAGGACAACTCCAACCAGCGCACAGATGCATACGGTGGGTCTGTTGAAAATCGAGTTCGCTTTCTTCTGGAAGTCGTCGAAGCGGTGACGTCCGTATGGGGCAGCGATCGTGTCGGCGTTCGCATCGGCCCCAGCAACAGGTTTGGCGGGATGGCAGACAGTGCGCCAGAGGTCACATTCCCGTATGTTGCCCAAGCACTCTCGCGCTTTGGACTGGCCTACCTGCATGTCATTGAACCGCGGGTCACGGGTAACGTCTCGGATGACGACCAGCCACCCGTAGCGGCAGGCTTGCTTCGCCCGTTGTTTGGCGGACCGGTGATCGCCGCGGGCGGTTTCGATGCGACAGGCGCCGACGCAATTCTGGAAAAGGGTGACGCCGACCTTGTTGCGTTTGGGCGGCACTTTCTCGCAAATCCGGATCTTCCTGAGAGACTGCGTCTCAGCCTTCCACTCAATGCTTATGACCGGACCACCTTCTACTATGGTGGCGACAAAGGCTATGCCGACTATCCGGCGTATCGAGCGTAGTGGCTTGACGAGCCGATCGCCCTCAGTTCATCAAACAGTGTGAGGACGGTTGACCGGTTGTTCACTTGAGCGGAGAGAAGTCGGTTGGTCGCATGATGCGCGACTCCATCTTCACGAGACTATCGAGGCCTTCACTTTGCGGCCGAATTCTTGCCAGCGACTATCTGCAGCCATTCGGTCGCGACGCTGAATACGGTCGTCCAGGCTTTGATAGCCCCAGATATGGACGATTTCGCTAATGTCGCCAATTTCGGTTGTGAAGAAGCCAATCAGTTCGCCGAGAAATTCCTGCTGGAGGGGCAGACCTTCGCTCTTATATAACGCAAGCCACTCAGCGCCGCGTAGCGGCTTGAAGGTGTAGGTGCGGATTTCGTAAAGCATGAGCGGCTCCCGGGCGATCGATTACGAGGCGGTCTTCCCACCATTCACTCTGAGGATTTCCCCGGTCATAAAACTCGACCTGGGCGATGCGACGAATACGATCGCTTCGGCCAGTTCCTCGGGGGTTCCCGCACGCTTGAGCGGCAACCCGGCGACAAGTGCGGCCTTGCGCTCGTCGGTGGTGGTGAGCCGGTTGAGCATTGCGGTTTCAACCGGGCCGGGCGCGACGGCATTGACACGCACGCCGAACGCCGCAGCTTCTAGTGCCGCTGACTTCGTTAGACCTTCCACCGCGTGTTTGCTGGCCACATACAACGAAGCCCCGGCCGCGCCGCGTGAGCCCATCGTCGATGAAATGTTGACGATGCTGCCGCTGCCTTGCTGCGCCATCACGCGCAATTCGTGTTTCATCGCTAGCAGGGTGCCGAGGACGTTGGTGTCGAAGACGGCTGCGTAGCGTTCCGGTGTTTGCTCCGTTACCGGGCTCCATTCGCCTTCCGTGCCGGCGGCATTCACCGCAATGTCCAGTCTTCCGAAGTGGGCGACCGTGCGGTCGATCAGTTCGCGTACGTCGTCTTCGAAGCGCACGTCCGACCGCACGAAGTCGGCTTCTGTGCCAAGCGCACGAAGTTCATCGGCGAGTTGTCGGCCTTCTTCGATACGACGGCCTGAGACAACGACGCGCGCTTTTTCGCGGGCGAAAGCGATAGCGGTCGCGCGACCGATGCCGGTCAGCGCGCCGGTGATGAGTACAACGGGGCGGATATCCATGGTGTTTCCTTGTTGGGGTAGCGCGTTCGCGCTTTCATTCGTGACTCGGGTTATCAGCGCAGTACGACGGCACCCATGTCTACTTCTATCGCGTCGACGCGGTCCGGGTAGAAGGCGAGATGTGCCTTTATTACCGCGACCGCGTCGAACGGATTTTCGTAAACCCAGGCGGCATTGACAGAGCGCTCGCCACCCGAAGGGATCGAGTAGTATGTGCAGTCGCCCTTGTAGGGGCAGTAGGTGGTGTGCGAAGAGGATTCGAGCAGCGTCATGTCTACATCCTTTCTCGGGATGTAAAGGACGGCGGGATAGCCGGCTTCGAGGAGCGTCAACGCGTCGTGCGTTTCGGCGATGATCTGCCCGGCAAGTGTGACCACGACGCGCGACCCGGTGCGTTCAATAGTGATCGGATGATCGGGACCGGGAATCCTGACCGTCTTGCTTACCGGCGTGGCGTGGCTTGACATGAAAGCGCTCCTTCAGTGAATTCGTCGGAGGCGGGTGTTCATCAGACACGCTATGCATTCAATTCCTGGTGCTGTCTCGCGATATCCGCCTTGCTGCGAATCACACACTCTAATGACGCACGGATAAAAAGAGAAAGACTTTCCAGGCTGGTAGGCATGCCTCGCGGGCATACCTGTAGTTCGACTGCCGCTCTGCTGTTAGCGCGCACACGATTCATACCGCATTCCGTTTCTGATTGCGCCAATAAATACACAAGCGCGACACGATGAATATGTGTCGCGCATCCCTGCGTCGAATCGGGCGAGGTAGAGTGACATTCATCTCTTTGGCACAGGACAACTCCTGGTTGCTGTGAATAGAAAGGCGTACTGGTCATCGCCTTGTCTCGCACCGCAGCACGACACTCAATCGCGTTGTTCACTTCTGCTTGTGTAGTTATCTGCTCGCGATTCATAGAGCATCCCTGTTCGCAACTTTAAAAAGAGGGGAGACGTTCCCATGATTGATTCGAGTGGCATCACATCCAGCAAGCGCTTTAGTGCAATGCGTGCGCTTTACACCGTTTCATCGACCCTTGCATTACTGATTGCCACCAGCGCGCCGCTTCATGCGCAAACATGGACGCTTCAGTGGAGCGACGAATTCAACGGCGCAGCCGGCGCCGCGCCGGACTCCACCAAATGGACCTACGACACGGGCGGTGGCGGTTGGGGCAATGGCGAGCTGGAAACATATTGTTCGCCTTACTCGAGAACCGCACCATGCGATCCGAATAGTTCCAACATCTACCAGGACGGCAGCGGCAATCTGATCATCAAGGCGATTAACAACGGCGGCACCTGGACCTCGGGTCGCATGAATACCTCTGGAAAAGAAGCATTCCAGTACGGACGTATCGAAGCGCGTATGAAGCTTCAGGTGGCGGACGGTTTCTGGCCTGCGTTCTGGATGCTCGGCAACAATATCGGCTCGGTTGGTTGGCCAGCATCGGGTGAGCAGGACATCATGGAGTGGGTACAGAGCTACGGTCCGAACAAAACGTCTTCGACGGTTCATGGGCCGGGCTATTCGGGAGCCAACGGCATCGGTAGCCAGTTCACGTTCCCAAATGGTGGACGCGTGGACGACGCCAGCTATCACACGTACGGTGTGATCTGGACGCAAAACATGATGCAGTTCTATCGCGACAATCCGGAACAGCCGTACTTCACGATCACGCCGTCGAATATTCCAGCCGGCACGCAATGGGTTTTCAATCAGCCCTTCTATCTGCTGCTGAACCTTGCGATAGGCGGTGGTGGATTTCCGGGCACGACGGATGGCAGCACGCCGAGTACCGGCACGATACTGGTCGACTATGTGCGGGTGTACCAGCCAGGCAGCACGATCGACAGCAGCGCCTGGTACACGGTCAGCAACCAGAATAGTGGTGCCTGTGTCGATGCGGCGAGTTGGGGTACCGCCAACGGCACCATCGCTCAGCAATGGAGTTGCGGTGGGAGTCAATACAACCAGGAATGGCAACTCACGCCTACCGATAGCGGTTACTACACGATAACGAACCGCAATGCGGCACTGGTGTGGGATGTCACGGGCGGCCCTTCGGCTACGGCGAGTGGCGCGCTGATCCAGCTATGGGGTTCCGGTGGCGGCACGAATCAGCAATGGATGCCGGTGTCGAACGGCAACGGGACCTACAAGTTCGTTGCGCGCAACAGCGGTCTTTGCCTCGATGTGCCATCGGCCTCTACGGCCAATGGCGTGCAGTTGCAGCAGTACACCTGCAACGGTACCGCGGCGCAGTCTTTCATCCTGACACAACAGCCTTAAGACGGATGAAGGAGGGGTGCCGGTTAGCGCTGAGCGGCCGGCACCTGAGTTCACGCCAACTCGAAACGCAACCCGGCGTGTTGAACCAGCCGCTCGATGAAGCGCTCGTCGAACATCGTGGCAGGTGTCCAGAAGCCGCCGGGCCGCCCGACCTTGACATCGTCCGTGGCGTAATCGAGTGCGAGACCGATGGCTGCCTGACCAAGCATCTTGCCGGTGGAGCCATAACCGGGATCGCGGTCGCCGGTCACTTTCACGCGTAACGTCCGTCCATCATCGGTGCGGCCGAAGAAACGTAAATCGTAGCGGCCGGCCAGTTGAGCCTCGGGGCTGGGGCCTTCACCGGGCTTCGGCAACAGGAAGCGTTCCATCACAATGCGTATCGGCTTGACGACCGCGCCCAGCATGAACGCACCGAGGCCGGCCACCACCGCGAGAGCGGACAAGCAGCCTTTGATGCCGGTGCCTGTCATGATGGCTTCGTCATACGTGAACTGGCTACCGTACGCCTTATCCGCAAGTGCATTCGAGCGATGAACGACACGCTCGTTGATGGCCGCCATGACGAACGGTGCAATCCACGCGTTGTAGTCGGCATCGAACTCCGCGGATTTCACGTAGTGCTGGCGCGCCGTGAAGCCGTGATCTTTAGGGCAAAGCGAATAGGGATTAAGCAGTTCCTTGCGCAAAGCGGGGTTGGCCACGGCTTCCTGAACGACGTTGAGCATGCTCGCCACCGTGCCCCCCGACGCGCCTCCCTTCAGCGTCTTGATGCGCATCTTCACGTGAGTAGCCGGTGCATCCCACTGTTGCTTCGCCTGCTGCTGCAGGAAGTACACGCCCATATCCGAAGGCACCGAGTCGAAGCCGCAGCAATGGACGATACGTGCTCCCGATTGCTGGGCCACAGGCTCGTACTTTTCGACCATCTTCCTGATCCACGGCGTTTCACCGGTGAGATCGCAGTAGTCCGTACCGCTTTGCGCGCAGACCTTGACCAGCGGTTCACCGTACAACGCGTAAGGGCCGACGGTGGACACTACGACCCGCGTTCGTGTGCACATGGCTTGCAACTGGGCTTCGTCGGCCGCGTCGGCGACGATGATCGGCAAGGACTGGCCCGCCGCGCCCAGTGAATCCCGCACGCTCTTGAGCTTGCTTTCGGAGCGGCCGGCAATCGCCCAGCGCAAGGTCTCCGCTCCGCTCGACAGGTATTCGGACAGGTACCGGGTCAAGATCTGGCCAACGAAACTCGTGGCGCCAAACACGACGAGATCATAGTCACGGGCGGTCATGGAGGGATCCTTGAGTGCGAGTTTGTTTGGGAGTATCGGCAGCACCTGGGGTCTGCTAATCAACAGACGTCAGCCAGCACTTTAAGATTAAAGACGACCTTAAGGTCAAGCGCTCGGGTAGAGGGGCAAGTCAGTTCTTTCTGCCCGCGCCCGTACCACGACCGCTCCCTCACTCCGCGCCATCCGCCTCCGGCCGCGTCCACGCGAGCACTTCGAGTGCCGCGCCCACATCGAGCCGTTGATCGGCAAGCGGACGAGGCAGCAACGCCTCCGCACGCTCAAGCCGTCGCAGCAATGTGTTGCGATGCGTATGCAGGGCGTCCGCCGTTGCCGTCACATTGCAACCGTGTTGCAGAAATGCGCGCAACGATCGTTGCAACGTCGGCGATGCGTTGGCCAGTTCCCCCAGCGTCTGGCTGATGAAATAGCGTGCGCCCTTGGTGTCCTGCGTCATCAAGGCCACGAGACGGATCTGCTCGATACCGACCACGGCAGCCGGCGTATTCAATCTGCCGACCACACGTTGCACGGTGAGCGCTTCGAGATGTGAGCGACGAAATCCATCGATGCCGCGCCCCGACGATCCCATCGCAATGCGCACTTCCGGCAACGTGCGCAGTGTCGCCTCGAGGTACGGTCTGTCCACGCGCGTTGCCCCGGAGCACCACACCCACAGCGTCGCCGGACCGGCCAGGATGATGAGCGGCTGCGGCGCGGACAGACTGGTTGCCAGTGCCTTTGCCGCTTCTTCTAGCCGATGCAATTCCGGGGCCGCGGCCTCGCTCCAGATCAGGGCGCCGTAGTGCGCCTGCTCCAATGGATAGCCCAACCGGTTGCTGGCTGACGACGCACTGACCTGGCCGTTTTCGAGGATCAGGGTCACCAGCTCGCGTCGTTCGACATGGCTGTCGCGCTGCCGCGCCTCGCGTTCTTCCTGGATTACGGCGCTCATCGCCAGCATGTTGGCGTCGATGAATGCGCTGATCGAACGTGCGGAGACATCGAGTAGTTCTTCGAGTAGCGATGGATCGCGGGTCAACTGGAAGGCGATCTGCATCCAGAGCCGCCAAGCAACGGTTTGTACCGCTCTGGCCGAACTCATCATGAGTGCCGCCATGCCGCGCCGGGCCAGCTCGCGCGCGTTGTGTTCCATGTCGGGTGTGATGTAGGGCGGCACGGGCTGGCCCGGATGCAGGATGTTCGCGGACGCCCAATGCACGACGCCGGCGCGATAAATGCGCCGCGCGGAAGCGAACATGACCGGATCTTCCGCCACCGATTGCCCCGCGAATTCCGGGCTTCGCGCCGCATCCAGCTCTTTCATCGATTCCGGCGGCAACGCCAGCGCGATTTCGGCGCCGCGGCGCAAAAGCTCGCAAACCTGTGGCGAGGGTGCTGGCCACGTCGTGTCGGAGAACGCAGGGAAGGTGGGCATTTTGGGTTGTTTAGCACCATACGGGCTCAATGTCGGTGCATTTTAACCCTAGGATGGGACCGAGGTAGTCAATAACATGTCCCCAGTTGCAATTGGGTTGCAGCCCTGTCGAGGAGACTTCATGACTGTCCATTCCATCCTGCCCACCGATCACGTCGAGGTGCTGATCGTCGGCGCCGGCATTTCCGGCATCGGCATGGCCCGCTATCTGAGCGACGCGCACCCCGGCAAGCACTATCAGATTCTGGAAACGCGCAGTGAGCTGGGTGGCACCTGGAGTCTGTTTCGCTACCCCGGCATTCGCTCGGATTCGGATCTCTACACCTTTGGCTACGCGTTCAAACCATGGACCAATGAAAAGTCCATTGCCGATGCCGCATCGATCCTCGAGTACCTGCGCGAAGCGGCACGCGAAGGCGACGTCGAGCGACACATTCGCTACGGCCAACGGGTGATCTCCGCGAACTGGCGAAGTGCCGAAGCACAGTGGGAAGTGATCGTGGAAGCCGTGGCCACCGGTGCGCGCAGAACGATGACCTGCCGATGGTTCTTCTGTGCCGGCGGCTACTACCGGTATGAAGAAGGTTTTACGCCCAGGTTCGAAGGTCTGGAGCGTTTCAAGGGGCAGGTGATCCATCCGCAGCACTGGCCCGAAGATCTCGACTACTCGGGCAAGAACGTGGTGGTGATCGGCAGCGGTGCAACAGCGATGACACTCATTCCCGCGATTGCGCCGAAGGCCGCGCACGTCACGATGCTGCAACGCACGCCGACGTACGTACTCAGTTTGCCGTCGCGCGATACTCTGGGGAACGCACTGCACCGGATCTTGCCCAGCGAGCTCGCACACGCGTTGATCCGTCGCAAGAACATCAGTCTGTCGCGTGCTATCTGGCGCTTTTGCAAACGTTATCCGCAGGCTGCCCGCAAACTGATCCGCTACGCGAACCGGAAGAGCCTGCCCGAAGGCTATCCGGTCGACGAGCATTTCAATCCGCCCTATAACCCCTGGGACCAGCGCGTATGCGCGGTGCCTGACGGCGACATGTTCAGGGCGCTGCGGAAAGGCAAGGCATCGGTCGTCACCGATCACATCGATACGTTTACCGAAACGGGCATACGCCTCAAGTCCGGACGCGAACTGAATGCCGACATCGTCGTTACGGCAACCGGTCTGAATGTGCAGCTCTTCGGTGGCATCTCGCTGGCGAAGGACGGAGAGCCGATCGATCTCAGCAAGGCCGTCGCCTACAAGGGCTTGATGCTTTCCGGTATTCCGAACTTCGCGTTTGCGATCGGTTATACGAATGCCTCGTGGACGCTCAAGGTTGGACTGGTGTGCGAGCACTTCTGCCGCCTGCTCACGTATATGGATAAGAACGGCTACGCGAGCTGCCAACCCGTAGCGCCCGAAGGTTTGCCAACCCGCCCGTTGCTGGACTTCGGCGCGGGCTATGTGCAGCGGGCTCTGGATAAGTTGCCGCGTCAGGGGCCCGGTGCGCCGTGGGTTATGTCGATGGATTACTTCCAGGACGTGAAGCTTCTTCGCAAAGGAGCGGTTGCCGACAAGGCGCTTGCCTTCGCGCCCGCGCCTGTGTCTGCGTCGCAAGGCGCGTCACCGGTTCGTCGCGTTGCAGGAGGCGCGAAATGAGTACTACAGCAATGAATACCATAGCAATGAACACTCCCCCGATCGTTCCTCGTTCGGACCTGGACTTCGGCCTCGACGAGACTATCCCGCGCTTCTGGTTCGACAACAATCCGTTCAGGACGCGCCTGCTAGATGGATTGCAACTGGCCTTCCCGGACGGCGAGCGCTACTTCATCTCGAGCGTTCGCTATTTCCGCGAGCGCGTCAAAGACCCGGTGCTCGCGCAGGAGATCAAGGATTTCACGCGTCAGGAAGGCCAGCACGGCATGGCTCACACGACGTTCAACAACGTCCTGAAGCAGCAGGGGATGCCGGTCGATGAAATGCTCGCGGTCCAGAAGACCATTCTGGACGGCTATACCCGTCGTTGGTCTCCGGACTTCAACGTGGCGCTGACAGCGGCCTTCGAGCATATGACGTCGCTGATGGCAGAGGCATTCTTCGGCCGCAAGATGATCATGGAAGGTGCCGATCCGCGTATGCAGGCGTTGCTTGCATGGCACGCCATCGAAGAAATGGAGCACAAGTCGGTGGTGTTCAACGTGATGAAATCGGTCACGAGTATCGGCTATTTCCGTCGCTGCGCGGCGATGATCATCGCTGTGCGGAAATCAAACAGGCTGCTTTTCAAGAACTCCGATCGCATGCTCAAGGCCGATGGTTTTAGCTGGCCGGCGCGCAAGTGGATGATGCTGAAAAATCTGAACTGGATGTACGGTCCAAAAGGCGTGTTTTCCAGCTACAACACGAAAATTGCCGCGTACTTCCGGCCTGGATTTCACCCCACCGATATCCCGGTCATGCAGAGCTATCCGATCTGGCTCGCGGAATATCAGCGTAGTGAAAGTCCGCACAAGGCGTGTCAGGCGCTTCTGGCGCAAGCGGTTTGATACGCGGTGGCGTGATCGCTTGCGTGTCAGCTTGCATTGCCCTGAGCGGCCTTCGAAACGGTTTCCCATTGCCGCCAGGTCGCGAGCCTGTCTGTGTAGGTGTGTTCGACGATCTGCAATGCCGTGCTACCGAGTAGCAAACGCAACGGTGGAGTGGGCGCGTCGACGACCTGCATGATCGCATCGGCTGTAGCGCTTGGGTCGCCCAGGGTGCGGGAGCCATAGGCTGCGGCGAGCTTCTCGCGCAGGCCGGTATATGCGTCCAGTTTCGCCGAGTGTTGCGCGGAGGCGCCGCGCCAGTCGGTATCGTAACCGCCTGGTTCGATCAGCGTGACCTTGATGCCGAAGTCGGCGACTTCTTTCGCCAGCGTTTCGCACAATCCTTCGACCGCCCATTTGGACGCTCCATAGACGCTCGCCGTCGGGAACGTGATGATGCCGCTGAGGCTCGATACCGCAAGGATGTGACCGCCGCCCTGTGCACGCAGCAACGGCAACGCGGCCTGGATGACCCACAGCGCACCGAAAAAGTTAGTGTCCATCTGCGCGCGTGCTGCCGCTTCTTCTGTTTCCTCGACTGCGCCGAACAGGCCGTAACCCGCGTTATGCAGCACCACGTCGAGGCGGCCAAAGTGCCGGTGCGCCTCTCCAACGGCGGAGAACACGGCGCTGCGATCGGCGACATCGAGCGTGAGTGGAAGAAGCGCACTCCCATACGACTGAACGAGATCGTCAAGTGCGGCAATGTCGCGCACCGTAGCGGCAACGCTGTCGCCGCGCGCGAGCGCGGCCTTGGCCCAGACGCGGCCGAAGCCACGTGAAGCACCCGTAATAAACCAGACTTTCTTGCTCATATGAATTCGTTCCCGAAGAGGCCGGACCACCGGCCTGGTTTGACCTGACTCTACCACCGTTAGTCTAACGATGTTAGTTTGTGGGGCGAAAAAGGCGTAACAGGATGCATCACCCGGAAGACAGGTTGGGGGGGTATTGCTACCGGAGCAGATGCGCGACTTCGGCGTCGATGTCGGCTTCGCTTTCGACGATTCGAACAGGAAAGCCGAATGCTTTCGCGAGGGCCGGCGCCATCGCCTTTGACGCGATGGCCAGCGTGCGGCTTGTTTGCACGATCACCGCGCCGGCGCACCATTGGGTAAGTGCAGGACGGTTCCGCTTGAGCCACAGCGCATGCTGTTTGCGCTCGTTTTGCGGGGCGTCGTCTCCATCGCGCGGCGACTCGACGCTCAACAGGACAAAGCGTTGTGCGCGGGCGAACAGCGCGTCGAATTGCGATTCCCACTCGGGCTCAGCGTGCGCGAGACACATGCGTACGAGTGGAAAATGCGTTGTATCGAGAAACATCTTCGACCTTCTTCGCAGAAGCTGAAATAAGCTAACGTCGTTAGATTAGTCTAACAACGTTAGTTAATCAAGCGTCGGCGATCCTGCTCTCGATTCCGCGTATGAGCAGATCGATGCCAAGCGCGAAGCGCTGGTCGAAGTTGCGATTGAAAATGTCGCCGGCAACATCATGCGCGTGCGGATAGGCCGTATTGGCGAGCGCGACGAAGGCAGCCTGGCGCGCTTTCAGGTCGATGCCGTTGTCGGGGCCGAGTGCCTGTTCCTCCATCACGAAGCCAAGCACGTAGTAGAGCACGCTGAACGAACCCCAGGCGGCGAGCCGCGAGTCTGCGCCAGCCTCGACCAGCGAGGCGATCAGCGCGTTGCCGACCCGCATCACGTTTTCGGTCACCCCGTTGCTACCGGCGAACACGCGCGCTCCGTCCCGATGCCTCAACATCGCGCGACGAATTTCACCTGCGACTTGCCGCAACTGCTCTTCCCACGTGCGGTTACGCGGCATCTTGCGCGCGACGTTTTCCATCAGGAGATCGGCCATGCCGTCCATCAGCACCTGTTTGTTTTCAAAGTGCCAATAGAGCGAGGCCGCCTTGATGTCGAGCGCCTGCGCAAGCTTGCGCATCGTTACGCCCTCGATGCCAAGCTCATCGAGAAGTTCGATCGCTGCCTCGATTACCTGTTCTTTCTGTATCGCCATAGAGATCTTGTTTAAAGGTTGCTTGCCGGGAGCCGCGTAAGAAGACCGCGAATCGGTAACAGTGTGCCTGAAACGCCTGAGTTTGCCGTCACGCCTGAAGATTTCCACCCGAAGAACGCCAGCGTGCCGGCGATACCCCGACATGCCGCTTGAACACACGTTGAAACGCGGCAACCGATTGATAACCCACCGACTCGCCGACCTCCGCAACAGGCGTGTCCGCATGCAACAGCATGCGGCCTGCAATGGTCATGCGAACTTCGGTGAGGACATCGGCGGCAGAGCGACCGATGGCTTCCTGAAACTGCCGGATGAATGTCGCCCGCGACATATGGCAGAGCGTCGACAACTGATCGAGCGTCCAGGGTTCAGCCGGTGTTTCGAACATCGCCGTAATGGCCGGTTGCAAGCGAGGTTTCCGCGAGAGCGCAAGCAGACCATGGGGCGGCTGGGCACCTTCCGTAGCAAAACGCAACGTGAGTGCGAACAGCGCCGCCGACAGATGATTGACGAACATCTCGCTGCCCGCGCCTGGATCGTTGGCTTCTTCATGCATCAATTCGATCAGACGCCTCAACCGGGTGCGGGCCATGGACTGTGCCGGGTCGTCGATGTCCCCACCTCGCTCAGGCAATGCGCTATGCACGACCAGACGGCCCGGCAGGTGATCGCGCAACAGTCTGTCTGGAACTGCGCCAAGCAGGAAGCGGCCGCAGAGAAAATCCGCTTTCTCGCCGGCCCCGTCGTTTTCAATCACGGTCAACGATGCTTTTGGACTGCTGGATTCGGGCCCCGCTGTTGCGCCGCTACCGTCATGAATTAGATGCGCGTTGCCGGCGGGAAACAGGATGATGTCTCCGGCCGTTAGCTGTTCCGATGGACCGTTCACGTCTTCGAGAACGGCATGCCCCGACAACAGAACGTGGTACGGGATTTCGCGCACACCCGAGACAGCCTGATCGATTTTCCACGGCGCACCAAAGAGACAGCGCAGTTCGAGCCGCCCCGTGACGGGTATCAATGAAAGCAGTCGGCTTAGCAGGTCCATGCGATCGGATGACGAGGTTTATCGGCGGCGCACACCGGTACGGCAAGAATCGGGATTTTAACGCGCAATGATACGTTTGAGCATATAAATGACAATTTATAGCATCGAAAATATCGCCCAGGGAATCTACAGTGGAGGCTCTTAAACCCACCCCTGAAGGAGTTCCATCATGAGCCACACCCCGGAAGTTGAACATTTCGATACTGTGATTCTTGGCAGCGGCCAGGGCGGCAAACTGCTCGCATGGCATCTCGGTCGCTTGGGGCAGCGCGTGGCTGTCGTAGAGCGTCAGTGGGTGGGCGGCTCATGCCCGGCCGTCGCGTGTCTGCCGAGCAAGAATGAGATCTGGAGCGCGCGTGGCGCATGTGACGCGACATGCGGCCGATTTCGGCGCCGTGGTGACCGGCCCGGTCACCGTCGATATGGCGAAGGTCCGCGAGCGCAAGCGCGATATGGTCGAACGCGAAGTCACCGCGCACCTGAACGCGTACGCGGCAAGTGGCGCGGAATTGATCATGGGTAGCGGCAAGTTTGTCGGACCGAAGACGATCGAAATCGAACTGAACGACGGCGGCAAGCGCACGGTGAGCGGCGACCAGGTCGTGATCAATGTCGGCACGCACGCGGCGATTCCCGATTTCCCGGGGCTGCGCGCAGCCGAGCCGCTCACGCATATCGGATCTTTGGAACTGGACTACGTGCCGGCGCATCTGGTCGTGCTGGGTGGCGGATACATCGGCATCGAGATGGCGCAGACCTATCGGCGCTTCGGTAGCCGCGTGACGATAATCGAGCGCAACGAGCGACTGATGATGCGTGAGGACGATGATGTTTCCGCAGAGATGCTAGGCATTCTGCGTGGCGAAGATATCGACGTGATCCTGAATGCCGAAACGTTGAAGGTGGAAGGGCGTTCGGGAGCGGGTGTGCGTGTCGCGTTGCGCACCGATTCCGGCGAACGGGTGATCGAAGGCAGTGACCTGCTCGTTGCGGTGGGGCGTGTTCCGAATACGACTGGGATCGGGCTGGAAGAGGCCGGTATCAAGCTGAATGAGCGCGGCTATATTCGCGTGAACGAACGGCTGCAAGCGTCGACAGCTGGTGTCTGGGCGATCGGCGAAGCGGCGGGCAGTCCGCAGTTCACGCACGTATCGGTCGACGACTTCAGGATCGTGCGCGACAACATGGCGGGCGGAAATCGCAGTACCGCCGACCGGTTGATTCCATACACGATGTTCACCGAGCCGCCGCTGGCGCACGTGGGCTTAAGCGAACGTGAAGCGCAGCAGAAGGGCATCGCGGTTCGTGTCGCAAAGCTGCCTATGAAGAACGTGCTACGAACGCTTGCAACCGATGAGTCACAGGGCTTCATGAAGGTACTCGTCAGTGCAGATGATGACCGTATTCTGGGCTTCACGATGATAGGCGCAGAAGCGGGCGAGGTATTGGCCGCGATGCAGACGGCGATATTGTCTGGCCTGCCTTATCAAAAGCTGCGCGATGCGGTGATTTCGCATCTGACTTATGCGGAAGGGCTTGGGCCGTTGCTCGGGAATGTGCCGGCTCGGGCTGCGACATAGGGCTCTTCGCTATCTTCAGCTTGCACGAGTGTGTCCCGGTGCCGGTGCCGACGTCGATGTAACTGGCGAGCGTGCACCGGGAATCGTACGTGGGTGACGAGATTCAGATGCAGTATTTGTGGGAGTATTGACGTCGGTTACGTCGATGATCCGATAAGCATCGTCAGGGCTGGATGGATGCCTGCCTGACCGAAAACTTACCAGGGAACTTCCCACGATGAAAATTCACTCCTTGCTGGTGCCTGTGGACGACATGGGGTCAGCCGTCGAGTTTCTAACCGGCAACCTGGGTTGTGTGGTGAAGATACGCGACGGCGATCGTTATTGCGCGCTCGATGCGGGTGGTCAGATGCTGGCGCTGGTGTCGGGAGAAGAACGGATGGTCGATTCGATTTCTCTGGTGGTTCGCGTCGATGACATCCACGCAGCGGTCGCTTCCATTATCGAAGGCGGGGGCCAGTTGCTTAGCCCGCCGCATGAAGGACCTCATGAGGTGCGTGCGGTGGTGACGGGTGCGGGTGGTGTGCCGATGGTGTTGTCGGCGAAACGGCCAGTGGCTGGCTGATTGCCGTTGGCCGTCATATGGCGGTTCTACACGAGTGTGTCGGTGCAGATCTCAGTGCGTGCATGCTCGCTCGTGTGTGCGGCTAGCACGAATGCGTGCATCGTCGTTGGCGTATGATACTGACGCAAATAAGGGGCAATCAGGAGACATCGGATGAGCGACGCTATCAATCCGAACCGTACGGCGTCGTGTCCGTTCCATGACAATACAGGCAGCCCGCCATCAACATCAGACGGCTGCCCGATCAACCACCGCGCCGCCGACTTCGATCCATTCGAAGACGCCTACCAGCAAGACCCCCCCGAATACGTCCGCTGGGCACGCGAACAGCAACCGGTTTTCTACAGTCCCAAGCTCGGCTACTGGGTCGTCACGCGCTTCGACGACATCAAGGCGATCTTTCGCGACAACATGACGTTCAGCCCGTCGATCGCACTCGAAAAAATCACACCGACCGGACCCGAGGCAAACGAAGTGCTCGCCTCATACGGCTATGCAATGAGCCGAACGCTCGTCAACGAGGACGAGCCGGCCCATATGCCGCGTCGTCGCGCGCTGATGGAGCCGTTCACACCCGAGGCGCTCGAGCGGCACAAGCCGATGGTGCGCCGACTGGTACGCCAATACGTCGACCGGTTCATCAACGACGGCAAAGCCGATCTCGTCGATCAGATACTGTGGGAAGTCCCGCTTACCGTGGCACTGCATTTTCTGGGCGTGCCCGAAGAAGACATGGACACGTTGCGCAAGTATTCGATTGCGCACACGGTCAATACGTGGGGACGGCCCAAGCCCGAAGAGCAGGTTGAAGTCGCGCAGGCTGTCGGCAAGTTCTGGCGGTTTGCTGGAAATGTCCTCGAGAAGATGCGGAGCAATCCGAACGGGCACGGCTGGATGCAATACGGCATCCGGAAGCAGAAGGAACTGCCCGAGGTGGTAACGGATTCGTATCTGCATTCGATGATGATGGCCGGCATCGTGGCCGCGCACGAGACCACCGCGAATGCCACGGCGAACGCGCTGAAGCTGCTGCTTCAGCACCCACAGGCATGGCGCGATATCTGCGACGATCCACGCCTGATACCGAACGCGGTCGAAGAGTGTTTGCGGCACAACGGCTCGATCGCTGCATGGCGACGTCTTGCGACCCGCGATGTCACGATCTCCGGCGTCGAGATTCCTGCAGGATCGAAACTGCTGATCGTCACGTCGTCGGCGAATCGCGACGAACGTCAGTTCGCGGGAGCCGATCTGTTCGATATCCGCCGCGAGAACGCAAGCGACCATCTCACGTTCGGCTATGGCTCGCATCAGTGCATGGGGAAAAATCTCGCCCGCATGGAGATGCAGATTTTCCTCGAAGCGTTCACGCGCCGTTTGCCGCACATGCGCCTTGCCGAACAGCGCTTTAGCTACGTGCCCAATACGTCGTTTCGCGGCCCCGAGCACCTGCTGATCGAATGGGACCCGGCGCTGAACCCCGAGCGAAACGATCTATCGGTGCTGCGACCGCGCACGGCGGTGCGTATCGGCGAACCGTCCGCACACGCAATCAGCCGTCCGGTCGTCGTGACGTCCGTCATCTACGCCGGAGCCGACATCGTGCGCGTCAAGCTTGCGTCGCGCGACGGTCGGCCGCTACCTCGCTGGACGCCGGGCTCGCATATCGACGTCGAGTGCGGCGATACCGGCATCTCGCGGCAGTATTCGCTGTGCGGCAATCCAGCCGAAGCGGAGACGTTCGAAATCGCGGTGCTTAAAGAGCACGATAGTCGCGGCGGCTCGGTATGGCTGCACGACGCCGTCAAGCCTGGCGCTTTGCTGCACATACGCGGCCCGCGCAATCACTTTCGACTCGACGAAACAGCGCAGCGGGTGGTTCTGATTGCCGGCGGTATCGGCATTACGCCGATCAGCGCAATGGCACGGCGCGCGAAAGAACTGGGCATCGACTACGAAGTGCATTTCAGCGGACGTACGCGTGCATCGATGGTGCTGCTCGACGAGCTCTCCGCTCTACATGGGGATCGCCTGCGAGTGTATGTGTCCGATGAAGACACGCGTAACGATTTCAGCGCGCTGCGGGTCGACGATGCAACCCAGGTATATGCGTGCGGTCCGGCGAATATGCTCGACGCACTGGAACAAATAGCCACGAACTGGCCCGACAACACGCTAAAAATCGAGCATTTCGTCTCGTCGATCGGCACACGCGATCCAGACCGCGAGCACGCGTTCGACGTGGAACTCAAGGACTCCGGGCTCGTCGTGACCGTAGCTGCCGATCAAACATTGCTCGCTGCGCTGCGACAGGCGAATGTCGACGTACAGAGCGATTGCGAGGAAGGATTGTGCGGCTCGTGCGAGGTGCGCGTTCTGGCCGGCGAAGTCGATCATCGCGATGTCGTGCTGACGAAAACCGAACGGCAGTCGAATACGCGAATGATGGCCTGCTGCTCGCGTGCGCAAGGCACGAGGCTCACGCTGGAGCTTTGATACCGGGCACACGTCACCCTAGTCGGGCGAATTGAGCTGACGGACTCTGCGTTCGTCCCCGGTGGTAAAGTTCTCCCCCGTATCGCCATACGTTGCGCACCTTGCAGGAAGTCTTCGCGAATAAAGGAAAAACTCTTGTACCCACCTATTGAACCCTACGAACACGGTTTCCTCGACACCGGCGATGGACATCGCGTGTATTGGGAGTTGTGCGGCAACCCTAACGGCAAGCCGGCGATTTTTCTCCACGGCGGCCCAGGCGGCGGATGTAGCGAGGACCATCGGCGGCTATTCGATCCGGCGCGCTACAAGATCATGCTGTTCGACCAGCGCGGCTGCGGTCGTTCTACGCCGTACGCGAGCCTCGAGAACAATACGACCTGGCATCTTGTAGCCGATATCGAACGGCTGCGTGAGCTGGCGGGCGTCGAGAAATGGCTGGTTTTCGGTGGCTCGTGGGGTAGCTCGCTGGCGCTTGCCTATGCCGAAACCCACCCGGAGCGCGTGAGCGAACTGGTGGTACGCGGCATCTTCACGCTGCGGCGCGCCGAGTTGCTCTGGTACTACCAGGACGGTGCGTCATGGTTGTTCCCCGATCTCTGGGAGGAATACCTCGCGCCGATTCCGGTTGCCGAGCGGGGAGACATGATGGCCGCCTATCGCCGCCGCCTGACCGGCGACGATGAAGCCGTGAAGCGCCAGGCGGCTCGCGCGTGGAGTTTATGGGAAGGGCGCACCCTTACGCTGCTGCCGAGCCCTGAATTGAAGGAGCATTTCGGCGACGAGGAATTCGCTATTGCGTTCGCCCGGATCGAGAATCACTATTTTGTTCATCAGGGGTTCGTGGAGGAAGGGCAGCTGCTGCGTGACGCCCATCGCCTCGCGAATATTCCCGGGGTGATCATTCAAGGCCGTTACGACGTGGCGACGCCGGCGCGCACTGCGTGGGATTTGTCGCGTGCGTGGCCAACCGCGAAGTTCGAGCTGATTCCGGACGCCGGTCATGCTTTCAACGAGCCCGGCATTCTGCGCGCGCTGATCGCGGCGACGGACGGTTTCGCAAACTCATCGACAGGTCGATAAATGAATCAGCTACCCCGGCTCTTGCCCACCGCTGCAACCGACGAAACCTTCGGGGGCGTGACTTACCACATCGGTGGTGAACTGGTGCCGGTGTTGTCGGTTGATGTCTCGAACACGCCGGTCTACTTCGAGCACCACATCCTGCTCTGGAAAAACTCGAACGTTCGCATTAGCATCAAGCCGCTCAAGGGCGCGGTGAAACGCATGCTGGCCGGCATGCAGGTGTTCGTTACCGAAGCAAGCGGCGATGGTGTTATCGCGTTCAGCCGCGATGGTGCCGGCCACGTTGTGCCGATTCATCTGCGTGCGGGCGAAGAGCTTCATGTGCGTGAGCATCAGTTTCTTGCCGCCACCGAAAATGTCGAATACACGTTCGAGCGCGTGCGCGGCATCACCAACATGTTTCTCGGCCAGAGCGGTTTTTTCATCGACAAGTTTCGCGGGCATCGCGAGGACGGCGTGCTCTGGTTGCACGGATACGGAAACGTCTTCGAGAAAGTGCTGGCCGCCGGCGAGACGATCGATGTGGAGCCCGGCGGCTGGCTTTACAAGGACCCGGACGTGAAGATGGATACTGTGGTGGACAGACTGTCGAGCGGTCTTTTCGCAGCGGGCTTCAACTTCATCGTGAACCGGTTCACGGGCCCGGGTCGCGTCGGCATCCAGTCGATGTACGTGAATAACTCGACGAGCGACCGGTAAGGAAAACCGAGGCTCGCTATCATTTAACTTTGCAAACGGGAGGTAGGTATGTTGGTACGTTTTGTCATGCTGCTGGCGGTGGGCGCTTCGATTCTTTTGACTGGCTGCAATACGGTGGCCGGTGCGGGGCAGGATATTTCGAACTCGGCTCGTACGGTTCAGAAGGCGCTTTGAGATCTGGTGGTGAGGTGGCGGGGTGGTGGTCGGCGTGCTGCCGCCTCGCGATCGCCGTGCTCGCGGTGTGGTCGGCCCAATGCCATGCGTCGACGTATTCCTGCCGGCAGGAACTGCGCACCCTGATCGTCCCGGCGCTCAGGGATACCGCATTTCCAAAGACGGATATCCAGGTCGAGTTGCCGGAAGTGACGTACACGAACGCAGATGCGTCGAAACCTCTGTACAGCGTCCGACTCTTTGTGCCAGCGAACAGCCCGGAGAATCCGGACCGGGAACTCACCATCGGCTGGGTGAATCTGGATGTCGCGAGACTGCGAGTCTATGACGTAACACGGAATCCCGATCGTCCGGATGTGTTGAGCGTAGACGCGAGCAGATTCCGCGATTTCGTGTCGAAATGCATGGCGGGCGCGAATCGAGACCCTTCGTCCTGTGAAAAGCTGAACGGCTTCGCATCAAAGAAGGGCGTGCTGATTCCCGGTAACGAGGCGGGCAGATTGGTGACAGGAGCCGGTCGCCTTCAGTTCTATTCGGCTCCCGACGTGTCATGCAGAATGAGCGGTGTCTTCATCCTCGAAGGTGAGACAGTGGATGCCTATTCCGAGTACGGAAACTTCACCTCGGTCGTCTATCTGAACGCAAAATCGAACGGCCCAGTAACCGGTTGGGTCAGGTCCGATCGACTGAAACCCGATGGCGTCGGGATTGCTCCCCGGCAATAATCCGGCGAAGCAACGGCTGTAGGCAGAAACTGCTTAGGGTACGTTCGCGATTCGAATGACACCGTATTGGTAGAAAATAAATCTACCTGACCGCAATTTTACATCGTCCGTGTTCTACAAATCGACGAATTCGTGGATTTCTTTGGGACGTTTTTCTACGTGTGCTTCCGTACAATTTAACGCTCCAGCGACCTCTACAAACCGACGATGAGCACCCATCTGCATTACTTCGATTACGCCGCCACCACGCCCGCCGATCCCCGAGTGATTGCTTCGATGGTCGAGTGCCTCGGTATCGACGGCGCATTTGCCAATCCGGCTTCGACTTCCCACCAGGCGGGCATGCGGGCACGCAACCTCGTCGAGGCTGCGCGAGCGGAAGTTGCGGGTGCGATCGGTGCGCGACCCGATGAGATCGTATGGACCTCGGGTGCAACGGAGTCGAATAATCTCGCGTTGAAAGGCTTCGCCGATTTGGCGGCGCGTCCCGGTCATATCGTCACTAGCCGTCTGGAACACAAGGCCATTCTCGATACCGTGGCCAGCCTCGAGAGCCGGGGATGGGCGGTGAGCTACGTCGATCCGGATCAGCACGGCGCCATCACCGTCGAGGCGGTAGCCGGCGCGATGCGACCAGATACAGGCATCGTCTCGCTGATGCTGGTCAACAACGAAATCGGCACGCTGACGGACATCGCTGCCATCGCCCCGATCGTGCATGCAGCCGGCGCATTGCTGCACGTCGACGCGGCCCAGGCGCTGGGCAAAACGCCCATCGATGTCAAAGCGCTCGGCATCGACCTGATGTCGATTTCCGCGCACAAGGTGTACGGACCCAAGGGCATTGGCGCGTTGTACGTGAGTTCGGCGGCGGCACAACGGATCGCGCCGCAGATGCACGGCGGCGGGCACGAGCGTGGCTTACGTTCGGGCACGCTGGCGACACACCAGATTGTCGCGATGGGAACAGCGTGTGCAATCGCTAAAGCAGAGATGGACGCGGATACGCAGCGAATCGCGAGGCTCAGCGAACGTCTGCTTGCTGGTGTATTGTCACTCGATGGCGTTCGACACAATGCGCGGAACACGCTTCGCATTCCGCATACGCTAAGCTTGACCATCGACCACTCTGGTTTCTTTCCATTTATGCTCGCTGGCGATCTTGCCGTTTCGTCGACTTCGGCCTGCAACTCCGCGGCCGGAACGCCATCGCATGTTTTGAGCGCAATTGGACTGAGCGATCAGGCGTCGTCCAGAACGATCCGCTTCAGCCTGGGTCGCTTTAGCACAGAGGAAGACGTCGACTGGGCCATCGCCAGCATCCGGCAGGTCGTCGAGCAATGCATGCCGGAAGCCGCCGGCGTGTCTGCTTTTCCATTGGTTTGAGCACTACGTCGGACATGCTGTTTCATCAATTCTTCGATTCCGCCTCAAGCACCTACACCTATGTGCTCGCCTCCCGTGCAGGAGGCGAAGCGCTCATCATCGATCCCGTCAAAGAGCATCTGCATGCGTATCTGGGCATCATCGAGCGGCTGGATCTGCGCCTCGTTCATGCGATCGACACGCATACGCATGCTGACCACATAACCGCGCTCGGCGATCTTCGCGACGCGACGCACTGCTGCACGATCATGGGTGAGCGATCGAAAGCAGAGTGTGTGTCGCGACGTGTCAGCGAAGGGGAGGTTTTGCGCGCGGATGGGATTCAATTGCGTGCGCTCTACACACCCGGTCACACGGACGAGTCGTTTAGCTTCGTGTTGAACCCCGATGCACCGGCGGCGGTGTTCACAGGGGATGTGCTTCTAATCGGCGGGACGGGGCGCACGGATTTTCAGGGCGGCGACGCCGAACAGTCGTGGGATTCGATCGTCAACAAGCTTTTTACGCTGCCGGACATCACGGTCGTCTATCCCGCTCATGACTATCGAGGGCGAACGTCGACGAGCATCGGTGAAGAGAAGGTAGCGAATCCACGTATAACGGGGAAATCGAAGGCCGAGTACGTCGAAATCATGAACGGCCTGAATCTCGCGGACCCGAAGATGATGGATGTCGCTATTCCGGCGAATCTGCGGTGTGGGCGGGGCGATTGAGAGCTTGTTTGGGAGACCGCTGCAACCGCTTGGTCTGATACAGACAGTTGTCCGTTGAAGGCTCGCATGTTCAAATCGTCCGATCTACTTCCAGTTCCCGATCTCGCCATGCCATTTTTCGCGCCCGTTACGCTGACCACTTCACGCCTTGTTCTGCGGCCGCTCCGTCATGAAGACGCGCCGGCGCTGTTCGCCATCTGGTCGGATGTGGAAGCGATGCGCTACTTCGCATTTCCGGCGATGACGCATCTGGATCAGGCAACGGATCGTATCGAGCGCAAATTGAAGGTATCCGCTAGCGGCCAGGATCTGGTTTGCGTGCTTGAACTGCAGGCAACCGGTGAAGCGATCGGCACTTGCGATCTCTTTCATGTTGACGAGCAATGTCGGCGCGCAGAGATCGGCTTTAGTCTGCAACGCAAGCACTGGGGCAGTGGGTATATGACCGAGGCAGTGTCCGCGGTGATCGGGCACGCGTTCGGCAAACCAGGTTTGCGCAGGATCGAAGCGGATATCGATCCCCGCAATATCGCTTCGGCAGGGCTGCTCGAACGACTCGGATTTCTCCGCGAAGGGCTGTTGCGCGAGCGCTGGTTAGTCGGTGACGAAGTTTCAGATAGCGCACTGTATGGGCTCCTTGCGAGGGATTATCAGTCTTGCAACACGCTACCCACGCCAGCCTGAACCTCAAGCCTGAATCAGCGCCTGCACAAGCTGCGCCCGCAAAACCGACGTGATATGCGGCTGACGATGCCCCTCGAGAATGCCAATGACACGCCGCCATCCCGGAACCGGCAGCGGCAGCACATCGAGCAACGTATCCTTCGACCACTGAACGTGCCTGAGCTGCGGCACGATCGACACGCCGACATTCTGCCGAACCAGTTCGATGATTGCCGCGATTGAATTCACTTCGAGCACGTCGTTGGTTTTCACGTGCATGCGTCGCAGTACACGCTCCACATTCGCGCCCGTCAGCGAACGACGCTCGAACCGGATGAACGGTTGCGCTTGCAGAAGCGCTAGCGAATCTTCGTCGGCGGAGCGGATCAATGCGCTTGCCAGCAGCACCAGCGGTTCGTCATAGAGCGGTGTCCAACGCTCCGATGTCGTGTCGGCACGCACCATCTCGACAGCCAGTGCGCCATCGATCTCGCCGCTACGTACCCGGCGCAGGAGATCGGCGGAATCTCCGAACACCAGACGCACATTCAACTCGGGATAGCGCGCCTTTAACGCGATCACGTTGTTCGAAAGAAATCCCATCGCCGAGCCCGTTGCTCCGACCGTAATCGAGCCCGCGAGGTTGTCGGTGGTATCGGCGCCGAGTATCAGCGAATCGTAAGCGGCGACGACGCGACTCGCGTGAACCACCAGCGCGCGACCGGCTTCATTGAGCCGGATCATCCGGCGTGACCGGTCGAATAGCGGGCGGCGACATTCCTCTTCGAGCGTTCTCATCTGTTGTCCAACGGCTGCTTGCGTCAACGCCATGCGATCGGCAGCAGCGGCCAGCGAGCCGTATTTCTCGACCGCGAGAAAGGTGCGTAGCGTGCGGATTTCACTCATCTTGCGTCTCGCAGGTAGCCTGTCATGCCGGCAATTCTAAAGTTTCGGTTTATCAAACAGAAACAAAAATGTATTTTTATTTTTGCTTTCAGAAGCTCAGAATTGCGGCACACCTTTCGTGACGAACAACCATGCAAACAATCGCTCCCTTTCCCTTTGTTTCCGTGACCGGTGGCGCCTTTGAGCGAGGTCGCCAGTATGGCAAA
Organism: Paraburkholderia megapolitana; assembly: GCF_007556815.1. Lineage (NCBI taxonomy): Bacteria > Pseudomonadati > Pseudomonadota > Betaproteobacteria > Burkholderiales > Burkholderiaceae > Paraburkholderia > Paraburkholderia megapolitana. The sequence continues at coordinate 1,985,826 of NZ_CP041743.1, forward strand.
CAGGCGGCAGACCGGATTCGCAAAAGTGCCGACATGTATGGTCGTACGCTTGAAAATCTTGGCTATAGCGCGGCATCTCGAGACAAGTTGATCCTGTCGTTCGCAAAGAGCATCGGCGAATTCGGTGCGCACTACCTCGACGAAATGCACGGCATTGCCGAGGGCTCCGGTGTGCCGTTCGCAGACATCGTGATGATCAATGCGCGCACCGAAGTGCTCGCCAAAGCGCGCGCGGAGAAGGTGCCCGGCGTCGATGAAGAAGGCGGCGACGGATGTACCGGCGCCTTGATTCTTCCCGAGCGATCGGCGACAGGGCGCCTGATTCACGGGCAGAACTGGGACTGGCGTGCCGACTGTGTCGAAACCGGAGTTGTCCTGCGCGTGCACAACGACGACGGTCCCGACTTCCTCACGTTCGTCGAAGCGGGTGGCCTCGCGCGCAGCGGACTCAACAGCGCCGGGGTATCGATCACCGCCAATTATCTGGAGTCTTCACGCGACTTCGAAAGCCTTGGTGTTCCGTTGTCGCTGCTGCGTCGTAGCGCGCTCGAGCAGTCCGTTTTCGCGAATGCGTTGAAGATCGTGGCAACGACACCGAAGTCCTGTTCGAACAACGTGATGCTCGGTATGGCGGAGGGCTTTGGCATCGATCTCGAGTGCGCGCCCGATGAGCACTTCCCCATCTATCCCGGCGACGATCAACTGATCGTGCATGCGAATCATTGGGTCAGTCCGGTCGCCCGATCGAAGCTGGTCGATACGGGTTGCGAGAATTCGCCCGATAGCCACTATCGCGACTGGCGCGTGCGCAAGCTTTTGAATCAATCGGGGTTGATCGGCAGAGAGGAACTCAAACAGGCGCTGTTCGATTCATTCGGTACGCCGTTCGCGGTGTGCCGCCCGCCAAGACCCGGAACCCGCCATTCCACGACTGCAACGGTGGCGATGGTCGTTATGGAACCCGCGCTCGGCGAGATGGACGTTGCGCCGCTGCCGGCACTGAACCGAACGTTCACGCGCTATAGCCTGACGGCGGACCCGGTTCGGCTGGATGACCAGAATTCGAATCATCCAGCCGGGCGTGCCTGAGCGAACTGCTGCACTCGCCAAGTGTGAATCGTTACATCCTAAGGGGCGATATAGACACCGTTCATGGTGGCGTATGTACCCGACAACTTGGTCACGGTGATGGTGTGCTGGCCCCGAGTCAGCAATGGCGACGTATACACAGCTACGTTGGAGTGTCGTTCGCCATCGGCGGGTACCGTATTCACGACTTGTTGCGCGCCACCGTCGATAGCGATACCAAGGTTGCCCTGATCGATGTATTGCTCACCGAACACCTGGATGGCCGTGCCGGTAAATGACATGGTCATCGTATCGCTGTTGTTCATCGTGTAATGAAGGTCATGCAGGTAGTCATAGAAGGACGACCGGTTGTTGACCGCTTGCCATGAACCGCTGTAGGTGATCTGCGATGAATTGTCGCCAATGCGACCATTGATGCTGCTTTCCGTGATGGCGTCGCGAATTCTTTTTCGTCCCGCATGATCGAGCAAGGTTGAGGGAATGTCCGACATGGCGGTGATGGTGACGTTGCCGCTGTCGTTGCTGGCATCGACAGGAAGCGGCGGACAGGTGTTGTAATCGTTCAACGCCGCATCGACATAATTCCCGGTGATCCAGAAGTGCCCTGTGGGCTCGCATCCGCCCTGGACAGATTTAAACGGGCCGATCGAGTTAAAGGACGCATTGCCTTTCCAGTTGATCCACTCCGAACCGGCATCGTCGTAGTAGGTTCTCATGACGTTATTGCTGTTGTAAGCGACATTGCCGGTCACCTGCATACCATGAGCCAGAGTGGCCACCGGGTCGATCGTCACGCCATCCGATTTGTACTGATACTGCGCCTGATGGCCTTCGATGTATATCGCGCCTCCGTCTGTCAGCCCTTCCATGTAGTCATGCAACAGATTGTCACTGAGGGTATTGCTGTCATTGACGTTGGTCGAGTTGTCAGGATGAGCGGAATTGTCGACATGCCCCTGGATGACACCGGCGGTAATGGCCGAGTAGGGCACGTCGTGAATTTCGTTTTGCGTGACAACGGTCTTTCGGCCGAACAGCAAGGTGATGCCGCATGCGGAAGGATAGTCGGTGCCGACGTTGTGAATCAGGTTACCGATGATCTTGTTATCCCTCATGATCTCGTTTGCACCGATCACATCGTTTGCGACCAATGCCAGATCGGGATTGCAGTTCTGCTTGATAACCGCGGCGTCCGATGAATGAGTGGGAGTCGGGTCGGACGTGCAGCCCATCAGGATCCCCGTCGAAGCAATCGAGGCGAACTCGTTGTTGCGGATCAGGTTATTCGACGATCCGTACATGAACGCGAGGCCCGCGCCTCCAAGATCGATGAAGCGATTCCCGGTGAACGAAATGTGATTCGATGCGCTGAAACTGACGTTGGCCAGCGGCTGCGTCAATGCGCCCCAAGGACACGAACCGGCAGGGCTGGAGAAATTGCACATGCCCTGATTGCCGCCGGTGCTCGTCATCCGCAGATTGCTTTGAACGTCGGCAAATCCGGCTGAGGTAGATGGATCGTTCCACGTCGCGTAGGAAAACTGCAGCCCGGAGAATGTCACGTCATGCAATGGGTGGGCTAGCGATCCCGCTCCCTGAACGAGGGTCTCCAGGCGGGGAAGCTCCACATCCAGTGCCGCGATCTGCTGCCCGGGCAGGGGCTCGTAGTAAAGGACATTCGCCCTCGAATCGAGAAACCACTGGCCTGGCTGGATCAAGGCTTGGGCATTCTGAATCGACGACGGCATCGTGCTCGAATTCATCGATGGAAGACCGCCGCTGGGCTGTGCGAACGAGACCCGGCTGGTGACATTGGTCCAGCAGGGCTGCGCCATGGTCAGCGTGCCGTTCGAATAGCTCGTTACCCTGCACCGCGATTCAGTCCAGGCACCATTGCCCTGCGTAAAGACAAACTCGAGATTGGCAATCTGCGCCGCATTCAGCGTGGCGAACCAGGCCATGGCCACACTGTCGTTAGCGATGCTGTAGCCGGTCGCCGAGCCTGTCCATCCGCCGAGAAATCCAAGCTGGTCGGGCGTCCGCTGTGCCACGAGTGCGGGTGCGCCGTTGATGTAGAGCTGTCGGGAGTTGCTGCCGGCCGGCGCGGGCGCTGACCATATGCCGCTGGTACCCGATTGCGACCATCCTGTGACCTGCGTCGCGCCGGAGATCACCGGGTGCGCACCGGTCATCGCTCTCCACACGACCGGATGACCAGGCGTTCCGGAATCTGCTGGACCGAATTTCAACGGGCTTGCGAGCCTATATATGCCATCGGCAAGCTGAACCTGCACGTCGGTCACACCAGAAGACCCTCGGGATCGCACGGCCGACTGGGCGCCGCTCAGATCGCAAGGGGCGCTTCGCGAACAGTCGCCCGATGACCCGGATGGACTCGCATATAGCATCCTCGACGCGGTATTCGACGTGCTCGGCGATGCGGCGTTTTGCGCAGCCAGTTCGGCTCTCGACTGGCTTGTGCTATCTCCATCGCCTCCACAACCTGCCAGTACCACGCTAATACCAACAACCACCGTTCGAAATAATCTGTACATCACCGCCGATGAGCGTAGCGGGGCGTTGCCCTTCACTGAACTGACTGGAGTCATGGGGTGTTCCCTCTGTTCGTGATCGCGCCGACATTACATTTATCGATAAAGGGGTGTGGCTAGTTCTCGGATTTTTATGTTGAAGTTCGCATATGAATAAACAATTCATACGCGAACGCTATCTTAAGTGCGACGCACCAAGACATTAGGGTTTTTGCTAATCCCTGTTCGTCGTTCTCAATGTCTGGAAATCCGCACGGCCTGCTAACGTCGGGTTCTCTATCAACCCCGAAGCAACACGCCATTCTGGAAAGCCACAATGAGTGCACGAGCGCTTCTGATTTCTCTATTCCGCTACAAGGCATGGGCCGACGAAGGGCTGATTGCAGGGCTGGCCAGGCTTGAGGATGAGTCGCCAAACGACGAGTACTACACGGCGGTTAGCATCCTCAATCACGCCCACGTCGTCGATCGGATTTTCGTCGCGAATCTTCAGCGCGTGCGGCACGCCTATACGAACACAGGTACGGCCGAGGCGCCGAAACTGGACGATTTATCGAGAGCGATCACGGAAACGGATCAGTGGTATATCGCGTACGTTGAACGTCTGGGCGAGACGGAACTCACCGAAGCGATTGAGTTTCTCTTCACAGACGGAACGCCTGGGCGAATGTCGCGCGAGGAAATGCTTGGACATGTCGTCACGCACGCCGGATACCACCGCGGCGAAGTCGGCCGAATCTTGACTCAGCTCACGACGTCCTCACCGCGGGACACTTTTACTGGCTATCTGCACGAAGTCGAGCCCGCGCGTCGTGCTTTGCCGGGCGAACGGCACACTACGCTTCCGCCAGAACCCGTTCGATGATCTGTTCGAACGCTTCGACCGGTTGCCCGCCGCTCACCAGGTAGCGATTGTTGAAGATGAACGCGGGTACCGACTGAATACCCATTGCCTGGTATTTGCGTTCTTCTGCGCGAACCTCGTCGGCATACTGTCCGCTTTGCAGCACACCGCGCGCGTCTTCCGCATCGAGCCCTACCGATTGCGCCGCTTCGACAAGCACTTCGTGATTGCTCGGGTCTTTACCGTCGGAATGATAGGCGCGCAGCAGCGCCATTTTGAGCGGCACCTGCTTGCCCTGAATGCCGGCCCAATGCATCAGGCGGTGTGCATCGAACGTGTTGTAGACGTGATCGCGCGATCCGAACACGAAGCCGACGCTCGCACCGCGCTCGCGGATCATCGCTTGCGATTCGGCGATCTGTTCCGGTGTGCGTCCATATTTTTTGCCGAGATAGTCGACGATGGCTTCGCCACCGGGTCCCATCTGCGGATTCAGTTCGAACGGATGCACGGCGATTTGCGCGTCGACCGTTTCGTCGAGGCGCGATAGTGCGAGCTGGAGCGAAGACAGGCCGACTGCGCACCATGGGCAGGCGACATCGGAGACGAGATCGATGGTGATGGTTTGTTTCATTGCTTTCCTGACGGGATAACGTGCAGTGCAGCCAGGCTGGCATCGCACTGAATTTCCGCACAGGTTAGCTCGAAACGCCGATTCTTGCAGTGACGCCCGGATGGTCCCGCATGCGCGTGCTACGTGAGATTGAGCCCGCCGTCCGAAAGAAGGATCTCGCCCGTCAGATAGTCCGAGGCGACCAGCAATGACACCGCCTGAGCGATGTCTTCGGGACTCGCTGCCCGGCGCATCGGTGCTCGCTCTTTCCAGAGCCGCTGCGCTTGCGTCCAGTCCGCCGTGAGAGGCGTATCCACGAGCCCAGGAGCGACCGCATTCACGCGGATAGCAGGCGCCAGCGACACAGCAAGCAAACGGGTCACATGGTTTAACGCGGCCTTGCTCGCTGCGTAAGGAATAGACGCGCCCTTGGGCCGAACCCCGGCATGCGAGCTTACGTTCACGACGCAACCCGGTTTTCCACGTGTAGCAGCTTCGCGCAGCGCCGCTTCAGCTTCCGCCACCAGACGAAACGGCGCGACCACGTTGACTTCATGCAACTCGTGCCACACGTCCGGTGTGGCCGCAGCGAGATCGGCATGAGGGATAACGCGGCTGATTCCTGCGTTGTTCACCAGCACATCGAGTCGACCCCACGCGGCAATGGCTTCCCGAATCAACTTCACGCGGTCCGCGTCATCGGCGAGATCGGCTTGCACGTACGTGGCGGAGCCGAGTTCACTGGCGAGCGCGCGTCCCGTTTCGACCGAACTGCGCGAATGCAGGACGATGGCGTATCCATCCATTGAGAGCCGGCGGGCGATCGCAGCACCGATACCGGAAGTCGAACCAGTGACAAGCGCAACGGGCAGCGAAGTTTTCATGGCGGTGCGAGAGATGGTTTTTAGATCGACCGACTTCGTACGGGTGAGTTCGGTTTGAACGACTACGCTGTCGTAACCGCACGTTGCTTGTCGAGGTTCGCACGCCACGCCAGCGCAATTTTCCTGCTACTCCATTGCACCAGCATCGCTAGCGCGGCAGCTTCTGCAAACGCCACGACGGCAGGCTGATGCAGCAACGCGAACGACAGAAGCAAACAGAACGCGGCAAACGAAAATCTGCCGAGCACCATGCCGCGCAACAACGACACGACAAAATCGGGCCCGTGCGCGCGATGTGACGATACCGACAGGACGGTTCCAAGCAGCGGGAAGACTGCGAACAAACCGCTCCACGTGGGGCCCATCCGCCCCGATAGCGACGTCACCACGATCGTAAGCGTTGCGCCGGCAACCATTCTGCCGATCAGATCGGAGCGTGTGAGCGGCGACCCCGCCGCGACAGCCGCGCTACGCGGCAAAAACGACTGGCCGAAGCAGACCGCGGCAAACGCCACAACAGCAGCCCATATCGGCGATGTCGGTAGAAACGAAAGGGCAAACGCGCAAACGAACCACGTGCAGAGACCGGCAACGAGCGCAACCGGCCACGGACGCGAACGGCACGTCCATGCGTAAGCGAAGTTGAACGCTTCCGACGCGAGGATCGCAGAGAGAGAAAGTATCGCCGCACGCGCACCGAAAACCGGGCCGTGCGCGAGGACGAGAAGATAAAGAATCGGACCGGCTACGACGGGTAGACCGGCCAGCCACCCAGCGATGGCCGGCCCCCACCACTTACCCGACATCGAGACGATGAGCAGAAACAGCGGGACGAGCGTGAGCTTGAGCGCAAGCATGCCGGTCATCGTCGCGGGCTCCGCTTATTTGCCTTGCTTACTTGCTGTCGTCCTTCAGTTCCGGCAGAGCCGACGTGTCACCCGGTGTCAGCAAACCGACCTTGGCGTAGACCTGAAGCTTGTCGCGCGTGTCGGTGATATCCAGATTTCGCATGGTCAACTGCCCGATCCGGTCGCGCGGCGAGAACGTCGACGCTACCTTTTCCATCGACAGCCGTTCGGGCTGATAGGTGAGGTTCGGCGAGCGGGTGTTCACGATCGAATAGTCGTTGCCGCGACGCAGCTCAATCGTCACTTCGCCGGTGATCGCACGGGCGACCCAGCGTTGTGCTGTTTCGCGCAGCATGATCGCCTGCGGATCGAACCAGCGACCCTGGTACAGCAGACGTCCGAGCCGGCGACCGCTTTCGCGATACTGCTCGATCGTGTCTTCGTTGTGGATGCCCGTGACGAGGCGTTCGTACGCGATGTACAGCAGTGCGAGCCCCGGTGCTTCGTAAATGCCGCGGCTCTTCGCTTCGATGATCCGGTTTTCGATCTGATCGCTCATGCCGAGTCCGTGACGTCCGCCGATACGGTTTGCTTCGAGCAGCAGTTCGACCGCATCCGTAAACTCGACGCCGTTCAGTGCGACCGGCCGGCCTTCGTCGAAACGGACCGTGACCTGTTCGCGCGCGATCTGCACGTCGTCGCGCCAGAACGCCACGCCCATGATCGGGTTGACGATCTGGATGCCGCTTTCAAGGCTCTCGAGATCCTTCGCTTCGTGCGTCGCGCCGAGCAGATTGGAGTCGGTCGAATAGGCTTTTTCTGCGGACATCTTGTAGCCGAATCCTGCCTTGTGCATGAATTCGGACATCTCCGCGCGGCCACCGAGTTCGTCGATGAACGCCTGATCGAGCCACGGTTTGTAGATCTTCAGGTCCGGGTTCACGAGCAGGCCATAGCGATAAAACCGCTCGATGTCGTTGCCCTTATAGGTGCTGCCGTCGCCCCAGATATTCACGCCGTCCTGCTTCATCGCGGCGACGAGCATGGTGCCCGTTACAGCGCGGCCGATCGGCGTCGTGTTGAAATAGGTCACGCCGGCCGTCGAAATATGGAACGCGCCCGACTGCAACGCCGCAATGCCTTCAGCGACGAGCTGGGCCCGGCAATCGATCAAGCGGGCATTTTCCGCGCCATATTGCATCGCCTTGCGCGGGATCTCGTCGTAATCCTGCTCGTCGGGCTGGCCCAGATTTGCCGTGTACGCGTACGGTACGGCGCCTTTGATGCGCATCCAGTGCAGCGCCGCGCTGGTATCGAGGCCGCCGGAGAACGCGATGCCCACGCGTTGTTGCAGCGGAAGGCTTTCGAGAATAGTAGTCATCTGAGGATTGCCTGGTTGAAGGTGACGCAAGAACTAAAGGATGAGGTTGCGGCGCGATGCGGCTCGATAGGGCTGATTCAATGGACGATTTTCGGCGATCTCGGTGTCGTTGTCGAATCCGTTATCGATGGCCTGTTACTTGTCCACGGCCGTGTGCCCCGCTCGATAGACGCATTATTTCTAAAATTCTGGCCAGCAAAAAGCCGGCAATAGTGTCAGTTTTGTCGATAAAATAAGCAAAATGCTACATTGCGCCGGCAATATGATCGATTCGTGCTGGCGCGATCAACGCGGCCAGTACTGCAAACACCTTATGCCGGAGCGCTCCATTGTGCCGACCGGCTTCGCTCCACCATGAGGACGCACACATGATTGCGCTCGACGACATCGACCGGCAACTCATCGCGCTGCTGCGCGACAATGCGCGGCTGCCGGTCGTCGCGCTTGCGAAGGAACTGCGGGTCGCGCGCGCGACCGTGCAGAACCGGATGACGCGACTCGAACAGGGCGGTGTGATCGTCGGCTATACGGTGCGGCTGAAGGCGAGCGCGGAGCGCCACCGGATCCGCGCGCTGATGTCGATTGCCGTGCAGGGCAATCGGGCCGCGTCGGTCGTCAAGGTGCTGCGCGGTCACCCGAACGTCGCGACGATTCATAGCACGAACGGCCGTTGGGACATGGTCGCGGAGCTGCAGGCGGATTCGCTGGAGAGCTTCGATCGCGTTCTTGGGACGATTCGTTTGATCGATGGGATCGCGACCACTGAGACGAGCATCTTGCTTTCAACGCACAAGGCGTGAGTTTGCCGAACCGGTCAGGAGGATTTTCGATGCATTTCACGAAGGCAATCGTCCGTTGTCCCGCTGCATCGTGCGGCGCGGGCCTCACCACTGCGCAGTCGGGTGCCCCCGACTACGCCAGGACACTGACGCAATTCCAGGCCTACTGCGACGCGTTTCGTTCGCTCGGTGTCGAACTGATCGAACTGCCGACGCTCGACGCATTTCCGGACGGCCATTTCGTCGAGGACGTCGCCGTTGTCACCGCGGAATTCGCGGTCATCACGCGTCCCGGCGCACCCGCGCGGCGCGGCGAGATCGATTCGATTGCTACGCCGCTTGCTGCGCATCGTAGCTTGCTACCGATGCATGACGGGCGGCTTGACGGCGGCGATGTGATGCAGGTCGACAAACGTTTTTACATCGGACTGTCGGGTCGCACGGATGCGGCCGGTATCGCCGCGTTCGAGGCACTCGTCGCGCCACACGGCTACACCGTCGAAGCGATTCCTCTCGAAGCCGGGCTGCATCTGAAATCGGTGCTCAACTATCTTGGCGACGATGTGCTGCTCGTGACCGAGGCGCTCGCGGGGCATCGCGCGTTCGATGGTTTTCGCCGGATCGTGATCGACACCGCCGACGAATATGCGTGCAACACGCTGCCGGTTAACGGTGCGCTGCTAACGCCTGCCGGTTATCCGCGCGTGCACGAGAAGATCGCTGCGCTCGATATGCCGGTGCACGTGCTCGACGCGAGCGAATTCCACAAGATGGATGGCGGATTAACGTGCCTGTCGCTGCGGTTCTAACCGGGTCCGGCGCAACGATTCCATACGATAGGACGTTTGCCGGACCATCGGGGCTCATTGGGACTCATCGGAACATGAGCGTTTAGATGCGAGGCGCCTCGCACGGCCGTGGCCGGCGAGGCGCCGTCACACGCTCAGCAATGCTCCAGCGCATTCGACAGATCGGCGATCAGATCGTCCGGGTGCTCGAGTCCAACCGAGACGCGAATCAATCCCTCGGACACCCCCGCGGCGGCGCGCGCCGCGGCCGGCACGCCCGAGTGCGTCGTCGACGCCGGATGACAGATCAGCGATTCCGTGCCGCCCAGACTGACCGCCGACTTGAACAGCGTCAGACCATTGATAAACCTGAACGCCTGTTCACGACCACCATCGAGCACAAACGCAAACGTCGATCCCGGCCCCGTACATTGCCGTCGATAAACGGCCTGGTACGCTGGATCATCGTTCAGTTCGGAGTGCAATACCTTAACCGGCCGATGCGGATTGTCCGCAAGCCATCGTGCGACGGCGGTGCCGCTACGCGCAGCGGCTTCCATCCGCAGCACGAGCGTTTCCATTGAACGCGTGATCATCCACGACGAGTGCGGATCGAGTTGCGAGCCGAGCGAGCTGCGAATGCCGCGCACCTTGGTGACGAGGGCGCGCGTACCTGTCACGCCACCCGCGACGAGATCGCTGTGTCCGCCGACGTACTTCGTCAGCGAATACACGCAGAGGTCGATGCCTTGCTTGACCGGCTTCTGGTACAGCGGCCCGAGCATCGTGTTGTCGCACACCGAAAGCGGACGATAGCCGTGACGCGTTTCGAACGCATCGATCTCGCGACGCAATCCTTCGAGATCGAACAACGCGTTGGTCGGATTGGCCGGCGTCTCGATGTAGCACATGCGCACGTGGCCTCTTTTCGCGGCGGCTTCGAGTGCGTCGCGAATCGCATCCGTCGACAGACCGTCGTCGATCACCTGCGCGGTAATGCCCCATTCGGGAAGAAACTTCGAGATCAGCGTTTCAGTGCCGCCGTACAGCGGGGCCGACTGCACGACACAGTCGCCCGGGCGCAGAAATGCGAGCAGCACCGCGGCAATCGCCGACATGCCGCTCGACGTCACCACGGCCGATTCGGAACCGTCGAGCAGCGCGAGCCGGTCCTCGACGATTTCCAGATTCGGATGATTGAAACGGCTGTAGACGAGCCCCGCGCTTTCACCTTCCGGCGAGGGCTTGCGACCGGAGACCATATCGAAGAAGTCGGCGCCGTCCTCCGCGGTACGGAACGCGAACGTCGATGTCAGAAACACAGGCGGCTTGACCGAGCCTTCCGAGAGGAAGGGATCGTAGCCATACGACATCATCTGTGTCTCGGGATGCAGATCGCGGCCGGCGATCGTGCGCTTATGGTAGTTGCGATAGGCCATTGATGGCTCCACTTGAGATTGTACGGTTCGGCGTTTTTAGTCGACCGCCGCTACATCCTGCGCGCGCACTGCGCCCGGCGATTGTCCCACGACGCGCTTGAAGGCGCGGCTAAAAGCTGCGAGCGAACCGTACCCCAGGCGATACGCAACCGTTTCGATCGATTCGCGATCGCGGGTGATCCATTGCGATGCGAGACGCATGCGCAATTCGGTCAGATAGCGCACCGGCGTCATGCCCGTTGCAGCCAGAAAACGCTCGGCGAAGACGGAGCGCGAGTGACCCATCTCGGAGGCCAGTTCCGCGACTGTCCAGTTGCGGCCCGGATCGCGATGCAACGCGACGATCGCACGACCGAGGCGCGGATCGCGCAGGGCCTGCACCCAGCCCGTTGCGTCGCCGCAGCCGCACTCGACCCAGCCGCGCACGATGAACGCGGCGATGACATCCGCAAGCCGCGCGAGGATGCCGGCGAAGCCCGCTCGTTCGCCGCAGGATTCGCGTTCCATGGCATCGAGCATCGGCCGGATTTCCGGGTAGCGTTCGAGCAGCGTGCCGACATGCATCACCTCGGGCATCGCGGCGACGAGCGGCTGCATGCCGCCCAGATCGAGCTCCATGCAGCCGCTGAAGATCAATGCGTCGTCGGCGCCGGCGGATGCTTCGCTTGCGTCTTTTCCTTTGCTTGTGTCCGCGGGGGCACCGTGTTTCGCGGTGTCGACCTGAGTCACGGAATCGCATAGCGGTGCGGTCTCGAACGCAGTGATCGCGCGGCTCGGCACGTCCAGTGCGGAGAGCAGTTCGTGTGCGGCGCCATGCGGCAGCAACAGCGCGTCGCCGGCTTCGAGCCGGTAGGTCTCGCTGGCCGTGCGCAGTACAACCGGCCCGCGACCGACAAAGTGAAACTGGGCTCGCCCCGGCACGGTACCGAAGGCGATACCGAACGGGCGTGCGACCTGAATGCGTCGGTAGCGCACGCCAAAGAGGCGCATGCCGAGCAGCAGATCGCTGATGAGGTCGTGGGAATCGGATTGCTGCGGCATATGCGTCACCTGCGAAGTCATCTTCAAATCCCCGAGTGGTGTGGACAGTATCGGGTCCGGACGATAGATCAAGGATAGCGGATTTTATGTCATAGACCGTCCTGCCGCTTATCCTTACACTGTGCCCTCATCGAGTAAACCCGTATTCGGAGCGCAACGAAGCATGGACACCACTATCCAGGTCGCGGAGGCCTTATCGGTCGAGCAGGGCGAGAAACCGGCGTGGGGTGCCGTCTTCTCGATGACGCTCGGCGTTTTTGCCCTGGTCACGGCGGAGTTTCTGCCCGCCAGCCTGCTCACGCCGATCGCGTCGAGCCTCGGCGTGACCGAGGGCGTGGCGGGGCAGGCGGTCACGATGACCGCGGCCGTCGCACTCGTAACGAGCCTGCTGACCGCCACGCTGACGCGCAGCATCGACAGGAGGCGCGTGTTGCTCGCATTCACGATGTTGCTGATCGCGTCGAACCTGGTGGTCGGTTTCGCCACGAACCTGCCGGCCATCCTGATCGGACGCGTGCTGCTCGGCGTGGCGCTTGGCGGTTTCTGGACGATGTCGGCGGCGACCGCGATGCGGCTCGTTCCGCCAGCGATGGTGCCGCGCGCGCTGTCGATCATCTTCAGCGGCGTGTCTGTCGCGACGATTGCCGCCGCGCCGCTCGGTAGTTACTTCGGCAACCTGATCGGCTGGCGCAGCGTGTTTCTGATCGCAGCCGCGCTCGGCGTGCTCGCGCTCGTCTGGCAGGCCGCCACCTTACCGAAGATGGCGCCGAACGGAGCGACGCGGCTACGCACACTGATCGACGTGCTGATGCGACCGACGGTCGGACTCGGCATGCTCGCCACGATCCTGGTGTTCACCGGACACTTCGCGTTCTTCACCTACTTGCGGCCTTTTCTGGAGACCGTGTCGGGCGTCGGCGTGAACGGCCTGTCAGGGATTCTGCTGGGCTACGGCGTGGCGAACTTCGTCGGTACGTCGCTGGCTGGCCGGCTGCTCGAACGCAACCTGCGACTGACGTTGATTGCGATGCCGGCGGCGATGATCTTGATCGGTGTGGCGCTCGTCAGCCTGGGGCGTGCGCCGGTCGCCGATGCTGTGTTGATCGCGCTATGGGGCGTGGCGTTCGGCGGCGTGCCGGTGGCGTGGTCCACCTGGGTCACGCGGACCGTACCCGATGAGGCGGAAAGCGCGGGCGGCCTGATCGTCGCGGCCGTTCAGCTGGCGATCTCAATAGGCGCGGCAGCGGGTGGCGTCGTGTTCGACGTGAGCGGGGCGAAGGGCGTGTTCATGGGAAGTGCCGCAGTGCTGGTCGTGGCCGTGCTTGCGATACTTTCCGGTGTGCCGGCCAATGCGGCGGCACACCGGGGGTAACCTCACTAGCCACGTTGCTGCAAGTCGTCGGCGAGGTCTGTGGTGCCTGACTGGCACGTGCCTTTCGACGACCTGTCCATGGTGCCTGGCAGCGCCGATGCAGCTGCAAGCGCGCCGCGACAATCGCCGATGATCGTCGCGATCCGGTCGGCGACATCGCCTGGCACCGCGTCGTTGCCGCAATCGCAGATGATCGTCGCGAGCTGGTCGGCGACGTCGCCCAGTACCGGGTCGCCGCCCTTTGCGTGGGCCGTGTGTGCCTGTTCCCAGATCGTCGTCAGTTCGTGCATCAGTGCCGGCGAGAGGCCGTGGCGCGATACGCTTCGCCCGGCGCCGCGCTCGCCGACCGACGCACGGATCGCGCCCTCGGCCCGCATCAGACTGGTGAAGGGGTCCGCCAGCGCAGTGCTGCTGTGCTGGCGCGACGGCGCAGCCCGCAGGCGGTTTGTCTGCTCTCTATACACGGGCCGCAGACGCGCGACCGGTGCCGCACTGGACGTTGCTCCGCGGTTTCGAGCTTGCCGTAGAACACGGGCAGCCATGGTGTAGCTCCTCAAAAATCATCCGTGGTTAGGTCGATGCGGGTGTTCGCAACACCTGCGTCGACCGCTCTGGTTTCTCTGCTCTCGCGCTGTCTCAAGTCATCCCGTTACGTGTTTTCACGCAGCGAGCCCAACGGTCCAGCCGTTCGCTCGTCGGTTGCGGGCCCGCTGTAGGGCTCGCCAGAAATCCGCATGGCAACCGCAGTCGCAACGGTGCTTGCGTACACGTTCAGTGCGGTACGTCCCATGTCGAAGAATGCGTCGATGCCGAGGATCAGCAGCACGGCTTCGGCCGGCAAACCGACCGCCGAGAGAATGGCTGTGATGGCGACGATGGCACCCGACGGAACGTTGGCCGCACCGTCGATCGTGATGATGGTCAGCACGACGATGGTGAACATCACCGGCCAGCTCCATGCGAGGTGATAGGCGTCCGCCAGATAACCGACTGCGAGCGCCGTATATAGCACCGCGCCATCGCGATTGAAGATGTACGAAAGCGGCAGGATGGTCGACGCGACGGACTGCGGAACACCCATTTCCGTCAGCCTCTTCAGGTGCACGGGGAAGGTGATTTCCGAGGACCGTGTGCTGAACGCGAGGATCAGCGGTTCGCTGACCTGCTTGATGACCGCGCGCGGCGACAGGCCGATCAGTTTGAGGATCAGCGTGAGCACGATGGCGAGGACGGCCATGCCGAGATACGCGATGCCGAGCAGCTTGATCAGCGGTGTGATGGCGGACACGCCTTTCGACGCCAGCAACCAGGCAATGCTGGCGAACACGGCGAACGGCGACAGCGCGATGACCCATTCGATCATCTTGAACAGCGCGGCCAGAAACGACTCGAGAACCGCCACCAGCGGCGCCGCGCGATCTTCGACCACCGAGAGCGCCGATCCCAGCAACACGCCGAAGACAAGCACCGGCAACGCATTACCTTCGACCAGCGCACCGACGATATTCGCCGGCACCATATCCACGAGGAACTTCGTCCAGTCGATACCCCCCGCGAGGTTCGCCGGCATTGCGGCAGTCTCTGCGAGGCTGGCCCCGAGGCCTGGGCGGAACAGCAGATTGAGCCCGAGTCCCAGCGAGCTCGCCAGCAGCGTCATGATCACGAAAAACACGATGCTCCAGAGGGCAGTCTTACCGAGGTGCGCGCGTTGCACGCCAGCCCGAAACGTCCCCAGCGTGACGGACAAAAGAATCAGCGGCATGACGACCATCTTGATCCCATGCGCGAAAATCGTGGAGATAAACGCGAGCTTCGTGCTGATCCCCGGCACGAAGAGTCCAAAGACGATGCCGAGCCCAAGCCCCGCCAGCATCTGTAACGGCATTGATATTCTTTTTCGATTATTTGGCAGATTCATGTTGCGTCCGGATTAAATTAATTCGTGCATCAGTTGCATCGACGATGTGATTCCACATATGCCGGCGTGCTTCTTCCGGCTCTTTCGCCTTGATTGCTTTATAGATATTCAGATGCTCCAGCGTTCCGCGCCGCACCGTGGCCGCGTCGTGGTGCTGTAGTTCGTTGAGCGCCGGTCCCGTCTGCGCCCGCAGCACCTTGTAAGTCGTGAACAGTCGTTCGTTCCGGCAGGCAGCGAACATCTCCTGATGGAATACCCAGCCGTGGCGCTGCTCGGCCATTACGTTGGTCGATTGCTGATCGAGCAGCCGCAGCAATTCCTCCATCGCGTGGTTCAGGCCGTCGGTTGGGCCGTTCGCCGCAGCCAGGTAGGCGGCCGTGCTCTCGAGAGCCAGGCGCACCTCGAAAATTTCGCGTAGATCGTTGGTGGTCGGTGCGGTGACGTAGGTTCCTTTCTTGGGGATGGCCTCGACCAGCCCTTCGACGATCAGGCGCTGTATCGCAGAGCGGACCGGCGTGTGTCCAAGCATCAGGTTGTCGGCTATGCTTCGGGGCGATACCGGGTCGCCGGGCGCCAGCCGCCCGTCGAGTATTCGCGAGCGAATCTGGATGTAGGCGGCCTGAGTATCGGATTGTGGCGCTTCCATCATCTGAGATCTCAGTGGAGTTTTTCACATGGATGGCAAAAGGATTTGCAGAGATGATTACGCTCTTGCGGACAACGTGCAACCGTTATTTTCACCGAAAAAAGCAGTCTCAGGAATAACGGGCGTGTCTTGATTTAAGGCGCATAGCGTCGGGGTATCCGCCAGGATTGTTGGCGATACCAGCGTGTGCGTATTGGATACCGCAGGATACTGCGCGTGGGTTTGCGGG
This sequence comes from Paraburkholderia megapolitana, assembly GCF_007556815.1. Lineage (NCBI taxonomy): Bacteria > Pseudomonadati > Pseudomonadota > Betaproteobacteria > Burkholderiales > Burkholderiaceae > Paraburkholderia > Paraburkholderia megapolitana. The sequence goes on from NZ_CP041743.1 coordinate 2,002,249, forward strand.
CGCGAATGTGTATGTGCGGATCATATAAATGATGTTGTGGATTCGTAAAAGCTCGGTTAATTTTGTTTGATGACAGGGGGACTCTCGTTATGTCGTTTGACCGATCGCTTTTCTCAATCCGTTCCGTTTCCGCAGAACGGGTTTTTCCACTTCGAAGCACGATCCTGCTGGACGGCAATACAGAGGCTAGCCATTTTCGCGGTGACGATGAGGCGTCGACCCTGCATCTGGCCGTCTACGATCAGGATGCAATCGTTGCTGTTGCAACCGTATGTCAGGAAGCGTTTCCAGGTTCGCCGGGAGATACGGCGTGGCGCCTGCGAGGGGTCGCCGTCGAGCCGAAGTGGCAGGGATACGGCCTTGGCCGTCTGATGATCAAGCTGTGTATCGATCACGCACAGCATAAAGGTGGACGACTGGTCTGGTGCACCGCACGAGAAAGCGCGCTGGGATTCTACGATTCGATCGGTTTTGCGTCGTCGTCGCCGCCGTTCACGCTACCGTCAAGAGCCGGGGTGCTGTTCTATGAAATGCACTACGTGCTGCCGGGCAAACCTGCGCCGGACGTCGAATGATTGGGTTGCCGGGACTGCGGCAGGTTGAAAAAATGTCAAAAAAATATCGGTGGAAACGCTGTACCTGGACGATTGAGCACGGCAAAAGGACCACCGGGTTTTTCCTGCGATAAACAGACAGATCTGCTTGCGGCGAAATGCACGCTTTACTTCCGGCTTTCAACGGGAAAACAGCCGGCCTCATCATCGCTTTCATTCCTCGTATTTTACAATTCACCACTACGCCGTGCTCTCCGAATTGACAATTGCATGCGTCGATTTACGCATTGCGCATGTCATGCCACTGACATCGAGACGCCGGTTCTGGCCTGCTACAGCGCTGTAGTCTCCGACGCGCCCGCGCTTCGGCGAGCGCCGGCGACTGTGACAAAAAATTGCTGCGCCGCATTGCGTTGTTTACTGAATTGACTAAATTCGGTAATTCTGAATTGTTTAGCAAATTGAATAAACAAATCACGGTAAAAGAGTCGCCGTTGACACGGACGATTTAATCCGTCTAGACTCGCTTACGCCATCTTTCCGGCTGTCAGAAAAGATAATGTTTAGGATGTCTACTAAACAATAATCGCAAAGTAAGGAGACGATTGTGAAGAGATTCAGCGAGGTCATCTTCGTTCTGCTTGCAACAGGCATTCTGGCCGGATGCGGTGGCGACAGCCATCCCGGCAGCGGGCCGGTCGATGCAGCAGCGGTTGCGCGCCAGAACGCGAATTCGTCGGCGGGTGCCGGCGGCTCGGCAGGTGCGGCAGCGGCCGATAGTGCCGAGAATCTTGCGGCGTCCGGTTCCATGATGCGGGTGACGCAGTACGTCAATCCGCTGATCGGCACGCTGGCGAGCAATTCGCCGAACCCCGTGCCTGCGGGTCAGGCTGGCAGCGTAGTGCCCGCGGCGGGTTTGCCGTCCGGCATGGTTCAGTGGGCCCCCGATACGAATACGACACCGGCCCCTTCAAACAGCGCGGAGCCGGGCTCCCCGGCGGGCTACTACTACGACATCAACAGCATCCAGGGCTTTAGCCTGACGCACATGAGCGGCGCCGGATGTTCGGGCAACGACGGCGAATTCCCCGTCATGCCGACCACCGATGTCACGAAGCTGGTCCCGACCTTCCAGCACAGCAACGAGCACGCGCAGGCCGGTGCCTATTCGGTGCTGCTCGACAACCAGGTCAAGGTCGAGTTGACGGCGACCTTGCGCAGCGGGTTCGGACGCTTCACCTATCCGGCTTCGCAACCGTCGATCCTCGTGCTCAACGCCACGCGAACCAACACGCGCTCGCAGGTCTCGGGCAGCATCATCAAGGTCGCAAGCAATGCGATCTCCGGCAGCACGATCGGCGGCGGATTCTGCGGCAATTCCACCAGCGTGCCGGTCTACTTCTACGCGCAGTTCAGCAAGCCGTTCAACAGCACGTCGTCGTTCAGCAACGGCATCGCGACGATGAATTTCGATGCGGGATCGACGGTGCTGATGAAGGTCGGCATCTCCTACGTGAGCGTCGACAACGCGAAACGCAATCTGCTGAAGGAGAACCCGGGCTGGGACTTCGACGGCATCAAGGCACTCGCCGACCGGACCTGGAACGAGCGGCTGAATTCGATTCAGGTATCCGGCGGCACGCCCGATGCTATGACGAAGTTCTACACGGCGCTGTATCACGCGTCGTGGGCACCGAGCGTCTTTAGCGACGTCAACGGGCAATACATCGGCTTCGACAACGCCGTCCATACCGTGGCGCACGGACAGGCCGCGCAGTACACGAGTTTTTCGGGCTGGGACATCTATCGCTCGTTGATTCCTTTGAAAGCGATCCTGCATCCGAATGAAACCAGCGACATGGTTCAGTCGCTCGTGAACGACGCCGATCAGTGCGGCGCGATTCCGCACTGGGTCAACGACAACGTCGAGGACGGCGTGATGCCAGGCGACGCGGGCTCGTTGATGGTTGCCGGCGCGTACGCGTTCGGCGCGAGGAACTTCGATCAGAAGGGCGCGCTCGCCCACATGGTCAAGATGGTGAACATTCCGGGTACCGCGTGTCAGAACCCAGGCATGACCACGTATGGCGGACTGAACGATTTTCTCGGTGCCGGCCATCTGGTTCCCGGCGACGGCGTGTGGGCCGCGGGTTCGACGAATCTCGAGTACACGAGCAGCAATTTCGCGGTGTCGCAGTTTGCCGGCGCGCTCGGCAACACCACGATCCAGAAGATGGCGCTGAGCCATTCGGCGTACTGGCAGAACGTGCTGAACACGTCGCTGACGCCGCCGCTGCTTGCCGCTCGTAACGGCGACGGTAGCTGGGTGCCTGAAAGCCCGAATAGCACCGACAACTACGTCGAAGGCAACGCCGAGCAATACACGTGGATGGTGCCGTTCAATGCAGCGGGGCTGTTCTCGCAGCTTGGCGGAAACACGGCGGTGGTGTCGCGCCTGAATACGTTCTTCACGGTGCTCAACGCGGGGATGAGCCTGCCCAATTTCTACATGGGTAACGAGCCGACCTTCGAAGTACCGTGGATGTACAACTGGGCGGGTTCGCCGTCGGGCACGCAGAACGTCGTGCAGCAGATCATGAACACGGCGTTCAGCACGAAGCCGGATGGCCTGCCTGGCAACGACGACCTCGGCGCTGTGTCGGGCTGGTATGTCTGGGGCGCACTGGGCCTGTATCCGCAGATTCCGGCGGTGGGCGGTTTTGCGATCGGTAGTCCGCAATTCCCGTCGATCGTCGTGCATCTCGGCAACGGCAAGACGCTGCGGATCGCTGCGCGCGGCGCCCCCGATTCCAACTATGTGCAGAGCCTGACCGTGAACGGCGCTGCGCAGACCAGTAGCTGGTTGCCGCTCGCCGCGTTGGACCGCGGTGCGAAGATGGACTTCACGATGGGCACGTCAGCGTCCGACTGGGGCAGTGCTGCGTCCGATGCGCCGCCTTCGTTCGCCGTACCGGTCGCCCAGAACATGCTGGATGCGTTCAACAATCACGGTGCCGGTACCGACGGCAGTGCCAACACGGACGGCAACGGTGCGGACTTCGATGGCGGCTTGTACAGCTATTCGTCGAACGCGATGGCGGCGGCCGGATGGAACGCGAGCCAGCCGTTCGTCTTCGATGGCGCGACGTTCCCGACCTCGGGCATGGGTGGGCTGAACAACGCGGTCGCGCTCGGTCAGACGATCACGTTGAGCGGCGCGCAGTCGGGCGGCAATCTGGTCGTGCTGGGTTCGTCCAATAACGGACCGAGCAGCGGTCAGGCACGCGTCACGTATTCGGATGGCACATCCACGACCTTTACGCTCGCTTTCGACGACTGGACGCTGAACGGTGGCTCGGCCAGCGTCAGTACGGGCGCACAGACTGCGCTGACGATGTCGTACCGCAACCAGGGCAACGGTCAGAAGGACAACACGAAGACGTATCTGTTTGCGATCAAGGTACCGCTTGCCACAGGCAAGACGGTCGCGAGCGTGACGCTGCCGCGCACGGCCAGCACCGGCAAGCTGCATGTGTTCGGCATCGCAGTGGGGAGTTGAGCGGGGCAACACTTCGGACCCACCGGGCCGATTCCCGTCCGGCTACGCAAAGACATCAGCGGTGTGACCAGGGCATTCGCCTTGAATGCCTTCGGTCGTAAAGCCGCCACGAGAGCGGCAATCCACCGCATCGAAGAGTTCGACCACTTCCATCTCAGGAAGATCATCTGGACGAACAGCAACGCTGACTGCGTGGCGCGCTGTCGCGCGCTCACGTTTGTCAGTTCGGGGTAGCTAGGGGTAGTTAGCGCATCGCTCGATGCGTCCAATAAGAAGGGAGATGACACGCATGAAAAATCTACTAAGACTCGCCGCAGTCATGGCGAGCATGGCCACGCTCGCCGGTTGCGGCGGCGACATCGGTTCGACCCAGACTGCCGCGCATCCCGGCACGCCCACGAACAATCCGGTTGCGAGTGGAGCGGGCAGCGGTTCGGGGACGCCATCCGCTGGCACACCATCAGCCGGCACGCCAAGCGCACAGCCCGCGCCGGCCACGAACACACCTGCTGCCGTCACGCGCACCGACATCGCGGGCCTGACGAAATTCGTCAACGTATTTATCGGCACGAATACGCCGGACATGGGCCTCTATGGTTATCCCGGGAACCTCAATCCCGCGGCGGAAACCCCGTTCGGGATGGTGAGCTTCGGGCCGGACACACCGGGCAGCCAATCGCCGTATGGCGAAGGCTCCGGGGGCTATTTCTACGGGGATTCGAGTATCGACTTCTTTAGCCTCACGCATCTGCAGGGTCCCGGCTGCCGTGGCCAGGGTGCGGTGGCGATGATTCCCGGCGGCGGACCGCTGACGTTCTCGCACACCGACGAAAGCGCGCTGCCGGGCTACTACAAGGTGAAGACCGGCAACGGCATCGTCAACGAACTGACGGCGACGACGCGCACCGGCATGGCACGTCTGACGTTTCCAGCTTCGATGAGCCCGTCGCTCGTCGTCAACGCGCTGATCAGCAACGGCATGAAGAGCGGCGTATCGCCGAAGCTCGTCAATATCGCGGTCGATGCGCAAGCGGGCGTCGTATCGGGGCAGACGGTAGTCGGCGCGTTTTGCGGCGGCACCTGGTACAAGCCGGTGTACTTCTACATGCTCTTCGACACGGCGATCAATCCGAAGACGACGAAGGTCGCAAACGGTGTCGCTAACATCGGCTTCGCGCAGGGTGCAGCGGGCAGCCCGACGGTCGTTCAGTTGAAGGTCGGCATTTCGTCGGTCAGCGTAGCCAATGCAAAGTTGAACCTGACCACCGAGAACCCGAACTGGTCGTTCGACACCGTTCAGCAGAACCAGCAGGCCATCTGGAATCATCGGCTCAATACGGTGCAGCTCGATCTTGCCGCACCTGGCGCGATGGACAGCCTGAGCTCGGCGCAACTGCAAACCGCGAATAACTACGTCACGCAGTTCTACACCGCGCTGTATCACACGTTGACGGGGCCGACGGTCTATAGCGATGTGAACGGCGATTACCGCAGCATGCAGCAGGCGAATCTGTCGGCACCGGCCAACACGGCACCGTCCAGGCCAACGGCAAACGTGTCGCAGCACCCGGTGCCCGGCAATGCGGCCGCCTACAAGACGCATTACTCCGGCTTCTCGCTGTGGGACACGTACCGGTCGGAAACGCAGTTGCAGGCGTTGCTGTTCCCTTCGGAAGTGAGCGACATGATGCAGTCGCTCGTCGCCGATGCCAGCCAGTGCGGTGCGTTTCCGCATTGGGTGGACGGCAGCGACGACACCACGCCGATGGAAGGCGATCATGCGCCGAACGCAATTGCGGGCGCGTATGTGTTCGGCGCGCGTTCGTTCGATACGGCGACTGCGCGCAAGTACATGTTGCAATCGGCGTTCGGCAAGACACCGGGCGGGACATACACGGTTGGCGCCTGTAACGATAAATCGAGCGTGGTGCCGGCGGCCGGCAGTTTCTATCTGAAGAACGGCTACGTCGCGACCGATATCGTTCCGAACAATCACTCGGGATCGATGACGCTGGAGTTCATGACCACCGACGAGTCCATCGGCAACTTCCTCGCCGCGCTCGGCAAAACGCAGGACGCGAGCAATGTCACGGCGTTGCATAAGCGCGCAGGCAACTGGGCGAACATCTTCGACGCGAGTATTCCGGCGAGCCAGAACTATTTCGGCGGTGTGACGGCGGCGCTCGTGCCGAAGAATTCGAGCGGCCAGTGGGTGTTCAACGATCCGAACAACGGAGGCTTCCACGAATCGACGGAGCCGAATTATCTGTGGACGGTGCGGCACGACTACACAGCCTTGAATGCGAAGCTCGGCGGCAATGCGACTGCAATCGCGCAACTGAACGCATTGTTCGGGCTCGACGCGACCAACCCGTACGGCGGCGCGCTGCCGAGCGGGTCGACGCTGAACAGCGGGGAAGGTGGCAGCACGCTGTATATCGGCAACGAACCGTCGCTGCAAACGCCGTGGGCCTACAACTGGACCGGCACGCCGCAACTGGCGCAACGCGTCATTCCAATCGTCCTGAAGCAGACGTTCAATAACGATCCGGGCGGTCTGCCGGGCAACGACGACCTTGGTGCAACTTCGGGCTTTTATCTGTGGGCGTCGCTCGGGCTCTACCCGGTGATTCCGTCCGCGCCTGGATTGGCGATGTCGACGCCGCAGTTCAAGGGCATGACGGTATGGCTCGGCGACGGAACGAAGAAGCTGCGTATCGAAGCCGACGATGAAGCGTTGTTGAACAACAAGCCGTATATCAAGTCGGTGCAACTGAACGGCAAGACCTGGACGGGTTCGTGGCTGCCGCTCGCCGACATCGCAAACGGTGGCACGTTGACCTATACGCTGTCGGCTACACCGACAGACTGGGCAAGCGGTACCGCACTGCTGCCGCCGTCCGGCCCGGCGGCGGACTATACGCAGCCGCTCGCAACGCCGGCGCCGTAAAGCCGGGAGGACAGGGGCGTGCGTGGTACCTCATGCCACGTACGCCCCTCGACTAACATTCATTTTCCGCACGTTCCCCCGCGGATTAATCGCTTGTCCCGCCCGCCAGCCGCGTAGAACAATTTCGCTCATGCGCCGGTTGCATGTCTCCCATAGCCGCCGGTTATGCGCGTCGCCGCGCTACGCCCACAGGCAGGAACCATGCGACTCGAGCGGAACTTTGTGAATGGCCGGTTCATCGACCCGGCTACCGACGAACTCATCACCGTCTACAACCCGGCCACTGAAGCGGCCGTCGCGCAGGTGTCGGGTGCGTCCCGCGCCGAGGCCGTCGCCGCCGTCGACGCCGCGGCACGCGCACAGAAAGGCTGGCGCAAGCTGCCGTCTGCCGAGCGCGGTGCATGGCTACACAAGCTCGCCGATGCGCTGACCGAATGCGCGCCCGCGATCGGCGCAGCGCTGGCCGCAGAATCCGGCAAGAGTCTCGCCGATGCGACCAACGAGGCGATCTACGCCGGCCAGATCACCCGCTATCACGCCGAATGGGCGCGACGCATTGAAGGCGAAGTGATTCCCAGCGATACCCCCGACGAAAACCTGGTGCTGCATCGCGAGCCGATCGGCGTCGTCGCGGCCCTGATCCCGTTCAACTACCCGGTCTACACGCTGATGCGCAAGATCGCGCCGGCGTTGATCGCGGGGAACACGGTAGTGGTGCGTCCGAGCAACAACACGCCGACGTCCGCATTCGAAATCGCGAAGGCCGTGGCACGCGCAGAACTGCCGGCCGGCGTCGTCAACATACTCGCGATGAGCCATGCGACTGCGGAAGCGGTCTGCACGCATCCGGCAGTGGGAATGATCACGCTGACCGGCAGCGTCGCCGCGGGCCGCAAGGTACTCGACTACTGCAAGACGAATATCGCGAAGCCCTCGCTGGAACTCGGCGGCAAGACACCGGCAATCATCGAACCCGATGCGGACCTCGAGCGTGCCGCGCGCGAACTCGTCGCGTCGAAGACGACGCACTGCGGCCAGCTTTGCACGGCAATCGAGCGCGTGTATGTGCACGAGAGCGTGCACGACCGTTTCGTCGAACTGCTGAAAGCGCACATGCAGAACGTGCGCTTCGGCGATCGCAGCGAAGATCCGGCGTTGATGGGACCGCTCGTCAACGACGCGTCGCGCCGCGGGATTCACGCGATGGTCGAACGCGCGGTCGCAGCCGGTGCGAAGCTCGAGACGGGTGGTGTGCTGCCCGACGGCAAGGGCTTCTTCTATCCGCCGACGCTGTTGTCGAACTGCCGTCAGGACATGGAGATCGTCCAGGAAGAAACCTTCGGTCCGATCATGCCGGTGATCCGCTACAGCACGCTCGATGAAGCGCTCGCGTTCGCCAACGATCACCAGTTCGGTCTTTCGTCGGTGCTCTACACCGAGCATTACCGCTCGGCGATGAAAGTCGCCAACGATATCGAAGCCGGCGAACTGTATGTGAACCGCACGCCCGCCGATCCCTATCAAGGCTTTCACGCAGGCTGGAAACGCTCCGGTCTTGGTGGCGACGATGGCAAGCACGGCATGCTCGAATTCACGCAGACGCGTCTTGTGGTCATGAAGTATTGAAATTTTCACGGCGTCGCATTAGCGCGCCGTAACCATAACAACGATATCGGGGACGCCGCGTAACGGACGCCAGTTATGGTCGTTCGTGTCCTGCGTCTCTCAGGAGCGCTTCTGTGTCTGTACGACCTGTCGTTAAATCTGCCGCCGCGCTGCCGTTATCCGGCGACGCCGCTTCATCGCGCGAAACGCACGAAACGTGCGATACGCAAGCGCAGCGCTATCTGCAGCTCGCGCTACTGGTCATCGCCGCGGGCGCGATCTACCCGATCCTGTATCTGCGGCAGGTCTATCAGCCGACGATGCTCGAAGTGTTCCACATCACCGACAGCCAACTCGGCTATCTGTACTCGTCGCTGGGCACGATCTTTCTGCTGAGCTATCTGCCGAGCGGCTGGCTCGCCGATCGCATCGCGCCGCGTCTGCTGATCTGCTTTTCGCTGCTGGCAACGGGCGCGCTCGGACTCTGGTACGCAAGCGCGCCGGGTTTTGCCACGTTGATGGTGATCTTCTGCGGCTGGGGGCTGACGACGGGGCTCACGTTCTGGGCAGCCGTGATCAAGCGCGTGACGACGATCGCGGGCCACGACGAACAGGGCCGCTTCTTCGGCTTTCTCGACGGCGGCCGCGGGCTCGTCGAAGCGTTGCTCGCGACGATCGCGATCACGCTGTTCGCGTGGATGACGCAGACCCGAGGCGAACCGGTTGCGTACGGTTTCAAGCTGGTGGTCTACATGTACGCGTTTTTGTGCATTGGGCTCGGCATCGTGCTGGCGCTGGTGAAAGACAACTCGGACGCAAACCGCGCATCGAACGCGCAGACCACGGAGAAGCGTAACAACGTATTGACCGATCTGCTGACGCTCGCGCGCATTCCCGAGTTGTGGCTCGTCGCAGCGATCGTGTTCTGCGGCTATCAGGTGTTCTGGGCAACCTACAGTTTTTCCGCGTATCTGCATGAAGGCGGCATCGGTCTTTCGGTGGTGATGGCGGGCACGATCACGACACTCAAGCTGTGGATGCGACCGATTGGCGGCATCGGTGGCGGCTTTCTCGGTGACCGCTATTCGAAGATCACCGTGCTCGTCATTGCACTGTTTCTGGCGGGGCTGTCGCTCTGCGGATTGATCGTCGCACCGCACATCCAGAGCCACGTGATGCTCGTGTTCCTCGTGCTGTTCATCGGCGTGCTGACTTACGCAATTCGCGGTCTCTACTGGTCGCTGCTCGACCGCTGCAACGTGCCGGTGCAAACGATGGGCCTCGCCATCGGCCTGATCTCGGTGATCGGCTATTCGCCCGATGTGTTTCTACCGCTTATCAACGGTTATCTGACTCAAACGTTTCCCGGTGTGACTGGCTATCAGATGTACTTCGGCTATGTCGCCGCAGTCGCGATGCTCGGCGGCTGCGCGGGGCTCGTACTACGCAATATGCTCAACAGGAAGGAAGTTCGCTCATGAAAGTGATCTCGCTCGAAACTCATGTCGTCGCGGTGCCGCCGCCGCATCTGGGCGGTATGTACTGGATCTTCGTGAAGCTCAAGACCGATTGCGGGATCGAAGGCGTCGGTGAAATCTATTCGGCGACCTTCCACCCGAGCGCGATGACGCACATCATCGACGACGTATTCGCGCGCTATCTGCTCGATCGCGATCCGCATCACGTCGAACGGTTGTGGCGCGAGGCGTATTCGAGCGGCTTCACGCAGCGCCCCGATCTGACGATGATGGGTGTCGTGAGCGGCCTCGAGATGGCGTGCTGGGACATAATCGGCAAGGCTGCGAACAAGCCCGTGTATGAGTTGCTCGGCGGCATGGTCAACGAACGGCTGCGCTCGTACACCTACCTGTACCCGAAGAACAGCCGCGGCGAATACGACTACGACGATCCCGATCTTGCCGCCGAATGCGCAGCGGAAAACGTCCGCCGCGGTTTCACGGCGGTGAAGTTCGATCCGGCGGGTCCTTACACGGCGTATTCGGGGCATCAGTTGTCGCTCGAAGTGCTCGATCGGTGCGAACTCTTTTGCGGCAAGATCCGCGAGGCAGTGGGCAGCAAGGCGGACTTGCTGTTCGGCACGCATGGGCAGATGGCGCCTTCGTCGGCGATCCGGCTCGCCAAGCGGCTCGAAAAATACGACCCGCTGTGGTTCGAGGAACCAGTGCCGCCGGGCCAGGAAGCTGCAATGGCGCAGGTCGCGCAACACACGAGCATTCCAATTTCGGCCGGCGAACGGCTCACGACCAAGTACGAATTCCACAAGCTGCTCGAAGCAGGCGCGGCTTCGATCATTCAGCTAAACGTGGCGCGTGTGGGCGGCCTGCTCGAAGCGAAGAAGGTCGCGGCGCTCGCCGAGGTGTATTACGCGCAGGTCGCACCGCACCTGTACAACGGCCCGGTCGGCGCGGCGGCGAGTATCCAGCTTGCAACCTGCACACCGAATTTCCTGATTCAGGAAAGCATCGGTACGTGGGGCGGTTTTCACTCGGACATTCTGAAGACACCGATTCGCTGGGAAGACGGCTACATCATTCCGTCGAGCGAGCCGGGACTCGGTGTCGAATTGAACATGGACGTGGTGCGGCAGCACACGCCTTATACGGGCGAGCGTCTGCATCTGCAGATGGCCGCGAAGCCCGCCGATGTGAAGGACCTCGCGCCCGCCAAAGGCTAAGGACATACGATGGACTACGACTACATCATCGTCGGCGCGGGTTCGGCGGGTTGCATTCTGGCCGAGCGTCTGTCGGCATCGCGCGAGCATTCGGTGCTGCTACTCGAAGCGGGCGGCAAGGACAGTTCGTTCTGGTTTCGTGTGCCGGTTGGCTTCACGAAGACCTACTACAACGCCACCTACAACTGGATGTACTACAGCGAGCCCGAATCGGCGCTCGACAACCGTCCGATCTACTGCCCGCGTGGCAAGGTGCAGGGCGGTTCCGGCTCGATCAACGCGATGATCTTCGTGCGCGGCCAGCCGCACGACTTCGACGACTGGTCGGCGGCGGGCAACCCAGGGTGGTCATTTACCGACGTGCTGCCGTATTTCCGCAAGCTCGAATCGCATCCGCTCGGCAATACCGTGCATCACGGCGCGGACGGCCCGATTCGCATCTCGCCGATGAAGGACACCGTGCATCCGATCTGCCACGTGTTTCTCAAGGGCTGCGAGCAGGCAGGCTACGCACGTACTGACGACTTCAACGGCGCGCGCTTCGAAGGCGCCGGCATTTATGACGTAAACACGCGTAACGGGCAGCGTTCGTCGAGCAGTTTCGAGTATCTGCATCCGGCGTTGAGCCGGCCGAATCTCACCGTCGAGCGTGAAGTGCTGGCAAGCCAGGTGCTGTTCGACGATGCACGTCGCGCGACCGGTGTCGTCGTACAACAGAACGGCAGCATGCGCCGCTTCAACGCGCGCCGCGAGGTGATTCTCGCCGCCGGTGCAGTCGATACGCCGAAGCTGTTGCAACTGTCCGGCATCGGCGATCGCGCGCTGCTCGCACGTCACGGTGTTCCGCTCGTGCATGAGTTGCCGGCGGTTGGGCAGAATCTGCAGGACCATCTGTGCGTGAGCTTCTACTACCGAGCGAACGTGAAGACGCTAAACGATGAGATGCGCCCGTTGCTCGGCAAGCTGAAGCTCGGGCTGCAATATCTGTTCACGCGCAAAGGGCCACTGGCGATGAGCGTGAACCAGTCGGGCGGGTTCTTCCGCGGCAGCGAGCACGAGGCGCAACCGAACCTGCAGCTGTACTTCAATCCGCTGTCGTACCGGATTCCGAAGAGCAGCACCGCCAGCCTCGAACCGGAGCCGTATTCGGGGTTCCTGCTGGCGTTCAATCCATGCCGACCGACCAGCCGTGGTTCGATCGAGATTGCGTCGAATCGTGTGGAGGATGCAGCAAAGATCCGCATCAATGCGCTCTCGACGCAGAAGGATATCGACGAAGTGATTCAGGGGTGTCGTCTGGTGCGGCGGATCATGGCGACGCCGGCGTTGCAGGGCATCACGGTCGAAGAGATTTCACCGGGGCCGCAGGTCGACGACGATGCTGCGCTGCTGCAGTATTTCCGCGAGCAGTCGGGGTCGATCTATCACCTGTGCGGTTCGTGTGCGATGGGTTCCGATCCGGATACATCGGTTGTCGATTCGCGGCTGCGCGTGCATGGTGTGGCGGGGCTGCGCGTGGTCGATGCGTCGGTGTTTCCGAACATCACGTCGGGCAACATCAACGCGCCGACGATGATGGTCGCGGAGAAGGGCGCGGCGATGATACTTGAAGATGCGGTGGCGGAGTCGGAGCAAGCGCCGCGTGCGCAGGAACTGGCCACTGCGCATTGATGCATGAAACGCTGATCGAAAAGGCCGTGCGGAGTCAGTTCGTTCCGCACGGCCTTTTCGTTGCGATCTTGTCGTAGCGTGCTGTAATCGCGCCGTATTCGACGTTGGCGCAGCATGTTGAAATGCATTACCTCGCTCACGTCATAAGCACAGAAAAAACAAGTCTTTTACGGAGGCGGCGAACGCTGATTAGATCGTTCGATCGACAGCTACGCCACTTTTCCCCACGTCGCACGGCGTCGTGCTGTCTGTCCATCCCATCCTGGAGAGCCACCATGACGACGTTAAGCCTCGCTACATCGAACGCACTCGACATCCAACCGGTGACCGGCCGCATCGGCGCCGAAATTCGCGGCGTGCGGTTATCGAGCACGCTAGAACCCGCCGTGCTCGACGCGGTACGCGCGGCGCTGCTGCGTCACAAGGTGATTTTCTTTCGCGATCAGACACACTTGACGGACGCCGAACAGGAAGCCTTCGCCAAACGGCTCGGCGACCCGGTGTCGCATCCGACCGTGCCGGTGATCGACGGTACCGACTATCTGCTCGAACTCGATTCGCACCGCGGTGGTCGTGCGAACTCGTGGCATACCGACGTGACCTTTGTCGATGCCTATCCGCAGGCGTCGATCCTGCGCGGCGTGACGATTCCCGAGGTGGGCGGCGACACGGTGTGGGCGAACACCGCGACCGCTTATCTCGACCTGCCACCGCCGTTGCAGGCGCTGGCCGAACAGTTGTGGGCCGTGCACAGCAACGAATACGACTACGCGAACCATACGAGCGTCGGTAGCCGCGGGCGCGACGTCGAAGCGGCGAAGCGTTATCGCGAGCAGTTCGTGTCGACACGCTACGAAACCGAGCATCCGGCGGTGCGCGTGCATCCTGAGACCGGCGAGAAGACGCTGATACTCGGGCACTTCATCAAGCACTTCGTCGGTGTGACGCCGAGTGCATCGGCCCATCTGTTCGATCTGCTGCAAGGCTATGTGACGCGCCCGGAGAACGTCGTGCGCTGGCGCTGGCGGACCGGCGATGTCGCGATCTGGGACAACCGCGCGACCCAGCACTATGCCGTCAACGACTATGGCGATGCGCATCGTGTGGTGCGGCGCGTGACGATTGCCGGCGATGTGCCGGTGAGTGTCGATGGGCGGCGCAGTGTGACGCTAAGACGCGAACCGAATCCTGCTGTGACGGATACGAAGGCTGCGTAGCACGCACGCTTAATCCGGAAACACCGCGCGGCCTTGCGTAAGGTCGCGCAGCGTGTTGCGGGCACGCTCCAGCGCGGTGGCGGGTAGCTGGATCGTAAGACACACGTTCATCGTATGCGTGCCTTGCAGCAGCACGTATTGGTCCTGTTCGATCCAGCGGCGTACCCGCGCTTCGTCGGCGTAGCCAACTTCCACCTGTAACTGAACCTGAGCGATACGCTCGATCAGCACTGCGTCATGCAGCGCGCTCGCGATCGCATCGGTGTACGCGCGCACGAGCCCGCCCGCGCCGAGCTTGACGCCACCGTAGTAGCGGATCACCGCGCCGAGTACACCGTCGAGATCGTGATGCCGCAGCACCTCGAGAATCGGACGACCGGCTGTGCCGGATGGTTCGCCATCGTCGGACATGCCGGACTGACCGCCTGCGAGCAACGCCCAGCACACGTGCGTCGCGGCTGGATGCTCGCCGCGCAGACGACGCAGCTCGCCCATCGCAGCGTCGCGATCGGCGACGGGAATCGCGTGAGCGATAAAGCGGCTCTTGCGGATTTCGATTTCCCGTGTGCAGGGGGCGGCGATTGAGTGAGTCATGAGGCGGCGAGATAAAAATACATATTGATAAACGCGCATCGTAACAAACCCACAATATTTTCTTTACCCTCCTGCAAATAATCGTCGATTGTCCTTGCTACCGAAAGGACCGATATTCTCGGGCAGCCGAGTCCCGTCGACCAACCCGCAGAGATTAAAGGAAGCCCCGCCAATGAAGCTCACAGTCATCCGCCTCATGGCAACCATTGCCGTGACGTTGTGCGCGACTACCTCCATCAGTCACGCCGCCGGCAACCAGCAAGACCAGATCAGACAGGCGGTTGACGAAGCCGTACGACCGGTCATGGCGAAGAACAACATTGCAGGCATGGCGATAGGGATCATCGATGGACAACAGCACTACGTGTACAGCTATGGCGTCGCTTCGTTAGAAACCAGGAAGCCGGTCACACAGAACACCCTGTTCGAACTCGGATCGATCAGCAAGACATTTACGGCCACGCTGGCCTCTCTTGCGCAGGTCGATGGCGAGCTCGCCTTGACGGATAAAGTCGGCAAGTATCTGCCATTGCTGAGCGGCAGCCGGTTCGCCGATGCGCGTGTCCTCGATCTAGGCACGCATACGCCGGGCGGCCTGCCGTTACAGGTGCCGGATAACGTCAGCAACAACGATCAACTGATGCAGTATCTGAAAGCCTGGCAACCCGCCTACGCGCCCGGCACAGAGCGGACCTACTCCAATATCAGCATCGGCATGCTCGGCGTGCTCACGGCAACGAGCATGAAGCAGGGTTTCGCCGCTCTGGCCGAGCAGCGCCTGTTTGCGGCGCTCGGCATGACGAACAGCTACTTCGACGTCCCGCAAGCCCATATGGCCGATTATGCGCAGGGCTATAAAGAAGACGGTACGCCGATCCGCGTAGCGCCCGGAGTGCTGTCTACCGAAGCGTATGGCATCAAGACCTCGGCCGCCGACATGACGCGCTTCCTGCAAGCCAACATGAACCAGTTGAAGCTGGACGAGAAACTGCAGCGCGCGATTACGCAAACACACACCGGCTACTTCAAGGCCGGGGTGATGACGCAAGACCTGATATGGGAACAGTATGCGTACCCGGTTGCGCTGAAGACCTTGCAGGAAGGTAACTCGCCGGAGATGATTTTCAACGCGACACCCGTTAGCGAATTCAAACCACCGCAAGCACCACGTGAAGACGTGTGGATCAACAAGACGGGTTCGACCAACGGTTTCGGTGCGTATGTGGCATTCATCCCGGAGAAGCAACTGGGAATCGTGATCCTCGCAAACAGGAGCTTCCCCATCGATGAACGGGTGAGCACGGCATACCGGATTCTCACGGCCATCGCCGGCGGCGAACATTGAATCCAGATGGAGTGACGATGAAACGCTTTGGTTGCTTCTCTCTTGTCGCGGCGATCTTGATGGGTATGCAGTCCGTCTTTGCGGCAGGCGCGATGCCGGCTGCGAAAGACACGGTCGTTCTGCAACGTGTCCCGGTTCCGGGAACGGATCGCGAGATGGGCATGGGCATTGCCGAATTCCCACCGAATGCGGTCAAACCGTGGCACAAGGCGACCGGTCCTGAAGTTGTCTATGTGCTGGAGGGCGAGCTCACGGTGCAGGTAGATGGTCAACCCGCAACAGTCGTTCACGCAGGCGAAAGCTACCGGATGCCGGCGAACGTCGCGCACGAGACGGCAGCCGGACCTGTGGGCGCGAAGGTCGTCGCTACGTGGGCATGGGTACCGGGTAAGCCTTTCAATATTCCGGTCCCGCACTGATTCGATTGCCACGGATTCCGCAATGGTTTTTTGTCGACCTGCGCGATGACGAAACACAGCGCGACCGGGATAATCCATTGCGTGACGAATCTAGCTCCTGGCTGGGGGCGAAGGCGGACTCCTCATCTGCCACCGATCTTGTCACGGCCTCGTGGATCGAAAGATTCATGGGGCTTTTCTTTTTGGTGTGTCCGCGAAGCTTTCGCATGCGTCCAGCTCATGTGAGCCGCACCGAAATGTCGTTTGAGCACGCATCGACCATCGGCTTCAATGGTTGCATCGACCGACCGGGTCGCACGGCAATCGTGCTGCGCGGCCGCCGCGGTCCGCTTGCATGGAGCCGGTATGAACACCTCATTGGAGCCGCAGTCCGCGGTTGCTGCTACAGATTCTGCTTCAGGTCCTGCTTCAGGTCCTGCTTCAAGTCCTGCTTCAAGTCCTGATACGCAACCTGTCATGGCATTTCTCAGCTATCTCGTGCCAACAACGATGCGCCCAGTCAGCTACGCGTACGAGCCGCCGTCCGGCCTGCCCTGGGAAAGCGCGGAGTATGAGCGTCGCCCGATGCCGATCACGGATGCGCGCAGCTTCGCACAACCTCCGTCGATTCATCGCGAGGGTTTCGAATTGCGCGCCGCACCCACCGCGGTGAAAGACTTTCTCGACGCAGACGTCGTGAAGACCGTTTACTACCGGGAAGCCATGGAACTGGCGCTTGCAGTAACAGGCGCGTCACGTGCGTGGGTTTTCGATCATCTGGTGCGCCGGCGCGAAGCGGGACGTGCGGCCCTCACGTTCGGGCGGCGCGGCGCCGACGGACTGGCGGCGGCCAATGGACGCATTCACAACGACTATACCGAGGCATCGGGCCGCGCCCGACTGCAACGCGTGCTGTATACACAGGGTGTGTCCGGTGCAGCCGCACGCGTGCGGCGTTACAGTATCGTCAATATCTGGCGATCGATTCGCGGTACCGTGCTCGATACACCGCTGGCAGTCTGCGATGCGCGCAGCGTGATGGCGGCCGATCTCGTCGAAAGCGAAGTACGCTATCCGCAGCGCACTGGCGAGATTTACACCGCGCTGCATTCGCCGATGCATCGCTGGTGCTGGTTTTCGCAGATGACTCGCGATGAAGCGCTGGTATTCAAGCAGTACGATGCGCAGATTAGCGGGGTGGCCCGCTACACGCTGCACACCGCGTTCGATCATCCGTTCACCCCGGCAGATGCGCCGCTACGCGAAAGCATCGAACTGCGGTGCCTGGTTGCCTACGACGTAGAGGAGGAGATTCGATGACTACCGATGCATCGGCCGATAATTCAACCACTAAGCCAGCCACGATCGATTTCTGGTTCGACTTCGCCAGCAACTACAGCTATCTCAGCATCATGCGCATCGAGGCGGCCGCAGCGCAGCGCGGCGTGACGGTGCGCTGGCAGCCGTTCCTGCTAGGGCCGATCTTCCACGCCCTCGGCTACGACGCGTCGCCGTTCGTCGCGCAGAAGGAGAAGGGCGCCTATGTGTGGCAGGACATGGTGCGCGAGTGCCGCAAGTACGGCTTGCAGTGGGTTCGGCCGAGCACGTTCCCGCGCCACTCGCTGCTTGCGTTGCGGGTGGCCCTGGTCGGTGCGCGGCAACCGTGGATCGGCGAGTACTGCCGGCGGATCACGCTGCGTAACTTCGCGCAGGACCGTGACATTGCATCGGCGGACGATGTCGGCGACGTGCTCGCGCAACTCGGCTTACCCGCTGCACAGATTCTGGCGGACGCACAGAGCGACGAAAACAAGCTCGGTTTGCGCAGACAGACGGAGCGCGCGCAGGCAAAGGGTATTTTCGGCGCACCGATGTTCTTCGTCGGTGACGAGATGTTCTGGGGCAATGATCGCCTCGACGATGCACTGGCGTTCTGCGCATCGCCGAACGCATAACCTGTGGGTCGACCTACTGCAATTGCGCGCGTGCCTGTTCTACGATCCACTCAGCCACGCGTCCAACTTCATCGCGCGTCCGTTCCTGCGCGTGGATCAACCAGTAGGCATGCGCAGTTTCGGCAGCCGGACGTGGCGGCGCAAGCTGCAGGAGCCGGCCTTCGTCGAGCAGCGGACCGATCAGTTCGAGCCGTCCGAGCGCAACGCCATGTCCCGCGAGCGCGGCGTGGATTACCTGATCGTACTGGTTGAAATGCAGCATCCCGTGCGGCTTCGCGTCCTGCCAGTCGCGCGCAGCGAGCCAGTCATGCCAGCGCAGCCACGGGTGCTGCGCATCGTCGAATTCGAGCAGCGACAACCGCGCGAGCGTGCGCGGCGAACGTAGCGCATGCAGGCCGAGCGAAGGATGTGCAACCGGCGCAATCGTCTCGCCGAACAGCCGCACCGCGCCGCGTGGTGCAAGCGAAGCCGTGGTATAGCGGATCGCCAGATCGATATCGTCGCGGCGCAGATCGGCGATGCTGTTGTTCGCGCTGACGCGTACATCGACTCCCGGATATTGCTGCTGAAAGGCGCGCAACCTGGGCAGCAGCCACAACCCGGTGAAGCCGATGCTCGAGCTGAGCGTGACCGGCCGTGCCGCGCCGGCCGGGCGGATAACGCCGAACACGTCCTGTAGTTGCTGCAGCGCGCTGTCCGCGCTGCGAAACAGCCGCTCGCCTTCGACAGTGAACGCTATAGACCGATGACCGCGCACCAGCAGCCGCACGCCCAGTTGCCGTTCGAGCGCATGCACCTGCCGGCTGACCGCCGATTGCGTTACGCAGAGATCCTGCGCGGCGAGCGTGATGCTCATCCGGCGCCCGACCGCGACGAAGCCGCGGATCAGATCCAGCGATGACAGATGGACGAGCGGAACGGGCATTCCCATGGCGCATGCCTGCAAGGAAGTCGACAGCAAGCATTGAAGCACAGCCGGCGAAACACGGCAAAACAACCCAAACGACGATCCGGCACAAGACAGAATCGTTTTTTCGTCATTTTTACCAGGCTAAGATCACCGGTCATTCACGTTATTGCCGGAGAAGCGTTATGCAGCGAAGTGCAAGCATCGATTTCGCGAAGATCGCGCTGGCCGCGATGGTGGTCGCACTGCACGCCGAAATTTTCAAGGAAACGTCCGACTATCTGAGCTTTATTTTCGTCAACGGATTCCTGCGGATCGCTGTGCCGCTGTTCTTTATCATCAACGGCTTTTACTTCTACAACATCGTCGCAAAGGGCAAGCCGCTCTTGCCGTGGGCCAAACGGATGGCGTCGCTGTATGCGGTCTGGATGGTGCTGTATCTACCGTTCTACTATCCGCATCATCCGCAATCGATCAAGGAAGACGTTGAATTTCTACTGAAGCTCGTGATCGGTTATCACCACCTGTGGTACCTGGCCGGGTCGCTTGGCGCGGGGTTGGTGCTGTACTGGGTGCGCGGCTGGTCCGACGCGAAGCTACTGACGGCCGCAGTGCTGCTGTTCCTGCTCGGCGCCGCAGCTCAGTATGTCTTCAACTACGTCGACAGCAGCCACCTGTATCTGAACAAGCTGTTCAACAACTACTGGTTGTTCCGCAACTTCCTGCTGCTCGGCTTTCCGATGTATGCGATCGGTTTTCTGATTGCGAAGGGGCGGGCGAATGCGCTGTCCGATTCGACGGTGCTGGCGCTGACCGTGCTTGGAGTGTTAGCGCTTTTTGTCGAAAGCTCGCTCATCTACTTCTTCCATCCGGTGCGCGATCACTTCGACAACTGCTTCTCGCTGATTCTCGCGTGTCCGGCGATCTTCCTGTTCGTGCAGCGTCGCGCGGGGACGCTCACCACCGATCTCTATGCGAAGGTCTCCACCGTCATCTATTTCATTCACCCGTACTTCATCTTCGCGATGATGGGGCTCATGGGGATGCATACGGGGACCGTGCTGTTCCTGATCGCGATCGGGCTGAGCCTGCTGGTCAGCCCTCTGGTCATCGCGCTCGACCGTCGGTTGAAGTTGCTGTTGTAGGCGTTTGCGCGGTGTTCAGCCGCGTTTCGCACGAAACGCGGCGAGCCCCTTGCGAGCCTGCTGGCGGATCGCGTTCTGCACGAACGGTGTCCAGCCCAGCAGCGTGCCTTTGGCACCGAGCGCCTGGCGCGACCAGCGCCACAAGTCGAAGCTGTCGCGATGTTCGGCGATAAGACCGTTCGCAAAAACAAAGCGCGCCTGAATGTCGTTGACCACACGATTGCCGCTCTGCGTGAACACGTAGTGCGCGATCCAGTGCGCGCTCCCGGTTGATCCGTCAGCTACGACATGATCGAACGTGAGCGAGAAATCCTGGGCACGCTGCGTGAGCATGCGCCACATGTCGCCGATCTCCGCGCCGCGTAACTCGCCGAACGCCGGGTCGCTGAAAACAGCGTCGCTTGCATAGCAGGCGGCCATCGTTTCGGCATCGAGCTTCTGGAAGGCTTCGTAGAAGCGGGTAATCAATGCGGCGTGGGTGTCACTCATGGGGCATGGTCTCCTTGCTGATGGTGTCTGCGTTCTCGTGAAAATCGCCTAAGCGGGCGCAAGCCGTGAGGCGCCGCTCATTTCAACGAGAGGAAAATACCATCTTCCGGACGATCTGCATCGACGCGATGCCTTAATCGGGAAACTGACAGGGGGAGAGAAGAGATTTCGCGGTAACTGCAACGCGGCGACAGATGGTGCCGTTTGTCGCGGGTTACCGGTTTGTTCGGGAGGGTGGCGATGACACGTCGGCGCAACGCCTGGATCGCGGGGGAATGTTTTCTTTGAGCGCGGCCCGGTTGCCGGGCGAGCCGCTGGAACTTACGCCTGCTCGGTTTGCTGGCAAAAGCGCCGTCCCGGTACGTGGGAAATGACGAGTTCGGCAATTTCGGTCGCGGTGTATTCGGCGGGCACTGCACGGCGCCGGCTCTCGGGATCGTGCTTCAGCGTCCATTCGACGACGCGATATGAGCGGCCCCAGGGGAGTTGTTGCGGTGCCGACACCTTGCACGAATGAATCTGCTGTGCATGAAGGTTGGCGGACATGGCCTGCAGATGGGTAAACACCGCGTCTTCGGTCATGGTTTGACTCCTTTTGCAGGAATGCCTGTGATGTGTCCGGTACGCCGACGACATCTCGAGTTAAAAAAGTGCCGCCTGTACTCCGGCGGCTCAACAGGGGATGTCGAGTGCATGGTTGCAGGGAAGAATTAAGCCAGACTTAAAACGCGGCACCGATGTGTATCGATATGTACAGATATGTGCCGATGTGTACCGCAAACCGGCTATGCATCCGGTGGCACACCGAGCAGTTGCAGTGCGCCGCCTGTCACGGACGCGAACACCGGGCCTGCTACCGTGCCGCCGTAGAACGCCTTGCCGGCCGGATCGTCGATCATCACCGCGACGACGAGCCGCGGATCGCTCATCGGCGCCATACCGACAAAAAGCGCGCGATAGCGGTTCTTCGCGTAGGTCGCTCCGATCTGCTTGCGGGCAGTACCGGTTTTACCGCCGATGCGATAACCGGCCACTTCCGCCGCGCGTCCGGTCCCGCCTGCGCTGGTCGCCATTTCGAGCATCTTGCGGATGGCCGCAGCCGTGGCGGGGGTCGTCACGCGGCGGCTGCTGTCTGCGGAGAGCGGCATGTCGTTCGTATCGTCGAGCAGCAGACGGGCAGGGTGCAGCGTGCCGTCGCCGGCATACACGGTGTAGACCTGCGCCATCTGCAGCAACGAGGTTGAGAGACCATAGCCGTAGGCCATCGTCGCCTGCTCGATTGGTCGCCAGCGTTGGTACGGACGCACGCGGCCGGCGGCGACACCAGGAAAGGTCAGTTCCGGCGCGCGGCCGAGCCCGTAGTCCTGATACTTCGTCCAGATTGTTTCGGCGGGTAGATTCAATGCGAGCTTGGCGAGTGCGATATTGCTCGACTTCTGAATTGCTTCGGCAACAGTCATCTTGCCGTGATTCGACGTGTCGTGAATCACACTGGGCCCGATCTTGTAGTACCCAGGCGCCGTATCGATGATGGTTTGCGGCCGCACTTTACCGAGGTCCATCGCTAGCGCGGCGACGATCGGTTTGATCGTCGAACCGGGCTCAAACGTATCGACCACGGCGCGATTGCGCAATTGACGTCCGGTGAGACGTGCGCGGTCGTTCGGATCGAAACTCGGATAGTTGGCGAGCGCGAGGATTTCTCCGTTGCGCGCATCGAGTACGACGACGCTGCCCGCTTGTGCGTCGTGCTTCGCGATGGCGAGCTTCAGTTGCGCGTACGCGAGTTGCTGGATGCGGCGGTCGATTGTCAGGTGAATCGTCGCGCCGTTGCGGGCGGGGACGAGCGGTCCGGTTTCGGAGACTACACGGCCGAGCCGGTCGCGGATCACTTCGCGTTGTCCAGGTACGCCGTTTAACGGATCGTTGGCGGCAAGCTCCACACCTTCCTGGCCGTGGTCCTCGATGTCAGTGAAGCCGACCACGTGCGCGGCGGCCTCGCCTTCTGGATAGAAACGTTTGGTATCGGCGATCTGCGTGATGCCCGCCAGCCCGAGCTTGCCGATGTGGTCGGCGGTTTCGGCATCGACCTGGCGCTTGAGCAGCACGAAGCTCCGGTCGCCGGTCAGTCGTCGCCGCAGTTCGGCGAGCGGCAGATCGAGCAGCTTCGCGAGCGGCGCATAGGTGCTGTCGTCGAGCAGTTTCGGTGTGGCCCAGATTTCGTAGGTGGCGAGGCTGACGGCGAGCAATGCGCCATGCCGGTCGACAATGCGCCCGCGCGTCGCGTCGAGCTCGATGGTGCGCTGATAGCGCTTCTGCCCCTGCTCGACGTAGAAATCCTGATTCACCACCTGAATCCAGAATGCGCGCCCGAGCAGCGCTGCGAATGCCGCGAAGACAACCAGCACGACGAACTTCGAACGCCACATCGGCAATCGCGCCGCGAGCAGGGTGCTGCGTGCCACCGGTGCGTACGAATCGTGAGACTGCGGTTTTTTCTTGTGCGTCATAAGTGCGGTGCAGAGCAGGAACGGGGCGGCGATGACATGAGATAGTGGTGCGGCACGAAGTGTAATCGAAACGTAATATTAATAATGCGTTTGCGCAAGAGGCATTCGAGCTGCGTGTTCGGCCCGAGAGTCGTGAATTGCGACTGGCAAATCGTGACTGCCGTGTCGGTACGCGAGAGCACATTCAATGTGGATAACGCGCACATCGAAACCGGCGCGTCACACTGCAATGGTCTGATTGTAAAAACCGTGCGGGAGATTCGTTCGATAAGAGCGTCGTCTCCGACGCGGCGTGTTTTAAGGCGCTCACCGTGAGCGCCTTCTTTTTTATTCGCGTAACGCGTAGTCGATGTTTTTATCGGCTCGCACGATAAACCGCCGATATAAAAACACACGACACGATCCGCTCTTCCCGGACTCGAAAAACCAAAACGTCAGGCGAAATAAAAAGCGGAATGAAAGCTGCGTGATGCGCACGATGCAACTCGTCGCAGACCCGTACGGGGCCTGCGTTTGCGGCCGGAAACACCACATTTCTCCTAGCATTTCCACCAATTGCCATAAACGTGTCACGTTTCCAACGGCGGCGTTTCATTTCCGCTATAGTCGCGATTTTTGGCCGTCTCCAGACCTGTCGGAAAATGCGGAGAACGGCGCTGCTGCTGCACACAGCGGCCAGCACATCATTCCGCCGCCACTCAGGCGGCTACCCGGAGTAGACAACGAGATGAACGCACGAGACCCCTCCATTCTTACCGCCTCCCGCAGCAGCCGCCTGCGTCAGATGCTCACCAGCAACCAGCTCGAATTCATGATGGAAGCGCACAACGGCCTGTCCGCGCGCATCGTTAAAGAAGCCGGGTTCCGCGCGATCTGGGGCTCGGGCCTCGCGATTTCCGCGCAGTACGGCGTGCGCGACAACAACGAGGCGAGCTGGACCCAGGTGGTCGACACACTCGAGTTCATGGCCGACGCAAGCGATCTGCCCATTTTGCTCGACGGCGACACCGGCTACGGCAACTTCAATAACGTACGACGCCTCGTGCGCAAGCTCGAACAGCGCGGCATCGCAGGCGTGTGTATCGAAGACAAGCAGTTTCCGAAGACCAACAGCTTTATCAACGGCGAGCGTCAGCCGCTTGCGGAAATGGACGAGTTCTGCGGCAAGATCAAGGCCGGCAAGGACTCGCAGTCCGACGACGATTTCTCGATCGTCGCGCGCGTCGAAGCGCTGATCGCGGGCTGGGGCATGGACGAAGCGCTGCGTCGCGCCGAGGCATATCGCCAGGCGGGCGCCGATGCGATCCTGATCCACAGCAAGCTGTCGCGTCCCGATGAAATTCTCACGTTCGCACGCGAATGGGCCGGCCGCGGTCCGCTCGTGATCGTGCCGACCAAGTACTACTCGACGCCAACCGAAGTGTTCCGCAAGGCCGGCATCAGCGTCGTGATCTGGGCGAACCATCTGATCCGTTCGGCAGCATCGGCGATGCAGGCTGTCGCGAAGGAAATCCACGACAACGAAACGCTCGTCGATGTCGAAGACCGCATCGCGGCAGTCAACGAAATTTTCCGTCTGCAGGATGCCGATGAATATTCGGAAGCCGAGCGCCGCTATCTGTCGGCTTCGCGTGCGACCGGTGCTGCGATCGTGCTCGCGGCGAGCCGCGGTGCAGGACTCGAAGCGCTGACCGAAGAGCGTCCGAAAGTCATGCTGCCGGTGGCGGGCAAGCCGCTGCTGCGCTGGCTCGTCGATGGCTTCAAGAAGCAGGGCGTCAACGACATCACGGTGGTCGGCGGTTATCGTGCCGACGCGATCGATACGGCCGGCATCAAGCTCGTCGTCAACGAACGCCATGCGCAAACCGGCGAACTCGCATCGCTCGCATGCGCCGCCGACACGCTGCAGACCGACACGGTCATTTCGTACGGCGATCTGCTGTTCCGTAGCTATATCGTGCGTGATCTGGTCGAAAGTGAAGCGGAGTTCAGCGTCGTCGTCGATTCGTCGCTGACGCAGGCGGAAAACAGCAGCGTGCGCGACTTCGCATGGTGCTCCGCCGCCGACGACCGCGGTCTGTTCGGCAACAAGGTGCTGCTGCAACGCATCTCGAGCGAACTGCAGGGCGATGCCTCGAGCGGCACGGCGCCGCAGGGTCGCTGGATCGGACTTCTGAATGTGCGCGGCGCGGGCATCGAACGTCTGAAGGCAGTGCTTGCGCAACTGCGCGAGCGGCCCGATTTCGATTCGCTCGATATTCCGGCGCTGCTCAATGCGCTGATCGATGCGGGCGAGCAGGTCGAAGTGCAGTACGTGCATGGCCACTGGCGCGGTGTGAACGATCTGGAAGACTTCCGTCGTGCCGGTGATTTCGCGCACGCGCAGACACCGCTCGCATCTGGCGATGCGCAACGCGGGGCTGCGCAATGATCGAAGCGGCACAGTTCGTCGAGGCGGCGCGCGAGCGCGGCTTCGACTGGTATGCGGGCGTGCCGTGTTCGTACCTGACGCCGTTTATCAACTACGTGTTGCAGGATCCGTCGTTGCACTACGTGTCGGCGGCGAATGAGGGCGATGCGGTTGCGTTGATTGCCGGTGTTGCACTCGGCGGCGATGTAAAAGGTGGCACAGCGGGTCGCACACGACGCGGTGTCACGATGATGCAGAACTCGGGGCTCGGCAATGCGGTGAGCCCGCTCACGTCGCTGACGTGGACGTTCCGGTTGCCGCAATTGCTGATCGTCACGTGGCGCGGCCAGCCGGGTGTACCGGACGAACCGCAACACGCGTTGATGGGCCCGATCACACCGGCGATGCTCGAGACGATGGAGATTCCGTGGGAGACGTTCCCCACTGAGGCCGATGCGATTGGTCCCGCGCTCGATCGTGCGATTGCCTATATGGACGAAACTGGCCGGCCGTATGCGCTCGTGATGCAGAAGGGCAGCGTCGCGCCATACGAGCTGAAGCAGGCGCCCGCAGCGTCGCGCGAGGCCGCTCCGGCAGCGCGTAGCGTCACGCGCGGCGTACCGGCCGAAGCGCTGCCGACACGGCAGCAGGCATTGCAACGCGTGATCGCGCATACGCCGGTCGACTCGACGGTCGTGCTGGCGTCGACCGGTTTTTGCGGCCGCGAACTCTACGCAATCGACGACCGGCCGAACCAGCTCTATATGGTCGGCTCGATGGGTTGCCTCACGCCGTTCGCGCTTGGGCTCGCACTCGCCCGGCCCGACCTGCAGGTGGTCGCGCTCGACGGCGACGGTGCGGCGCTGATGCGCATGGGCGTATTCGCGACGCTGGGCGCCTATGGTCCGGCGAATCTGACGCATGTGTTGCTCGATAACGGCGCACACGATTCCACGGGCGGCCAGGCGACGGTTTCGCCGCAGGTATCGTTTGCGGGTGTGGCTGCGGCGTGCGGTTATGCGTCGGCGGTTGAAACCGACGATCTCGCGGTGCTCGACGAAACGCTCGCGACCGTTGCATCGCCGGCACCGGCGCAGGCACGCGGTTCGCGTTTCATCCGTCTCGCGATCAAACGCGGCACCCCCGATGGCCTGCCGCGCCCCACGATTACCCCGCCCGATGTGAAGACGCGCCTGATGCGCCACATCGGCGCTGCGCAAGGAGAGCGTTGATGCTGTTGTTGAATCCCGGCCCTGTCACGCTGACTGAACGCGTGCGCCGTAGCCTGT
The DNA here is from genome assembly GCF_007556815.1 of Paraburkholderia megapolitana. Classification (NCBI taxonomy): domain Bacteria; kingdom Pseudomonadati; phylum Pseudomonadota; class Betaproteobacteria; order Burkholderiales; family Burkholderiaceae; genus Paraburkholderia; species Paraburkholderia megapolitana. The sequence goes on from NZ_CP041743.1 coordinate 2,029,542, forward strand.
TGCAAACCGATCTGTGTCATCGCGAGAGCGAGTTCTTCGATTTGCAGGACGAGGCACGCGAGCGTCTAGTGAACGTCTACGGGCTGGACCCCGCGCAATGGTCCGCTGTGCTGATGACGGGTTCAGGTACCGCAGCGGTCGAAAGCATGGTGGCAGCGCTGGTGCCCGAGCACGGCAAACTGCTGATCGTCGAGAACGGTGTGTACGGCGAGCGGATTGCTCACATCGCCGCGCAATACCGGATCGCGCACGAAGTCGTGAAGCACGAATGGATGGAAGCACCCGATCTCGCGCGCATCGTGGCGCGTCTCGACGCGGATCGCGGCTTCACGCATGTCGCCGTGATCCACCATGAAACCACCACGGGCCGGTTGAACGATCTGCGTACGCTCGGCGCTGTATGTCGCGAACGCGGTGTGCAACTGCTGGTGGATGGCGTCAGCAGCTTCGGTGCCGAAGCGATCGATTTCAACGACGGCAGCATCGCTGCCGTGGCGGCGACCGCGAACAAGTGTCTGCACGGCGTGCCGGGCGCGGCATTCGTGATCGTGCGACGCGATACGTTGGCTCAAGCGGCGAGCCGCACGTTCTATCTCGACCTGAGCCGGCTCGCGCGATTGCAGGATCAGCGCAATACGCCGTTCACGCCGTCGGTGCATGCGTACTACGCGCTCGTCGAGGCGCTGCGCGAACTCGCCGACGAAGGCGGCTGGACAGCGCGCCATGCACGCTACGCGGCGCTTGCCGAGCAGGCGCGCGCAGGGCTGGCGGCGCGTGGGGTTGCTAGTGCGGTGGCGCCGGAGCAGTCGTCGGTGGTGTTGCGGGCGTACCGTTTGCCGGACGGCGTGTCGTACCCGCAACTGCACGATGCGTTGAAGGCGCGCGGTTTCGTGATCTATGCGGGACAGGGCGGTTTGTCGGCGGAACTGTTCCGCATCTCGACGATGGGCGACATCCATGCCGCCGACGTCGACCGGTTGTTGCAGGGCTTCAGCGAACTTTCACGCTGAACGCGTTGAACAGGCTGGGCAGATTGAGCGCCCGGTGTCGAACACGGCATCGAGGCGGCAAGCGTTGACGGCGAGACCTTCGGGACTTCGTCGTCAACGCGGCTGTTGCGGTCGCAATCGACACACCACGCTATCTCAGCGTTTGTTTAACACCCCACCTCGCTTCCTTCCACGCAATACGGCGATCCATTCCTGGCCGCGTTCGCTTGATCGCAGCGACCGGCATCACGGCGAAGCCACTCGCGTTTGATGCCATTCGCTTATTGGTGCGTTGCGGCATCGTCTTTTTACGCGATTCACTCCGCATGGACGTGCGTTTGAAACGAACCGACCAGCCAGCATGGAGGCTGGAACACGCCTGCGCGGGAGTTTGGATGCACGCCTCTATGTACATTCTTTCTTAACCGGTTTAAGTTTTGCGACGAGTTGCATGTAAAGATCGGGCCAAGGGAGACAATAATGCGAGGCAATGTCCTGCGTACATTCATAGCGCCGCATTCCACGGCTTTAAATTAGAAAAGCATGATCCCGGCGGCCGCGCGTTCCTCGAAATTTCGGGTTTTATTCGAGCGAATATCGTGGCCGGATACGACGGGAACAGCTAGATCATTCAAACGATAAATCCGGAGGAGACAAAAGATGACGCGCATCGTGCGTGACGGTTTTCCCGTCAAAACCCTGGCTGGCATGGCAGTGGCAGGATTGCTGCTGGTTGCATGTAATGGCGATAACCCGGGGAACCCCGGGCCAGTGAACGTGGCGCAATGTTCGGGCGCCGCGTGCGGACCGTCGGGCGGACCGACTTCGCCGCCATCGAATGTCCAGCTTTGCCCGACCTCGCTCGATTATTCGACGACGTATACCGGCGGATCGGGTAGCGGCGAATACATCAAGGTGAAATTCAATTCTACGGCGAACCCGAAGACGTATCAGATGACGTTCGTGGAGTCGGAAGTGCCGACATCCGCGGGGCAGGTCAACAATACGCGCGCCGGACTGACGATTAACGGGACGTACACCACACCGAACCTTTATACGCCACCTGGCGGGACTGGAACGCCGTTTGCGCTGCCGAGCGCCGAGCAGAACCGCTGTGCGATCGTGCTGCAAAACGGTGCGACTGCCGACGGTACCTATAAAGTCACGATCAATCCGCAAGACCCGCCGATACTGTTTGTCGGGATGGGGATCATGGGGGGCTCGATTCCGGGAGCGACGATCCAGTTCGCCGGCGCGACACCTTTCCCGGGGCTGACGCTCGGCGTGGTACCGTCGCGGACGTTCGATTCATACCCGTTCATCGGATTCAGCCAGACGGTAACGGATTTTTCACAGGTGGCGGGAACGTACAACGAACTCGGCTTCCGCATCACGCCTGAAGGTACGCCGTACCAGACTGCCCCCAGCGCGACTCCAGGGGGGGCGCCCACGCAAGGTCAGCTCGGCTGGCAGCCGGACGCGATCCAGGCCTCCGAAACCTTTAAGGCGGATGGCACCTGCGTTGCGGATACTTCAAAGTATTCGTGCTCGTCAACGGGGTCGCCGTGGACGCTGAGGACCAATGCGGATGGCTCGGCTGATAACGTGTTCAGGAGCGGCCCTGTGACGGGCAGTCAGGTTTATCCGGCCATCGGCGTAGGCGTCTCGCCGATAGCGCTTTTCGCGCCGGACACGGCTCACGGTGTAATGATCGTCGGCAACGTTGGTGGGACACTAGTGCCAGTCATCATTCGGGTTGGCCAAGGGTATGTGAATCCGACCAGTCCGCTGCTCGGCTCGGTCCTCGACGATCAGATCGGCATCTCGCTGCTGGCACCGGCTACGACACTTACCCAGAGTGATCTGAGCGGCGGGTATGTCGGCGCCAACAGCGTGTCGGCCTGCGGTCTCGTTACATACGGCGGCCAGTCTTCGACCGCTGCGGGTGTGGGTGGCCAGACCATCTATGCGTCTGCAGGTGCCTGCCTCGACGCCAGCGCATCGACGAACGCCAGTGTGAATTCGACGGCGGCATTGTTCCAGCCGCCTACCGGTGGCCTGCTGAATCCGTTCGCGGCCACGACTTCGTCGAACTTCACGATGGACTTCACGCAGACGCAACCAGGCCTCGTCAAGGTCACGGCGACCACACCGCTTATGTCGGGCAACACGGCGATTTACAAGGCTGGCGACACGGGCGCAATCATCAAGGTCGGTCAGGTGTATGCGCTGTTGATGAACGGTGTGAACCAGCAGTTCACGACGCAGAGCCCGTCTAACGTCAGTGCAGTGAATCCGTTCCTGACGGTCGGTGCATTCGTGCAGTAGCACCGTACAGTGGTCCGGGGGACCGCGTGCCGGAAGGCGCAGCGGTCTCCGTTAGCAAGCGCCGGGGTTACCGGCGCTTTTTTTTCGTGCGTGGTTCGGATGGAGCGGGCGGCGCTCGCGTAACGGCGGCCCTTGTCCGACAGCGTGGGCGATGCCGCGCGCGGTTGCCTGGATTCGACGAACTCCAGCCGCGGCTATTTCTTCGCGCGCCGCGTCGCCGTGCGCGAGACCGTCAGCTGCCAGTAGCGCTCGGCGTTGAATACATCATCGCAGCCATGCGGACCGAACCCGCGCAACTGACTCTCGTACGCCGCGACCGCTTCGTGTTTGATCACCGCCTGGCGTACGGGATCGATCGTATGCGCAGCGGCCGGCTGCGCCGGCGTCGCGACGATGCCGCGCCGCGCAAGATCGTCGAGCTGCGTCTGCACAACCCCCGGATTGCAGCGATGAATCGCGTCCTCGTAAGCGAACCACGACAGATGCGCGAGCCGCGGCAGGATCTCGCAGCACGCGTGGTACACGAGCAGGTGATCGGGATGAAACAGACCGAGCGGCATCAGCAGCGTGTTCGCAGTCGAGCCGTAGATGGTCTCCTCGAGTGCCGCCGCGAGCTTGCTGATCGACGGCGAATCGAGGTACTGGTTGTCGCGGAACGGCATACGCACCGGAATCGCATCGAGCAACGACAGCGCGCGGTTGTCTTCGATAGTGCGGGCGTGTATCGCTTCGTGCGCCCCAGAAAAACCAGCCTTGCGGTCCCACTCGGTATGCATATCGTGTTCGGGCGGCGCGGCGAAGACTGTACAGACGGCCGCATCCGGATGCGTAGCCAGCAACGCGCCGCAACTGAATACGGCGTCGTCGAAATGAGGTGACAGGACAAAGAGGCGCGGGCTGGTTTCGCTCATGAGCTTGTGGAAAGAGGGTGGCGTTGGTGTGCCGCTACGCGTGAGCGCTATCCAGATCCCGCAGATCGTCAGGCGTATCGATATCGCGCAGGATGCCTGGATCGTCGACATCGACACGCGTCACCGTGTGCGCCGCAAACAGCGCGCGCGCGCCCGCATCGCCGTCGAGCGCAAGCAATGCCGCCCGATGCGCGATGCCAAAGCCGGCCGGATGTCCACGCTGGTTGCGATAGAACGGCGCAACCAGAGATGCGCCACCGCCCAGCGCACTCGCCACCGCTTCGATCGTCGTGGTCGCAATGCGCGGCATGTCGGCGAGCGCGACGATCCAGCTCTCGGCGTCGTCGCAGGCTTCGACGCCCGCCGCGAGGCTGGCGCCCATTCCGCGTCCGGCTGCAGCCGAGAACACCACATCGCAGCCCGCATCGTTGAGTTCGCGCGCGAGCGCGTCGCTGCCTGGCCGCACGACGGCAACGACGCGCGGCACGATGAGCTTCAGACGATGCGCAGCCTCGTGCGCAACCGATTTACCTTCGGGCAGACGCGCCAGCAGCTTGTTGTGGATGCCGTCGGGATCGAAACGCGACCCGTAGCCGGCGGCGAGCAGCACGCCGGTGGCAAGCGAAACGTAGGTCATGGGGTGCGCCGAAGAAGGGGAGTGACGCCGATTGTGCGGCGCAAGTGCCGACGAGGCAAGCACAGCCGCCTGCCTCGTCGTGCAATATCGGCGAAGATGCCAATGCAAACCTCAGCGCTTCAAGACGTCAACACCTTGTCGAGCGTGACCGGCAAATCGCGTACTCGCACACCGGTCGCATGAAACACCGCATTGGCAATCGCCGCCGACACACCCGTAATCCCGATCTCACCGATGCCTTTCGCGCCGAGCGAATTGATGTACGGGTCGACTTCATCGATGAAACCGATGTCGAGCGTCCCGATGTCCGCATTCACCGGCACGTGGTACTCGGCAAGGTTCGCATTGACGAAACGTCCGTAGCGCAGGTCCAGCGAAGTCTGCTCTTCGAGCGCCGCACCGATACCCCAGACGAGGCCGCCCATCAACTGGCTGTGTGCAGTTTTCTCGTTGAGCAAGCGCCCGACGCCGTACACGCCGACGAGACGCGGCACGCGGATCGTCCCGAGCGTCGCATCGACATGCACCTCGGCAAACACCGCGCCGAACGAGTGGAACGCGTACTGCGCTTTCTCCGCGCCCGGTGCGACGGTCGACTGCGCTTCGAGCGGCTGGCCGCCTGCACGCGCGATGATCGCCGCGGCCGGATCGCGGCGCGTCGGGTCCGAGCGGCGCGTCACCCAGCCGTTCTCGACGGTTACGTCGTCGGGCGCTGAGCCGTGTACCGGCGAAGCGGGATCGGCGAGCGCGAGTGCGATCAACTGGTTGCGCACCTGGGTGGCCGCTTCGCGCACCGCCGGCGATACGCTCGCGACCGACTGCGAGCCGCCGGACCCCGGTGCCTGCGGCAGCGACGAATCGCCGAGCGCGAAACGCACGTTTGCAGGGGAAAAGCCGAGCGCATCGGCGGCGACCTGGGTCATCACGGTGTACGTCCCGGTGCCGAGATCCTGGGTGCCCGATGCGACTGTCGCACTGCCGTCCGGCAGGATTCGCGCGAGCGCCGACGCCTGGTTGCGGTTCGCCGGATACGTCGCGGTTGCCATGCCGAGGCCGATCAACGTGTCGCCGGCACGCATCGAACGCGGTGCGGCTGTGCGACGCGACCAGCCGAACTTCTCCGCACCGACCCGGTAGCACTCGCGCAGCGATTTGCTCGACCACGGCTTGTGTTCCTGCGGGTCTTCCTCTGCATAGTTCTTCAGGCGCAGCGCGAGCGGGTCCATCTTCAGCGCGTACGCAAGTTCGTCCATGGCCGATTCGAGCGCAAACGAGCCGGTCGTTTCACCAGGCGCGCGCATGAAGGTCGGCGTGCCGACGTTCAGCTGCACGAGGCGATGCGTCGTCACCTGGTTCGGTACCGCGTACGACATCCGCGTCACCATGCAACAGGTCTCGGTCCAGTCTTCGATCATCGATGTATTCGAGAAGCTGTCGTGGCGCATCGCGGTGAGCGTGCCGTCGGCGCGTGCGGCGAGCGTCATCCGTTGCTCGGTGAACGGGCGTCCGCCTACCGGGCCGAACATCTGCGGACGTTCGAGTGCGAGCCGCACCGCGCGGCCGGTCTGCTGCGCCGCCATCGCGCACAGCGCGACATGCGACCACGACGACCCCTTGCAACCGAAGCCACCACCGACGAACGGCGAGATCACGTGCACGTTGTCGGCGGGAATGCCGAGCGTGGCAGCGACAGCCCGCTTTGCGCCGCTCACGCCCTGAGTCGAGTCGTACAGCGTGAGGTGCGGGCCGTCCCAGATCGCCATCGTCGCGTGCGGCTCCATCGGGTTGTGGTGTTCCATCGGCGTGGTGTACACCGCATCGATGCGTACCGCCGCGTCGCGCAGACCGGCCTCCAGATCGCCGCGCTGCGTGTCGGTTTGTCTGCCCTGCGGGCGATCGGGCGCGTAGGCGTTTGCTTTCGCCTGCGCGAAGTCAAGCGTGGCCGGCGTGCCTGCGTAGACGATATGCAACTGGCGGGCCGCGTCCGTCGCATGTTCGAGCGTATCGGCAACCACGACCGCGACCGGTTCGTTGCTGTAGTGAATCTCGTTGTCCTGCAGCAGCGACAGGCGCCGTCCAGCAGGAGGGGTGAGGGCGGAGCGACCGCCGTTCGGCAGGCGCGGCGCGTTGCGGCTGGTCATCACGAGCAGCACACCGGGTAGCGACTGCGCGCGCTCAGCATCGATCGATGCGATCGTGCCGCGTGCAATCGTGCTCGTCACAAGGACCGCGTGGGCGAGCCGCGCTTCGGGAAATTCAGCCGCATAGCGGGCTGCGCCGGTAACCTTGAGCACACCGTCGGTACGATCGAGCGGTTGCCCGATCAGCGAGGGAGTCGGGTTCATGCGGCACCTCCTTGCCGCCCGGCGGCCTGGTTCACTGCGCGGATGATTGCGCGTTGCGCGAGCGCGATCTTGAAGCCGTTCTCGCGTTGGGCCCGCGCGTCCTGCAATGCGGCTGCCGCCGCGTCGTGAAGCAGTGCGTCGCTGAGCGGCTGACCGGCGAGGCGCTGTTCCGCGGCCGTTGCGCGCCACGGCTTGTGCGCGACACCGCCCAGAGCAATGCGCGCGCTGCGTACGGTCGCACCGTCGAACTGCAACGCCGCCGCCACCGACACCAACGCAAACGCATAGCTCGCACGGTCGCGCACCTTCAGATAGTGCGTATGTTCGCTGTAAAGCGGCGGCGGCAGATCGACCGCGGTAATCAACTCGCCAGGTTGCAGCGTCGTGTCGAACTCGGGATGCTCGCCAGCCAGCCGATGAAACTCGCCGAACGGCACGACGCGTTCGCCGCGCGGACCGCTCACGCGTACGTTCGCATCGAGCGCGGCGAGTGCGACGCTCATATCGGAGGGATTGACCGCGATGCACTGCGGGCTCGCGCCGAGAATTGCGTGCATGCGGTTGTGGCCGTCGAGCGCCGCGCAACCGCTGCCTGGTTGCCGCTTGTTGCACTCGGTGAACGCGGTGTCGTAGAAGTACGAGCAGCGTGTGCGTTGCATCAGGTTGCCGCCCACCGTGGCCATGTTGCGCAACTGCGCCGATGCGCCTGCCAGCAGCGCCTGCGACAGCAGCGGATAGCGCTCGCGCACCCATGCATGATTCGCGGCATCGCTGTTACGCACCAGCGCACCGATACGCAAACCGCCGTCGGGCAACGACACGATCGTGTCGAGCCCCGGAATGTGCGTGATATCGACGAGTTTCGCGGGGCGCGTCACGCCGCCCTTCATCAGATCGAGCAGATTCGTGCCGCCGCCGATAAACACCGTACCGGGCTGCTGTGCGGCGCGCAGTGCGTCGGCGATATCGCCGGCGCGTTCGTAGGAGATCGCATCCATGTCGGGTCTCCTTACGCGTCGCCGGTCGTGCCGGCGTGGACCGCGCGCACCGCGGCCACGATGTTCGGATAGGCGCCGCAGCGGCACAGGTTGCCGCTCATGCGCTCGCGAATCTCATCATCGGTCAGTTGCGGCGGGCGTCGGCGTACATCGGCAGTAACGGTGCTCGCGGTGCCCGCAGCGAATTCGCCGAGCAGCGCGGTCGCCGAACACAACTGACCGGGCGTACAGTAGCCGCACTGAAACGCGTCGTGTGAGATGAACGCACGTTGCAGCGGACTCAGTGCATCGCCCTGTGCGAGTCCTTCCACCGTGGTGATCGCTTCGCCGTCGTGCATCACGGCCAGCGTGAGACACGCATTGATGCGCCGGCCGCCGGCGATAACCGTGCACGCGCCGCATTGTCCGCGGTCGCAGCCTTTCTTCGTACCCATCAGTCCCGCGTATTCGCGCAGTGCATCGAGCAGCGTGACACGCGGTTCGAGTTGCAGCGTGTAGTCGCGGCCGTTGATTTTGAGCGTTACCGCACGCGCGGGCACGGGCGGATGCGTGACAGGCGGTACCGGTGCCGGCGGTTTGGCCGATTCGGCAGCGGGCTGAGTCTGCGCGTGCGCATACGGCACGGCGCCCACCGTAGCAGCAGCCGCCGCCGATTGCAGGAAGCGTCGTCGCGACGGTTGCTCGGGCACGGGGGAAGTTTCTGCGGAAGATGTGCCGGGCGCGTCGCCCGGATTCTGACGATCGGAATGACTGGACATGACGTTCTGCTTGCTCCATGAAAGATCGATGCAGGTTGCGGCAGCATCGATCTTTCAATGTGCCGCAGCACAACGATTCGAATCAGCAATTTCGGTGCCGCGCGTCAGACGTGAACGTTGCGCTCAACGAAGTGGAAAGTAAAGCGCGTGCGGGGCCCGAACGCGATGGATTACAGGCCCGCCATCTGCGCGCCATCCGGCTGCCATTCGCCGGAAATTTGTGCGAGCGTGTCGCGCAACCAGACGAGCGACGGGTCCGCGTGATTGCGCGGATGCCATGCGGCGAACAGCGTAAAACCGCGCGCCTCGAACGGCAGATCGAACACATCGAGACGCTCGCGATGCCGTTCGGCAAAACGCGCGGGCATGGTCGAAACGTAATCGGTATGCGCGAGTAGTTCGGGCACCAGCGTGAAATGCTGGACCGACAGCACGACGCGACGCGAACGTCCGAGCGGTTCGAGATGCTCGTCCATGAAGCCATGGAAACTGCCACCGCTCGTCGACACGAGCACATGATTCAGCGCGCAGTACGCATCGAGATCGAGCGGTGCGGCGCCACGTGGATGCCCCTTGCGTTGCACGACGACGAAGCGGTCGTCGAACAGTTTGCGGGCCTTCATCGAAGCCGGCACCATCCGCTCGGACCCGAGCAGCAGATCGATTTCGCCGCGTTCGAGTCGGCCCGTTGTCGACGGCTGATCGGCGACGACGAACGCGATGCGCACGTCCGGGCCGGCAAGCGTCGGCAGGCGCTCCATCAGTTCGAGTCCGAGCACGGCTGTCGCGTTGTCATTGGCGGCGATGACGAAGCGGCGCGCGTCGGTGTGTGGATCGAAAGCGGATTGATGACGTACCACGGCTTCGAGATTCTTCAGCGCCGCGTGCAGCGGCTCCATTAGTTCGAGCGCGAGCGTGCTGCGCGTCATGCCGCGGCCGGTTTCCGCGGGGATCAGCAGCGGGTCGCCGAAGATCTGTCGCAGGCGCGCCAGTTGCGTCGAGACCGCGGGCTGCGTCAGATGAAGACGCTCGGCCGCACGCGTCACATTCGATTCGGCTAACAGCGCATCGAGCGACACCAGCAGGTTCAGATCGATACCGCGCAGATCAATCATGTTGATGGGTCTTATATGGGTAATTGATTTCAAGAATACGTAGCGAGCCTCTAGAGTTCAATCGTCTTGAGTCTTGATCGAAACCACGAAGGGGAATTCCGATGAAAGCCTGGATGCTCGATAAACCCGGTCAGCCGCTTGCGCTGCGCGATGTCGACACGCCCGCGCCGCGCCGCGGTGCGGTACTGGTGCAGATGGAAGCCGTGCCGCTCCTGAGTTACACGCGGGCGTACCTGGAAGGCAAGCTGCCGTACGCGTTTCCGCCCGGGCCGTTCACGCCGGGCACCAATGGCGTGGGGCGCGTCGCCGCGGTGGGCGATGGCGTACTGGCGTTTCGCGCGGGCCAGCGCGTCGCGGTGAATCCGTACTGGATCGCCAACGAAACGGTACGCGAGCCCGCTCAGGTGCTGATCGGGCTGACCGGTATCAGCGGGGACAGCGCACCGATGCTCGATGAGTTTCCGCACGGCACGCTGCGCGAATTCGCGGAGTTTCCCGCCTCGACGTTGATTGCGCTCGACGGTCTCGATGACATCGACTCCGCGCGTCTTGCCGCGCTCGGCAAGTTTGCGGTGCCGTTCGGCGGGTTGCGGCGCGGTCATCTGCAGGCCGGCGAAACGATCGTCGTGAATGGCGCGTCCGGCTACTTCGGTTCGGCGGCGGTGCTGGCTGCGCTCGCACTCGGCGCAAGCCGCGTCGTGGCGCTCGGGCGCCGCATCGAGCCGTTGCAGGCGCTTTCGTCGCACAGTGCCGGGCGCGTCGTACCGGTCGTGCTGAGCGGCGACGCCGCGCGCGATGTCGCCGCCATCCGCGCGGCCGCCGACGGCGGCGCGGATCTCGCGTTCGATATGGTCGGGCAGGCGTCCGACCCGCACGCGACGCTTGCCACGTTGCGCAGCCTGCGCCGCAACGGGCGACTCGTGCTGATGGGCAGCATGCTGGTCGATCTGCCGGTGCCGTATGGCGAGATGCTGCTGAACAACTGGGAACTGATCGGCAACTTCATGTACACGGCAGCCGATTATCTGGCGCTGGTCGCGCTGGTGAAATCGCGGCAGCTATCGCTGGAGGCGGTCGAGTTGAAGCAGTTTCCGTTCACCGCGCTCGAATCCGCGATCGATGCGGCGGGCAACATGCAGGGGCTGCAATGCACGGTGGCCGTGGCGGGGTCGCTGCGGGCTTGAGGCTGTGTCGGGTACCATCGCCGCTGGCTGCCGATGCGCGAAGCACGACGTACCGGCAGCTTGGGTCGATACGAAAACACAGACTGGAGACAGCAGCGGTGAAGACACGGCAAACACGATTCGGCGCATTGGCGCTCGGCGCAATCTGCTGCGCATGGTTCGGCACGATCGGCGCAGCGCACGCGGACGAGGTCAAGGTGATGATCTCCGGCGGTTTTGCGGCGGCCTACCGCGAGCTCGGCCCGCAGTTCGAACACGCGAGCGGCGATACGCTGGCCACGGCGTGGGGGCCGTCGATGGGTACGACCGAAAACGCGATCCCGGTGCGCCTCGCACGCGGCGAACCGGCCGACGTGCTGATCATGGTCGGCTATGCGCTCGACGATCTGATCAAGGCCGGCAAGGTGGTGCCAGGCAGCAAGGTCGATTTCGCGCGCTCGCCGATCGGCATCGCCGTGCGCGCAGGCGCGCCGCAACCCGACATCCACTCCGACGACGCGTTGCGGCAGACGCTGCTTGCGGCGAAATCGATTGCGTATTCGGACAGCGCGAGCGGCGTCTACGTGGGCAACGAGCTGTTCAAAAAACTCGGCATCGAGGCGCAGGTAAAAGGCAAGAGCCGGATGATTCCCGCCGAGCCGGTCGGCAACGTCGTGGCACGCGGCGAGGCGGAGATCGGCTTTCAGCAGGTGAGCGAACTGTTGCCCGTGAAGGGTGTGACGGTGGTCGGCAAACTGCCGGACGACGTGCAGCAATACACGACGTTCTCAGCCGGCATTGCTGCTGGCAGCAAGGATCCGGCCGGTGCGCAGGCGTTGATCCACTTCCTCGCGTCGCCGGCCGCGGCGCCCGTGATCACCCGCAGCGGGCTCGAACCGCTCGCGCAGTAGCCGCTGTAGCACCACGCGGCGGTGTCGAGTCAGTCGATGCCGTGAAACACGGCATCGTCGGGACCGAGGTACGCGGGCGCGCGCCACGCGGCGTCGCGCATCGAATGCTGGACCAGTTTCTCGACCCCGAGCAGCACGGCGAAGATCGCCATACGCACCGGGATGCCGTTGTCGGTCTGACGGAAGATCGCGAGACGCGAATCGTGATTCAGGTCGGTACTTAGATCGTTGGCGCCGGGGCGGCTGTCGCGCGGCAGCGGATGCATGATCAGCGTTTCCGGGCCGCACACGCTGTCGACGAGCGCCTGGTTGATCTGGAAGTCGGGCGTATAGCCTTCGAACGATTCGTCGGTGAAGCGCTCTTTCTGGATGCGCGTCGCGTACACGACGTCGGCGCCGCGCAGGCCCGCAGTGAGATCGTGTGTCTGTTCGATCACGTGATCGTTGCGCGAAATGTGTTCGACGATGTACGCGGGCATTTCGAGCATCGGCGGCGAGATCAGCGTGAACTTGATGCCGCGATGCAGGGACAGCAGTTTGACCAGCGAGTGCACGGTGCGCCCGTACTTCAGGTCGCCGACCAGCGCGATATGCGAGCCGTCGACAATCTTGCCGAGCCGCGAGAACTCGCGCTGGATCGTGTACAGATCGAGCAGCGCCTGGCTTGGGTGTTCGCCGGGGCCATCGCCGCCGTTGATCACCGGCACGTTGGTCGCGCGCGCGAATTCGGCCACCGATCCCTGTTCCGGATGGCGGATTACGAGCGCATCGACGTAGCCGCTCATCACGCGGCTCGTGTCGTAGATCGACTCGCCCTTGGCCATCGACGAAAACGTGAAGCCTGTCGTATCGCACACCGAGCCGCCGAGCCGGCAGAACGCCGCGCCGAAACTCACGCGCGTTCGCGTACTCGCTTCGAAGAACAGATTGCCGAGCACGGCGCCTTCCAGAACGCGGGAGATTTTCCGGCGTCGTGCGATCGGCTGCATGATGTCCGCGACGCGAAAGAGCGCCTCGACCGAGTCGCGCGAGAACTGATCGACCGACAGCAACTGCGGCTTGCCCTCGAACAGCATCTGGCTCGCCAGCGACTGTGAGTCTACGCTCTGCGTATATTTATCGCCAGGCTCGCCGTGCACCACGATTTCCGACACGAAGCGCTCGACGATCTCCGGCATGGCTCGCGATTCCTGCGAGTCGTCGGGCAGCAACCACGTGTCGAGCGCCCGTCGCGTCACGCCGATGCGGGTCGCGAAGCCGTCGCGGGTCATGTTCAGGCGGCGCATCGCGTCGCGAAGGAAGGCTTGTTGCGGGACGCTCATGCGGGCACCTCTCGGTCGTGGTTATGTACGCGATGCGTATATTAATTCGACCGGACGGGAAGTCAAGCCCGTTTTGCGTGCAAACGCGAAATCCTGGTACACTGCCCGACATGCAAAACGCTCCCCACCTCTCCCGCAACCTGCTTCCTGCCGCCATGGCAGGCCGCGTGTGCGCGTACGGAGCCACCGGTGCCGTGGGCGCCAAAGCAAAAAAACAGCTGCTCATCTGACCGGAGCCAGCTGTTCCGTCGTCAGATGTGCGACGGAACAGCCAGTCAAGGCCCGCGTTTTCTCTCCTCGACACCGCTTCCCCCGCACCGCTGAACGGAACCGATACGGTCGCGTTCGAGGTTAAGTCATGTCTATTTTTTCGGGTATCTGGATTCCCATCGTTACGCCGTTTGCCGACGGCGCGGTCGATCACGATGCGTTGCGCCGGCTGGTACGTTTGTATGCCGATGCAGGCGTGTCGGGTCTCGTCGCGCTCGGCACGACCGGTGAGCCCGCCGCGCTCGATGCGCGTGAGCAGGACGCCGTACTCGCGACGGTACTGGCGGCCGCTGGCCCGCTATCGTTGCCGGTTCTGGTCGGCGTATCGGGCAACCGCGAGGTGAGCGTGCGCGCACGCATCGCCCAGTTGAACGATCTGCCGGTGGCCGGTGTGCTCGTGTCCGCGCCGTACTACATTCGTCCCGCGCAGCGTGGTCTCGTCGATTACTTTGCGGGACTCGCGGATCTGAGCACGAAGCCTCTCGTGCTGTACGACATTCCGTATCGCACCGGTGTGCGGTTAGAAATCGAAACGTTGTTGACGCTCGCCGCGCATCCGCGGATCGAAGCCGTTAAGGACTGCGCGGGTTCGGCCGATACCACGCTGACGTTGATACTCGATGGGCGGTTGCAGGTGCTGGCCGGCGATGACCTCGATATTTTTCACACGTTGTGTATCGGCGGTAGCGGTGCGATTGCGGCGTCGGCGCATCTGCGGCCGGAGCGCTTCGTCGAGATGTATCGCGCGCTTGCGGCTGGACGACTCGACGAAGGGCGCGCGATTTTTCATACGCTTGCGCCGTTGATTCGCGCGCTGACCGCCGAGCCCAACCCCGGCCCGGTGAAGGCCGCACTGGCCGCGCAGGGATGGCTGCGCAACGAGTTGCGCGCGCCGATGACCTGCGCGACCGATGAGTTGCAGAGTCGGCTCGAGAAGCTGGTGGCGGGGTGAGCGCCGGTGGCTCGCCTTAGCGTGTGGCAACGCAGCGTTACTCAACGCAACGCGCTCAACCGCCAGCCGCACGTGCGAGTTCAAAGCCCTCGTCGAGCCAGCCCGTAACGCCGCCGGACATGATCTTCACTGGCCGCCCAAGCTGCGCAAGACGAATCGCGCCGCGCGTCGCGCCGTTGCAGTGCGGGCCTGCGCAATATGTGACGAACAGCGTGTCGGACGGATAGTCGAGCAGCTTCGATACGACGATCTTGCCGTGCGGCAGATTCACTGCGCCCGGCACGTGGCCCTGCGCATAGAGCGCAGGACTGCGCACGTCGAGCAGCACGAAGCCCGGCGATCCTGACGACAGCGCACCGGCGACGTCGGAGCAGTCGGTTTCGAATTGCAACGATGCCTGGAAGTGGGCGAGGGCGGCGGTGCTTTCCGCGGCGGGGATTGCGGTGACGGCGTTGGCTGAAAGAGTCGACATGATGTGGGTTCCGATGAACGATATCGAGTGATCATTTTGCGTCGCAACAGCAACCCACGGCAGTGGCGTAATCGACAATCTCCGGTAACATCGCGCCATGGACCGTCATCTCGTCGTTGCCCTTGTCTACGATCGGCTTTGCACATTTGAATTCGGATGCGTGACCGAACTGTTCGCGCTGGAGCGCCCGGAACTCGATGTCGAGTGGTACCGGTTCGCGGTCTGCGCGAGCGAGCCCGGTCCGATTCGCGCGGCCGGCGGTATTACCGTCGCGGCGCCCTATACGCTGCGCATGCTCGAGCGCGCCGCGACGATCGTCGTACCGGGCTGGCGAGACCCCGATGAAGCGCCTCCCGAGCCGCTGCTGCGCAAGATCCGCGCGGCGTATCGACGCGGCGCGCGGCTCTGCTCGATCTGCTCCGGTGTGTTCGTGCTCGCCGCCGCGGGAGTGCTCGACGGCAAGACGGTGACGACGCACTGGCGCTATGCGGAGAAGCTGCAAAAGCGCTACCCGCAACTGAACGTGAAACCCGATGCGCTGTACGTCGATGAAGGGCAGGTGATTACATCGGCGGGATCGGCGGCGGGGATCGACATGCTATTGCATCTCGTGCGCCGCGACTACGGCAGTGCAATTGCGAATCGCGTCGCGCAACGTCTGGTCGTGCCGCCACATCGCGAGGGCGGGCAGGCGCAGTTCCTCCCACGTCCGTTACCCGCCGACGACAGCGGGCGCCTCGCCAAACTGATGGACTGGGTGCGCGTGAACCCGGCGTTGCCGCATACGCTGCATTCGCTGGCAAAGCATGCCGCGATGAGCCCGCGCACATTGCAACGCCAGTTTCGCGACGCTACCGGTATGGCGCCGTACGAATGGCTGCTGCGCGAGCGCGTAGCGATTGCGCGCGAGTTGCTGGAAACGCATGCGCGCCTGCCGATGGCGCGGATTGCCGAGCGGGCGGGCTTCGGTTCGGAGGAATCGTTGCGCCGGCATTTCCGTCGCATTGCATTGACGAGTCCTGGCGCTTATCGACGCAAGTTCGGTGACGGCGCAGCGTAAGCGTAGTGCGGAGAAAGCGGCGAGATCGTCGAGTGCGATCCAGCCATAAAGCAGAACACCCCTTCGAAAAGGGGTGTTCGAGACTGCGGATCATTGCCGGCACCCGGCTATTCAATCCGTTTGGAGCGAACAGCGGGCACGGCGTTACTGCTTACTGGCCATACGACGCGCTCAGCTTGCCGAAGTCCAGGCTGCCGAAGCCAGTGGTGTCATCCCAGCCGACCTTGGCGTTATAGCCCTTGCCGCCGTAGCCGTTGTTGCCCGAAGTCACGTCATGGATCGACGTCGTGGTGGTCGGGAACGTCTGATAGAAGCCGGACGTTGGCAGGCTCAGGCTGTTGTTGTGCGCCGATTCCACGCGCGCCCAGCCGCCGACGAAAATCGGCGACGCGAGGCTCGTACCGCCCACCTGTTGACCCGCCTGGCCATCGATGACGATCAGGGCGCCCGTTGCGGAAGCCGCATCGAACGCGACGTCCGGCAAGACGCGTTTGGTCACCGACGAACCCAGTGCCGTGGTTTGCCAGCTCGGCGCCGTTTCGTACTGGCTTACGCCGCCGCCCGTGGCCCAGATGCGCACGGCATCGTCGACCGGGTTGCCATTGGAGTCGAGGTCGGCGAATGCCGTGCCTTCGTTCCACACCGTTTCACCAGACCACGTCGTCGTATTCTTCGTCGACAGTGTCGTGCCGCCCACGGCCACGACATAAGGCGAGCTGGCCGGCGACGAGACGCTGTACTGCGACAGGTTGATCGTCGTCTGGACGCCGCTGCCGTCGTTCGTGCCGATATAGCCCGGCGCGCCCTGCGGCGAAGTGGACCACTGATACACGCCCGCGTCACCCGAGGACACCGAGAAGATCTGGCCTTGTGCGACCGCTTGCTGGAAGACCGAGTCGTCAGCCTGCAGCGAGCCATCCGAATTCGCCGATGCTTCGTCGAGACCGAGCGAGACGTTGATGACCTTCGCCACGTTGTCGGTGACGGCCTTGTTGTAGGCCGCCGTCAAGGTCGCGTCGGTCAGGCCGCTATCCTGGCTGTCGCCGTTGACCGCTGCATAGAAGATCAGTTGTTGCACGCCACCGGACGTCCCGATGATGTCCTGGCTATCCAGATCCCATTCGGCCGGGTCGCCGTCGTCGGCGAGCGTTCCCTGACCGCCGGCAACCGTCGAGGTATTGACGGTCGGCAGTCCGGCGTTCTGCGTGAAGGTGTTCAGATCCGAGATGGTCTGGGTCATGTCACCCCAGGTGATGATGCCCACCGTGGTGTTGCTCGCGGCCGGCAAGCTGGCTGCGTCGTAGATCGTCGCGAAGTCGGTCGGCTGGTGGGCGACCTGCGATGCGGCGGCGTTGGTCGTCGCGTGTGCTTCACGCGCAACAGCGCTGCCAGGCAGCACGCGGTGGATCGTCTTGTGCGGAACGACGGCGTTCTGCAAGCCGAGCACGGCGTCGACAGTCGAGCCCAGCGACGCCGGAATCAACGCTGCCGAGTCGTTGGCGTAGACCTGTTTGCCGCGATAGTTAAAGCGCTTCAGGCTTGCGTGAAAACCGCTCTGCGCGTTATTGGCATTGCCTTCTGCGGAAACCAGCTTGTTGTTCGCCGATACCTGGATGTTGCTAAAACCGTTGGCGCGCAGATGCTCGACCACGGCTTGAACCTGGGCATCGGTGGGCGCGAAGCGCGCTTTGAACTGCGACGGCTTCAGAAATTGACGGTAATTCGGGCTGCCCGGTTGCGCGAGTTCGCGCAGGAAAGTGTCGAGTTGATCCTGATTGCGGTTTTTCAGGACCACCGTGATATGCAGTGGCTGGCTTAATTCGAGAGGCGTAACAAGGGCATTCACGACTCCGGTGGCAGCGCTGGCGCCGAGCGTAAAGGCGCCCGTTTTCGTCGCGGTGCTCTGGGCTTCGGACTGCGTAGCCGTATTGGCGGATGGCGCCGCGGCCTGCAGGAAAGCGCCGGTCCGGGTTGCGACCCAGTTATTCGAAGTATTCGCGGCCTGCGCGCTGAGGGGTATTAGCGTCGCAGCGATAGCCAACGGTAGGAGTGCTTTGGTAAAGCCCTTTGAAAACGTACTGTCGACGTGCGTAACTTTCTTCATTGGTAAGCTCCAGAATAGTGACGACGAACCGATGCGGTTATATACGGATATTATGAATCGACCCGGATAACTGTCATTGGAAGCATTGAATTTCCACGCGTAACTCAGGAAGGTGATGGGTAGGTTCAGGGTGACATTGAACGTCTCCGTAGTGGGAAATGTGAAGCTCAGATAATCCGGTGACTGCGGTGTGAAGACATAATGGCGTGCTGATTCATCCGTCAATCAAAACCGGTTATTTCAATCTTTGCAATGAGTGTCATGCTGGCTGGATATTTCTCATCAGCAGATCAACTTCGAGATTCAGGTCAGTTCATGTCTGGCACATTCTCCAAAGGGGCCGTGGGCGAGGCGATTCGCTGCCAATCGTGATCTCTCCAGATATCGGGAAATCATATTTACATAGCCGAAAATAATATTAATGATATCGATGGGATGGCTTTGTATCGTCAATCATCAAAT
Organism: Paraburkholderia megapolitana; assembly: GCF_007556815.1. Taxonomy (NCBI): domain Bacteria; kingdom Pseudomonadati; phylum Pseudomonadota; class Betaproteobacteria; order Burkholderiales; family Burkholderiaceae; genus Paraburkholderia; species Paraburkholderia megapolitana. The sequence goes on from NZ_CP041743.1 coordinate 2,048,339, forward strand.
AAATATCAAGCGCCAACGAGTTATCGCTACCCTCGTCGGAATGAAAGCATTCGGTGAATATAAAAGCTTTGCCAGATAATGCCGGACCGGCAGCCATGCGCGTCGCATTATCTGCGGGAAAACCCCATCGGAAAATGCGGCGACTGATCAAGAGAGATGATCGGTGGGAAATTGGGTGATCAAAAGATATAAGGCAGATAACCCACTGTCAAACTTTTTTTGATGGAATTTGAAAAATTTTGAAAAATCGTTCAATTCGATTATGTAATAATAAGAAAGCGCAAAGTAAATTATGCTGAATCGTTATAGCGATTGGTGAAAAAGAAATCGCGCTCAATGGAATACGTATGAATCGTCCTCGTCGGCATCCGAAGCAGTAATCGCCACGTCAGGCAGAGCGCTTGCGTGGAACCCGGGAGGACGACAGAACAAGCCTAGTACTTCCGGACGAGCCGACGAGTCTTGCAAGCAGTGCATCGTTTGCTACAATGTATATACGTTTATGTATATACATGAGGGATTCGATGGACCTGCAAATCGCAAAATGGGGCAACAGTCTCGCGCTACGCATTCCCGCCGACTATGTACGTCGGCTTGGAATCAAGGAAGGCGACCACGTACAGGCAGACTTGACCGCCGATGGCGGCATCAGCATTCGTGCCGCGAAGTGGGACCGCGCCGCGTTCGTTCGGGAACTGGAAAAGATGCACGACACCATGCCGGTGACGGAGTCCGTCATTGAAGAACTGCGGCGCGGAGCACGCTACTGATGGTGTATGTCGACACGAGTGTGCTGGTGGCGCTGTGCGTGAACGAGCCGACCCGCGCTGCGATTGCGCGTTGGTATGCGACGTGTTCCGAAGAACTGGCCTCGGCGGCCTGGTGTGTGACCGAATTTGCCAGTGCCCTTGGCATCAAGCAACGGACAGCGCAAATATCTGCTGAGCAAGGCGCGTCGGCATGGCAGGCATTCGAGCGTCTTTGTACCGGGGATTTGCGGCTATTGCCGGTAGAGCCATCTACTTTTCATCGCGCGGCGGCACTGACTCTGGATGCATCAACGGGACTTCGAGCGGGTGATGCGCTGCACCTTGCCTCTGCTTTGGATGCGAGGGCCGGCGTCATCGCGACGCTCGATGACGTGCTGGCCCGCAACGCGAAACAAGTAAATATCGAGCCGCTCGAGTTCTGAACACCGCACACAACGGGAGTCCGACACAAATTCACTGCATACCCGCTACGCCGCCGAACCCACCGCACGAAACCGCGTCTCCGGCATCCCCAGATACACAAGCAGCGAGATCCCCGCCCACACCGTCACATACCAGTAGAACCACGCTTCATGGCCGTCTGCCTTGAAGCGCAGCGCGACGAACTCGGTGGTGCCGCCCAGTATCGCGGTAGTCAGTGCATACGGCAGTCCAACCGCCAGCGCGCGGATGCGCACCGGAAACAGCTCGGTTTTCGCGAGCATGTGGACAGAAGTGAAACCGCTCAGCATCACGAGCCCCGCGAACGACAGCAGGAACGCCGTAGTCGCGCTATGCGTATGGCTCAACGCATTGAAGAGCGGCACCGAAAACAGCGTGCTGCAGACGCCGAAGCAGATCAGCACCGGTCGCCGTCCGACTACATCCGATGCAAGGCCGAACAGCGGCTGCAGCGGCATATAGAGCAGCAGCGCTCCCGCCGATACGAACGTTGCAGTCTCCTTACCGAGCCCCACGGTATTCACAAGAAACTTCTGCATGTACACCGTGTAGGTGTAGAACGCGACAGTTCCACCAACCGTGATGCCTAAAGCAAGCAGGATCTGCCGCCAGTGCAGCAGCATCTCGCGCGCAACCGATGAACCGGCATGCTGCGCGCCGTGCGTGAACGCTTCGGTTTCCACCACGTTGCGGCGCATATAAAGTGCAAACAGCGCGAGCGCCCCACCGACGACGAACGGAATGCGCCAGCCCCAGCGTTCGATCTGCGCAGCAGTGAGCAGCACGTGCTGCATCAGCAGCATCAGCCCGAGCGCGAGCAATTGTCCCGCCACCACACTGACCTGCAGAAAGCCAAGGTAGAAGCCGCGCCGGTTCGCGGGCGCGATCTCGCTCAGATAGGTCGCACTGGTACCGTACTCGCCGCCCATGCTGAGCCCTTGCAGCAAACGCGCGGCGATCAACATGAGCGGCGCGAACACACCGATCGTTGCGTAGCCGGGCGTGAGCGCGATCATCAGCGAGCCGATGCACATCGCCAGCACCGAGCCCGTCAGCGCCGATTTGCGGCCGCGCCGGTCGGCGTACAGGCCGATCAGCCAGCTGCCCAGCGGTCGCGCGATGTAGCCGACCGCGGCGATGGCGGCGGTGTTCATCAGTTGCACGGTGGGTTTGTCGCTGGGGAAGAACGCGGGGGCGAAATAGATCGAGAAGATGCTGTACGCGAGAAAGTCGTACCACTCGATCAGATTGCCGGCGAGCCCACCGACGATCGAACGGATTCGAACCGGCGAAGCGGTCGATCCGATGGTCGGCACGATTGCCTCGGCGAGCGCTTTAGCCATGAGCGTGTCTCCTTGATTTGTTATGTCGCAGGCTGGCTGTGCGATACCCAACGACGCGGTCCTCGGGTATCGCGCAGCCAGCCTTTGCGTTGCTGCGTATCGTCCTGCTACCGCTGAACAGCTAATCGAAACGAAACAGCCGGCGCGGCGAACCTACAAGGATCGTTTCGCGTGCCTCGCGCTCCGGCACCCACTGCGCGAGCGCCGCACAGGTGGTATCGTAATCGACGAGATGCTGGTGCTGCGTATGCGGCCAGTCGCTACCCCAGACAAGGCGCGTCGGCGTGAAGTGTTCGAGCAGCAGCGCGGCGAGCCGCTGTCCGTGTTGCATACCGTCGGTGTCGACGGCACTGCGATAGGCCGCGGACAGCTTGACCCACACGCGCCCGCTGGACGCAGTGCCAAGCAGGAAGCGCAGGCCCGGATCGTCGGCGGCAACAAGCGGATCGGGGCGGCCGAAATGATCGACGACCACGGTGCAGTCCGCGTCGAGCAATGCGCCGACAATCTGCGGCAGATCGGCCGCTTCGCGATGCACCTCGACATGCCAGCCAAACGCGTTGATCCGTTCGAACAGCGCCCGCCAGCGTGCATCGCGTAGATCGGGCAGCGGCAGACCGAGCAGATTCAGCCGGATGCCGACTACGCCGGCACGCGCGAGCATCGCGAGTTGCTCGTGGTCGATCGCGGGATCGACCACGATGACACCGCGAAAGCGCCGCGGATAACGCCGCAACACGTCGAGCAGAAAGCTGTTGTCGGTGCCGAGAAAACTCGGCTGCACCAGTACGGCATGCGAGATGCGATTCGCGTACAGATGGGCGACGTAGTCAGCGAGTGTCGCATCGTAGTCGGGTGCGTGACGGCGCTGCGGCGCGAGCGGCAGGCCGCGCACGAATACATGCGCGTGCGTATCGACGGCGGTGATGCAGACCGGGTCCGTGCGATACCAGCGCGCGACCGCGGTGGCCGGGGTGTCGCCAGAGCGGGCAGCGTCAAACGCGGGAAGAACGGGACTCTGGGTCATTGCATGAGAGGAAGAGAGATCGACACCGGAATCACACGCGCCGCGCCACCGGCGCCGCAGATGCATTCGATGCCGTAGACGCAGCGGAACCAGCAGGCTCCGCCGCAGCAAGCTTGCGCCCTTTGGTTTCGGGCAGCATCAGCGCCGCGACTACGACGAGCCCATAGGCGATGCCCGCATCGATGCCGAGCGCCGAACCGAGCGGCATCGAGTTGCCCATGTGTCCGACCAGCACCGGAAATCCCGCCGATACGATGCGCCCGAAGTTGTAGCAGAAGCCGACACCGGTACCGCGTATTCCCTGCGGATAGAGCTCGTTGAAGAGCGCACCGAGCGTCGCCGGGATCCCCGCTGCGAAGAGCCCGAGCGGGAAACTCAGGATCAGCATCGCGGTGTTGCCCATCGGCAGGAAGGTGTACAGGTTCACGGTGGCCGCGCAGCATACGGCGAACAGGATCACGTTCCTGCGTCGGCCGATGCGGTCCTGTAGCCACGCACTGACGAAACACCCGGCGATGAACGCCGTGATCATGACCGTGAGGTACGCGCCGGTGCCGAGCACCGACAGATGTCGCTCGGTCTTCAGATAGGTCGGCAGCCACGTGGTGATCGCGTGATAGCCGCCATGCGCGCCGACGCCGATCAGTGCACCGACGATCGTCGTGCGGATGACCGAGCGATCGAAGATATGCGACGCGGTCGCACGGACCTGCCCTGGATCGCGCAGTACGGGTGCGCGTGGTGGCTCTTTAATCGAGCGGCGTACATACAGCACCAGTAGCGCGGGCACAGCACCGATCGCGAACAGCACGCGCCATGCCCACTCGGGCGATATCCACGTGAACGTTACTGTGTACAGCAGTACAGCCCCAGCCCAGCCGAAGCCCCATGCGCTCTGCACGATGCCCATCGCCTTGCCGCGATGCTGGGCGCGGATCGTCTCGCTAAGCAGCACCGCACCTGCTGTCCATTCGCCGCCAAAGCCGAGCCCCTGCAGCGCCTTCAGCACCAGCAACTGTTCGAAGTTCTGCGCGAAGGCACTGAGAAACGTGAACAGCGAAAACCAGATCACCGTGATCTGCAACGCGCGCACGCGTCCGTACCGGTCGGAAAGCCAGCCCGCCAGCAGCCCGCCGAGCGCGCCAGCCACGAGCGTCGCCCCGCCGATCAACCCCGCCTGACCCTTGCCGATCCCCCAGGTGACGAGCAGCGTCGGAATCACGAGGCTGAAGAGCTGGGTGTCGACGCCGTCGAGTGCCCAGCCCGCAAAGCAGCCCCACAACGTGCGCTTTTCCGCCGTCGAAATATCCCGATACCAGTTCATCCTGTCTCCGTACCTTCCTGGTTATCGGTTCGCGCTGTGGGCGAACCGCGGCGACTCCGCCTTGTCTCCGCATTCTAGGGACGCACGGGATAGCGTTGTATTATGAGAAAGATCATTTTTCATATGTCTTTCGTATATCGAGAACATGGAAACACGCAACCTCAAATACTTCCTCGCGATCGCCGATGCGGGCAGCGTGACGCGCGCGGCCGATACGCTCGGCGTCGCGCAGCCGGCGTTGAGCCAGGCGCTGACCCGCATGGAACGGGACCTCGGTGTCAAGCTGTTCACGCGCACGCGGCGGGGCGCGGCGTTGACACCGGCCGGTCTCGCGATCGTCGACGACGTGCGGCTCAGCGTCGCGCGTATCGACGCCGCTTCGCACCGCGCCCGCGAAATCGGTGCGCAGCGCGGCGGACGGTTGACGGTGGGTTTTGCATCAGCGGCGCTGTTCGACGTGCTGCCGCGCGCGCTGGCGGCGTTGCGCGCCGCGGTGCCGGACGTTGCGCTCGCGCTGCGTGAAATGAGCAACGCGGAGCAGGTGAGTGCGCTCGAGCGCGGTGAAATCGATATCGGGCTATTGCACACGCCCGTTGCGGTAGGCGGGCGGATGCGGGAGAAGCTGATTGCCCGCGAGCGTCTCGTGGCGGTGCTGCCCGCTTCGTTTCCGGTCGGGCCGGATGGCCGCGTCACGTTGCAGGAGTTATCGGAGCACGGGCTCGTGTGGTTTCCGCACGAGCAGTTGCCGGTGATACGCGCCGGTATCCTGAGTGCGTTCCGTCAGGCCGGGCACGAGGCGGAGATCGTGCAGGACGCGAACCGCTCGCTGACCGTGCTGGCCTGCGTAGCCGCGGGTTGCGGTGTGTCGCTCTTGCCGTATTCGGTGCGCACGCTGCAGTTCAACGGCGTGCGGCTGTGCGAGGTCAGCGACGGCGCGACGCTGCCGCGCTTCGAATTGAGCGCGGTGTGGCCGCATCGCTCGCGGGCGGCGCTGGCCGACCGCTTCGCGGGGTTGATCGAGCCGCGAGGGCTCGATTAAGAAGGGCTCGTCGTGCAGGCCGCTCAGAAAATGCTACGAATCCCGACCCGTCCGACAGCCTGCTTCTGGCTCGAAGACGGATTGAACCCGGCGATCTGCGCCACGGTCGCATCGCCGGCGGCTTTCTGGAACACGCCCAGCGCATACACGGACGTGCGCTTCGATAGCGCGTATTCGACGGTGAGATTGAACTGGCTGTATTTCGGCTCGCCATCGCTCGCATGATCGCGACCGGTCGTATAGGTATAGCCCGCGCCGATCGTCACCGCCGATGTCGGGTTGTAGATTCCCGACAGTTCGTAGTTCTGGAACGTCGCATCGTGACCGGCGCTGCCCTGCTGGAAGATCGTGTTCGTGAAATCGGCGAGCAGACGCAGGGAAGTCAGGACACGGTACGACGCGCCGACGCCGAACACCTTCTGCGCGCGCGCGTTGGCGAGGAAGTTGCCGTACACCGCGTTGGTGAAGCCCGGGTAGTTCTGATAGCCCTGGGTCGACACTTCCGGATCGTTGATGCGCAGATAGCCAATCCCCGCGCTGAACGCACCGATCGAGTACGTGCCGCCCGCGCTGTACACCGCGTTGTTCGAGAACTGGCCGGCGATGCCACCCGGTGCATACAGTCCGCCGAACGTGAAGCCCGCGATGGTCGGGCTGCGGTACTTGATCGCACTCGAGATCGGGAAGCCGTTATCGGTGTTGTCCATGTCGTTCGGGTGCGCGAAGTAATAGCCGCCGATGTTGCCGTTCAGCGTATACGGCTCGACATAGTCGACGATCGAATCCCACTGACGCCCGAGCGTCACAGTACCGACCTGTTCGCTCTGGATACCGACGTACGCATTACGCGAAAACGCGAGGCCGCTGCCGAGGCGCCCCGAATTGATGTCGAAGCCGCTTTCGAGGCGAAAGATCGTGCTGAGCCCGCCGCCCAGATCTTCGGTGCCGCGTACGCCCCAGCGGCTGCCCGCGGTGACGCCCGAGGCCGTCTGGACCAGATGGCTGCCATTGACATTGCTGGCAAAATCCACACCGTCCTCCACGATGCCGTACAGTGTGACGGCGCTTTGGGCATGCGCCGCGCATGCGGCAACGAGGAACGGGGCCGCGACGGCGAGTGTCTTTTTCATCGATAATCCGTTGTGATTGTTTGTGGTTGTTCTAGGGTTGTTCTTGACCTCGGCGGATTATCGTGGCACCAATTTGACTTGCAAACCACATAGATCTGAAATGCTTTCTAGTTTTACGCCGGGTAGATCGATGGGTACCGTTTGCAGCCGCAACCATTTGGAAATCTGAATTTGTTGGTTTGCGCCGCATCCCACCCTCGCTATTCTGCGCAGCTACTGCAGCCGATTGTCTGTCGCGTGGACAGTGCGCGCGCCCGTTGTCCCCGGGTCGTCGCTGCATCGCAGGCACCGGCTGCCCATACGAAACTTCCACTCGCTGGAGCGACGGTACCGATGAAATACACCCCCACCCTCAAGGGCGTTGCAGCGCTGCTTCTACTGGCCTCGATCGGGGCGCATGCCGCCGACACTGTCACGGTCGCATCGAAGATCGATACCGAAGGCAATCTGTTAGGCAATCTGATCGCGCAGGTGCTGAAGTCGCACGGCATCGCCGTCACCGACAAGATCGGCCTAGGCACTACGCCGATCGTGCGCAAGGCCATCACGACCGGCGAGATCGATATCTATCCGGAGTACACGGGCAACGCGGCGTTCTTCTTCAACAAGGGCGACGATCCGCTGTGGAAAAACGCTGCGAAGGGTTATGAAGAAGCGGCGAAGCTCGATTACGCGGCCAATCACATCGTCTGGCTTGCGCCGGCGCCGGCGAACAACACGTGGGCGGTTGCGCTGCTCGGCACCGTAGCGAAGGCCAACAATATTCATACGTTTAGCGACTTTGGCAAATGGGTGTCGGCGGGCGGTCAGGTGAAGCTCGCGGCATCGGCTGAATTCGTGAACAGCGTGGGCGCGTTGCCGTCGTTCGAGAAGACCTACGGTTTCACGCTGAAACCGGATCAACTGCTCGTGCTGTCGGGCGGCGACACGTCGGCAACGATCAAGGCGGCCGCCGAACAGACCGACAAGGTTAACGCGGCAATGGTCTACGGCACGGACGGCGCGATCGAAGCAGCCGGTCTCGTGGTACTCGACGACAACCGTCATGTGCAACCCGTCTACGCCCCCGCACCGCTGATCCGCGAGGCGGTGCTGAAGGCGCATCCGGAGATCGCCGGGTATCTGAAGCCGGTGTTCGCGAGCCTCGACCTGAAGACGCTGCAAACGCTGAATGGCCGTATCCAGGTGAACGGCGAACCGGCCGCGGCGGTGGCGGCGAGCTATCTGAAAGCGAAAGGCTTCGTCAAGTAATGGCGGGCCCGGGAGGCAACGTGCAGACGCATAAATCGCAGGCGCTTGCGTTTGCCGGGCGACGTACCACTGGCGGCACGCTGCTGGTCGACAAGGTCGATCGGGTCGGTGCGCTGATCGCGATACTGATCGCCGCAGCGCTCGCGTTCGAACCGTTCGTCACGTTTCGCGCGAACCGGATCGTGTCGGGCAAAGGGCTCAGTCTGCTCGACACCTTTAGCGTCGGCGAGGCGAGGGTTGCGGTTGCGGTGCTCGCGGCTGCCGCGTTGTTCGCGCTGCTGCGTAGCCGTGCCGCGTTACGGCTCGTGGTCGGCATCGCGCTGCTGGCAGGGCTCGCCTTGCTGGTCGGATACGCGCCCGCGCATCTCGTCACCGACGAACATCCGCTCGCCCGTGTGTCGCCGTCAGGCGGCTTCTGGATCCTCACGTTCGCGTTCTCGATGCTGGTCACCGACGCGCTCGCGAAACTGTCGCCCGGTCCCGCACCGCGTCTCGCGGTGCTCGCGCTCGCATGGCTCGCGCTCGCTGCGCTGTTCGGTAGCGGCCGATGGGACGGCCTGTCGGTGATGCAGGAATACGCGGTGCACGCGGACAACTTCTGGCAGGAAGCTGCGCGCCACATCGAGCTGGTTGTGGGCTCCGTTGCGGCGGCTGTCGCGTTTGGCGTGCCGCTTGGTATCGCGTGCGTGAAACTGCCTGCGCTGCGTGCGGTCGCATTGCCGGTGCTGAACATTGTCCAGACCATTCCGAGCATCGCGATGTACGGGCTGATGATGGTGCCGCTCGGGCTGCTCGCCGCCCACGTGCCGCTTGCCGCCGCACTCGGTATTCGCGGTATCGGCGTTGCGCCTGCGTTGATCGCGCTGTTTCTCTATTCGCTGCTGCCGGTGACGGCGAGTGTCGTCGTCGGTCTCGGGCAGATTCCGCCGCAGACGGCGGAAGCCGCCGTCGCGATGGGTATGACACCGGGTCAGCGTCTGCGCTCGGTCGAACTGCCGCTCGCGTTGCCGGTCGTGCTGACCGGCGTGCGCATCGTGCTGGTTCAGAACATCGGACTCGCAACCGTCGCCGCGCTGATCGGCGGTGGCGGCTTCGGCACCTTCGTGTTTCAGGGCATCGGCCAGTCGGCCATCGATCTCGTGCTGCTCGGCGCCGCCCCGACTATCGGGCTTGCACTGAGCGCGGCCGTTGTCTTCGACGCCGCGACCGAATTCATCAAGGGACATCGCGCATGATTGAAATCGACAAGATCAGTCGACGCTTCGGCGATGTCGTCGCTGTCGACGACGTTTCGCTCGTGATCGGCAGCGGCACGATCACCGCGCTCGTCGGCACATCGGGCAGCGGCAAGTCGACGCTGCTGCGCATGATCAACCGGTTGATCGCGCCGACGAGCGGCACGATCCGCATCGATGGACGCGATACGTCCGGCGTGCCCGCTGAAGAGTTGCGGCGCGGCATCGGTTATGTGATCCAGGGGCACGGGCTGTTTCCGCACTGGAGCGTCGCTCGCAATATCGCGACCGTGCCGCGTCTGCTCGGCTGGGAGACGGCACGCATCGACGCACGCGTGCGCGAACTGCTTGAGCTCTTCAAGCTCGATCCCGATACGTACGGTACGAAGTTTCCGCATCAGTTGTCCGGCGGTCAGCAGCAGCGGGTGGGTGTAGCGCGTGCACTGGCTGCGCAACCCGCGATCCTGCTGATGGACGAACCGTTCGGCGCGCTCGATCCGATCATCCGCGGCCAGGCGCAGGAGGATCTGCTCGCGCTGCAGCGGCGACTCGGCATCACGGTGGTGATCGTCACGCACGATATGGAAGAGGCATTGCTCCTCGGCGATCGCATCGTGGTGATGGACGGCGGCCGCGTGCTACAGGCTGCCACGCCCGCCGAATTGCTCGCACGTCCCGCACCTGGCTTCGTCGAGAAACTCGTGGCCGGTACCGACCGGCCGCTGCGTTTGCTGTCGCTGACCCAGGTCGATGAAATCGCCGAACCCGGTACCGCCGATGGCGCGCCGATCGCCGGTACGCAGAACCTGCGCGATGCGCTGTCGGAACTGCTGTGGCGCGGTACGCAGAGCCTGCCGGTAGCACAGGCCGACGGCAGCGTGCGAACCCGCGTATCGCTCGCGTCGATTCTCGCGCGCGCCGGGCGGCCGAGATGAAACTCGTCGCACGGACCTCGCGCCTGCTCGCGCTCGCGATACTGCTCGCGTTACTGGTTCGCCCGCAATGGTTTGCGCCGCTCTTCGCGCCGCTCGCCGAGAACGGCGCACCTGTGATCTACGATCGCTCGAGCCTGCTTGGATTGACGCTTGCGCATCTTGCGCTGGTCGGCGGCGCGAGTCTCGTGGGGACCGTGATCGCGCTGCTCGCCGGGATCTTCGTCACGCGTGAAGCGGGCGCCGAATTTCTGCCGCTTGCGCGCAGCATCGTCAATATCGGCCAGACTTTTCCGCCGGTTGCGGTGCTGGCGCTCGCGGTGCCCGCGGTCGGTTTCGGTGTGAAGCCGACGCTGATTGCGCTGATCCTGTACGGATTGCTGCCGGTGTTCGAGAGCACGATTACCGGTCTCAAGGACATTCCGGCTGCAACCGTCGAAGCCGCACGTGGCATGGGCATGGGTCCGCTGCGCCAGTTGCTGTCGATCGAACTGCCGCTCGCGCTGCCGGTGATCCTGTCGGGCATCCGTCTGTCGGTGGTGATCAATCTCGGCACCGCGACGCTCGGTTCGACGGTGGCAGCGAAAGGACTCGGCGATGTGATCATCGCGGGTCTGCAAACCTCGAACACGGCGTTCATCCTGCAAGGCGGGATGATCGTCGGGCTGCTGGCCGTGCTTGCCTACGACGCGCTCGGCGTCGTTGCGCGTGCGCTCACACAACGCGACTCGGGCGCGACGCTCGCGTTACCGCGCCTCGAGCGCTGAACGGCGCTTACCTCACTTTCCTCGCTTACCTCACTCGCCGCGCGCGATTTGTCAGCCGCGCTGATAAACATCGAAGAATTCGTTTGTTCCCGATGCGGTGGGCTTCCCGTATCGTTCAGCCGGCGTCGAACGAACTGATCCCGGCGGGTTCGGCGCTCTGTCTACACGCACGGGTCTCGCATAGCAAGGAACGACGATGGCAACGGGTACGGTGAAGTGGTTCAACGATGCAAAAGGATTCGGCTTCATCACGCCGGACGACGGCGGCGACGATCTGTTCGCGCATTTCTCGGAAATCCGCGCGGACGGCTTCAAGTCGCTGCAGGAAAACCAGAAGGTCAGCTTCGAAGTGAAACAAGGCCCGAAGGGCAAGCAGGCCGCCGATATCAAGCCGGTGTAACCGCCACGCGTTTGTCGCCTTCAACCACTATCTTCTGACGAATGCCCATGCATGCCCATGTGGCGACCAAACCGCTGCTTCTTTAGAAAGCACAATTAATTGGTTCGCCTTCCGGCCGGGTTATTTCATAGTGTCTCGTGATGGCTATAGACGGTTTTTTACCGCCTCGCCAGCCCCCGCCGCACTGACGCGCGCGGATATTCGGCAAGGAGATGTCATGACGGTTGAAGTCGAAGAGCGGCCTGTGCACGCGGCACTCGATGTGCTTGAAGCGGCGCGATTGGCTGCGGTAGAAGCAGGTTTGCCCTATGCAGGCGGCATCGCGCCGCAGGACGCGTGGGCGCTGGTGTCGGCAGGCAAGGCGCTGCTGGTCGACGTGCGCAGCGCGGAAGAACGGAAATTCGTCGGGCATGTGCCGGAGAGCCTGCACGTCGCATGGGCGACGGGCACGAGCCTGACACGCAATCCGCGCTTCGTGCGCGAACTGGAAGCGAAGACCGGCAAGGATGCGCTCGTGCTGCTGCTGTGCCGTAGCGGCAATCGTTCGGCGCTCGCCGCCGAAGCTGCGACGAAGGGCGGTTTCAGCCAGGTCTTCAATGTTCTGGAAGGCTTTGAAGGCGAACTCGATGCGGCGCAACGGCGCGGCGGCAGTAACGGGTGGCGCTTTCGCGGGCTGCCCTGGGTGCAGGACTAGCGCTTTTCACTTACACACTTTCAGCCGGGAGCCGCTGTGGCAGTTTTCGATATCGACGACATCGTAGAAGCACTGCAGACGGCTCGCCAGCAATGGCGCGAAGTACAGAAGCGCTCGCTCGAGCCGGGCGGGCGCGAATTGCCGGCTCGCGAAGCACTCGCGGAGATCGTCGATACGCTCAAGGGCGTGTTGTTTCCGATGCGGCTTGGGCCAGCCGATCTGCGTCAGGAAAGTGAAAACTTCTATGTCGGGCATGCGCTCGATACCGCGCTGCATGCGTTACTCGCGCAGGCGCGACTCGAATTGCATTACCGGACCCGCCACCACCCACGTTCCGCCGACGAAATCGAAGCGCAAGCCGGCGCGGCTGTCAGGGCGTTTGCGGCAAAGCTGCCGGAGATCCGCACGCTGCTCGACAGCGATGTGCTCGCTGCATTTCACGGCGACCCCGCGGCAGGTAGCGTCGACGAGGTGCTGCTGTGCTATCCCGGCGTGCTGGCGATGATCCATCATCGTTTCGCGCATGCGCTATATGGGCTTGGTTTGCCGTTGCTTGCGCGTATCGTCGCCGAGCTGGCGCATGGCGAAACCGGCATCGATATTCATCCGGGGGCGCAGATCGGCGCGAGCTTCTTCATCGATCACGGCACCGGTGTCGTGATCGGCGAGACCTCGGTGATCGGGCAACGGGTGCGTGTTTATCAGGCGGTTACGCTCGGGGCGAAGAGGTTTCCGCGTGACGCTCAGGGGCACCTCGAAAAAGGTTTGCCGCGCCATCCGATCGTCGAGGATGACGTCGTGATCTATGCCGGTGCGACGATACTTGGGCGCGTGACGCTGGGGCGCGGTGCGGTGATCGGCGGCAACGTCTGGCTTACGCAGGATGTCGCGCCTGGCTCGCATGTCACTCAGGCGGTGTCGCGCAACGAAGCGACGAGTGCGGGTGTGGGTGCAGGTGCGGCACATGCTAATCCGGCGCCACAATCAGCTGCAGTAGCCGGAGTCGCGTCGTGACGAAGATCGTGCGAGACCTCGGCGTGACAGTGCGACGCCTGCGTGAAGCACGCGGCTGGTCGCAGGAACAACTGGCTGAGCATGCCGCGCTGAATCGTTCGTATGTCGGCGAGATCGAGCGCGGTTCGGTGATCGCGTCGATCGTCACTGTCGAGAAACTTGCACAGGCGCTCGATGCAAGCATCGCGGTGCTGTTATGCGCAGCGTCGGCGGATTCTCCGCGAAGCGTGAGCCCAGCGGTGGTGCCCGTTAGCTCCGGCAAAGCCACTGCGTCATCCACATCGAATACTCCCACCGCCCCAAACGTACCCGCGTGACGTCTATAGCATGTTGAGCGGCTGCGACGCCGTTTCCATAATCACGTTTGCTCATAAGCATTCCAGTTTTTCTTCTATAGACCCCGGAGCGACACATGACAGCAACAGTGGGCGGCCTGACGGCGCTCGGCGATACCGCAGCACGGCAACTAGCCAATGCCACCAAGACCGTTCCCCAGCTTTCGACGATTTCGCCGCGCTGGCTCACCCATCTGCTGCAATGGCTGCCGGTCGAAGCGGGTATCTACCGGCTGAACCAGGTGAAGAATCCGGAAGCAGTGGTCGCGGCTTGCACCGCGCGCGAAGACGAAAGCCTGCTGCCGCGCACGTTCGTTCCTTACGAAGAAGAACCGCGCGAGTATTTCCTGAACGCGGTGAGCACCGTACTCGATGTGCATACGCGCATCTCCGATCTGTACAGCAGCCCGCACGACCAGATCAAGGAACAACTGCGCCTGACGATCGAAACGATCAAGGAGCTGCAGGAAAGCCAACTGATCAACAACCCCGATTACGGCCTGCTTGCCAACGTCGCCGAAGAACAGCGCGTGTTTCCGCTGACGGGCGCACCGACCCCCGACGACCTCGACGAACTGCTGACAAAGGTCTGGAAAGAGCCGGCATTCTTCCTGACGCACCCGCTCGCGATTGCCGCGTTCGGTCGTGAATGCACGCGCCGCGGTGTGCCGCCGCCCACGACGAGCCTGTTCGGTTCGCAGTTCCTGACCTGGCGCGGCATCCCGCTGATTCCGTCGGACAAGGTGCCGGTCGCGGACGGCAAGACGAAGATCCTGCTGCTGCGCGTGGGCGACAAACGCCAGGGCGTGGTCGGCCTGTTCCAGCCGGGTGTTGCTGGCGAACAGGGACCGGGTCTGTCGGTGCGCTTCATGGGCATCAACAATCATGCGATCGCGTCGTATCTGATCTCGCTGTACTGCTCGCTGGCCGTGCATTCGCCGGACGCGCTGGCGGTTCTCGATGACGTGGAGATCGGCAAGTACCATGACTACACCGACACCTACAAGTAAGCACATGGACAGCGCCCTGCCGCTCGATGTGCCTGCTGGTCCGCCGCCGGGGTTGCCCGATCCGTCGACACTCGCGCAACTTGCCAACGCGTTCTTCTCGGCATTGCCTGGTGAGGCATTGCCGGTGGCGCGCAGCGGTGCCGTGAGTGGTGTGCCGGGTACGGCGGGCGCGTTGCCGCTCGCCGCTCCCGTGCTCGCGGAAGCGAGCAACCCTGTGCCGGCCGGCTCGCCGCTCGCGGGTCCTGGCGGCGCCGGTACCGGCGTGCCTGGTGCCGCGATTCCGCAAGGGCAGGTGGCGGGCGCGAACCTGCTGCCTGCTGCGCCGACGCATGTGCTGTCGCTCGGTCATCGGGCGCCGGCGCTTGCACCGCATGCCGCTGCGCAGAACGGTTTGCCCGATAACGTGGTGACGGTGGCGCCTGCGCTCGATCCGCGGTTTGGCGGTGCTGCGCTGGGTGTGCCGGAAGGGGTGGGGGCGCAGCGTCCGTCGGCGGGTGGGGCCTCTGTTCCGTCTTCGCCATCGGCTCCATCGCCGTATTACTTTCTGGACGGTTCGAGCGATCACCGGTCTGCGGCCGGTGCGACACCCGACATCGTCGTGCCGGGCTGGACCAGCGTGAGCGCGCAGTCGTTTGGTTTGCCCGGTGCCGATGAACCTTTGACGACGTCGCGTTTTCCTTACGACGTTGGCTCCGCGGGTGCATCGAGCGGTAGCACTTCGCGCTACTTCATCGACGATGCGGCGCAGGCGCCGGCTTCCGGACAACCCGCGAAAGCCGGCGGCGCCATTCCGGCTGTCGGCCCGTCGAGCCATCCGCCGTTCGACGTCAACGCCGTACGACGCGATTTTCCGATCCTGCAGGAGCGCGTCAACGGACGTCAGCTCGTGTGGTTCGACAACGCCGCGACGACGCACAAGCCGCAGTCGGTGATCGACCGGCTTTCGTACTTCTATGCACACGAGAACTCCAACATCCATCGCGCGGCACACGCACTGGCAGGTCGCGCGACGGATGCCTACGAGGCGGCGCGCAGCAAGGTGCAGCGCTTCATCGGCGCGTCGTCGCCGGACGAGATCATCTTCGTGCGCGGCACCACTGAAGCGATCAACCTGATCGCCAAGACGTGGGGCGTGAAGCATGTCGGCGAGGGTGACGAGATCATCGTGTCGCATCTCGAGCATCACGCGAACATCGTGCCGTGGCAGCAGCTTGCCGCGCAAACCGGCGCGACATTGCGTGTGATTCCGGTCGACGATACCGGCCAGGTGCTGCTCGAAGAATATCGGCGACTGCTTAGCGATCGCACGAAGATCGTGTCGGTGACGCAGGTATCGAATGCGCTCGGTACGGTGGTGCCGGTCAAGGAGATCGTCGAACTCGCGCATCGTGCGGGCGCGAAAGCGCTGGTCGACGGGGCGCAGTCGGTGTCGCATATGCGGGTCGATGTGCAGGCCATCGATGCGGACTTCTTCGTGTTCTCCGGCCACAAGGTGTTTGGGCCGACCGGTATCGGCGTGGTCTACGGCAAGCGTGCGATTCTCGAAGACATGCCGCCCTGGCAAGGTGGCGGCAACATGATCGCGGACGTGACGTTCGAGCGCACGGTGTTCCAGCCGCCGCCCGGACGCTTTGAGGCCGGCACCGGCAATATCGCGGATGCAGTCGGCCTCGGTGCGGCGATCGACTACGTGACGCGCGTGGGCATCGAGAACATCGCGCGCTACGAACACGATCTGCTTGCGTACGCAACGAGCGTGCTGGCGCCCGTGCCTGGGGTGCGGTTGATCGGTACCGCGCGCGACAAGGCGAGTGTGCTGTCGTTCGTGCTGAAGGGCTACGAGACGGAAGAGGTTGGCAGCGCGTTGAACGAAGAGGGCATCGCGGTGCGCTCGGGTCATCACTGTGCGCAACCTATCCTGCGGCGCTTCGGTGTTGAAGCGACCGTGCGGCCTTCGCTCGCGTTCTACAACACGTGCGATGAAGTCGACCGGATGGTGTCGGTGGTGAAGAAGCTCGCTTCGCGGCGCTACTGACCGCAGGTATCGGGAAGAGGAAGCGTAGGCGTCGTGCGAACGGATTTCGGTCTGTTCGCGCGACGCTTTTTTATTGTGCGTCGTGGTTTGCTTCGTTCATCGCCTCAGGTCCGTCACCGGACGTTTGAGCCGCGAAATAACGCGCCGGCGTGACACCGAGCGCGCGACGAAACATCGCGATGAATGCGCTGACATTGTCGTAACCCAGATCGATGGCAACGCGCGTCACGGCTGTGCCGGCAGCTAGCATTTCGAGCGCACGCATCAGGCGTGCGCGCTGCCGCCATTCGGCGAAACTAAAACCCGTTTCCGTGATGAAACGCCGCGACAGCGTGCGTGGTGCGATTGCGGCCCACTGCGCCCATTCTTCGAGGCGACGGTTGTCGGCGAGATTTTTCGCAAGCGCATTGGCAATGCGTATGAGCCGCGCGTCGCGAGGCATCGGCAGACCGAACTGCTCGCGCGGCAGCGAGCGGATTTCATCGATGATCACACCGGCGATGCGCATCTGCGTTTCGTCGAGTGCGCCGTCGCTCCAGGTGGCCGCGCGGCTGATCGCGGCGCGCAACAGGAGCGACATCGGGAGGGTGCAGGGCTCGTCCGGCAGCGCCCTGCACGCGGCGGCTGCGACGTACACGCTCCACCCCGAGAACGGTCCATGCGATTGCATTGAGTGCGCGAGATCCGGCGGAATCCACACCGCATGCGTGGCGGGCACGACCCACTGGCTATGCTCGGTACCCACCGACAGGAGCCCGGTTATCGCGCCGAACAGTTGTCCGCGCGCGTGACGATGCGTAGCAGTCACGCGCGTGTCGTCACCCGTCAGCTCGACCGCGTAGATCGGTGGGCCGTCGGTTGCTTCGAGTTGAACAAAAGGGAGCAGGGGAGCTGACATGGCGCGAATGACGTATCGAATGGCCTTTATACCGCAGCCGATCCGCGTGCGCCAATCTACAGTGGGAAGCCTCAACCACCACAGGAGTACGCGATGCGTGCCGAAGAACTGCTTCCCGATCACCTCAACCAGGGTGAATTCAATGGCGTGCCGGTCCGCAAGGGCACAGTCGGCGCCTTCCTTGCCAACGCGCGGATCTGGCGCGACGCGAGCGCTACAGAAGAAGCACGCGCGACCGCGCAACGCGATATCATCGACGCGTTACCGGCACTACGTGCGCTGGGGCTGTTCGATGTGCTCGAGATTCGCGACGACGAACTGCGCGCGTTTGTCGACGCGCAGTAGATGATCTGCGTTTGGTCTGGCCAGACACCGTCGCCGTGTCGCCCACGTCGCATGACGCAGCGGTGTGGCGATGAGCATGTCACGTAGCGTTGCAGAGCGAGAGCACGAGGACCAGCGCGGCAGAGTTCGCGGCGCTGCTTCCCTCAATGCACAGCCGACGCCACCCGATACCCACGCCGCCCGATCATCAGCGTCAGCATCGCGGAGACAGCGAGACTCCCGGCCACCGCAAAGAGTCCGGCTGCATAACCACCGGTAGCAGACTTCAACCAGCCGATCGCAAAGGGACCGGCAAAGCCGCCCAGGTTACCGATCGAGTTGATCATCGCAATGCCCGCCGCAGCGCCCGCACCCGACATGAACGTGCTCGACATCGCCCACAGTGGTGCTTTCGCCGCGCTGATACCGACGTTGACCGCAACGAGCGCCAGCACGACACCGGTGGCCGACTGCGCAAAGCCGGCCCAGACCAGACCGACGGCAGCGAGCACGCAAGGCACGACGATATGCCACGTACGCTCGCCGGTCCGATCCGAATTGCGCGCCCACAACACCATCGCGACGACGGCCAGCACGCTCGGAATCGCGTTCAGTGCGCCCGTGCCGAACGCGCTGAAACCAAACTGACGGATGATGAGCGGCGCCCACAGTCCCAGCGTATAGAGCCCCGCCGACGTGCCGAAGTAGATCAACGACATCACCCACACGCGCGGATCGCGCAGCGCACCGAGCGCGTGGCCGGTATGACCGGGCTGCGCATGCCGCTGCAGGCTTTCCTCACGCAGCACAGCGATGAGCCACGCTTTCTCGTCACGCGTGAGCCACCTTGCCTTGTCCGGCGAATCGGTCAGCAGGCGCAGTACCGCGATGCCGAGGATGACCGCCGGAATCGCCTCGATGATGAAAAGCCACTGCCAGTTGTGCAGGCCGCCGAACGCAGACATCTGCATCAGCGCGCCGGAGATCGGCGAACCGATCGCGGTAGACAGCGGTGCCGCCGCCATGAATGCCGCGGCGGCCATCGCGCGCTGCCGGGCCGGAAACCACTGGCTCAGATACAGGATGATGCCCGGAAAGAAACCTGCTTCGGCCACACCGAGCAGGAAGCGCAGCGCGTAGAACGAATGCGGCCCGACCACAAACGCCGAAGCGGCCGAGAGCAGCCCCCAGGTCACCATCACACGCGCTATCCACAGGCGCGCGCCGACGCGGTTGAGAATCAGGTTCGACGGCACCTCGAACAAAAAATAGCCGAGAAAGAAAATGCCGCCGCCGAGGCCGAACATCGCCGGTGTCAGGCCGAGCTCGCGGTTCATCGTAATGGCCGCGAAGCCGACGTTCACGCGGTCGAGAAAGCTGACGAAGTAAAGCAGCATCACGAACGGCAGGATGCGCCACGTCAGCTTGCGAATGACCTGCGCCTGCAGATCGTTGGTCATGCTCGTCTCCATCGATGCGCCCGTGACGGATTCGTCCGGGCGTTTATAGGTGTGTTATCCGCACGCGCCGCACGATGTACGCGCGGTTTCGCTTGCACGCGACTCAGGCCGCCTGCGACGCGAGCGCCGGATGAGCGGCAAGCAGCGAGCAGACCGCCTGCGTAACCTGCGCGGTGGTTGCCGTGCCGCCGAGGTCGCGGGTGTGCAGCGCAGGGTTCGCAGTGACCTGTTCGATTGCAGACATCACTGCGCGCGCAGCTGCGTTCTCGCCGAGATGCTCAAGCATCATCACGACCGACCAGAACGTGCCGACCGGATTCGCGAGGCCCTGGCCCATGATGTCGAAGGCCGAGCCGTGGATCGGTTCGAACATCGACGGATAGCGGCGCTCGGGGTCGAGGTTCGCAGTGGGCGCGATGCCGAGACTGCCGGCGAGCGCGGCGGCCAGATCGCTGAGGATGTCCGCGTGCAGGTTCGTCGCGACCAGCGTGTCGAGGCTCGCCGGGCGATTGACCATGCGCGCGGTCGCGGCATCGACGAGTTCCTTGTCCCACGTAACGTCCGGAAATTCCTTCGATACCTGCACGGCGATCTCATCCCACATCACCATCGCGTGACGCTGCGCGTTGCTCTTGGTTACCACGGTGAGCAGCTTGCGCGGACGCGACTGGGCGAGCCGGAATGCGAACCGCAGAATGCGCTCGACACCCACGCGCGTCATCATCGAAACGTCGGTGGCCACTTCGAGCGGATGCCCCTGGTGCGCACGTCCGCCGACACCGGCATATTCGCCCTCCGAGTTTTCCCGCACGATCACCCAGTCCAGATCGTTCGGTCCGCACCGTTTGAGCGGCGCATCGATGCCGGGCAGAATCCGCGTCGGACGCACGTTCGCGTATTGATCGAAGCCCTGGCAGATCTTCAGACGCAGGCCCCACAACGTGATGTGATCGGGAATCTGCGGGTCGCCCGCGGAGCCGAACAGGATCGCGTCCTTGCCGCGCAGCGCGTCGAGCCCATCGGCCGGCATCATGACGCCGTGTTGACGGTAATAGTCGCCGCCCCAGTCGAAATGCTCGAATTCGAAGCGAAACGCCGCGCCTTGCGCGGTGAGTGCTTCGAGCACCTGCTGTCCGGCCGGCACGACTTCCTTGCCGATGCCGTCGCCGGGGATGGTTGCGATGCGATAGGTCTTCATGAGCGGAGCGTCTCCTTATGAGTGTCCGGCCATGCTAGAGCGCGCGACGTCGCGACGAACGCTGCTAGACTTAAACCATCCTTAACCTCAGGTTGACAATCAACGTTGCAATCAGGGCTCTGCAATGACCTCTTCGATCCAGCCTGACGATCTGCGTTTTTTCTCGGTGCTGGCCGCAAGCGGCAGCCTGACGGCCGCTGCGCGCGAACTTGGCCTGAGCACCGCGGCGGTCAGCAAGCATCTGTCGCAGATGGAGTCGCGCGCGGGCGTCGCGCTCGTGAACCGGACCACCCGCCGGATGAGCCTCACGCCCGAAGGCGAGCTGTACGTGACGCGCGCACGGCGGATCCTTGCCGACATGGACGAGCTGGGGCAACTGCTCAGCGGATCGCGCGCGGCGCCGAGCGGGCTGTTGCGAGTCAACGCGACGCTCGGCTTCGGGCGCAGTCATATCGCGCCGGCAATCTCGCAGTTCGTGCGGCGCTATCCGGAGGTCGACGTGCAGTTGCAGCTATCCGTCGATCCCCCTGCGTTGAGCGAGGATGCGTTCGACGTGTGCATCCGTTTCGGCGAGCCGCCCGATGCGCGTGTGGTCGCGCGGCGCGTGGCGCCGAACCGGCGGTTGCTGTGTGCGGCGCCTGCGTATTTCGTCGGCCGCACGCCGCCGAAAAATCCGCATGAGCTAACGCGGCACAACTGCATCGGCATTCGCCAGGGCGACGACGGCTATGGCCTCTGGCGTCTGACGAGCGGCCGCGGTGCCACGGAAAAGACCGAGACCGTGCGGGTGCGCGGCAACCTCACGACCAACGATGGCGAAATCGCGGTGAAGTGGGCGCTCGATGGCCACGGCATCCTGATGCGGGCGGAGTGGGATATCGCAGACTATCTGCGCGACGGGCGCCTCGTGCATGTGCTGCCCGACTACCGGACGCCGGGTGCCGATATCTATGCGGTGTACCCGCAGCATCTGCAGATGACCGCGCGCGTGAAAGCGTTTGTCGATTTTCTGGTGCATACGCTGCACGAACCTGCGTCTGATTTAATCCGGTAATTGTGACCCGGTAAATCGACAGTCGAGTAATAAATGCAGATCGACGCGCGATGTCTTAGTGAAATCGTTATCTGTCTTTAATAATCTATTCATCCTCATCGTTTATCGGTGGGGATAACGCCTGTTGTGGAGGCGGGTAGATATGGAGAGGGTTCGTGGATTTAAAAAACCACGGCCCGACTGCCAGGATTTATGTACTCGCGTTATATACTGGCGGCGGCCTGTGGATCAGCTGCTTTCAAACTGCAAAATGTTAAATGTAAGCAGGCGAGCATGCCGAATCCGGAGCGATATATCGAGGTCGGCCATACGCTATGGAATGGCGCCAATTGATGGGGAATCCTGGTGGATCAAGCAGATACTGGCGGTATCGGGGGGCTGGGCGGCAAGCCGCGTCAGCTAACGGGATTGCGCCACTTCTTCGGTAGGTAAAACGTGAGTGCCGGACAGAAGACGCGCGGAAAGACTTCGTGAAACTATTTCGCACAGACTCGTTGAAACGCGCGGACAGATATTCGTTTCTGACAGCGTTACTTGTCTATCGAGGGCATGTCCCGCAGGCTGTTGATTATCCGGATGTTTTTAATATTGATGTCAGGGACCGGAAGGTAACCGACGGAGACGATGCGTGAATCAACTCGCGTCGATGAACAAATGAACCAAACGATGAGCGCGCCACGCGAAGGTCGCCGCCCACCTCGGGGCGACCGGCAATGAATGGACCAAAGAAGCTGGACGCGTATCGCATCGGGGGCGCACCGCTGACCAAAGCCCAGTTGCTACCGCCCACCGCCGCATCGGCGCGCGAGCTTTCGCTGCGCAATCACCTTGCGGTGGCAGCGTGCCGGAGCGGCAACGGAAACCGGGCGTTGCTCCGTGAATTGTTTGCGATTGCCTGCCTGAGTTACTTCCTGCGCGAGGCGGGGTTCGCGTTCGGCCCCGACACGTTGTACGGCGAGGTGCAGGGCGCACTTGAGCGCTGCGTCGAGCGTTGTTCGACCGACGAGCCGTGGCAGGTCGACGAGCCCGACGGCGTGGCGCTGGGTAGACTCGTTACGATCTACGATCGCCAGTTCTCCACTGCGCCGATGTACGTGATGGAAGGCGCTCACAAGCGCTTGAAGCGGCTCGCGGTAGGCGAGTGGCGTTTTCCGTGGGCGCGCCGTTCACCGGCGCCTGCGCCGGAGCAAAGCGAGGGTCCGTCCGCACCGGCGCCGGAGCAAAGCGAGGATCCGCCCGGCGCGTAGCCTCTCACGTAGCGTCGCGCACCCATGCACCACCGTGCGCCGCGACCTGTGCCGCCGGCGAGGTGGCGAGATAGGCGAGTGCCTGTTCGGTCGAGCCCTCGCGATGCGGCGTATAACCCGGTTTGAAATAGCGCAGCGCAGCGCCAAGCATTTTCCAGAACGACGGCAGACAGTTGCGGCGCGCGCCGTCGCGCCATGCAAGGGCAAAACCGCGGTACTTGCCGGCATCGGGATCGCGCCGGTGCATGAAGCGCGCACCACGCATCAGAAAGCGCAACAACAATACGATGGTCGTAAACATATGGAAGCAGCGCTCCAGATAGCTGCCGCCCATGTGCCGGAAAATATCGAATGCGACCGTGCGGTGCTCGACTTCTTCCGCGCCGTGCCAGCGCAGCAGATCGAGCATCGTCGGGTCGGCGTGCGCATCGTCTAGCCCCCTGGCGTTGAGCACCCAGTTGCCGAGATAGCCGAAGAAGTGTTCCAGCGCCGCGATGATGCCGAGCTGCTGACGCAGCCAGAACCGCGTGTGACCGATCTTCAGTCCGAGCGGTGCTTCACCGAGCACTTTCCCGAACATCCAGTCGAGTTCTTTGGTGAACGGCTGCGTGTCGATGCCGTGAACCTTGTAGTAGTGCGTGAGCACGCCGGCGTGCGAGCGCGAATGTACGGCCTCCTGGCGCAGGAAACCTTCTGCATCTTCGCGCAGCCGCGGGTCGGTGATGAGCGGCAGCGTCTTGTTGTAGACGCGGCAGAACCACAGCTCGCCGGCCGGAAACAGCAGGTTCAGCACGTTGATAATGTGCGTGCTCGACGGATCGCCAGGAATCCACTGAACCGGCGTGTTGCTCCAGTCGAACTTGACGTGGCGTGCCTTGATTGTGTGATGAGCGCTCTCATCGGCCATGGCTGTCTCCGTCTCATCTTTAAATGTTACATTGAACGATGTAATTGTTCGATGGTACACCATCGGATCGATTTGTCCAGACGGTGATCCAGCATGTAGAGGTGCCCGACTAGGGGCGGCCGACGAGGCCGTTGCCGATCGCCCCGGTAGGGCGCGATAGCCCGATAACAGGATGTCTAGCCGCAAAAAACTGCAATTATTGATTTTCTTTAACCATCTCGGCATTCACAGTCGAGCAGACGTCGCTATAATCCGGATGTCTCTGTCGGGGCAGATTTTCTGGTTTATCGTCGTATTGATAAAAACCAGCGCGACGCGACATGAAGCGAAGTACAGGATGTGTAACAAGGAGCAGTTCAATTCCATCCCGGGCGAGAATAGCTGCTCGTCCCACGCATAATGGACCAGGATAATGGCCGACAAGAAAGACATCAAAACCCTGTGCGAGAACCACTGGGATGACTGGAAGGGCGATTGCAGCGGGTTCCTCAAGGCGGTCGCCGCCGATCTGGGCTTGACACTGACAGGCGATGCAAACGCTCTCGTCGGTACCATGAGCGGGGCACCCTGGTCGCAACTCGGCACGGATAAAGACAAGGCAGTGGCTTATGCCGGACTCGGATATCTGGTGGTGGCGGGTTTGAAAGCGACTCCCCACGGGCATGTCGCGATTATCATGCCGGGCGTGTCGAAACCCTACCCGCTCGCTTATTGGGGACGATATGGCGGTAGCGGGCGTAAAAACACCGCGCTGAATTATTCGTGGTCGCATAAGGATCTTGCTAGCGTTCAATATTACGCAATCCGCCCATGACTACGAAAGCTTTCAGGCAAGTCCTGTTTATCGCTGGTTTACTGGTAACCGGTAACGTTGCCATTGCGCAAACGTGTCATTACTCCGAGGTCGACCCCGGTGCCGGCAAGGTCAGCGCGCGGCACGTGACCATCGATCTCGGCTCAGGCGACCCGAGCGAAAAACCGACGGCATGGATTGGACCGATGAATCTCACGGGTCCGTCGGGCAAATCGTGCTCGGTCGATCCGGATGTGAGCATCATCGAGCGGCCGATCTATACGGATGGTCAACACGTGTTCGTGACCACCTATTCCGGCAGCAACCGTGTCGTCTATGCGATCGATGCGACGAGTTGCGACGTCCTGTGGAAAAGCGCTTCGTTCGCGGGGCCGGTGAAGCTAAGCGGCAATCGTCTGCGCCTCGACAAGCAGATGGTGAAGCTGGGTCCCGACTGCGTACCGGCGCACTAACCGCAACGTAGCGACCGGATGCGCCGGTAAGGCGTCATCGTCATGTTGCGATAGCCGCCCGCCGTTGCTGTGAAGTGCGACGGTCGGGCGGCTGCGCGAGCCTCAGGTGTTCGCGCAGCGTGCTCCCTTCATATTCCGTGCGGAACAGACCGCGCCGCTGCAGGATCGGCACCACGCCGTCGACGAAGTCCTGCAAGCCGCCAGGCAGTGCATCGGGCATCAGATTGAAGCCATCAGCGGCACCGCCTCTGAACCAGCGTTCGATGTCGTCGGCGATCTGCTCCGGCGTACCTACCACGACGCGGTGTCCGCCGCCGCCCGCCAGCGCGCGGATCAACTGTCGCGCGGTGTAGCCATGCTGTCGAGCCTGTGCGAGCGTCGCGTGAAAGAACGTGTGATTGCCGTTGCCCGCAGCCGGTAGCGGCAGATCGTCAGGCAAACGTTCGTCGAGTTGCAGACGCTCGGGCGCGATCCCCAGCGTGCCGGCAAGACGCGTCAAGCTGTAGCGCCACGGGATCAGCTCCACCAGTTCGTCGCGGCGCCGCAGCGCGTCGGCCTCGGTTGCGCCGACGATCGTCGTCAGACCGGGCAGCACCCGGATCGCCTCGGGTCCCCGGCCATGCGCAGCGGCACGCGCCAGCAGATCGCCGCGATAAGCGGCAGATTCCTCAAACGATTGCGACGCGGAGAAAACCGCTTCCGCATGACGCGCGGCAAGATCGCGACCATCTGCCGATCCACCTGCCTGAACCAGCACCGGATACCCCTGCGGCGTGCGCGGCAGGTTCAACGGTCCCTGCACGTTGAAGTATTCGCCGCGATGCGCGACCGGGTGCACCTTGTCCGTATCGATGAAGCGGCCGCCTGTCTTGTCGCCGACGAACGCGTCGTCCTCCCAGCTCTGCCATAGCGCTTTGACCACATCGGTGAATTCCGCGGCGCGTGCATAGCGCTGCGCATGATCCGGTGCCGCGTCGAGGCCGAAGTTTCGCGCGGAGCCGGCGTCGGCGGTCGTGACGATATTCCAGCCGGCGCGTCCGCCGCTGACGTGATCGAGTGTCGAGAAGCGGCGCGCGATGTTGTACGGCTCGTTGTAACTCGTCGACGCTGTGCCGATCAGGCCGATGTGCGTGGTTGCTGCTGCGATGCTGGCGAGCAGCACGGTCGGCTCGAGCGCGGTGATCGGACGAAAGTCGATCTGATCGGCGATCGATGCGTTGTCCGCGAGAAACACCGCGTCGAATTTCGCGGCTTCGGCAATCTGCGCGACGCGCACGTAGTGGGCAACGTCGATGAACGCACGCGGATCGGCGCCGGGCAGACGCCAGGCGGACGGGACGAAACCCGAATGCAGGATGTTGACGTTCAGATGCAGATGACGTGGGGCACGGGCGTTCAAGACGGAACTCGCTGGAGAGAGCAGGGCGGATCATTCGCCCGGGTGATGAATATTCTCGGCCGCTGCTGCGTGCGCCGCCACCAAGCATTTTGCGCATCGATATGCGTGAGAAAAATAAGCGCGACTGCAATGGCTCGTGCTGGTTTCCCCTGGGCGATTCGTGCTTGACCGCACGAAGGTCATCCTCGTAATCTACGGAACATGTTCCTACTTGTACTTTTTATAAGGTGCAGGGAAGTCTAGGTAAAACCCGTTCTTTCAATCGACCTCGCAGAGAAATCCGATGAACCGTCGCTTGCCGGCCGTGCTGCTCGCACTCAGTGTGTGTTCGATGCCGTTGGCCGCACACGCCGAATCGAGCGTGACGCTGTACGGAATCGTCGACGAGTTCTTCCAGTACGTGAATACCGGCAACGGCTACACACCGGCAATCGGTTCATCGGGGCAATGGGCGAGCCGTATCGGGCTGCGCGGCAGCGAGGATATCGGCGGTGGTAATCGCATCAACTTCGATCTGCAGAACGGTTTCAATCCGAACGACGGCACGTTTGCGTCGCCGGGTTCGATGTTCAACCGTCAGGCGTGGGTGGGCATGTCCGGAACATGGGGCGAAGTTCGGGCAGGGCGGCAAAACTCGCCGCTTTTCAACGACCAGGGTGGGCTCGATGCGTTCGGTGCGGCGACCCAGGCGTCGGGCTTCAGCAACATGATGACCTTCACGGTCCGCACCAGTAACACGCTGTCGTACACATCGCCGACGTTGGCCGGGCTGCAGTTCAGCATTTACGCGGGCTTCGGCGATGCGGGCGGATTGCGTTCGGCCGGTTCGAGCTATCAGGCTGACGTGACTTACACGAACGGTCCGTTTTCCGCGATTGCCGCAGCCCAGGCCGTAAAAAACGCGGACGACAGCGCCACCGATCGCACCGCGGAAGTCGGTGCTTCGTACCAGATCGGCAAGACCACGCTGTTCGCCGGTTGGAGCGGCTCGAAGTGGCTCGACATCGGTCTCGACGTGAACGTGTATGGCGTGTCGGCGCTTTATCAGATCACGCCCGCCAGCGGCTTCGCGCTCGGCTACACGTACCTGCATGATGAAACAGGCGCGGGCAATAACGCCGCCCAGTTCGGTGCGCTCTATACGTACACCGTATCGAAACGCACCAACATTTACAGTGCGCTGTCCTTCCTGCAGAATCGCGGTCAGGCGGCGTACCGGCTTGCCGGTTCGGCCAATGCCGGACTGCCGCTCGCCTATCCTGGTGCCGATGCGCGCGGCTTCCAGCTCGGCGTAGTCCACCGTTTCTGATGTCATCCCGCCGATGAACTCGATCGAGGTACATGCGTCGCGCCGTAGCCCAGAAAACATGTGCATACTTGTGCCTTTCAGAAGGCGCGATATCGCGCGGACCGATGGCTGGTTCGCAGTATGCGCAGCGTTTTTTCATGGGAGTCGCGAGATGGTACGAAAGGCAGCAAAGGCGGCTGAAGTCGGCCGGTCGAAAGCACACATGGTGGCCGCGACGATCGAGCACGAGATCCTGACCGGACGCCTGCCGTTCGGTCAGCAGCTCGAGAGCGAAAGCGAGCTGGTGGAGCGTTTCGCGGTTAGCAGAAACACCGTGCGCAAGGGACTCGATCTGCTGACGAACGGTGGTCTGATTACGCGCAAGGGAGGTATCGGTTCGTTCGTCACGTTCAACGGCCGCGCGATCGACGGTTCGCTCGGCTGGAATACGGCGCTCGAACGCGCGGGCGGCAACGTGCATACGCGGCTGCTGCAGATCGCGATCGTCGAGGACAAGGCGCTGGCCCGCGAACTGAAGCTCGATACATCCGCATTCGTCGCCATCGACCGGATGCGGCTCATCGACAAGGACGCGTTGTGTATTTCGCTCGAACGCAGCCGTCTGCCGTTTAACGACGAACTCGCGGCGTTACCGCTCGAAGGACTGGTTGGCGGATCGCTGAATCGCACGCTGATCGAACACGGGATGGTGCCGCATCACGGCGAGCAGTGGGCCGAAGTCGTTGCGCTGGAGGCGCCGGACGCGCGGCTGCTAAAACGCCGTACCGGCACGTCGTTCCTGCGGTCGCGGCGCCTCACGCGCGATCGCGACGATCGCATCATCGAGTACGTGGTGAGCTTGCTCGATCCGGCTCACTTTGCCTTACACCTGGAATTCTGATGTCGATGTCTACGCTTACCTCAACTTCATCCGCGCAGGAGCGCGTCGAACGGGCGCGCGGCGCCTTCTACGGGCTCGCACTTGGCGACGCGTTCGGCATGCCGACGCAATCGCTGAGTCGCGCACAGATCGCAGCGCAATTCGGCCGTATCACGACGCTCGAAGATGCGCGCACCGATCAACCGATCGCGCCCGGCATGCCAGCCGGTTCGGTCACCGACGACACCGAACAGGCGGTGCTGGTCGGCGAATTGCTGGTGGCCGGGCAGGGGACGATCGAACCACGCATGTTCGCGCAGCGCCTGATCGAATGGGAAGCGTCGATGAAGGCGCGCGGCTCGCTCGATCTATTAGGCCCGTCGACCAAGCGAGCGATCCAGATGATCATCGACGGCGAGGCACCCGATCAATCGGGCCGCTTCGGTACGACCAACGGCGCCGCGATGCGCGTGACGCCAGTCGGTATCGCCACGGACCTGCACGATCGCGCAGCGTTCATCGATGCAGTCGTGCAGTCGTGCCGCGTTACGCACAACACGACGTTAGGCATCGCGAGCGCGGCGGCCGTTGCGGCGGCGGTGTCGGCGGGGATCGAAGGTGCATCGCTTGCCGAAGCGCTCGACGCGGGCGCCGCGTTAGCCGATGCCGGCGAAGCGCATGGCTACTGGGTAGCAGGCGGTCGCATCGGCGAACGCATCCGCTGGGCACGCGAGTTCGTCGCACAAGGCCCCGCCGATGCGATTCCGCAAAAACTGTACGACGTGATCGGAACATCGGTGGCGTCGCAAGAGTCGGTTGTCGCCGCGTTCGCGCTTGCAAGCGATGCGGCGCAGCGTGGCATCGACATCGGTGCATCGCTTGGTGTCGCGGCGAGCCTCGGCGGCGATACCGACACGATTGCCGCGATGCTCGGCGCGATCCTCGGTGCGTGCGCCGGCTATCGCGCGTTGCCGCAGGATTTGATCGACACGGTGCGCCGTGTCAACCGGCTCGACCTCGATCCGCTCGTCGGGCAACTACTCGCGTTGCGCGCGCGGTCCGCATAAGCCACGCACTTTTCCTCAACCTCTGGAGGCCCAGATGGCTTCGTCAGTCACGTCAACCGGTGCCGGCAAGATCGAAGCACGCGGCATCGAACCGGTCCCGGAAAGCGATTGCAACGGCCATCCGCTGCAACTGTTCTGGGTCTGGTTCGCGGCCAACATCAGCATCCTTGGGTTGCCGCTCGGTGCGACGCTGGTCGCGTTCCAGCATCTCGCGATCTGGCAGGCGTTGCTGGTGGCGACGGTCGGTGCGGCGGGCTCGTTCGCAATTGTCGGCGTGATTTCGATTGCGGGTCGTCGCGGGCATGCACCTAGCCTGACGCTGTCGCGGGCGATCTTCGGCGTGCGCGGCAATGTCGGGCCGACCATCGTCTCGCTGCTGTCGCGTCTCGGTTGGGAGACGGTCAACACGACCACCGCAGCGTTCGTGCTGCTGTCGCTGTCGACCATTGCGTTCGGCACGCCAGCCGCCGCGAAGGACGCGCCGGTTCTGACGCTGCTCTTTATCGCCGTGTTCGTCGTGCTGACCTTGATCGTCTCGGGGCTCGGCCACGCGACGCTGCTCGTGATCCAGAAGTGGTCGACGTATGTGTTCGGCGCGCTCAATCTGCTGGTAGCCGGTTTCCTCGTGGTGACGGTCGACTGGACCGCGGTCTTCGCAGTACGGCCGGCACCGGCTAGCGCGGTCATCATCGGTATCGGCACGATTGCCGCGGGCACGGGGATCGGCTGGGCGAATGCGGGCGCGGACATGTCGCGCTACCAGGCGCGCGATGTGAAGGGACCACCGCTTGTGGCATCGGCCGCATTCGGTGCGGGCATTCCGCTAATCCTGCTCGTCACGCTCGGCGCGCTGCTCGCTGTCGGCAACGATCATTTCGCTTCCGCGACCGACCCGATCGCGGCGATCCGCGAGATGCTGCCGAACTGGATGGCGATTCCGTATCTGATCACGGCGTTCGGTGGCTTGTTGTTGTCGAACTATCTGTCGGTCTACTCGGCGGGCCTCACGACGCTCACACTCGGGCTTAAGGTCAAGCGCGTGCAAGCGGTGGTCGTCGATGTGGTCGTGATTTTCTCGGGATCGATCTATTTCATGTTGATCGCAGGTAGTTTCTACGGACCCTTCATCGGTTTTATTTCGCTACTGGCGGTACCGATCACCGCATGGGTCGGCATTTTCATCGTGGATCTGATTCATCGCGATGTTTATCTGCCGCATGCGTTGCTGGATGTGGGCCCGACCAGTGCGTACTGGTATCGCGGTGGTGTCGAATGGCGCGCAGTGGGCGCATGGGCTGTGGCGATCGTGCTTGGGTTCTGCTTCCTGTCGGTGGGATCGGGCGGCTTTCACGGTCCGTTCGCGGATTCATGGCTTGGACGCAATGGCCTCGGCTGGATCGTGACGTTTGTTGTTGCGGCCGGCGGCTACGCGCTGCTCGGTGGATCGCGCCACGCTCGCACGTTGATGGAGAAACCGGCATGACGCAGCAGGTGTCTCGTCCATCGCGACTGATTCATACAGGCCAGGTGATCGTCGATCTCGTGATGCAGGTAGACGGCTTGCCGGAAGCCGGTGGGGACGTGCTGGCTTCGTCGGCAAGCTTCGAGGTAGGTGGTGGCTTTAACGTGATGGCTGCCGCGCGGCGCAGCGGCATGCAGGTGGTCTACCCGGGCGGCCACGGACGAGGCCGTTTTGGCGACATGGCGCGCGCGGCGTTGGCGCATGAAGATGTGGAGATAGCAGGCGCACCGGTCGAGGACAAAGACACCGGCATCTGCGTCGCGATTGTCGACGCTTCTGCCGAACGAACCTTCGTCTCACACCTCGGCGCCGAGGTGCATCTCGAACGACACGTGCTCGATGGTTTGCATGTCACTGCGCACGATATCGTCTACGTCAGCGGATATAGCCTGTTCAACGCGGACAAGCGCGCGGTGTTGATCGAGTGGCTCGATACCTTGCACGCCGATGTCCGCATTGCGTTCGATCCGGGTCCACTCGTCGGTTCGATCGACGAGGCTGTGCTGAGTGCTTTAATCGCGAAGGTATCGATCTGGACCAGCAATCGTCGTGAGGCGTTGCGATACACGGGCAGTGAATCGATTGCGCAGGCGCAACAGGTGCTTGCATCGCGATTGCGAGCTGTCGATGCACTTGCCGTCGTGCGCGATGGCGCACAGGGATGCCACGTGGCGTCAGCGGGCCGCAGCGTGCAGGTGCCTGGCTTTGCCGTCGAATCGATCGATAGCAACGGTGCCGGCGACGCGCACGCTGGCGTATTTCTGGCAACGCTTGCGTCGGGACAGGATGCAGAGAGTGCCGCGCGTCGCGCGAATGCAGCGGCTGCGATCGCTGTTACGCGTCGTGGTCCGGCTACGGCGCCGTTCGTTGCGCAGATCGATGAGTTCCTCGCACGGAACGCTGCAAAGTAATCGCGACGCTTCACCGCGATCAGGCAAGCACCTTATCTACGAACGCAAGCACGACGCCGTTGAACTCATCCGGCCGTTGTAACGGCGCGAAATGGCTCACACCCGGCAGCACGATCAGTTCCGCACCAGGGATACTTCGCGCCAGATACTCGGCATGTTCGCGCTTGATGAATTCGTCGTGCTCGCTCTGCACGATCGCAACGGGCACGGCGATGGTAGCGAGATCGTGCACCGAGTAATTGGGCTCGGTCTGCATCATCTGCGTGACTGCCGCCACAAAGGCGTTGAACTGATCGGGTGTAGCCGACAGTTGCGCATAGTCTTTGGCGTGGCGCGCGAAACAACGCTCAAGCACTGGCCCGGGCTCGAGGATTTCCTTCGTGCCGCTCGGGTCCATGTTGCAGCCGAAGAAGAATACACCGGCTACTCGCGCAGGGGCCCGCATCGCTAGGATCATCGCGACGCAGGCACCGTCGCTCCAGCCCACCACGGCGGCGCGCTGCAGTTGCAGCGTGTCCATCACGGCCAGCACGTCGGAGGCCATCAACTCGTATTTGTACGGCCGCGCATCGCGTGTGCTGCGACCGTGGCCGCGGCTATCGATGAGTACGGCGCGGTAACCGGCGTCAACGAGCGCCGGAACCTGGTAACCCCAGTTGCCGCCGTGACCCAGCCCTCCGTGCAGCAGAACGACCGCTGGCCCGGACCCGTAGGTCGCATACCAGATGCGTGCGCCGTCGTGTTCCACGTAGCCCTGTTCGTTGGCGGAAGGTAGCGGTGCGGCACCTTGTGCCGCGAAGGTCGTGAGATCGTCGTCGTACGTTGGCATGTGAGTTCCAGGTGGACAGGTTCGACAGGCCGATCAGCATAGCGCGTCTGGTGGCGCATCGACTGTGGCCGACAGTTTGACTTCTTCGAGTGGTGTTTGAATTATGTGAAGAAAGATATGAAGATATTGTTCGTACCTTGGAGATAACAAGGTGCTGATATATGGATGAGCGGGCAAGAAATTCGCATATTGTTGATTTTAATTAAATTTCGCAGATTGCGAATTTTCTACTTCTGTTTCTTCTCAAAAAGCGGTCGAAATATCCGTTGATAGTCTTTGCGTAAGGGCAATACAGGCGAGACATCCGCACTCTCTTCGATGAAAATAAGTATGCGATCAATGAAAATGTAACTGAATGAAAGTGTGATCTTGATAACGAACCGGGATAATAATTTAGAGTATAAGATGCGCCCTCGTATATAACCTGGGTTCCGTTCGAGATGGCTAATAAGATAATCAGCATTTTGCGTATTTTCGCGGTGACCGCAATTGCGATATCAGCATTAGATCTTGCCGGATGCGGTAACGGTGGAGGCGGGAGCACACCGTCC
This sequence comes from Paraburkholderia megapolitana, assembly GCF_007556815.1. Lineage (NCBI taxonomy): Bacteria > Pseudomonadati > Pseudomonadota > Betaproteobacteria > Burkholderiales > Burkholderiaceae > Paraburkholderia > Paraburkholderia megapolitana. The sequence continues at coordinate 2,081,887 of NZ_CP041743.1, forward strand.
GCGGCGGCATCGACTGCGAGTCCGGCACCCACGAGCAACCCGACGGGCCTCACGACAGGGCCAACCAATCCGACCTCCCCGCAGACACAGGCCGGCGCGACCGCATTGCCGCTGGAAGTGCTGGGTGTGGACGGCTCGGTTGTCACGGTGAGTGTGAACGCGCCGAACGGCAGCGCAACAGCGCGCCTGTGGCTGCAGGCGAACAACCTCTCGTACGACGCCAAAGGCTCGGTGAAGGTGAACAACGGGCCGTGGGTCGACCTGACCAACGCAAACGTTACGATCGAAGGCGGGGGCCGCTATTACGGCGGCATCGGCGGCGGCTTCGATACGCTCAAGATGAGCGTGCCGGTGAGTGGCGCCGTCAATGGAGCGAATCTCGTCAGCTTCCGCTTCAACAAGACCGATGGGATCACGTCGGGTTACCGTGTGCTGGCGTTCAATCTGCTCGACGCATCGGGCAACCAACTGGTGAGCAGCGCCAGCTTCACCGAAGACGATCCCACCCGCTGGACACCGCCGCTTTCTTCAGCCGCCGATATCGCCACAGGCAAGCAGCTCTGGCAGAGCGCGCAGCTCATCGAGTCGCCGATCAATGTGGGCCACGTGCTCAAGGCGCACTGCATGGACTGCCATGCAGCCGACGGTTCGGACCTGCAGCGTTTCAACTACTCGAACTACGCGATTGCCGTGCGCGCGCAGTTTCACGGGCTGACGAGCGGGCAGGGCGCGCAGATCGCGAGCTATATCCGCAGTCTGAACAGCACGCTCGGTGTGCCGGGGCCGCATTGCCGACCGTGGAATCCGCCGTATCAACCGGGCCCCGGGCTCGATGCCGGTGACGTGCGCAACTGGACCTGCGGCGCGGGGCTCGAGAGCGTGTCCGACAACGACATCGATACGCTTAACACGGTGTTCCCGAACGGCATCAGCAAGGATGCGATCGCGACGGGCAGTCATCTGAACGCACGCGAGATCCCGATCAGCCTGCAGTTGCCGGACTGGAACCACTGGGTGCCGCATGTTCATCCGAAGGACGCGTGGGGCGACTACTTCACGAACTCGAATCTGAACAAGCAGTACGCGGGCGAAGGGACGGGTAACGCCACGTACAACATGCGCGCGCAACTGACTGCCGGTGGCGCGTCATATGCAACGGGCCACACCGGCGACATCTTCAACGATCTGTATTACTGGGGCAACGAACTCGGCTCCGACTTCACGCCGCCGAATGAAGGCACCACAGGGGCCTACACCGTCCCGCAGCAGCAGAACCTGTACGCGACCGCGCAATGGCAACTGATCAAGTCATGGGAGCTTGCGCAGGACTTCAACCTCGAGGCGCAGTGCCCGCAGGCGTGGGCTGCGCACAACGCACCGAAGATCGAAACACGCGGGTGGTGCGGCTACTGGCGCTTTGCGTTCAATGTGTCGCCGCATATTCTCGGCTTCCCGGTGAACAACAGCATGTTCGGCAGTCCGGTGGCCGATCTCACGAAGGCTAACCAGTGGTACGAAATGCAGTTGCTGCTGAATCCCGGTAACGGTGCGCATCTGGTGCATCTGCCGCTCGACTGGCAGTACGCGTATGGGTTGTTCGACGATCTGTCGGCGGCGAGCGGGCGCACCGAGCCGGCACGCAAACTCGTATTCGTCGTGAAGGGCGCGCAGGAGATGGATAACGGTGTCGGCGTGACCGATGTGAACCGCGGCTGGACGACACGCGATACGAGCCCGATGGACGTGTGGGACTTCGGCCAGTCGGGTATCTGGAAGGGCGTTGCGCCTGCCACCGAGCAAGCCGTAGTCAATGCGTTCCTGACGACGTGGCTCGATCGCACGACGAGCTTCGATGTTTCGACGTGGCAGCGTCTAGGCGCGAATCCGGCTTCGGGCGAGGTTGGTTGCGGCTGGAGCATCCGTTCGCTGTGCTGGAGCAACTATGTGCCAGGGACCTTGCAGGGGCCGACACCGACCGTCGCGAACTTTCCTTCGTGGGCCTTTACGCGCATTCCGTTGATGCGGGGTGAAGGCGTCGATGGTTCGCAGTTGAATCGCTTTGCGAACTGGATGAATACGGCGTATCCGAGTGGGAATTTTGCGAGTCTTGTGAAGTGATCTGACGGAGCGGATGCATATACACATGCGTGCGCCGTTAAGCTACCAGCCGCGCCGGTTCACGAATCCGGCAACCTGCTCTGCGACGACCCGGTAACCGCTCGCGTTCAGATGCAGGTTGTCAATCCGCAGCGAAACCGGGACGACATCGGCCTCGCGGTTTCGTTGATTGGCGTCGCTCATATTCGCGTGGGCAATCAGAGCGGAGCGTATGTCGATGAAGTTGTGCGGGAAGCGCGCTGCCAGCGCGCGATTGAGCGCGGTCACCGTTGCGTAGCCTGGCGTGCCTCGTTCTTCGCCCACGCTGTTCGTGATGGACAGCACGATGAAGCGGCCCGCGTCGATGCGTGCCGCGATCCGTGCAATGTTGTCCACCGTATGTGTCGTTTGGCCTGCGCTAACGTCGTTGCGTCCGGCCCAGATAACGCTGACGTCGCAGCGATGGTCGTCGACGATGAACGGACTGTCCGCAGGGACGCTCGACGGCGACGCGCCCGGGGTATCGCGAACGAAGATGTGGTGATAGTTCGCGGTGTACGCGAGTTTTCCGGGGATACCGTCTAGCGTACCGTGTACGTCGCCGGCACCCGCACCGGGAATCGACAAATGGTTCGTCACGGTGACCGGTATCGGGCCATCGACCGGCACTTCACCGCCTTCGACGCTCACACGTGCTACCAGTGCACCCTCGCGTGCAGCAATCGATTCCGAGACCTGTCCGGACACGCCGAAATTGCGCACAGTGCGGCCACCGAGCAACACCGACAATTGATACGGCCACGTACCAGGCAAGCCGCCGATGCCGGGCGTACCTGTCGTGAGCGAGTCACCCCAGGCATCGATGGGTTGGCCTTGCGATATCGGCGGGCACGATGCCCCGTATGCCGGCGTGAGCAATGTGGCCAGCACCGAACAGCACGCTGCAACACCACCGCGCAGACCGCGTGTCTTCACAATGAGCGCCGCAGATTCAATTGCGCACCGGCATTTGAGCGAGCGCACGCTGCATCGTGAACCTGCGCGCAAGGCGGCTACCGAGACGCATTGCCGGTCGTTCGACGCAGACGTAGCCCGCATAACTCACCGGGATCACCAGCGCAGCCGCGATGAGCAGCGACAGTGTGACGCCGAGCCGTTCGCCGAGCAGATGCACGACCGCGAACAGCACGACGGCGTGATACAGATACAGGCTGTACGAGATTGCACCGAGAAATGGCAGTGGCCGGATCTGTAGCAGCCGCGCAAACGACGCGAGCGCGACCGCACTCGCGATGATGCCGCACACTGCTGCCAGCACGATCCAGTCGAACAGGTAGTCGCTGAGAATGCCTGACACCCGCAGCGAAATCGGCCGCGACAGGACATACAGCGCTAGCGAGGCAGCGGGGATGATCACAGCCGTTCCGTGGGGCACGCGCCGCAGCCAGTTCGACAGGCTCTCTCGATGTTTGGCAAGCGCGGCACCCGCAACGAACATCAGTAGATAGTGAAGCGTGGGCAACCACTCGGCGGAGATGCTTGCCTGAATCACCGGATGACCGGTGTGTATTGCACGCCAGCAGACCGCCAGCGACAACAGCACGGCAGCCCCAAGCACCTGCCAGGTCGGCACACGCGAAATCAGCAACACGACCGGCACGAAGATCAGCGAAATACGCATCTCGTACACAAGCGACCAGAGAACAGGGTCTAACCGGCTCGTCTCGAACGGGAAGACGAACAGCAGATGCCACAACAGTTCGATGTTGGGGAAGGTCGCAGGCCATCCGTCGTTGAACCACCAGCCGGCCCATGCAACTGGCCCCGCGTAGCACAGCGCATAACATGCATACGCGACGATCACGGCCACCGCATAGGGAAGATAAATCCGGCAAATGCGCCGCATGACATATTCGCCGTAGCCTGGTTTAGGTGTTCCGCCGATCTGCAAGGCAAGCACGAAACCGCTGAGTGTAAAAAACAGGATGACCGCTTCATGGCCGCCGAACAACACCCGGAGCGGCGTGTGGCGCAAACCGATCAAAGGCGCGAGCAACGTGAAATGCGAGAAGACGACAGTGAGCGCAGCGAGGCCACGCAGCGCGTCGAGCTGTTGGTAGCGTTTCTCGTGGGGCATCGATTCTCCCGTCGGGATGCGATCGCGCGACAACGCGTATCGGTACGACGCGTTGTTGAGGCTCGCATCTTTGCAGGATTCCGCTTGCCGCTCTGTGCTCTTGCCAACCATCGGGACGAAACGAGATCGACGAGTTGTACCTCGTCAAACGATGTTCACCCGTCCCCCAGACTCACTACCCGCAGGACGCAAACCGCACATCTCCGCCACATATTCCGCGAACGCCTGACTCGATTGTTCTTCGAGACTACCATCGGGTCGACGCGTTGCACGAAGGTATTGATACGTCGCAACGACAAGCTTCATCGCCTTGCCTTCCTGCACGATCATCGGCGTACCGAGCACGATCGAAGCCAGACGGATCGCCGATTCAAGCGCGGCCATGTCGACGCCTTCAGCGTTTTGATGGCGAAAGTCCGCACCGGTCGCGAGCCACTCCAGCGAACAGTTGGCGGCTCGCGAGATCTGTTCCGCCTTGCCGAGACCAGGCTCCGATCCCTGCAGATAACGACGGATCAATCCTTCGCCGAGGCCGGCCTTGCGTGCAAACGCGCTGACCGACGAATCGCCGATCAAGGCTCTCAGCCGATCGGCAAACGTTGCGTCGGCGGGCAACAAGGGCAGGGAATTCGTACTATTGTACGAATCGTCAGTAACGTGTTGCGATTTCATTCCGGCGTCCCTATGATTGAGCGCTGCGTTTAGAGGCTCGGCGCAGCACATTGCAATTCGCACTATAGTACGAAAAGGTGACTCGATGTATTGCACACAAAATGTGGCCCACGGTGAAGCCGTGGCGTTCCCGCGCACAGGGATCACGACATGACCTGTCCACGCACTTCACCTCGCGACGGGCTGACGCTATCGCGCATTGCCGCCGGCATGTGGCGACTGATGGACTGGAAGATGTCGGAGCAGGCGCTTCGCGGATATATCGACGATTGTCTTGCGCTCGGCGTCACGACCTTTGATCACGCCGACATCTACGGCGGTTACGCCGTTGAAGAAGCGTTTGGTAAAACGTTGAAGACGCACCCGTCTCTGCGCGAGCAGATCGAACTGGTGACGAAAACCGGCATCGCGCTCGTCTCGCCAAACCGGCCTGAACATCGTCTGAAGCACTACAACACGGACCCAACGCACATTCGCGATGCCGTCGAGCGTTCGTTGCGCAACTTCAATACGGATCATCTCGACCTGCTGTTGATTCATCGGCCAGATCCGCTGATGCGCTTTGACGAGATCGCAAGAGAGGTCGAGCAGCTTAAACGCGCTGGAAAAATCAGGGCATTCGGTGTGTCCAATTTCACGCCAGCGCAATTTCAGGCGATGAATACCTTCACGCCTCTTGCGACCAACCAGATCGAGCTTTCGCCGTTCAGGACAGACACCATCACAGACGGCACACTCGATCAATTGCAGGGCATCGGCGTACCACCGATGATCTGGTCCGCGCTAGGTGGAGGGCGACTCTTTGCCGAGGGTAACGATGCTGCGGCGCGGGTACGTACTGTAGCGAGTGAGATTGCAGACAGGCACGACGTTTCGATGTTGACGGTGATCTACGCGTGGTTGCTGCGACTTCCGTCCGATCCGATCGTCATAACGGGCTCACAACGTCGCGACGCTGTGCGTGATGCGGTTACTGCCACCGAATTGCAACTGGACAGGCAGGAGTGGTTTGCGATCCTGGAGGCGGCTACGGGTAACGAGGTTGCATAACGACCCTTGATCATAACAATGCGCATGCGTATTGCCTGCAAGAACCACTGGACGAACCAGCAACTCAGCGGCGGCAAAAACGCATGCGCGGACCTCTTTATGAACACCTGTCCAATCGTCAGTCAGGCAGGGCGCTTTTCAACGACACGTTAAGGATACTGCGCAAGCCGCACAACAGATGCCGACGAGTTGGCCGTACCGCCCGTATTGTTGATCACGTGCGTGATCTCTCCGACACCGCCTAGCGAAACCGTCGTCATATCCTTAAACGCGATCCCTGAGCCATTGGGTGTTTCGATCGCATTGGCCAGTTTGACGCTCGAGTTGGTGCTGAAGTAACAGTAGATGCCCACTCCCCAGGCCTGGTGACTCGTGACGGAACTGGCCACCTTGTACGATGCATAGCCGTTCTCACCGCCATTCATCCAGCCCGCCTGGTTCGGTACGTCGTAAGGGGCTTCGCTTTGATAGAAGTACACCCTGCCGCCATTGCCGCTCCACAAGGTCTGGTACTGCTCGTAGTGTTCAACCGCGAGCCCGTAGATCGTTGCATTCGCACCTGTTACGACCAGACCGTTCGTTGCCGGGTTGACAGTCCAGCCCACGCCGGTCCCGTGATCGGCACGCCACAGCCAGAAATCGTCGCCGATGACGTTGTTGCTGTTGATCTGCAAGCTCACCGTCGCCGCTCCCGCCGCAGCACCGCCCACCCGGAAAAAGAGATCGTGCAACGACGTGGGATTGGCCGAGTGATTTTGCGAACTTCCCTGCGGTCCCACCTGCAGTAGTACAGGCGAATTGGTTGTGCCCGCATCGAAGAGCAGCCCGGCTATTACCACGCCATCGACATCATCCACCGACATCGCAGTCACGCCGTTGTCGGCTTCGAGCGTAGCGATGCCAAGGCCAAGGATGACGGTGTTGGCGCGCGTTACATGCAGGTTGCCGTTCAGGTGATAAACGCCGGGCGTGAACAAAAGGTTGAGCCCTTGGGCGAGCGCCGCGTTGAGGGTTGCGGCAGTGTCGACATTCTGCCTGGCAACATAGAACTGACTGATCGGCAGCAACTGACCTGCTTCTGCCGCATTGACCCAGCCCGCCCCCTGGCTATTGGACTTAACACTCGGAACGAAGACGTTGTAGTGACCCGCGGTGTCGATCGTCAGGAACGGCTTCTCTCTCGATACGGGCGTCTGGTTCACTACGACGTAAGGCGGATTCGGCCACGTTCCCGACGGTGCGTTATTGACACCGACAAACACCATGTTCCAGTTCGAACCGATCCAGCTTCCCCATTGCGAGTTGCGCGACAACCACTGCTGTTGCGATCCGGAGTTGATCTGGCTATCGATGACGGAGTCCGCAAGGAAACCGCCGCTGGACCAGCCGCCGTTATCGTCCAGCACGACATTGCCTTTGATATGCATGCGACGCCACGGCGACGCTTGCGACACGGCCCAGCGGTCGGTACCTCCCGTACCTGAAGGAACGACCGCCATATTCTCGGCGCCGCGCCAGAAATTCTGCGTCGCGTTACCCTGGAACCAGTCCGCTTCGGCATGCACTGCGCCGTTTATCGTCACATCGTCGGGCGATTGTCCGAGGCCGAGTACCTGGGTATAGAAGCCCACATTCACGTCGACGTTGTACGAGCCCGGTTTGAAAAGCAATGCGTAACGGTTCGTGCCGAACTGATTCGTTTCCTGCTGACTGAATACGTTGTCGAGCTGACTCTGAATGCTCGATGCGGACATGGTCGGATCGAAGATCAATACATTGGGTCCGAAGTCCGGCACCGTCGAGTTCGACGCATTGATTACCGAGAACCAGTTGAAGTTGCCAACCGTTCCCGCGCTACCCACGCTGTCCATCTGCAATTGAATCGTATGGACACCTGCTGTCAGCGTGACGTTTGACGAGAGCGTCTGCCAGTTTTGCCAGCCGCCGGTGTCGGGCACGGAATACTCGCCGGTGGCCGACACGCCATCGACATTGAAATGGAATGTCCCACCGGGGCCGCTGTTAGCCACGCGTACCTGGAGTGCGTAGGTGCCCGCCGACGTGACGTTCACCGTGTAATTGAGCCATTCTCCTGCGGCAGCCCAACCCACGTCGTAACCGCCGCCGGTGTCGGTGGTGGCTTCGATGCTGACGCCTTCGCTAGTTCGATATTGCCCACCGTGATTCGTATTGTCCGCGGTGTAATAGCCGACGTTTAAACCACCGGAATCGAAATTCTCCACCTGAACCTGTCCGGGAACCGGCCAGGGCGTGCCTCCGAATGGACTGCCGGCTGAAGCCTGCATCACCTTGGCTGTGGCTGTGGCCGATGCATGCGCAGTGCTCTGCGCGACCGGATTGCCATCGCCGTTGCACCCACCAAGGGCTAGCGCCAGCATACAAGCCGTAAGACACGGGTAGATTGTCGATTTCAATCTAATCTCCTCGAATGGTTTTATTGCAGTTCGGCACCACGGCACAACGCCGCTTGTCGGCGACAAGCACGTACGGTCGATCGAATTGCTTAAGCAGTGTGCTGGTGAGACGCCTGGCGTATGCCACGCGCATTGCTTCGGCTAAACGCTGGCGTGGCAAGAATCGTTAGTGCAACCAGGCCACGTAGCCGATTACATCGAGCGCAACCGGGAACCCTTGAACAGGATCGCTGCGTCAGGTCCCGCTAGAGCAGAAACGGTTTCTCTCTTGATGTTCCATTACACCCACCGGTCGCTTGCCTGGTTGGCAGGCTTCGGGTGCATACAGGGTTCCATCAATCCTAGTCGCAGGTAAACTTAAGATTCACCTATCCACTCAGATAGGTGGCGTTAGCGTGACATCCAAATCGCAGCGGGATTCGTCAATACCCGAAGTAGGTGCGCCCTCAAAGTACTCGTCACAGAACGTGTGCATGGGCGAGATGTGTCCATTCGCTTTTGAATCGACTACATAAAAACCGACCCCGGCATACGCATATCTACCCCGTGCCTCTTCAGGAGATGATCCGCATGACTGCTTTTAGCCGCCGCAAATTTCTTGGCTCCATGGCCGCAGCTGTGCCGTTCGCTGTCATGGCGGACCGCGCGCTCGGTGTCTCTGCGGGAGCTGGTTCGGCTATCTCCGCGGAGATCACGAGCGAACAAACGTGGGCTTTCTTTCGCGCTTTCTATCAGGACTGGGACAGCGGAGATCCAGCCCGTGTGGTCGCACGTATGGCGCAATCGAGCGCATTTACGTTTTCGGATGCCACGCTTAACCTTTTGTTCCAGGGAATCAGTACCTTCACTCCTGCGATATCGCAGTTGATCAGTAGCGAGGTACAGGTGCTCGGTACCGCGAATGTCGCCACGCTCTTTCATGCGACAGGCGACATCAACTATGGCGCCATCATTGAAGAGGTTAGTGTTCGCAACGCGTTCTTTTCGACGAACGCGCTGACGGCACAGAGAGTGTTTGATTTCGATAGCGGTCTGGTCATCAGGATGACCGACTACTGGGATTCCCGCGAGATGGGCGAGTCCGACATTGTCGGTCCCGCTGTGACTCAGGGTGTCGCATTTCCTAACGCACCTATCCACCCGGGCGGCGTCCCCCGTTCGTCGACGACGCCCGCGGCGCCCGGACCACTGGCTCTCACGACGAGCGTTACGGGCCAGCCCTCTGCCTCTGCCGAGATGATCGACTTCGCACAACAGTTTCACGCCGCGCTGTGCAGCGCGAACGTCAACACGATCCTGTCGTTCTTCACCGACGACGCGATCTACATCAATCCGTTGATTCATCAAGGCCCTGTGCTCTACGGAAACTTCGACCAGACGACGCAGATTCAAGGACTGGACCTCATTTCACAGCTGTTTTTCGCTGTGGGAGCAGAGCTTCCGGACGGTCTGGGTTCGTCGCTCGTGCACATCGTCGGCGGCCAGAGCGGCGGCGGCTTTGAGTGGAAGGCGGGCGGGCAGTATGCCAACACCGGTATCAATCGCAATGGTCTTAACGGTTCAACAGCAATAGATCTCTACAACGGAAAAATTCGCCGAATGTCAGTGAAGTTCGATACGTTTCAACTTCAACAATCGTCATATGATCTCATCCGGTCGCAGTTGCTTGCCGCTGGTGTCGTGGATCAGAATGCGCAGAGTTCGAAGCGGCGCTAGCGAGGTGCATATCGAATCGCGTGCCGCCGCCAGGCAAGACCGTCAAATTGACGGGTCATCCGCGCCTCGCTACGATGAAACAGATTGAGGCGCAGAAAGAAGGGATCGCATTCGTGGAAATCGTCGGTAGCGAACCGCACAATCTCGGCGCGGCTAGAAGGCGAGTTCATTGCTGGAGCGGCATCGAAGTGCATTCGGTGCAGCAAGAGGTATTGTGCGGTCCCGCGTGGCATCAGTTGAAGAGCGATTGTCCGGTTCTCTCCATTGTCGTGAACGAATCGGGAGGCCGATGCGAAGCTCGGCTTGCCGTCGATCAGGTCGTTAAGGCACCGAACCGGGACAGACGGAAAGTCGGTCATACAAGCCTGATACCGGGCGGTATGAGTATCTGGGGATACTCGGACGAAATTTCGCGAGTCGATGAGCTTCGACTGGTACTCGACCCTGAGCGGGTGCTGGAAATCATGGGCGGTAAGTTTCCGCTTACGAGGCTGGATGAACCGCACCTGATGTTCTTCGACGAAGATATCCAGGCATTGGCGCGGCTACTGGCATCCATCGAGGGCGAGGCTTCCGGTTCTGGTTTGCTCGGTGACAGCTTGACTGCTGCGATCATCGCTCGTTTTGCGCGCCTTAATATGTCGGGGACGCAACCTCCGCGGCGTCTTGGTCTTTCCGGACACCAGCTCAGGGTCGTCACCGCGTTCATGGCGGAACGTCTCGCACAACCTGTCAGGTTGGCTGAACTGGCGGCGCTAGCAGGACTTTCATCTTCTCAATTCGGGCGAGCGTTCAAGGTTTCGACTGGTGTGACGCCACACAGATGGCATCTCCAGGGGCGCATCGACTACGCCAAGCGCCTGCTCATGGATCGTAACAACAGTCTTGTCGGCATTGCGCTCGACACAGGCTTTTCCGAACAGAGCCCGTTTACCCGAGCGTTTCGCGCGATGACGGGGATCTCTCCAGGCGCGTGGCGCCGCATCCGGTTGAAATGAACTAAAGGCTGAGAGTCGGGTAAGTTGTATCCGCAACCGATGACGATCTTTCACAGGCGCTGGTTCTTGAGCATTACCTGTTCTGATGAATCCAGGCAGTCGGCGTGGTGCCGACGATTTCCACGAATACCCGGGAAAGATGCCCTTGATCCGCGAAGCCGGCGAGGGCTGCGACTTTCGCAAGGCATTCAGCGGGAGTGTCGATCATCAAACGTTGAGCTCTTCTCACGCGGGCGTCCATCTGCCAGCGTTGTACCGACAGACTCGTTGCGTCGCGGAAGGCTGCGCCGAATTGAGCCATTGGAATGCTCGCGATGTGGGCGAGTGCTTCAACGGTCACGGGTTGATCGAGATGGTCGAGGATGTGGGTAGAGATTGCTTCCATGGTGTTGCCCGTGAGTTTCCGGGCAAACGGGGAGACAGAGGCAAGCGGAGCACACGCTACACCATGCAATGCAGCTATTAGTGCACGCGCGAGATGGAAGCCGTATGAATCTCCTTCGCTTTTGTCATGTCGTCCAAGGATTTCCGCGCAGACCTGCACCGGTTCGTTCCGGAACATGTACCGGCTTTGCATTTCGACGATCGGGCGTGTCTCTGCGGGAGAGAGGCAGTGCGCTCCGGCCGGATCGAAGAGATAGAAGACTAGCCGCGCCCGGAGCATTTCCGTGGCATGAATCGCGACCGGCTGTCCGGTTGCAATCAGGCTTAGATGTCCGGTGCCGAAGTATTCGCCCTGTACCGGCCGATCGGCGCACATACGCACCTGGCAGCGACCGCCGATTTCCTCGACGGCCATGCACAACACAGGCTGCTCGAACGACAGTTCGATCCAGCCAGGCTCCGTCTGCCAACGCAGACTCATGACAATGCGGGTGACGCCGGGTAGATCCCATGTGTCGAGGACAGTCGCCTTAACGCCGTGCTCCGCGCGGATCATGAGCAGCGGCCTCTAATCCGACTCGTCGAGCTCGCCGGCGTTCTTGTACAGCTTGAGCAGCATCGAGCGAAGCGCGCGCACATCGCCTGGGGCAAAGCCTGAAAGGATCACCGACTCATGGCGTTTTGCGACCGGAACGATGGTGAGCGCAAGTTCCTCTCCCTTTTCGGTCAGGACAATCCTGACCGATCGTCCGTCCGTCGTGCTGCGCTCGCGTTTCACCAGTTCCTGGTCCTCGAGACGATCGATGATTCTGGACAACGCCGAAATGTCCGATGACGCATGGAGCGATAGTTCAGACAGTGTCTGGCGCGGATCGTACAGAAGCGACGCGCAGACGCGCCATTCGCTAAGACTGAGGCCAAAGGGTTTGAGCGATTTTGCGAATGCGTTCCCCATCCGGGTAGTCGCACGTGCCATCAGAAAGGGGATCGCTTTTTCCAGATCTTTGAGTGACAGGGGAGTGTTCACGGTCATCGATGATTTAAGGGTTTACGCGGAGAACATGTATTTGATAAATCAATTATACTCCGCTGCAATGTAATTGATAAATCAAATACATTGTTACCCGAAATGACCCTGGGTGATGCCCTGATCGCCTTCTCGAAACTGAGGTCGCGATGCGTTGAACTGGAGCAGCTCGATGAGAAACAAGATTGCGCTTGAAGAACACTTCGCGATAGATCTCACGATCGATCAGTCGAAAATCTATGCGCCTCCCGTCTTCTGGGAGACGCTGAAATCGAACCTGCTGGACATCGAGCAGCAGCGGCTCGAACGGATGGAGCAGGGCGGGACCGAATATTCAATCCTGTCGCTCAACTCACCTGGCATCCAGGGCATCCCGAACAGCAAACAGGCAATCGATGTAGCGAGACGGGCCAACGATGTCCTTGCGGAACATGTTGCGCGTCATCCAAAACGCCTCGGTGGATTTGCCGCATTGCCGATGCAGGACCCCGAAGCCGCGGCGCGCGAGCTGGAGCGCAGCGTGAAGGAGCTCGGATTTCACGGCTTCATGGTGAATGGCTTTTCCCAGGTGGGCGATGCCGAAAATGTCGTGTACTACGACGCTCCGCAGTACGCCGATTTCTGGACCAGCACGGCTGCGCTCGGCAAGCCTTTCTATATGCATCCGCGGGACCCGCTGCCGTCGCGTGAACCGATCTACGACGGTTTCCCATGGTTGACCGCCGCAACGTGGGCGTTCGCGGTTGAAACGAGTATCCACGCATTGCGGCTGATCACGTCAGGTCTCTTCGACCGCAACCCGACGTTGCAGATGATTCTTGGTCATCTCGGCGAGGGCATTCCGTTCAACGTCTGGCGTGTCGATCACATTCTGCAAAAAGCGCCGCGAGGACTGCCGTGCAAGCGCAGCGTCGGTGAATATCTAAGAGAAAACGTCTACGTCACGACCAGCGGCAATTTTAGAACGCAGACGCTTCTATCCACGATGCTGGAAGTGGGCAGCGACCGCATCATGTACTCGGTGGATTACCCATTTGAAACGCATGACGAAGCGTCCCAGTGGTTCGACACGTGCTCGATCAGCGAAACCGATCGCGTGAAGATCGGGCGCGAAAACGCGCGACGTCTGTTTGGTCTTGAGTGATACGAGGAAAAGGAGAATTCAGATGTCCGTGACTGAGCTGGCACCCGCAGACGTGTGGCGCAACAGGATCTATAGCGGCGGTTGGAAAACCGGAGGCGCGGGAACGATCGCGGTGACGGAGAAGGCGACCGGCATCGAAATCGGCTCGGTTGGCGCTGCATCGGCCGCCGATGTGTCGGCTGCCGCTGCGATCGCAACCGAGGCACAACGCGCCTGGGCCGCAACACCCGGGCCACAGCGCGGCGATGTGTTGCGCGAGGTCGCTCGCTTGTTGCAGGAGCATCGAGAGGAGATCGCGCGTCAGATTGTCCGGGAGACCGGATCGATACGGCCGAAGGGTTATCTCGAGGTGAAGCTGGCGATACGCGAGATCCTGGAAGGTGCTGCGTTGGCCAGTCAGTCAACCGGGGTGATCACGACCAGTGACGTGAGGGAGCGGCATAGCGTCGCGCGCAGGGTGCCGATGGGTGTGGTCGGCGTCATTACTCCATGGAATTCGCCCTTGATACTTGCAGCGCGAGCGATTGCGCCGGCGCTCGCCACCGGCAACGCAGTGCTGCTTAAGCCCGATCCGCAAACACCGGTTAGCGGCGGCATCCTGTATGCGTGTCTGCTTGAGATTGCAGGGTTGCCCGAAGGACTGTTCCACGTCCTTCCCGGTGGCGCAGAAACGGGCGACGCCCTAGTGCGCGACCCGCAGGTCAACATGATCAGCTTCACGGGGTCCACGCGGGTTGGCCAGGCGATCGGCTCCGTAGCAGGCGGCCTGCTCAAGCGCGCGAACCTCGAACTCGGTGGCAAGAATCCCTACATCGTGCTCGACGACGTCGATGTCGAAGCGGCGGCGAGTGCGGGTGCATGGGGGTCGTTTTTGCACCAGGGGCAAGTCTGCATGGCCGCGGGTCGGCATCTCGTTCAGGAAAGCATTGCGGACGCATACATCGAAAGCCTCGTGCGGCGAACCAGCGCACTAACGGTTGGCGATCCTTTTAAAGGCGACTTTCATCTTGGACCGATCATCAATGAACGGCAGGCAGAAAACGTCGATCGCATCGTAGCGGACTCGGTAAGCAAGGGCGCAAAGATTCTGGCGGGCGGATCTCGCGACGGGCTGTTCTTCAAACCGACGGTCATGGTCGACGTTGTGCCCGGCATGCCGGTGTTCGACGAAGAGATCTTCGGCCCGGTCGCGGCAGTCACCGTGTTCAAGGACGATGACGAAGCCGTTTCACTGGCCAATCAGAACCGGTACGGCCTGGTTGCGGCAGTAGCGTCTTCCAACCTGCGTCGGGCCCAGCGAATTGCCGACCGGTTGCATGCGGGCATCGTTCATATCAACGACCAGACAATCCTGCATGAAGTGTTTGGACCGATGGGTGGTGTGGGTTTGTCCGGTAACGGGCATAACTACAGCACATTGACCAACGCCGACCAGTTCACGGAGTGGCAGTGGGTGACGACGCGTGACGACCTGCCGGCCTATCCATTCTAGAAATCCGCGGCTAGGGACCGACGTCGTCGGACGTGGTCTATAGGTACGGATTTCATGCCCGAACGGAGCGAGGAGCGAAATTGATCCTGGATACCGCGCAGCGTGCGGAGCAAGAGCGCGCTTCGATCGTCGATATCGGCGAACTGATCGATAGTCAGCCGTTGAGCACCTTCCAGAAATGGATCATGGTGCTGATCGGTTGCTCGGTGGTGATGGATAGGTTCGATGTGCAGACGATGGGTTTTGTCGCCCCCGCAATCGTCCGCGCGTGGGGCATCGGCGCTGCCGAACTCGGTCCGGTATTCGGTGCGAGCCTGTTAGGGATGCTTGCGGGTTCCATCGTTCTCGGCGCAATGGCCGATCGCATAGGGCGCCGGCCGGTACTGGTCGGTGCGACGGTCTTCTATGGGTTGTGCATGCTCGGTACGACGCTGGTTCACAGCGTGCCGGAATTTCTGGCGATTCGTTTCCTGACCGGTTTCGGTATCGGTGGCGTGATGGGTAACGCGATCGCGCTGGTCAGCGAATACAGTCCGCGCAAATATCGCGCGTCGTTGATGACATGGGTGTCGTGCGGTTTCACAGGTGGGGCAATTGCCGGCGGACTGCTTTGCGCAACGCTGTTGCCGTCACTTGGATGGAGGCCGGTGTTCCTCGTCGGTGGTCTGCTGCCGTTGATCATTGCAGTCGTCATGGCGAGGTATCTGCCGGAGTCGCTTCAACTGATGGTGATCAAGCAGCGCACCCCGGAAACGATCGGCAGGTGGCTTGAGCGAATTGCTCCGGATGTTCGGATCGGACCCGGAACCCGCTTCGTCGTCCACACACAGTCGCAAACGAAGGCTTCCGTTGGCGAACTGTTTCGCGATGGTCGCGGCGCGATGACGCTACTGCTGTGGGGGATCAACTTCGCGAACCTGCTCGATCTCTTCTTCCTGTCGAACTGGCTGCCCATGTTGTCCTTGCGCGTTGGCCACGCGGTCTCGACGGCCGTGCTCATCGGCACCTTGCTGCAGATCGGCGGAACGGTCGGTGCGTTGCTGATGGGGCCGTTGATGGACCGCTTCGGTTTCTATCGGGTGCTCGCGCTCGGATTTCTGCTGGCGACGTTTTCGGTGTCGTCGGTCGGTCTCCCCGATCTGTCGACGGGATTGCGCTACGCCGTCGTGTTGATCAGTGGAATCTGCATTGTGGGTGGGCAGCCGGCGGTCAACGCACTGACGGCGACGCTGTACCCCACTTCGTTGCGCGCCACCGGGGTTGGCTGGAGTCTGGGAATCGGCCGGGCGGGTTCGATTATCGGCCCCGTCGTGGCAGGACAGCTCATCAGGCTGCAGTGGTCGAATACTGCATTGTTTATCGCCGCTGCGGTGCCCGCGCTCGCATCGTGCGTCATGGTTGTTTTCCTGAGCCGTGTTTCGGGAAGACAGAACGTACCAACGAATAGGGAAAAAACATGATTGAAGAACGCGACGTCATCGTAACGATGCGAGACGGTACCCGTCTTGCAGTCGACGTCTATCGACCCGAAGCGAGCGGGAAATATCCTGTGCTCTATGCTTCGGCTTTGCACAATAAGGATATTCAAGGCCCGGAGATTGCCGACGTCCTGCCGCCGCAACCGGCGCATGCGCCACTGTGGTTCGGACCGATCGAAGCGGGCGATACACGACGCTTTATCGCTAACGGCTATGTGCATGTCATTGCGCAGCCGCGAGGCTCGGCGAAGTCGGAAGGTCACTATGGTGGTGAGAACACCGATCACTACGACATGATCGAATGGATCACGCAGCAGCCATGGTCTGACGGCAAGGTCGGGATGGTCGGTATTTCAGGTTACGCAGGAGAGCAATGGCGCGCGGCTGCGCAAGGGCATCCGGCGCTTAAGGCGATCTTCCCTTACGACGCCTGTAGTGCCTACGGAGGTATGTTCGGCTTTCGGGACTTCAATCCTGGCGGCGTCATCCATACGTTCCCCTACCTGCTCGACGTTTTTAGCACGGTTCACGAATCGCGCGACGTACCTGGACCGCTGCCCGACGATCAGGAGGCGCACTGGCGAACGGCCATGCGCAATCCCGACTACAAGATGTACATCAACCTCTACAACATTCTGACGCAGAAGGGTCAGCGTACAGCGGTGATGTATCACATCATGACAAACCCATGGGAGCCGGACGGAACCGTTGAGCGTGCCGAAGAGGTCTTCAGGGCGATCAAGGTGCCGTTCTATACGGGGTCCGGCGCCTATGCGTATACGTACAAATTGCATTGGCTCGGTGCCCAGCACTATTTCGGCAACGTCAAGCAGCCGCGCAAGCTGGTCTTTACCGGTCCGGCTCATCTGGAGAGACCGTTCCATCAGTATCACGACGAAGTCATTCGCTGGTACGACTACTGGCTCAAGGGTGTCGACACCGGCATCATGGACGAGCCGCCGGTTCGCTACTGGGTGATGGGCGCGAACGAATGGCGCACGGGTACCGATTGGCCCTTGCCCGAAACACAATGGGTCAAGTATCACCTCGCCGGTTGGGAGCGGCTTTCCACCGATGCCCCCCGACCGTCGGCTGAGGTCGGCAATGCGCAGCGCGAGCCCGATGTTTTTACGCAGATGCCGCTCAAGAAAACCACCAGGGTCGAGCGCCTGCGCTATATGACCGAACCGCTCGCCCACGACGTGCTGGTAGCGGGCCCGATCTCACTCACGCTCTACGCTGAAATCGATCAGGCAGACACGAACTGGATCGTCGTGCTCAAGGACGTAGGGCCGGACGTCTCGGTGGTCACGGCGCGTGCCGGCGAACGAAGCGTTCCGGATACGTTGCCGGAACGCGAACTGACGCGTGGCTGGTTGAAAGCCTCATATCGGGCAACCGATCCCGATCGGTCGAAGCCTGGAGAGCCGTTCCACAAGTTGACGAAGAATTCGATCGAACCGGTTACGCCAGGCGAGATCGTCAAGTATGAGATTCAGGTGCTGGCGACGGCGAACCAGTTCAAGGCGGGTCATCGGATCTGCCTGGAGATTTGCAGTCTGGACGTGCCGACCGGAACCGGTGCGATGACCGATGTCGAGTACATCCCGTATCACGTATGCAGCAGCGACACGGTTACCCACAAGATCTACCGCGACGCGGATCGTCCGTCGCATTTGTTGCTTCCCATCATTGCGCTGAATGGGCAGTCGTCCTGAGTCGCGGATTTCTGCAGGGTGCCAACTGGCACCCGCTGAATTTGATCATCAATCTGAGGTTTATCAATGAAGAGCATACGTTTCGATCGTGATGGAAAGGTGGGCACGATCGTATTGGCGAATCCGCCCTACAACCGGCTTGATCTGCGCTTTTCGCAAGGTCTGCGCGATGCGATTCATGACGCTAGCGAAAGCGATATCCGGGTGCTCGTCGTTCGCGCGGAGGGGCCGGATTTCAGTCACGGCGGCGAGGTTCGCGAGTGGCCCGGTAAAGACCTGAACTGGTTTCGCACGTTCGTCGCGGATGTCAACGCGTCGTATCGTGCCATCGAGGCACTGCGTATTCCGACGGTGGCCGTGGTGCAGGGCCTCGCATTCGGTGGCGGCTTTGAACTTGCCTTGAGTTGCGATTTCATCGTGGCGGCAACGAATGCGGTTTTCAGATGCGTGGAGGTCACTACCGCGATGTTGCCGGTCGCCGGCGGACTGCAGCGGCTGGCCGAACGCGTGGGACGTAGCCGCGCGTCGCGCTTTGCCATGCTCGGCGAAGGAATTCCAGGCGCTCTCGCCGGGGAGATCGGCATTGCCACACATGTGGCCGAACCGGATGAGCTCGAACGTGTTGCGGGTGAGTTGATCACACAACTATCGGACGGTCCTACGCTTTCCTACGCGGTGACACGGACGCTGCTAAAAACGTGGTCGAGCGGCGGTGTGGCGGGCGCCGACATTGCAATGCCGGACCTTTGGCTGGATCTGTATCACACGGAAGACGCTACGCGTGGTTTTGCCAACACCGCCGAAGCGTTCGATCGCGATGCGGTGCCTGGCGATCTGGTGTTTTACGGCAAGTAGTCGGAGAGAAAGGCGTGATGCAAACCTTACCCGGTTCTCCTGCGTTTATCGCACCTGTCGATGGCGTTGCGTACGTGCGTGGCGAGACAGACGTTCCGTTAAGCGAGGCGACCATCGGTCAGTTGCTGAGAGATACGGCGCTACGCTTTCCTGATCGACAAGCCGTCGTGTTCCGCGAGCAGGGCGTGCGCTGGACGTGGAAGGAGTTCGACGAACGCGTCGATCGACTGGCTGCGGGTCTTTTGTCCCTGGACATAACGAAGGGCGACCGCGTCGGAATCTGGTCGCCGAACCGATTCGAATGGTTGCTCACGCAGTTCGCCACGGCACGCATCGGTGCGGTACTGGTCAACATCAATCCGGCCTATCGGGTTTCCGAGCTCGAGTACGCCTTGCGCAAGGTGGGGTGCAAGGCGCTCGTAACGGCTGAGCAATTCAAGAAGTCACACTACATTTCGATGCTGCTCGACATTGCTCCGGAGCTTAAGGCGCAGCGAGCCGGTCACTTGCAGTGTGCGCGTTTGCCAGAACTGCGGACTGTCATATCCGTCGGCGAACCGAACATCCCGGGGGTAACGCCGTTTGCCGCCGTCATGCTGGGCGGCGCGGCGAATTTACATGAAAGACAGAAAGCCGCGAACGATCTATCCGCGCAAGACCCAATCAACATTCAATTCACGAGCGGTACCACGGGTAGCCCGAAAGGTGCCACGCTGACGCATCGAAACGTCGTCAACAACGGACGTTTTGTGGCAATGGCCATGAAGCTGACCGAGACCGACTCGCTTTGCATTCCGGTTCCGCTTTACCACTGCTTCGGGATGGTGCTCGGCGTTATGGCATGCGTATCGGTTGGCGCGCAGATGGTCTTTCCTGGCGAGGGATTCGATGCCGGCGCGACGCTCGCGTCGGTCGAGCAGGAGCGCTGCACGGCACTACACGGCGTCCGACAATGTTCATTGCCGAGCTGGAACATGAGGGGTTCGCCACGTTTGATCTGAGCAGTCTCCGCACGGGCATCATGGCGGGCTCGCCATGCCCGATCGAGACCATGAAGCAGGTGATGGCCAGAATGCACATGCGGGAGGTCACCATCGCGTATGGCATGACGGAGACGAGCCCCGTGTCGTTTCAGAGTGCAACCACGGATCCGCTCGATAAACGCACTACCACTGTCGGGCGGATTCAACCGCACCTTGAGGTGAAGATCGTCGATTACCTCGGCAATACGGTGCCCGTCGGCGTAACAGGGGAACTCTGTACGAAGGGATATTCCGTCATGCTGGGCTACTGGGACGACGAGGTGAAGACACGTGAGAGCATCCTCGATGGATGGATGCATACGGGCGACCTTGCAACGATCGATGCCGAGGGCTATTGCAACATCGTCGGCCGGCTGAAGGACATGGTGATTCGCGGCGGCGAGAACATCTATCCTCGCGAGATAGAGGAATATCTCTTCACGCATCCCAAGATCCAGAATGTTCAGGTGTTCGGTGTGCCCGACGACAAAACCGGCGAGGAACTATGCGCGTGGATCGTGCTTCGACAAGGCGAACATGCCAGCGAGGAAGACATCCGCGATTTTTGCCGCGGACAGATCGCGCATTACAAGGTGCCGCGGTATGTTCGCTTTGTCGATGAAATGCCGCTGACCGTTACGGGAAAGGTGCAGAAGTTTGCGATGCGGGAGGAGATGGTTCGTCTTTTAAATCTTGACGCGAAGAAGACCACGTAGTGGGGCATCCTGCCCGTCAGTGGATGGGCAGGATAGAACCCGATGATGATTTGATAGGGCCGGCGCCCTATCCATAGGAGTCGCTTATTGCTGAAGCTCGAAAGCCCCAGCAATCTTTAGCTGAACCTCGTCGCCGACCAGCGGCAAATACTGCTTGATCTCGAAGTCACTGCGTTTGATGACACCAGTCGCTTCGAAGCCCACCGTGAAAACCTTATTCAGCGGATTGATACCCGAGCCGACAAGGTGAGCTTTAAGCGTCACCGACCTGGTGACGCCATGCAGAGTCAGATCGCCGACGATAGTGACCGCACCCTTGCCAGTCGACGTGACCTTGGTCGAGGTAAAAGTCGCAGCGGGGAATTTAGCGGCGTCGAACCATTGCTCTCCTTTCAGTTGTTCATTGAGCGGAGGCACGGTGGTTAGGATCGACTGCACGGGAATGGAAACGTCCAGCTTCGAGAGCGACACCTTGGACGGATCATACTGAAGCGTGCCGGAGGCTCCAGAGAAGAAGCCGGAAAAATCCGAGAAGCCGAAATGCGAAATCGAGAAACCGACTTGCGTGTGGAAAGGCTCGACCTTGTAGTTCCCGGCTTTGACCGCCTCTGGATCTTTCGAGGAAACTTGCTGCGCCATCGCCTGCGGTACCGCGGCAGAGAAGGCTAGCGTTGCGGCCACAATGCCTGCGGCAAGGTAACGTGATTTCATGAAGAGAAATTCCTTGGTAAGGGTAAAGAGCTTGCGTTCAGGTGCTGCGATCTTTTCGAATATCGTGCTCAGGCAGCCAGTGCTGCGATGTCGGCGAGCGCCGTAGCAATCGACGCATCCTTTGCATCAGGGCCCAGGTTGAGACCCTCAGCACGGACGATAGTGATGTCGGTCAGCCCGATGAAGGACAACACGCCTGTCAGGTAAGTCTCGTGATGATCGAAAATCGCTGCGGGGCTGCCGCCGCTATAGACGCCACCGCGCGACGACGCGACGAAGACTTTCTTGCTCTTCGGCAGCAGGCCTTCCGGACCTTTCTCGCCGTACTTGAAGGACTTGCCGGCGACGACGACACG
The DNA here is from genome assembly GCF_007556815.1 of Paraburkholderia megapolitana. Taxonomy (NCBI): domain Bacteria; kingdom Pseudomonadati; phylum Pseudomonadota; class Betaproteobacteria; order Burkholderiales; family Burkholderiaceae; genus Paraburkholderia; species Paraburkholderia megapolitana. The sequence goes on from NZ_CP041743.1 coordinate 2,103,895, forward strand.
ATCGATCCACGCCTTGAGCTGCGAGGACACCGAGAAGTTGTACATCGGCGCACCGATGACGATGATATCGGCCGCAAACAGTTCGTCGAGGTATGCACCACCGGTAGCGAGATCGGTGCCTAACGCAGCATCGGACACGGCCGCGCCCTGGAAGACCGCGAGATGTGCGCCGGACAGATGCAGGAGGGCATCGTTCGCGAGATCACGGTAGATGACGTCGATACCCGGATGTAGTTCGACCTGTCGCGCCGCGATTTCTGAAGTGAGAACACGGCTGACCGAGTGTTGACCGAGAATGCTGGAATCGATATGCAGAAGTTTCATGGAAATAGTCTCGCGGGAAGAATTGGATAACGCGTTTGAGGTATCGAAGCACCCGTGATTTGTCTCATGTTTGATGCCGTGTCGAATAGCCGCTATATTCCGATCTTATCTATCGCTGTGACCGATGGATGGAGTGTGTAATGCTAGATGGTGTCTCTCTCGATCAGTTGCGAACCTTCATTACCTCGGTCGACGAGGGCAGTTTCTCCGCCGCGGCGCGTAAGCTGCGGCGAGCGCAATCTGCGGTAAGCGAGCTCGTCAGCAATCTCGAGGAACAGATTGGTGTGCCGCTGTTTGACCGCTCAGGTCGTTATCCGAAGCTGACGCCGGCCGGTGTTGTTCTGCTTGCCGATGCGCGCGGCATCGTCTCCGGTGTCGACTTCATGAAGGCGCGTGCCAAAGCCATGTCGTCGGGGCTTGAGCCGGAGCTGTCGGCAGTGATCGATGTGTTTTTGCCGATCGAGGCTATAACCGCGGCGGCGAAGCAGTTCAAGGAAGAGTTTCCGGGCACGCCGCTGCGACTCTATGTCGAAGCGCTCGGCGGTGTGCTTCAACCCATTCTTGATGGGCGTGCGAGCTTTGGCATTATCGGACCGCTGCCCGTTGTGCCACCGTCCATGTCGACGGAACGCCTGCTCGACGTTGGTTTCCTGATGGTCGCGGCTCCCGATCATCCACTTGCAGCGCTGGATGGAATCATTCCGAAAGCTGAGCTTGCCAAGCATGTCCAGCTTGTACTGACCGATAGAACGAATCAATCCGACGGGCGCGAAGTCGGTGTAATGTCGCCGTCCACCTGGCGGCTTGCCGACCTCTTCGCCAAACACGCTTTCCTTCTCAACGGCCTGGGCTGGGGTGGCATGCCGCTGCATGCCGTTGCCGCGGATATTGCCAGCGGCAAGCTCGTCGTCCTGCAGATTGAGGATGTCCCTCCCGGCGGTCTCATGCTGCCGATGTTCGCCATCTACCCGACCGCGGCGCCACCCGGGCCGGCCGGGCGGTGGCTTATCGACCGGCTGAAGCTGTGCCCGGGCAAGCTGGGAAACACTTCCCGCTAGCACGGGCGCGGCCTCGCGACGAGGCCCGTGCCGGCTAACTCCACGTTTTGTTCAGACTACGGGCAAGGGCGATCCGGCGGAATTCCCGCGTCCGGTCGAGGGTTTACATGAGTATTTCTAGTTGATAAATCAACTACAATCGTCTTTATGTATTTGACAAATCAAATAAAAAATACACGATGCATGGACCGATTGCCATGCCCGGCAGACAGGAGATAGAAAACGGAGGTCGCCTTTTGCAAGCTCAAGTGGTCATTGTTGGAGCGGGGCCGGTGGGACTGACGCTTGCGATCGATCTCGGCAGACGCGGCATTGCCTGCGTGCTCGTCGAACAGAAAGCGCAGCCTGAATTTCTGCCGAAAATGGAGCGTTGTAACGCGCGGACGATGGAGATCTTCCGGCGGCTCGGTATAGCCGATCGTATTCGCGCGGCCGGGATGCCCGAGGATATTCCGATGGACGTCCAGATCATCCGCTCCATGGTGGAGCCGCCTGTCCTGCACTTGCCCTATCCATCGGTAGCACAGGCGCGTGCGCTCGCGTACGAGTCCGAGGACGGCAGCCTGCCACTCGAACCGTATCAGCTCATCTCGCAGTACACACTCGAACCGCTTCTTCTCGAAGTGGCGGAGCAATTGCCGACGGTCACAGTGATGCGCAGCACGACGTTTCTGGAATTCACTGAGCGGGATGGTGGCGTTCTGGTCACGGTCAATGATGCAAACGATGTGAGAAGAACACTGGAGGCTAGCTACCTGGTGGGCTGCGACGGAGGCGCTAGCCGCGTGCGCAAGCAACTGGGTATTCGCCTCGAGGGCGAAGGCGATATCGCGCGGTTGAGGCAGGGTCTGTTTTACTGCGAGCAACTCTACGAGAGACTGCCGATAGGCAACGGTCCACGCCGCGGGCGCCACTATCTGGTCGCGGGTGGGCCACCTACCTTCATGATCATGCAGGACTCGACGCGGCATTGGACTGTCCATTCCGCCGTCGCGAGCGATGCTGAGATGCGGCGCGTGTTCGAGCGGATCGTCGGCGTTCCGCTGCGCTACGAGATGCTTTATTGCGCGGAGTGGCGACAGAACTTGCTGCTGGCCGAACGCTATGGCAAGGGAAGAGTGTTGCTCGCTGGCGATGCGGTACATCTCGTGATTCCTACGGGCGGGTTGGGCATGAACACCGGCGTCGGCGACGCCACCGATCTTGCGTGGAAACTGGCTGCGACGCTGCAAGGGTGGGGTGGTCCTGAGTTGCTGGCCTCGTACGAAACCGAACGGCGCCAGATTGGCGAACGGGTGGTCGGCGCATCGCGCTACGCCTCGCTTGGATATCGTGCATGGCTGGCCGAGGTGCGCCCGGAGATCGGGGACGATACGCCCGCCGGAGTAGATGCCCGCGCGCATCTTGCCGAGGTAGCGAATGTGGAGCAGCGCAAGTCGAACGAGATGATCGGCGCGGAGCTGGGCTATCGCTATGTGGATTCGCCGATCATCGAGAACGTACCGGGTGGGCCGCAGCACGATCTGCGTGCCTATCGTCCCACGACGTGGCCGGGCGCGCGGCTTCCGCACATGTGGCTCGCCGACAGAAGCGCTCTTCACGACAGGTTACGCCCGGATCGTTTTGCGTTGATCGATGTCAAGGGCGGGCACGACGCGAGTTCGCTTTGCGCTGCGTTCGAAGCGCTTGGCGCGCCGCTCGATGTGCTCGTGGTACCGAATCCCATACTACGTGCCGTCTATGAACGCGATCTCATTCTTGTGCGGCCCGACCTGCACGTCGCGTGGCGCGGCGACCGACTCCCACAGGGCGTCGCCGACCTTGCCAGGCGAGTGACAGGGCATAACAACATGAACCGCGCAGCGTGTTCGACCAGTAGCAACTGACCGGGTCGATTTGCTAATTACTCAGCCTGCGCGTTGCAAATTCGACGTGCGACTGCATGGCGTGCCGTTGCCTCGGCGGATGTCTGACCTTGAAGTTCATTACTCGCGCTATCCGCTGTCGAGTGCTTAAGGACGCGCTGCGCTAAAGCGTCTTCATCGATAGCGATGACTTTGCTTGCACAACAACTCAGAGCGGAACTCATCGAATCCGTCACAACGTATGAGAATTCAACGACATGGAGACAGGTGTATGAATGCACAGATGAATCGTGCCCGCGGCGTTTATACGCGGCAGCAGATATTGCGGTGGGCGCTCCTGGTGTTGGTCGCATGTGTGTCGAGCGCATCGAATGCGCAGAGTTCCGTGACTCTGTATGGAATCATCGATACGGGCTTTGAATATGTGACCAACATCGGTCCGAAGAAGTCGAGCGGAGTACATGTGCCCACATTGACGGCTTCCTTACCGTCGCTGTGGGGCCTGCGCGGCAAAGAGGATCTGGGTGGCGGCCTCAGTGCTGTTTTTGTACTGGAGTCGGGGTTTGCGCCGTCACAGGGCACGCTGAATCAAGGTGGTCGTCTATTTGGCAGGCAGGCTTATGTCGGACTTTCTGGATCATGGGGGACCGTGACTCTGGGTCGGCAATATTCGCAGATCTTCCGGGCATTGTTGCCAGAAGATACGTTGGCACCGAATATCTATGCCGCCGCCGATCTGGATCCTTACCTGACTCAACCGCGAGTCGATAACGCGATTACCTATACCTTCAAGTCGTCGGGTTTGACCGTCGGTGTGACCTATTCGCTGGGACGCGATGCGGTGGATAGTGCGGCAGCCGGAGGGTGCGCCGGTCAATCGCCAGGTAACTGGCGAGCCTGCAAAGCGATGTCTGCGATGGTGAAATACGACGCAGCACAATGGGGTGTGGGAGCAGCATTCGATCGCAACTACGGTGGGGATGGCACCGGCTCGCCCTTGCCGCTTGGCTCGCAAACCGATACGCGCGCCGTCATCGACGGCTATGTGAAATTTTCCAGCGCAACTATCGGCGCGGGACTTGTCCATCGAATCGATCACGGAGCGCAGACACCGAATCTTTTCGACGTGGTGAGCAACTACTGGTGGATTGGCGGAAGCTGGTTGCCTGTTCCGGAAGTTGCGCTCGACGCCCAGTTCGGTCATATCAGCGTAGACAGCAACGCTTCGGGAGGCTCTGTGATCGCCGCTCGCGCGATGTATTTCCTCTCCAAACGTACCGCCGTGTACGTCACGGCGGGGCATGTGTTCAATGAGCGCAACGCGGCGTTCTCGATTGACGGCGGCGTGGTCCCGCCCGCTTCGACGCCATTGCCCGGCGTCGATCAAACCGGTGTGATGGTGGGCATGCGCCACCAGTTCTGAACGGGTACGTTAGCTGCTCATCGAATCAGACTGCCTGGTCTTGAGCACGGATATATTCGTAATCCAGATAGTCGGCTCGTTCCCGGACCCGCTGAAAACCTGCAGCCTCGTACAGGGCACGGGCAGGATTATTGATGTGTACGTTCACGATGAGGTGCGTGTGACCATGCGCCGACGCATCCTCTACGAACTTGTCGAAGAGACGCCTGCCCAGGCCGTGTCGACGCTGTTCGGTCGCAACGTAGATCGACGCGAGAACTGCTTTCTGGTCGTCCGTCTGCCAAAAACAATATCCGACCACTTTCCCTTCATGCTCGACGACGAACATTCGATCGAGATTCGATGTCCACTGTCGCAGGTGTGAAGGGATGGCATTTTTCCATCCAGCTTCCTGCTCGGGTTCGATGTTGCGGATGTAATCGAGTTCTCCGCTGTAGATAAAAGGAAGATCTGTCGGGTGTGATTTTCTGATGATGTGCGTGGGTTGCACTGATAGATCCTTGTAAGCGGGGCACCGTTGCGCACGATGCGCGTCGCAATGGTATACCGGTCTGACTGCTAGCGAACTGAAAAAGAGGTGGCTTGCGGCGGCTTGACACTGGAAGCGCAAGTCGACGCGCGTTCATGGTGTTCTCGATAGATGCGCCAGCAACATAGATCAAATGACATTGATGCCATGGAGAAAGCATGGACCACCATGCAGAATGGCGTCTATCGTAGTTCGTCGGATACGGGCACACCGTAATTGCAAACGCACTGCAAACAGAAGGATTACACAATGCGAATATTCATCACGGGCTCGGCTGATGGGCTGGGCCGAATGGCAGCGCGCCTCCTGGTCGCCGACGGTCACCGTGTCGTTCTGCACGCTCGCAGCGAGGCGCGTGCAGAAGAAGCGTTGAGCATGGTATCGGGCGCGGAAACAGCGGTCTTCGGCGACTTGTCCAGCATCGAGCAGACAGCTAGCGTGGCCGACCAGGTCAATCGGCTCGGGCATTTCGACACGGTCATTCACAATGCGGCGGTCGGTTATCGCGAACCGAAACGGATTGAGACGGTCGACGGATTACCTCATGTCTTTGCTATCAATACGCTTGCACCGTATGTGCTGACTGCGTTGATCGAGAGGCCGCAGAGGCTGGTCTATTTGAGTTCTGGTCTACACCAGCAGGGCGATACAAGTCTCATGGATCTTGAATGGAAAGCGTGCCCGTGGGTTGGTGTCGCGGCCTATTCGGATTCGAAACTTCATGACGCATTGATCGCGTTTGCGGTGGCACGTCGTTGGCACAACGTATTCTCGAACGCGCTGGAGCCGGGGTGGGTTGCGACGAAAATGGGTGGCGCAGGGGCGCCTGACGATCTCGAGGCAGCGCCCAAGACGCAAGTCTGGCTTGCGACCAGTGACGACCCGGCCGCGTGCGTGAGCGGCGAATACTTCTATCACATGAGACGGAAGACGCCCAAAGCTCAAGCTCGCGATCACGGTGTGCAGGAGCGGCTGCTCGATGCATGCGAGCGTCTCACGGGTATTCGAATAGCAAATACATAGCGGTAAAACGAGGCGTTCCCGCAAGCAGGAACGCCTCGCTGGCTTACGAGATCAGTTCTCGCAGGACAGTGTCGAGAGCGATCGTGCCGAACCGACGCTCGATAGCATTCCCGCCTTCGAAGTCGATCCACCCTTCGTTGAAGCCATCGATCATGCGGATGCGCGGCATCGGATAACTCATGCCTTGCGATTTGAAGAGTGCTTCCCACGTGTCGCGCGGAACAGCTCGTACACGCACGGCAGAACCGAGCGCTGCAGAGAAACCTGCCGCAATGTCGTTTGCCGAATAGCGACCTGGGCCTTCGAGTTCGACGATCCGATGTCCGCTCCAGGACTCGGTGAGCAACCCGGCTGCGGTATGTCCAATGTCTTTTGCGGCCACCATGGGAATCGGGTGATCGAGCGGCTGAAGGAACGAGGAAAGGACACCCGAACGTGCGTCTTCGACGTCCCACGCAGCGTTCTCCATGAACCACGCTGCCCGTAGCATGCAGACCGGGATATCGACCGAACGCAGCATTTCTTCCGTCATGCTGGAATTATTCAGCAGGTTCGGTTCGGAGACGTGTGCACCGACCGTGGAAAGGAACACGATCTTGCCGGGTCGGGCGATCTCGATTGCGCGCTTGACGGACACGCAATTTCGTTGAGTCTGCGGGAAACCGGGTTCCGGATTGTAGTTGGGCGGCGTCATGAAAAATACACCGTCGGTACCTTTGAACGCGCTAGCTAGCGCGTCGGAATCTTCGATTTCCGCTATCGCGACTTCGCAGCCGAGATCTGCCCACGGCTTACCCTTCTCGGCATCTCGAACGATTGCCCTAACCGGCAACCCTTTCGCTAGCAGCGAACGCGCAACGATACCGCCGACTTTGCCTGTAATACCTGTAATCGCAAACATTGAAATATTCCTTTGAATTGAAGATCAAGCGGCCGTCGCCGTTCCGTGCCTTGCTCGCGGACCGATGCGTGTCCTGGTTTTGCATTCGTGGCGGCCGTGTAGTCAACGATTGAAGCTGCTTTCAGGGTAAGCCGGAAGGGCACGTGACTTAAAGAGCCCGTTAGTCAGAAATATAATGACGAAAAATCATTAGTTCGATTCCCAGCACATCATCAAGATGGTGCGCTCATCCTGTATGGGAAGACCGCTGTGCGTGCCCTTCAATGACGTGCATAAACAGAACCGAACATCTCCACCGCATTGGCGCGATTGCCCGACGCTGACGAGCCGGCCGGCGAGCCACTGACGCTGTTTGTCGAGACCGAAGCATTTGCATTGCTCGCAGCGATCTTCGCTTCGGCTGCCTGGATGTCGTCGGGATAGTGCGGATCGTTCGCGCGCGGACGGTAGCCGGCGTTCTCGAGTTGCACCAGCTCGGCACGCACCTGGGCGCGAGTAACGGTCTCCGGCCCCTGGGCGTGGCTAGCGATTGGCAGCGCTATAACGACGGCTGCGATCAGGTTGATCGTGACGGTTTTCATTTCGTGAGTCCTGTGTCGGTCAGTGAGACCTTCCAGCACGGATCGTGCTGGAAGGGTTGTCTGTCGTCTCAGTGGTGGGCGAACAGTGAGCGCGAGTTGTCAGTGAAAGCAACCCGGGCACTGGAATCGGATGTCCCGGAAGCGACGCCACCCACACCAGAGTCGGTGTTGACCGAGGTACCGTTGGTAGCAGCGAGTTTCGCCTCGGCTGCCTGAATGTCGGTGGGGTAGTAGCGGTCGTTCTGGCCTGGGCGATAGCCAGCTTTCTCGATCTGAACGAGATCGGCGCGTACCTGTGCGCGGGTGAGGCCTGAGCCGGTTTCCTGGGCATGGCTGGCGATCGGGAACGCAAGGACGGTAGCGGCTACGAGGGTCAGTTGACGGATGTTCATGGCAAATCTCCTTCGGTTGGTTGGTAAGCGAACGTTTCGCTTGAAATGAATTCTGGGCAAAAGGAGATCAAACTGAAATAGCATCAAAGTAATAAAATCGATGCGTAAATGTCATTTAATGGACAAGCGAGAAAATCTGCAGGATGTGCCGATCGCTGCTACCGGGACGTATCGCGGGAAACTTCCGCAGTAGAGATTTCGTCGAGGTCGCGGTGCATGTGCCTTTCCCGGAGGATGTCGATTGCCCGCGGCTCTTTGTCTGCCACGATGGTTCTGGCGATCGACTGGGGAGGTGTTTATGGCGCGGCTAGGGAAGGCGCCGCGCGCAGGTGGCTATATTTATGCAGAGTTCGGGCGGAGGTACGCTAGCGGCTACGCGCGGCCAGGCTTGGTGCGTTTCTCAATCGGCCTGCTAGGGGGCGCGCTGAGTGAACTAATAAAATCGAGGAACACGCGTACCTTGGCCGGAACATGATGCCGGGACGGGTAGAGTGCGTAAAGGGGAAACCGGTCGTCGGGCCAGTCGGAAAACAGTTCGACAAGTCTGCCATCCGCAAGCATTTGTTCCACACCAAGTTCCATGACCTGAGCAATCGCGTGGCCGGCCAGGCAGACGCTATGCATTGTGACCACGTCGTTGACTGTGAGTCGTCCCGCGACCTCGACGGTAATTTTCTTGCGCCCGCGATGGAATTCCCAGTCGAAAGGCCGCCCTGTTTCGGGATCCCGGAACCTTATACATTGATGGGCGTCGCTTTCAAGTTCGGAGGGCTGTTCGGGGCGACCCTTGCGCTTGAGGTAGGCGGGTGCTGCAACAGTCAGGTTGCGCGTATCCAGGAGCTTTCGTGCGACAAGACTGGAAGGTCGAGGCTCGCCAAATCTGACCGCAACGTCAAACCCGTCGGCGATCATGTCCCCGAGCTGGTCCTTCGTGATCAGTTCAACCCGGAGTTCCGGATATTGATCGATAAATGATCCCAGCCTCGGAGCGAGCAGTAGTCGGGAGAAAAACGGATCGACGTTCACCCTTAGCCGGCCACGCACGGCGGTCACGCCCTGAGTCGCCGACGTCGCCGCTTCCTCGAGTGCGGCAAGCAGTGGCATGACCTGTTCGTAGAGACGGCGGCCTTCATCGGTTAGCGTGACCGAGCGCGTTGTGCGGTCAAGAAGGCGAACGCCGAGTCGTCCCTCAAGCCGCGCTATGCAACGGCTGACTCCCGATTGCGACATGTCAAGTATGTCTCCCGCTGCCGCAAAACTGCCGGTATCGACAATCGCGGACAGCACGCCCATACCGTTCAAGATGCGTTCATCGAAGCCGGCCATCGATGCTCTCCTGTCATGTATCAAATGACACTGATGTTATCGCTAAACGACGTGCCTACGCACAAAATCCATCAAATACTGCGAATCATGGAGGGCGCAATGTTTGCGATTACCGGAATCGTCGATCCGGTGGGAGGAGTGGTTGCACGCGTTCTGCTTGCGGCTGGGTTGGACGTGCGCGCGATCGTTGACGAAGCAGCTAAAGGAGTGGAATGGGTCGACCAGTGTTGCGAAGTGGCTGTAGCGGAGATGAACGATGCAGACGCTTTGTTACGTGCTTTTCGCGGTGTCGAAGGGGTCTTCGTTCTGTTGTCAGCGAATTTTGATCCGGTGCCTGGATCTCCAGAGTCGACCGTCTCGATCGCCGCATTGAGGCACGCGCTAACTTCAGCAATGCCGAAGCGGGTAGTTTGTCTCTCCACGATTGGTGCCCACGCAACGCAGCCAGGTACCCTGCTACAACACAGCTCGATAGAGCGCGAATTCGGTTCGCTGCCTATGCCAGTCGCTTTTTTGCGCGCTGCATGGTTCATGGAGAGCGCAGCTTCGGACATTGCATCCGCACTCGTATCCGGCGCAATTCCAAGCTTCCTTTTTCCGCTCGGGAAGCCGGTTCCTATGGTGGCGATCGCCGACGTGGGTCGAATGGCAGCGCGTCTTCTTCGCCAGGATTGGATCGGTAAGAAGATCGTAGAGATCGAGGGTCCACATCGAACCTCCCCTAACGATGTCGCAGAAGTATTTTCCCGACTGCTGGGCCGTGATATTCGGATGCAACCTGTGGCTCGCGACACATGGGAGGAAGTGTTCGCCTCGCAGGGAATGAAGAACTCGTTGCTACATATCCAGATGCTGGATGGTCTCAACGCAGGATGGATCGACTTTGAATTCCCGAAAAATACCGTCAAGGGTAGTGTTCCGCTAGAAGTCGTTGTGCGCGGGCTGATTCATCACACTTTCGAAACGGTGTGAGGCTCAGACATCCGGTGGCGCTGCTTTTCCTCCGTTCACATGCGGTGCGTTTTTCCGGTATCCAGTGCGCAGTGTGAGCGCAGCTAGTCAAATTGCTTCAAGGGAGTTATGCCATGTCCGAAAAATCAACTGCTTTAATCATCGGCGCGTCCCGCGGGCTTGGTCTGGGTCTTGCACGTGAGTATCTGCGTCGCGGGTGGAGTGTGGTTGCCACGGTGCGCAGCGAGAGCGGTCAAACAGCCTTGCACGAATTGCAGAAGTCCTACCACGCACTAGAAATTGAAACCGTCGACATCACGAAGCCTGACGAAGTGGACGCGCTATTCGCACGTTGCCGGGACAGAAGTTTCGAACTTCTTTTCGTTAACGCAGGCGTGACCAATGATCCGCAAGAGACGGTCGACCAGGTTTCGACAGAGGAATTCGTGCGAGTCATGGTGACGAATTCCTTGAGTCCCATGCGCGTTGTTGAGCGCCTGGTCGAGTGCGTTTGCCCGAAGGGAATGATTGCCGTGATGTCATCCGAGCTGGGCAGTATCGCTGGCAACACTAGTGGAGGCTGGGAGGTCTATCGCGGCAGCAAGGCCGCACTCAATACGCTGATGAAGAGCCTGGTTGCACGTCGTATAGCGGATACGCGCACTTTCTATGTAGTCGCGCCGGGATGGGTCCGTACGGACATGGGTGGCCCGGAAGCGCTCCTTGACATCGAAACGAGTATTCCCGGCGTCGTAGATGCATTGGAGCACTACCGGGGAACGTCCGGGCTGGTGTTCACGAACTATCGCAAGGAAATCCTGCCCTGGTAGGGACTGTCGCTGGTTCTTTCCGGATTGAACGGCTGGTTCGTGGAAGTCCTGGGGTCTGCCTCGCTTGCAATCCCATATTTATCGTTCAATAATTTAAATGGAAATCGCAGCACCGCCGAATCCATTCCCGGTGTGAAGGGGTGAGGTGAAGGCGATCTCCCTACGAAGCAAGCGGGCTATTCGTGACTGTAACCATGACTAATTGTCATTTGTTAGATGACATCCGCGATATCGAGTCGTGAGCCTTGCGTGGGCATAATCAATCCGTATGCCCGCCTCGGATGTGTCCTGACTGACGAGCTCTTGAGTTGTCTTCGCTCTCGTGAACGAAGCGATTTTTTGCGCATAGCGTGATTCAACTATTTGGGGAAACACATGGGAAACGACCCGGAATCGAAACCGGACTCAACCGATGCCGATGAACCTCAACAGGCGACCGGCGTGGTCATGACTCGTCGCGGTCTGTTCCGCTCGACTCTGGCGGCTGCCACGTCAGTTGCGCTGAACGGCGTACAGGCAACACCCGTTGCTGCGTTGACGGAGAACCGGTCGCACACGCCACGCACCAACAATCTGGTGCGGATATCGGTGACGATCAACGGCGTTGGACATCGTCTCGAGGTGCGCTCGGACGTCACGTTGCTTGACTTGCTGCGAGAGCAACTGCATCTCACCGGCGCGAAGAAAGGCTGCAACCGCGGCGAGTGTGGTGCCTGCACCGTTATGCTGGATGGGCGACGGGTCAACTCCTGTTTTGTGTTTGCTGCGACCCTGGAGGGACGCCGTGTGACGACGGTCGAAGGACTCGCTGCAGGCGATTCGCTGCATCCGGTGCAGCGTGCGTTCATAAGCTGCGACGCGTTCCAGTGCGGGTTCTGCACGTCGGGGCAGATCATGTCTGCGGTCGGCTGCATTGAAGAAGGGCACACAGGGTCCAACGTGGAGATCCGCGAGTGGATGAGCGGAAATCTCTGCCGATGTTCGGCCTATCCGCAGATCGCCGCGGCGGTCGAGACGGCCTCGCTCGAAATGCTCGGAGGCGCACATGGAGCCGTTTGAATACGAGCGGGTGTCGTCGACAGGCGAAGCACTCGCACGTGGCAGTTCCAGTGGCTCGGCATTCCTCGCGGGCGGCACAGAGCTATTGAACTGGATGCGTATCGGGATCGAAAAACCGACGAAGATCGTCGATATTGGCCGGATCGATGGCTTGTCGGAAATCCACCAGGCGCCGTCTGGTGCGGTGACCATTGGTGCCTTGAGCAAGCTGAACGATATCGCGCAGCATCCACAGATCATGCGTGACTACCCCGTCCTCTCGCAGGCAATACTGAAGGCTGCATCGGCGCAAATCCGCAATCTCGCGACGATAGGCGGAAATCCGCTACAACGTGTGCGCTGCCCATACTTTCGCGCGGATGAGCCAACTCCCTGCAATAAACGCGTTGCGGGTTCGGGCTGTGCCGCGCTGCACGGCCTGAATGAAAAGCACGCCATTTTCGGCTGGACTGAGGACTGCGTGGCGGTGCAGCCATCCGACCCAGCGGTCTCGCTTGCGGCGCTCGACGCCGTGTTTATCACCGAACGTCCCGGCGGCGGCCGGCGAATTCCAGCCCGTGACTTTCATGTGCTGCCGGGCGAAAACCCGGCGGCGCATAACAGGCTCGGAGGAGGGGAGTTGATTACGGCGGTCGAAATACCGAAGGCCTGGCCAAAGTCCGCCTATCTGAAGATTCGCGAGCGTGAAAGCTACGAGTACGCGACTGTGTCGGCAGCGGTGGCGTTAGAGCTCGACGGGGATGTCATCGCGAACGCACGGATCGCGTTGGGATCGGTGGCGATGCGACCGTGGAGGCTGGACGAAACAGAGCGCAGGCTGGTCGGCCAGCGTCTAGGTTCTGCTGGTGTCAATGCAGCCGTCGATGCAGGTTTTGTCGACGCGCGTCCACTTTCGCGTAACGGCTACAAGATCGTTATTGCGCGCAACGCGGTACTGCGCACTATCGATACGGCAGCGAGGGCATGATGAACAATCTGGGTGAAGCCATCCCCCGACATGACGGGCCTATCAAGGTAACCGGTGCCGCACTCTATGCGGGAGACCGGAACCTGCCGACTCAACTCTATGCGGTGTTCGTCAGCGCGACCATTCCGGCCGGCCGTGTTGTTTCGATAGATGCGACCGCGGCTCTCGCGCGAGTCGGAGTAGTCAGGGTGCTGAAGGCCTCCGATATGCCGCGTGTGCATCGGAAGCTCGACGAAATCAGTGTGCCGCCGCTTGCAACGCGATTCATTCCCATGCAATCGGACGAGATTGCCTATGAAGGACAGCCGGTTGCGATGGTGCTGGCCGAGAGTCTGCAGGCGGCCGAGGCGGGCGCTGCTGTCGTCCGCGTACGCTATGAGAGACGCCCGTTCATCGTACCGGACAACGCGCCCGCCGCGGACGTTGCTCCAGAGAAGGGGCATTATTCGAAAGCGAACGCACTTGAGTTCCACAAGGGCGACGCTGCCGGGGCGATTGCGGCTGCGGCTTTCCGTGTGGGCGGGGAATATACGCAACCCTCTCGTCATGGCAACCCGATGGAGCCGTGCGCCATCCTCGCAGTTTGGGAAGGGCAGAAGCTGACCGTGTACGACGCCGTACAGCATCTTCCGGCAGTGCAGAACACACTGGCGGCCGCATTCGGAATCGATAACGCACACGTCAGGGTGATTGCACCACACACGGGTGGGGGATTCGGCACCAAGGCTTTCGTATGGCCTCATGAAATCCTGGTCAGCATGGCCGCCCGTGTCGTGGGTCGACCTGTCAAGATGGCGCTGACACGCCAGCAGCAATACGGCATGGTCGGCTATCAGCCCCAGATGACCCAGGACGTGCAGCTTGGTTCGGATTCACAGGGCAAGCTTCTCGGTATCAGCCACCAGGTCGTGAACGTGACCGGTATGACCGACGACTATGTGGAATTCGGCACAGTCCCCGCGAGATCTTTCTACGCGTGCGAGAACATTTCTGCTACCCATCGAATTCGCCGTGGTCACGTTGTACTGCCAACTTTCATGCGTTCCCCCTGGGATGGTCCAGGATCCTGGGCACTTGGCTCGGCCATGGATGAACTGGCCAGGTCGCTCAACATCGATCCTCTCGATCTACGATTGACCAACTACACGGAAAGTGACCCGGAGAGCGGCAAACCGTGGTCGTCGAAAAAACTTCGAGAGGCATACGACGAAGGTGCGCGACGCTTCCGGTGGCGCGAGCGTCCGAAAGGTGGAACGCTCGATGGTCACTGGAGGATCGGTTGCGGGGTGGCGGACTGCGGCCAGGGACAGGCACGGTTTCACTCGACCGCGAAGGTGAGGCTACGGGCTGACGGTACGGCTCAACTTGAATCGAGCTTCTGCGACATCGGGACGGGGCCTGCCACCGCGTTCCCCCAGATCGCTGCCGAGGTACTCGGCCTGGATCCGTCCCAGGTGACCGCGCTATCGGGCGACACGAACCTGCCGTATGCCGGGCCTACCTACGGCTCAGCCACCACGATAAGCACGGGTGCCGCGGTGCAAAGGGCGGCACAGGATGTTCGATCCAAACTGGCGAGGCTAGCCGGCTGGCCTGCGGATCAGGTTTCGCTAAAGGGCGGACGTATCGCTTACGCCGGGACCTCCCGTACCATCCAGGACGTTCTGGGTGAGGCTGGTGTGGCCGAACTCGCGTCGGACGGTGCGTTTGATTTACCCGGTAACGCGCCGGTAGATATGGGCTCTCCAGGATTCCCCACACGCTCTTTCGGTGTCGTCTTCGTGGAGGTCGGTGTCGATCCCGAGCTGGGGTTGCTACGACTTCGCAGGGCAACAGGTGTGTATAGCGTGGGTCGAATCATCAACTCCATGACGTCACGCTCTCAAATGATAGGGGGCATTGTCTGGGGATGGGGCATGGCCGCCATGGAGGGCAGTCATTACGAGCCGACACTTGGGCGATGGCTCGCAAAAGATCTTGCAGGGGTACCTATTCCGGTAAACGCCGACATTCCGCCTGACATAGACGTAGCGTTTGTCGACGAATTTGACGCGAACTCCGGTCCGCTCGGTGCCAAGGGGATCGGTGAACTGGGCGCGACAGGCGTCGCAGCGGCGATAGCGAATGCCGTATTCGATGCTATCGGAGTGCGTGTGCGCGATCTACCGATCACACCGGACAAGCTCGTCAAAACCTGAAACGGCGTACCAGGAATCAACCTGAATTTAGCGAAGAGATTGGCTCGCGACACGTGAGGCTCTTGACATTCGCTTCGACGAATTATAAGTTATCAATCAATAAACAAGGAGACGAAAATGGTACATCGTTACGACGCAAACAAATTCACCCTGGACCACGTGCGTGGTACCGCAGAACGTTGCAAGAACTGGGGCAAGTGGGGTCCCGATGACGAAATCGGGACACTCAACTACGTATCGGAGGAGGACATCCAGAACGCAGCGCAGCTCGTTCGCAAAGGCAAGGTGTTCTCCCTCGGCCTGAACTTCGACCGCGACGGTCCGCAGAAGGGGCATTGGGGTAATCGCTTCAATCCGATCCACACGATGCTCGCCACCGGGACCGATGCGGTTGCGGGAAATCAGGACGCTGGTGGTCTCAGGTACGCGGACGACGCCGTATCGTTTCCGTTGCAGTGTGGCACCCAGTGGGACGCCCTGAGTCATATCTTCTTCGACGACAAGATGTGGAACGGCTACGACGCTCGACTGGTGGACAGCGACGGCGCCCAGAAGAACGGCATTGAGAAGACGAAGGCGAAGATGGTGGGGCGCGGCGTATTGCTGGACGTTGCGCGCTACCTGGGTGTCGATTCGCTGCGAGACGGCGATGCGATTTCGATCGCCGATCTTGAGGCGACACAACGCGCTCAGGGCGTGAGTGTCCGCCGTGGCGATTTTGTGATCGTTCGAACGGGCCACATGGAACGTTGTCTCCATGAGGGAGACTGGGGCGGATATGCCGGTGGGTCGGCCCCTGGTCTCGCGTTCGAGACGGCAAACTGGGTACACGACAAACAGATTGCCGCCATTTGCACCGACACGTGGGGATGTGAAGTACGCCCGAACGAAACCGACGATTGCACACAACCATGGCACTGGGTCGTGATCCCGATGATCGGAATCAGCATGGGAGAGATCTTCTACGTGAAGGAACTCGCCGAAGACTGCGCGAAGGATGGCGTGTACGAGTTCATGTTCACCGCCCCGCCGTTACCAATTACTAAGGCGGTGGGCTCGCCTCTCAATCCGCTTGCCATCAAGTAGCGGCTTGACCGGTACGTCGGAACAACGTGATGCCGCCGATCATCCCAGGGGAATCGTGATGGGGTCGCAGAAATTGTCTTCGGGTCTTGATGGTGCGGCGGCGCTCGTGACGGGAGCCGGAAGAGGGCTTGGTGCGGAGATCGCTAGCGCGCTTGCACAACGCGGCGCCACGGTCTACGCGCTAAGTCGCAGCGCAAGCGAACTCGACGACGTCGTAACCCGGATACACAACGAAGGCGGTCAAGCCTCGGCCATCGTGTGCGATGTGACGGATGTCGATGCGTTTTCTGCGGCGATCGATCGAATGGACCGTCTGGATATCCTGGTGAACAACGCAGGAACGAATTTCCCGATCGAATTTGTCGACGTTACGTTGGAGCAGCTCGATGCCATGCTGCTGCTCAACGTTCGATCGATGTTCACGGTAGCGCAAGCATGTGCGCGAAAAATGATCGAAAGCGGTATAGCCAGAGGCTCGATTATCAACATGTCGTCTCAGATGGGGCATGTAGGTGCTATCCGTCGATCGGTGTACTGCATGACAAAGCATGCGATCGAAGGATTGACCAAGGCTATGGCACTGGAGCTCGCTGCGAATCGTATCTGCGTGAATACGGTCGCGCCAACCTTCGTCGAGACCCCTATGACGAAATCGTTCTTCGCGGACGAAAAATTTCATGGCTGGGTCATGGACCGATTGCCGATGGGGCGGCTGTTGCCGGCGGAGGATGTTGCGGCCGCCGTTTGCTACCTGGCGTCGCCAGCCGCTGCCATGGTGACAGGAACGAGTCTGCGGATAGACGGAGGATGGACCGCTCAGTAATGCATCTCGAGCACCGCTTGAGATGCATCGGAATCGCTAGCAGTGCCGCTATCGCTACACAGACAAGATTATGGACGGAGACAGCTCATGCAACCTGGTACGCAGCGGCGGGACTTGCTGAATCTATACGCGAGCTCACGGCCCAAGAAGCGCTACTTCGGCGCGTTCTCCGTGTTTTGCCTCGGCTTTACACTCGATTTCTTCGACTTCTATCTTGTCGGATTCCTGCTCGCAGTTCTCGGTCCGGGATGGCACCTGACATACGGAGAATCATCGCTGATTCTGCTTAGCGCTGGGGCCGGTGCGATCGTGGGCTCGCTATTCAGCGGCTCGCTGGCGGATGCGTTTGGTCGTAAGCGCGTGTTGCTGATCAGCACCACGATCTGTGGGTTCAGCGCAGGCGCAGCTGCCTTTTTGCCAGAAGGAGCGTGGCTGGGTTTCGCCGCGTTGCGCTTTCTGGTCGGCTGTGGGCTTGCCGGCGCGGCGACGACGCAGACGGTTCTGCTCGTCGAGCACACACCTGCGAGTTATCGCACACGGCTGACTGGTTTTCCCATCGTCGCCGCTTCGGTCGGATCGCTGATTGCCTCTATTTCCGCCGCGACCCTCTTGCATGCGTTCGGTTGGCGCGGTGTCGCGGCGCTGGGTTTTGCACCGCTACTCGTCACAGTGTCTGCTGCGCTGTTTGTTCCCGAATCAGGACAGTGGCTAATCAGCAAAGGGCGCTTGGGCGAGGCGCGCAACGTATTCGCGCGCCTACTCGGAATGGATGCATCCGACCTACCCGCATTGACTACAGCGACGAGCGTTACAGCCGCGCCTGCGCCCAATGGGCGGATCGGCGAGCTATTGCTGTTTCCCGGCCGGACACTGCTGGTGGTGGTGACGTGGGCTGCACTCAGTACGGCCGGCTATGGAGTCTATCTCTGGGGGCCGACGATCGTTGCATTGCTGCTGAAGATATCGCCTGCCGAAGCCGCAAAACATTTCATCGCCATAGCCCTCGCCGGCATTGCAGGTCGTCTGCTTTTTTCCTTGCTACCCAGGTGGATGACGCGCAGGAAGGTTTGCGCGATCTTCGGTTTTGGTATCGCGGTCTCGCTGGGTGCCGCGGGGTTGGGTGCCCAGCATAGCGTCGCAGGATTCCCTGTTTTTGTGGTCATGGTTGCGGTGGGCGCTCTATTTTTTGACGGTGGCTGGTGCGTGGTGGGGCCCTATTCCGTGGAAATTTTTCCGACACGGCTCGCAGCCCGCGCGATCGGGGTGGGGCAGGCTGCGAACGGCGTCGGCAAGATTCTCGGTCCGTTATGCCTTGCTGTCATTGCAGGAACGGGCAACGTCATCACCCCACGTGCAACAACAGATGCGGTCCTTCCCGCATTTCTGTTCCTTGCCGGTTGCGGCCTTCTGATCGGGATTCTGTTCGCCGTGCTGGCGCCCGCTGACGCTTCCGAACAGGGCGAAACCGGTATCGACACGTTATCGGACCCGCGAGGACCCGCAATCAACCGCATTGCCCATTGAACAGGGTCGAGATAGAGCAATGGCTGCGACTGCGGCCATGGGAATCACCTGAAAGAGGAAGAGGAAAAATGACTTCGCAGAGATTTGAGCCCGACCACACGTCCGACGATGAATCACGGGCGCTGAGGACCGAGATCAGGCTGGATATGGTCATCGAATGGGATGTGCCGATCCGCATGAGCGACGGCATTGTCTTGAGGGCGGACATATTCCGGCCGGCCAAAGAAGGGCGTTTCCCGGTTTTGATGTCGCATGGACCGTATGGGAAGCTGTTGCATTTCGAAGACGGCTACAAGACGGCGTGGGACCGCATGGTGCACGAGCATCCTGACGTAGAAGCAGGCTCCTCCAACAGGTATCAAAGTTGGGAAGTCGCGGACCCTGAGAAATGGGTGCCTCACGATTACATCTGCATCCGCGTCGACAGTCGCGGCGCGGGGCGCTCGCCAGGTTACCTCGAGACCTGGTCCGCTCAGGAGATCAAGGACTTTGCGCGCTGCATCGATTGGGCGGGGGTACAACCGTGGTGTAACGGAAAGGTTGGCTTGAGCGGCATCTCGTACTACGCAAACAATCAGTGGCAGGTCGCGGCGGAAAAGCCGAAGCATCTGGCTGCAATCTGTGTTTGGGAAGGCTTCCAGGATTACTACCGGGAGATGTTTTTCCATGGTGGAATCTATTGCACGTTCGCGCAGAACTGGTACGACATGCAGGTGAAGACCGTGCAACACGGTGTCGGCAAGCGTGGTTATCGTAGCCGGCTGAATGGCGAATGGGTGTCGGGCCCGGTGACGCTGTCCGAGGAGCAACTCGGTAGCAACCGGATCGACATGTGGGATGAAATCATCAAGCATCCATTGATCGACGAATTTCACACGTGCCGCACGCCCGACTGGAACGATATTGAAGTGCCCGTGCTGTCGGCCGCTAACTGGGGCGGGCAGGGGCTTCATCCGCGCGGTAATTTCGAAGGGTACATGCTTGCCGCCTCGAAGCAGAAATGGCTCGAGGTTCACGGTATCGAGCACTGGACGCATTACTACACCGATTACGGCATCGCCATCCAGAAGCGGTTCTTTGATTACTTCCTGAAGGGTGAAAACAACGGCTGGGATCGGGAGCCGAAGGTGCGCTTACAGGTTCGGCACCCAGGGGAGACATTCGTCGAACGCACCGAGGAAAACTGGCCGCTTCCCCGGACACAGTGGACCCGCTACCATCTCGAAGCTGACAACAGCGCATTGTCGACGGAGCCGCAGCAGGCAGCCGCGACCCTCGCGTTCGATGCACTTGGCGATGGCTTTACGTTCGTGACACCTCCACTCGCAGAGGAGACAGAACTGACTGGGCCGATTGCCGCGAAACTCAATGTTTCCTCGAGCACGAAGGATGCGGATCTGTTCCTCGTACTCCGCGTGTTTTCGGCTGACTTCAATGAGGTGGTGTTCGTCGGAGCACTGGATCCTCATACACCGATCGCGCAGGGCTGGTTGCGTGCATCACACCGCAAGCTTGATCTGGTTAGATCGCTGCCTTTCCGGCCGTATCACACTCACGACGAGATTCAACCTCTCACGCCTGGCGAGATCTATGAACTCGACATCGAACTGTGGCCGACTTCAATTGTTGTACCACCCGGAGCGCGTATCGCCTTGAGCGTGCGAGGCAAGGATTACGTCTACCCAGGTGGAAGCGGTGGCAAGCTGTCGAACATGAAGAATGAGTTCACCGGTTGTGGCCC
Source organism: Paraburkholderia megapolitana (assembly GCF_007556815.1). NCBI lineage: Bacteria > Pseudomonadati > Pseudomonadota > Betaproteobacteria > Burkholderiales > Burkholderiaceae > Paraburkholderia > Paraburkholderia megapolitana. The sequence goes on from NZ_CP041743.1 coordinate 2,124,496, forward strand.
GTTCCTCCACGACGATCCCCGTGACCGGCCTGCTGATGTATTCGGTGGAACAACGACACTGCACCTGGGTGGTGGGCGTGAAAACTACGTGCTTCTACCGATAGTGCCGAAGGCGAAATAACCGCTCCGGCGTGTTGGGCGATCTGACAGTCAGCATGGGAATGCGGCGCCCGCTGGATAGGCCAGCGGACGCAGTTAAACGATACTCAATAGTTCACGTCAGCTTCGTTCGGGTATCACGGGGACCAATAGCGTGGCTGGCCGTTCCGGATCAAAGTGCAAAGTCACGATGTTGTCGAAGATCTCCGACGGCCGATCGACCGGATCGTCGTGCAAGAAAGGACCGCATCCCTTCATCGGATTCTTCATGTTCGAAAGGGTCGATTGTTCCAGACCGTGTTCGTAGTCTCTTCCCATGATCGTAAGACCGAGCCGATAACCCTTTGGAAGAACAACGCACGTTGGCCAGATCTCGATGTCGACTTCATAGGGAACCCCCGGCTCCAGGGGCTGCGACTCATCGTGGGAATGAAATGGCCGGTACGGCCGCGATCTGTCCGGCTCCAGCTTTCGCTGCGATGCGCGTAGCCATCCTTGTGTCAGAGGGGCCTTGGGATCGAGTGCTCCCTGAAATGTCACTTCGTTTCCAGCCGGATCGAAAACGTGAAGAACGACAAAGAAGTCTGCATCGGCGGTCGAGGACGAAATGATCAGAGTCAAGGACGAAGGGCCCGTGAATTCCGTATCGACCGAAAGCGGCGGCGTCATAAACGTCACGCCTTTTCCCATCGCCCGGTACTGCACCGTACTGACAAACTGAGGACGGCTGTCGCTTAACTGCAGAGTGTGGGGATCGAGGTAGAGCGACGTCCATGCCGTTCTGGCAAGCGGCCACTCATCCTCGTAACGAAGCACGTACCTGTCGAGGTGGCGTACCTGCAACTGTACTTTCGGCTGGTCTTGCCAACCGTTGTTTTCACCCTTCAGAAAGTAATCGAAAAATCTCTTCTGCAGTGCTACGCCGTAGTCGGTATAAAAAGGCGCCCAATGAGAACCACCGTGTACCTCAAGCCATTTCTGGGTAGACGCGGCGCCGATAAATCCTTCGAAGTTGCCGCGCGCATGCAATCCTTGTCCACCCCAGTTAGCAGCGGAGAGCAGCGGCACCTGTACCTTCGTGAGGTCGACCGAACGCTCTTTATAGTAGTCGGTTAGCAGCGCTCGCGAGAGCATTTCATGGTGCATGTCCTCTCGATTGCTGACCAGTTCGTCGTTCGTCAAGGTCTCCGGCCCGCACGCCAGCTCTCCTGTCAGTCTGCTAGTCGCGCCACGCTCGCCAACGCCGTGCTGGACCGTCTTGACCTGCATGTCCTGCCAGTTCTTGCGAAACGTACACAGAATGCCGCCGTGCCGATTGCCGTCACGATAGTTGTCATGCCAACCTTCCCAAACGCAGATTGCAGCAAGATGCAAAGGCTGAGTCGCGGCGGCGCGCCATTGATTCGCGCCGTAGTATGAGATCCCATTCAGCCCTACCTTGCCGGTGCTCCATGGCTGAGCGGCCGCCCATTCAATGCACTCGTGGTAGTCCTTCTGTTCTCGATGATTGTTGTGGCAGAGGTAGCCAGGCGATCTCCCTGCGCCGCGCGAATCGACGCGCACGACGACATAACCGTGCGGAACCCATTTTTCCGGGTCGACGACTTCCCAGTTCGCGTACGCGTTGCTGGTTCCGGTAACCGCGTCGGGATAGTCTCGCTCCATCGATTGCCACGCTGTCCTGTAGCCGTCTTGAAACGCCAGCCCCTTGCCATATGGGCCGTAGCTCATGATGACGGGATATCTTCCTGCGTCGACGGGCCTGAAGATGTCTGCCCGCAATACCACGCCGTCATCCATCTGAATCGCAGCGTCCCACGTGATCTGCATGCCGTCGCGTATTTCGCTTCGCTCCTGATTCATCTCGTGTCTCCTCGCCAGTTCCCTTATAAAAGTCAGCTTGCAACCGTGCAAGCTGACTTCCGCCCAGTCATATGCACAATCTTTTGCGAACGTAGCAGCCGCTACTACCCGACTGGATACGGGACGACCCGCGAGTAGCCACGTATGCGCAGTGCCAACCGGAAATCGGGCGATCCGGAAGTTTTCAGACCGCGGCTCCGCCGTATGGCACATCGCGGTGCCCGTAGCGACGCACGCGCAGATTTGCCTGTTCGCCGTGCCCCGCGAAACCTTCTAGCGCACATAGACGGGAACAGTACTCACCGACCAGCGCGGACGCTTCGTCTGTCAGAACTTGCTGGTACGTGCAGGTCTTCAGGAATTTCCCGACCCATAGCCCGCCCGTATAACGCGCCGCCTTCTTCGTGGGTAACGTATGGTTCGTGCCAATGGTCTTGTCGCCGAACGCAACGTTTGTGCGCGGACCGAGAAACAGCGCGCCGTAGTTGGTCATGTTCTTGAGGAAGTAGTCGACATCTCGCGTCAATACCTGAACGTGTTCAGACGCGATGTCGTTGGCGATCTTGACCATCTCCTCGTCACTGTCCGCAATGATGACTTCGCCGTATTTGTCCCACGACTTGCGCGCAATATCGGCGGTCGGGAGGATCTTGAGCAGCCGCTCGATCTCCGTCAGCGTTTCATGCGCGAGTTTTTCTGAGGTTGTCAGCAGGACGGCGGGTGAGTCCGGACCATGTTCCGCTTGTCCAAGCAGATCCGTCGCGCACATCTCGCCGTCGACCGATTCGTCTGCGATCACGAGCGTCTCGGTCGGTCCGGCGAAGAGATCGATGCCGACGCGGCCGAAAAGTTGTCGCTTGGCTTCCGCGACGAATGCGTTACCCGGGCCGACGAGCATGTCTACAGGTGCAATTTTCTCTGTGCCGATCGCCATGGCACCGACTGCCTGGATGCCTCCGAGGCAATAGATTTCATGCGCCCCGGCCATATGCTGTGCAGCGACAATCGCGGGAGCAGGCTTGCCGTGAAAGGGCGGTGCACAGGTGATGATGCGTGGCACGCCGGCAACACGAGCCGTGATGACCGACATGTGAGCAGAAGCGAGTAGCGGATATTTACCGCCCGGCACATAACAACCTGCAGAGTTGACTGGAATGTTCCTGTGCCCAAGGATCACGCCGGGAAGCGTCTCAACCTCGATGTCGAGGATTGATGCGCGTTGGTGTCGAGCGAAGTTTTCTACCTGCTTCTGAGCGAATTCGATGTCCGTAATGTCACGCGTGGTCAACTGGGAGAGGCAATCGTCGATTTCACGCTGCGACAGTCTGTAATCGTCACGGTCCAGCTTGTCGAACCGGATCGACAGTTCGCGTATTGCCTCATCTCCGCGCGTTTCGATGTCCGCGAGGGTTGCTTCCACCGTATCGCGGACTTCTTTCGCGGCAGACTTGATCACGTCAGCCTCTGCGCCATGCTTGAGCCATCTGGCCATTTGAACTTCTCCTTCGGGTATGGGTTCGGGAATTTTGCATTCGAATGCAAATGTGATTGCATACGAATGCAATCCTCGGTTGAGGATAGACCTGCCTCGGAGGAAATTCAAGATATCAAGTGATAATTTATATCTATGTGAGCACGAAAATGACGCTCACCGCGATATGTCCTGGCGCTTGCGCGAGCGCCAGGTCCACTGGTCTGCGGACTGCACCACGCCGGTCTGCGGTACGCGTGCGGAGCCGCGCACGATCAACTCTCCGTCGATGATGTGTTGCACGGCGGGCACGACTGCTGCGGAAAGCTGGCGCTCCACCACCTGAACGACGCGCTGGACCATCAATTTCACCGGTTGCGAGTAGGTGGTCAGCCCGAAGATCGGCCACCGCGCCATGTCGATGTCGTCAAATCCGACGATGGAAACGTCGGTGCCCACGTTAAGCCCGAATTCGGTTCGGGCAAGATTGATGGCCACGAGCGCCATGTAATCGTTCGCGCAAAATATCGCGTCAGGTGGTGTTGTAGACGACAGCAGTGTGCGCACAGCCGACGCGGTATCGTCAGCGGAATAATTTCCAGTCACACGATCGACATGACGGACTTTGCGTTCGGCTAGACCTTCGAGGAATCCGGCCTCCCGATCCCGGTTCGTCGACGAATGCTCAAGCCCGGCGACGTACGCGAAACGCCGATGTTTGCCGGCGAACAGGAAGGCGGCGAGCTCCTTTGCGCCTCGCCGGTTGTCTCCTGCGACACTGGGCACAGAATCACCGTCTGTCTTGCGGTTGAGCATGACGACCGGGAGGCCCTGTTGAAGGCACTCATCGGCGAAGCGAGATGAAAGACTCGTCGAGATGAGAACCAGCGCATCCACGCGATAGCGCAATACTTCTTCGAGGATCGGGTCGGAGCCGGCAAGGGGATCGGAGGTGAATAGCAAAACCCGATAGCCGATTCTGGCAAAGGACGTGGAGAGCGCGTCAAGCGCCGCCTGATAGAAGGGGTTGGCGGTACCGGGTACCGCGACGCCAATGAGACTCGATCGCCTCGTAATGAGCGAGCGGGCAACGAGGTTAGGGCGGTAGCCAAGTTGCTGCGCCGCATCCAGAACTTTCTCGCGCATGCCCGTGGAAACGCTGGCACCGGGCGTGAAGACGCGCGATACCGCGGACTGGGATACGCCCGCGAGTTCCGCGACCTCATAGGCCGTAGCGGGGCGTCGTTCGGGTTCCGCTTCCATCTTGACTGGATCCGGCTTCATCGGTGGCTTCCATTGAATCGTTGCCTGCGTTACTGGCTTGCGGTGACTCGGAGTGCAGTAAGCCCAGATCATATCCTGACGGTCGTTTGTGCATGAAGGCGACGCGGTGTGACCAGACACGGTGATGATCAATCAATGACCGAAAGTCATTGGATTCATGACGGCATAGCTCTTCATTCAGACGAGATATCCGTTTAGTGTTGCCCCAGACATTGATGCGTGAATGGAAGATCGAGAGGGATGCGCAATGAAGCGGGTCTTAACACATGATGAATGGCGCCGGATTGCTGTCGAGGTACGCCGCTGGCTCGCGGAGTCGATCCGTCTACGAGCCCAGGCGGAGACCGTCTATGTTTGCGAGAACGAAGACAAGAAACGGTCATCGATGCATCGCGATCGCAGGAAACTCTGAGCACCGTGCCAATAACTTCGAACCTTGTCGTTGACAGGATTGAGGGCCGCTCAGTGACTCGTACAGAGGTAACAGAATGGGTAAAGCTATCAAGGTAGGAGGGCTACGACTGGTCTTGTCGGTAGCCAGCAAGCTGGCACCCAGGCTAGTGGTTCAATACTTGGGGAAACTGTTCGTCACGCCGGATCCCTCAACGTACAAGCATGCCAAAAGTAAACTTGCGTCCCTGGGAGATGTTCAAAGGTCAAGAATCCAACTCGACGGAGAGTGGATTGAGATCTACGTATGGGGTGATCCATCGTGCCAACCGTTCGTCTTGATATCGCATGGGTGGTCGAGTTACGCGCTGCGCTTTACTCCGTGGGTGCCACACTTACTCGCGCTTGGCTACGCGGTGGTTTGTTTCGACCAGGTCGGACACGGCTTGAGCGGTGGTCGAGTCAGCCATCTCGCTCGCTTTACGTCAGTGCTCCGTCAAATAGGCCGGCGTTTCGGTCAACCCAGTGTCTTGATCGGCCACTCACTTGGAGCAACCGCCGCTGTCTTCGCGCGAGAAGATGCGACACCGCCGCTCCGATATGTCCTGATCGCTCCGATGCTGGCTGCGGAGGAAGGTACACGTCGCCACTTTCGTGAGTTAGGCATTTCGCCCAAAGTTTTTGCTCTGTTTGAGGAGTGGGTACACAAATTAACCGGCCAGCGTTTTTCTGATTACGATGCTTCAGGTTACCTGAAAGTTCGCACCGAACCGGCATTGATCATTCACGACCGACAGGATCGCGTGACGCCATGGGAAGAGGGCGCGCGGTTCGCTGAACTATGGCCCGATGCGCAACTTTACTCAACGGATGGCTTTGGCCACAATCGAATGGTGGATCATTCCACTGTCATCAGCGAAGCGATGCGCTTTATCGGGAAAGCCACGCCTTGACACGAAGCAGGCATTGCGTCGACGAGTCGATATAATGCGTGGGGTTCCGGTGTCGACGACGGTATGTTGCTGGCAACGTGGCGCATGACCGCCGACCAGGATTCACGCACAGTAGCCGTTCAAAATATGGCAACTGACTTTCGAGAGGACGCAAGGTAACGTGAACGCTAAAGCCAGATCGACGCGCACCCGTGCTGCTGTTTCCGCGGTGCCGGAAAAGCGGCGCCGGCAATCGCCGGACGAGAGGCGGGCGCAGATCATCCGCGAAAGTATCAATTTCTTTTCCGAACATGGCTTTAGTGGCTCGACGCATGACCTGGCGAAACAGATTGGCGTGACCCAGCCGCTCATGTTTCGTTATTTCGAATCGAAAGATGATCTGGTCGATGCCGTGTTCGATGCCGTGTTCACCCAGCGTTGGGACAGCCAATGGCCCAAACTGATCCGTGACCGGTCACTTTCACTTCGGGAACGCCTCGTCCAGTTTTATAACTCATACCTGAAGGTCGTCTTCAATCGTGACTGGATGCGGCTTTATGTTTTCGCCGGACTTTCGGGTGTGGAAATCAACCGCCGGTACTTCCGTATCCTTGAGCAGCGCATCCTGATGCCGCTGTGCGAGGAGTTACGCGCCGAGTACAGGATGGTGTCTGGACTCGAGATTCCCATTACGGAAGACGAACTCGACTTCGTATGGTCCTTTCACGGTGGGATCTTCTACCATGGGATCCGGCGTTGTGCCTTCGGCACATCGACCGACCACGAGCTAAGCCAGAACGTTCTTGACGTAACAATCGATGCCTTCATCGACGCAGCACCTCACGCAATCGCGCGGTTCACGGCCGAGGCTCGCCGCCCCTGAATTTTCCGCAACGACGCAATTGGTGCGCTGTTGTCCTAGTGGGTTCCACGGTGCGTTACAAGAGCAATTCCTTTTCTTGACTGCCTCGTCGTGCAACCCGTTGCCAGCACGACTTCTTGCACCCGCACGCACATCCCACCTCGTCTGGAACACTGCGCTCGACACCCGCAATAAGCGTGTGTCTGGCAACCATTTTCCGTCTCGTATCCGGTTGATCTGTTGGTGAAACATTGCCGTTGAGGACGAGGCTGATCGTTTACCCGTGCAACGCAATGTGATGCTGTTTCCAGATTGACAAGCAGCGTTTCACGTCTTAAATTATCAAACAATAATTAAAAGAGAAAATACACACCTCCGTGAGGACAACCTGACCGAGCCACAGGCGCACCAGGAGAGGAAGACGATTGATGGATCAGCATTTCACCCGACATGCAAGCAAGGGTGACGTAGACACAAATCTGAACCCTGCTATCGCCGGACGTAGCGCGCTATTGGCGTGCCTCGACCAGCAGACGCGATTGACGGGAAACCAGTGGCGCGTCATCACTGCGGCGATACTCGGCGACATGCTGGAGTTTTTCGACTATTTCGTCGTTGGATTTGTACTCGCCTTTGTCGTTGGCCCGTGGCACCTGAGCTTTGGTCAATCGGCGCTCATCCTGCTTTCGTCGGGTGTTGGCGCAATGGGAGGCGCCATTGTCTACGGACGGATTGCCGACCGGTTCGGCAGGCGCAAGGTATTTCTTGCGACGGTCGTCAATTTTTCGCTGGCTAGCGGCGCGTTGGCCTTCACGCCGGATCACGGATGGGTGTATTTAGCCGTGTTTCGCTTTATCGTCGGATTCGGGGTGGGCGGACTTTACTGTGTGGATCTTCCGCTTACGCAGGAGTTTGTGCCTGCATCGAAGCGCGGTTTGGTCGGGGGACTGGTTACCGCTGCCGTGCCGGTCGGGATGTTGCTTGGGTCAGTGATTGCTGCTTTCCTGTCGCACTGGATCGGCTGGCGCGGTCTCTTCGGGGTAGGGCTCGCTCCTGCGCTGCTGACGCTGCTTATTCGCACGTGGGTCCCGGAATCTCCACACTGGTTGCTTTCTGTGGGACGGGTCGACGAGGCGCGGCGTTCGATCGCGTGGGCACTTGAGGTAGACCCTTGCACCTTGCCCGCCGCGCCCGCACCGATACGGCGGATGCAGGTCGGTATGCGCGATCTTTTCTCTTATCCGCGTCGCGTCGCGCTGACCTGGATGATCAATCTGACCGCGCAAACGGGTTACTACGGTTTCCTGATGTGGGCGCCAACGTTGTTCGTCCTTCAATTAGGCGTGTCGCCGGCGCGAGCGTCATTTTTGATGATCTTCGTTACGTTGGCGGGATTTTCCGGCCGGATCTTCTTTTCGATCCTGGCGGACCGCATTGGACGTCGCGCATGTGGAGCGATGGCCGGATTAGGTGGGGCATTCCTCCTAACCGCGGCAGCGTTCGGCCACGCCACGACGATTGGCACGCTGTCAGCGTTCGTGAGCGGATTGATCCTTGCCAACGTGTTTGTCGATGGTGCTTTTGCGGTGGTCGGCCCCTACTCGTCAGAAATATGGCCATCGTCGCTGCGCGCCACGGGCATGGGATGGGCGTATGGGGTCGGAGGTCTTGGGAAAATCATCGGTCCACTTGGACTTGCTCTGATCGTCGGATCGTCCAACGTAATCAATCCTGCCGCTTCACTCGCATCGCTCATCCCCGCTTTCGGTTTTCTCGCGACGTGCTATCTCGTGGCCGGGTTGAGCTTCCTCCTGTTTGGAATCGAGACGCGTGGAGCCGCACTGGAGACAATTGGTGAGTGACTGTGTTGGGAACAGGGCGGTGAAATCGGCGGTGCCGCACGATTGCAAGTCAGGGCCGATATCGGGCAGCAGCGGTGGCGCCGCGGCTACCGCGACCACATTGCAACGTACGGGCAGGGAGACGGTCGATGTCGACAACCTGATCGACGGTTGTATTCCGCTTAGGCCATTGCAAAAGCGGACGTATGCGTTGTGCGCGCTCGTTGCGCTTCTTGACGGGATGGATAGCCAGGCGATCGGCGTAGCCGGTTCTTTGCTCGCGGACCGTTTGCACGTTGGAACATCAGCACTGGGGACAGTGTTCGCGGCGGGACAGGCCGGGTACATGATCGGCGCGCTGTTGATCGGTCTTCTTGCCGATCGCTTCGGTCGCCGTCCCATGCTGATTCTTTCCGTGCTGCTCTTTGGCATGCTGACGGTTGCAACCGCGTTCGCGCCAACGCTGGGCACGTTGGCGTTGATCCGCCTGATCGCAGGCATTGGCCTCGGCGGTGCGACCCCGTGCTTCATCACGCTTGCATCGGAGTATCTACCGGAACGATTCCGGCGCGTCATGGTGACGGCGCTGTTCGCGGCCTATCCAATCGGCGGCATGCTCGGTGGCTTTCTTGGCTCGTACATGGTGACGCGATTCGGCTTGAACGTGCTGTTCTATCTGGTCGGTGGCTTACCGCTCGCGCTTGTTATCGGCATGTTCGCCATGTTGCCCGAGTCGCTGCAATTCATGTCGACACGGGGAATTTCTGCGGGCGCGGCGCCTGTGGTCGCACATCTTCGAGGTAACGCAGTAAGAGGCGAAGTGGATCTGCGGGCGAACAGTACGAAAGCGGATACCGGTTCCCTGTTCCTGCTGTTTCGCGATGGCTGGACGATGCAGACCTTGACGCTGTGGGCGATATTTTTTGCCACCTACGGCGTGCTCAGCACCATTTTCTTATGGTATCCGTCGCTGCTTCATCTCGCTGGTGTCAGGCCGTCAACCGCGGCATGGATGGTCGGTCTCGAGAACCTGGGCGGTGTAGCCGGCATGCTTGTGGCCGGTGTGCTGATGATGCGTTTCGGCAGCGTACGCGTACTACTCGTCGCTTTCGCTTCGGCTGCGGTTTGCATGGCGGGTTTTGCCGCGGCCGGTGGCGCCATTTTTCCTGCCGCGTTCAGCATGTTGCTGACCGGCTTTCTGCTCGATCTGGCCGCCTCGGCAATCATGGCGCTGTGCGCCACCCTTTATCCGGTAGTGGCCCGTTCAACGGCAGTGGGTTGGGCAATGGGTGCGGGTCGCCTTGGGCAGATATGCGCGTCCCTTTTCGTCGGCGGTCTCGTGCATAAGCAGTGGGGCTTCTCGACTATCGCCTACGTGCTGGCGATGATTCCAGTGGTTGCCGGAGCATTGACGGTTCAATTGTCCGCAGTCCGGCGGACGCGCTTGTAAGGTCGAGCGATAGACGGTTACCGGCTTATCAGATAGGCCCGATCATGATCGGAGTGTGCCGCGTCGGCATGACAACGAAACATCAAACTTCAGGATCCGCAATGTTTGAATATTTTCCTGGCAACTACACATGGAATATGGCGGTCAACCTTTGCCTCGGCATGGGTGGCCAGATTGGAGAGATCGACAGCGTGTCGGGGGCGGCACGTGAAGCGTCGAACCGCGGAGATCCAGCTGCAAGCGAGAAGCTGTTTACGGCATGGTCGTCGCTCGGCGAGCGTCTGACCCGACTCGCACGAGAAGACGAACGGAAGGGACATTCGTACAGCGCCGGGATGAAGTATCGGCGCGCGACCATTTACTACCTGCAGGCCGAGCGGATGCAGGCACCGGACTTCGAGCCCCGGAAACAGGCTTATCAGAAAGTCCTCGAATGTTTCGAGAAGTACCTGCAGTTGACGGGTCAGAAGTGCGAGCGGGTTGAAGTGCCCTACAAAGATACGTTTTTACCGGCCCTGTTTGTACCGGCAGCAAACGATCGGGATGCGCAGACGCCTTGCATGATTCACTTCGACGGACTGGACGTCACCAAGGAAATTCTCTATCTCGTTGGGATGGGACCGGAACTGAGTCGCCGCGGCGTGAGCGCGCTCCTTGTTGATAATCCTGGAGTCGGAGAGTCGCTCAGGCGGCGCGGGCTGAAGAATTTCCCGGAGGCTGAAGTTCCGGCCGCCGCCTGTGTCGATTATCTGGAGTCACGTCCCGATGTCGATCCCCGTCGCATTGGAATCATGGCGCTTTCGCTCGGTGGCTATCATGCTCCGCGCGCGGCGGCGTTTGAGCCGCGGCTTGCGTGCTGTGTTGCGTGGGGAGCGAACTACAACTGGGGAGCGACGCAGCGCTATCGCTATGAGAGCCGCGATCGGAGTCTTCCCGTGCCCCACTACTGGAATCACGCGATGTGGGTGTTTGGCTCACAGAGTGTCGAGGATTTGCTGGAGACGGCCGACCGCATGACGCTTGCCGGTGTGCTCCATCGTATCCGTTGCCCGATTCTCATTGAACACGGTGGCAATGACCGGCAGATCAAACTCGAGCAGGCGCAGCAGACCTTCGACGATTGCGTCAACAGCGTCAAGCGCGAGCTGAAAATTCATTCGATTGACGACGGCGGCGCGGAGCACTGCAGCATCGACAACATTTCCCTCGGCGTTGACTCCATTGCAGATTGGGTTGGCGAAACGATGCGCGAACTAGGAGCGCAACGATGAAAGCGGACGCTCCAGATAATCCGGTCAGGATTGACGCCGCGCGGGCCAGAAATTTCATTGCCGATGTGTTGGAGGCGCTTGGCGTTAGCGAAGCGGACGCAGAGTGCGTTGCGATTCAGATGATCGAAGCGGATCTAACCGGCGCAGATGCGCACGGTATTTTCCGGCTGCCGCAATATGCGGTCGCTCTTTTGTCGGGCAAGATAAGTCCCACTGCACAACCCGTGTTGTCGAGAACCGGGCCATCGACGGCGCTGGTCGACGGACACAATGGTCCTGGTCATCGAATCATGACCTTCGCCGCAGAGCAGGCCATTCAGATTGCTCGCGAGACGGGTGTCGCCTGGGTGGGTGTTCGTGGATCGAACCACGCAGGCGCCGGCGGTGTTTATGCGTCGATGCCTTGCGCGCACGGCATGATAGGGATTTACAGCGCCGTGTCAGGGGTCAATCACATGGCGCCTGCGGGGAGTGCTGAACCGCTGATCGGCACGAACCCACTTGCGATTGCCGTGCCGGGCCCTGGCGATGCGCCCTTCGTCCTCGACATAGGTATGTCGACGGTCGCATCAGGCGTTATTGCGGCGTTTGCATTGCAAGGTCGCACGATGCCTGACGGATGGGTGATCGATCGCGCCACTGGCGAAGCGATTACCGATCCGAAGAGGGTGAACGGGGGCCTGCTGACATCGATGGGCGGGCATAAGGGGCTCGGCCTCGCATTTATGCTTGGCTTGCTAGGTGGGCCATTGAATGGTGCTGCATTCGGCAAGGACATCCCGGATTTCGCGGCAGGGGGTGGGTTTGGAAACAACTCCGGGCATTTCATCGTTGCGCTCGATGTCGAACGCTTCCTTCCTCTTTCGTCGTTTCTGGCAATCGTGGAGCGACAGGTCGATGAGATGACCACATCTGGCCGTGCTGACGCAACGGCCGGGATAAGGCTACCGGGCACGGAACGCGCACGCAGGCGTGCCGAGCGCGTCCGTGAAGGGCTGTCGATATCGCGCGAGCTGCTGGACAAGCTTGATCTTCTCGCTCATCAGCTTCGCATTTCGAGGCTGGAAATGCGCTCGGATTGAAACCCGCACGCTGATCAATGTGCTTCAGAAACCCACTTCAACGTAGCAAGCCACAGATCGTGGCCGCGATGCATGAGGCTCTCATCGGTCTCGCGCAGATGAGCGGCGTCGGTACCGTTACCCACTTCATCCATCACGACACGGCAGGAGTCGCCTGCAGGCGTCAGATACCACGTGTGGTAGAAGCTGGGCGACGTACCCGGCGCGTAACCGTACCAGCCAATACGCGTGTACGGAACGAATTCGCGAATCCTGCTTTCCAGTTTCAGGCCAAATGTCGTCCAGTGAAAAACGGCGTCGCGAGTAAGGACGGGACTGTCGCCGACGATGCTGACGTCTTTCGAATTTGGATACCACTGAGGCCATTTAGTGGCATCGACGATGTTGTCCCATACGCGTTCGCACGACGCATGGATGACGGCCTCGTTATGCGAAAACAGGTCAGCTGTTTCCGGATTGAAACCATCGGGCCAATGGATCTCGTGTGAACGGTGCTGGAGATCGAGCTGCATCGTTTTGACGTCGTTTGTCGTTGGTTGTACAGGGGAGGGCATAGTGTCCTGGCTAAATGCGGGCAATGTTGCAAGCGCGGCTCCAGCAATGCTCAGCAATACAAGAGCACGATAAACAGCAATTTTTCTTTCGGTCATGTGATCGTCCTTTCCGCTTTCTCGCATAGGGGAGATGTGCAATCAGAAACGGTCTTTGTCATGAAACCGCTGCATCCAGTGCGGATACGGCACGTCCGGTTGCGAGACGCGATCGAGCCGCTCACGATGCTCCGGCGGGAGCACGAGCTCTGCCGCTTGCAGATTGGCGCCAAGCTGCGCCTCCGAACTAGCCCCAACAATCACCGTTGCCACTTCGTCACGCCCGAGCAACCACGCAAGCGCGACCTGCGCAGGCGTGCTGTTCAATGCATGTGCGACGACGCGTAGTTCGTCGATGATCGGATCGACCTTTTGCGGATCGACGGGCGGAAAGTTGAGATTGGTACGTCGACCCTTTTCAGGCGTACCGCTCTGCGCGGTGTATTTGCCGCTCAGATAACCACCTGAAAGCGGACTCCAGACCATCAATGCCATATCGTGTTGCCGTGCGACGGGCGCGATCTCGTGCTCGATGTCGCGTGCGGCGAGCGAGTAGTGCACCTGGTTACTGGTCGCTTGTGCCCAATGTGCGTGCGACGTGATCGAGTGGATCCGTTCGAGTTCGGACGCACTGAAATTGCACACGCCGATATGCCGCACTTTGCCTTGTGCAACGAGATCGTCGAGTGCACGCAATGTCTCATCGAGCGGTGTGAGTGCGTCGCGATCGTGCAGTTGCAACAGATCGATGTGATCTCGGCCGATCCGCTTAAGGCTCGCTTCGACAGTGTGGATGATGTGAGAGCGACCAAGACCCACCTGGTTCGGGCCAGGGCCTGTGCGCAGACGGACCTTGGTCGCGATCAACATACGCGTTTCGTCGAGACCAAGATCGGCCAGCACCTGGCCAACCACCACTTCCGATTGCCCCTGCGAGTAAGCATCGGCGGTATCGATCAGATTCACCCCTTGATCGACGGCAAGCCCGACCAGACGCGCTGCCTGCTCACGATTCAATCCGGCAATCGATGCCCAGATGCCATCCCCCGCACCGAACGTCATGGCGCCCAGTGTGAGGCGGGAAATACGCAGGCCGGAGCGGCCGAATGTGCAGTAGTTCATGACAGCAGATCCTCCATACGTTGAAAACAGCCCACACGATAGGGTTTCGCCGGCAAGCGGCCTAGAGCGTAAGATGCGAAGACACTTTTCGGTCTGAGCGAGTAATCGGATGCGTGTTGATCAGTTGGCGGCTATGCGCCTGTTCGTGCGGATTGTGGAAATGGGCTCGTTCGGTAAGGCGGCCCGATCGATGAGCATGTCTTCTTCGAATGCAACGGAGCGCATGGCTCGCCTCGAGGAAATTCTCGGTGTGCGGCTATTGGCCCGGACGACGCGTGCGGTTGCGCCTACCGAGGCGGGTGCGCGCTATTACGAGCTGTGTTGTCGGCTGCTCGGCGAACTGGACGAAGTCGAAACCTTGCTCGCGGGTTCTCAAGAGATGCTGGCGGGACGGGTCCGGGTGAGCGCGAACGTCTCGATTGCGCGCTCGATTCTTGTCCCTCGCTTGCCTGCCTGGTTCGAACAACATCCGGGGATTCACGTCGAACTCGTGATGAACGACCAGCGCAGCGATTTTGTGCACGAGGGGATCGACTTTGCGGTACGCATTGGCGGACTCGAGGATCAGGACCTGGTGCTGCGTCCATTAGGGCGCCCACGCCGCGTTACAGTTGCGTCCCCTGCGTACCTGAAAAAAATGGGCACACCGGAGTCTCCGGACGACCTCGCAAACCATCATCTGATCGATTTTCTGTTGCCGCAACGAGGCGCACGGCTCGAGTGGGAATTCGACAAGGACGGGAAACGGCAAACGCTATTTCCACGCAGCATCGCGTCGATCGGAGACGCCGAAGCACGGCTGCAACTTGCAATTGCGGGCATGGGTATCGTGCAGAGTCTCTCGTTCATTGCGGCACCCGCGTTAGGCGAGGGCAAGCTCACGCGGATTCTGAAGTCATGGGAGACACCCGCGCCCGAAGTATCGATTCTCTATCGGCGAGACCGTCATCTACCGACACGGACCCAGGCCACGATGGATGCATTCACCACGTGGATCAAAGAGGCTATTTCGGCGGCCGAATGACAGGTTGACCACGAAGCCAGTTCAACGCCTGCTCGGTCATGAAATCATTCGACCCAGCTTGAGGGGGCGGCGCGGGATGAGCGGGCGTTAACGGTGTGTTCGAAGAAACGTGCTCATTGTGTGCCTCTATGGCGCGTAGCTGACTCACGACTTCCCGCGCATGAGACTCGGAATAGGCAGTCTCATCGGAGTCAAGCGGATTGGCGAGATGATGAGCAAGATCGACTTCGCGCACGCTGGGCAACGTGTTGCTGCTATCGGCTCCTGCAGACGCTGCAAGGGACACATCCGGCACGACTCCGCGATTCTGGATGGAGCCACCGTCCGGCGTGTAATAACGGGCCCTCGTAAGCATCAGGCCGGCACCGCCGCTCAATGGCCCGGTGACCTGAATCGTGCCTTTACCAAACGAAGGCTGACCCATGACCGTAGCCCTGTGCGTATCGTGCAGTGCGGCGGCGACAACTTCGGTAACCGAGACCGACTGTGCATCGATGAGCACGACGAGCGGCAGCGTTTTGAACATCGCCGGCAAATCGACGAGCGGGTCGCCGGTAAACGAGGGCCGGCGATAATCCTCGTAAGTAGCGCGGTACACATGCCCCGAACCGGGCTCACGTTCCCGGACCGTGACGACCAGCGTATCGGCCGGCACGAAGGCGCTGACTACGCCCACGCCATCCTGCAACACCCCTCCACCATTTGCGCGTAGATCCAGCACCATGCCCTTCAACGGCGGTGTTGTACGAGCGAGATCGCGCAAACGGTTCGCAAGGTCCGGCACAGTCTGTTCGTCAAAGCCGCTGATGCGAATGTAGGCGTAACCAGGAACAGCGATACGTGAGCTGACGCTGGAGGTATGGATCAGCGCGCGTGTGATTTCGAAGGTGCGGGTTTCGTTTCCGGTGGCACGGTAGACGCTGAGGTTCACTGTTGTTCCTGCCGGACCGCGCATACGCGCGACTGCATCGCGAACCGTCATTCCTTGCGTAGGTATGTCGTCAATCCGCGTGATGACATCGCCTGCCCGGATGCCGGCCTGCTGTGCGGGTGCCTGATCGATCGGCGCGAATACCAGCAACCTGCCATCCTGTTCGCCGACCTGCAAACCTACGCCCGCGAACCCGCCTGCTAACTGGTCGACCAGCGGAGCAAATTCGTCGGGCGTCAGGAATTCGGAGTGCGGATCGAGTTCGGCGACCATGCCCTTGATTGCGCCGTACATCAAAGCCTTGCCGTCCACTGGCCTCGCATAGTCGCGCTGGATGATGTCGTATGCCTGCGTCAGGGTCTGGACGTCTTCCTGCGTCAGCGGTGGAAGTGCGGGCGTGCTGGCGATATCGCCGGCTGCAGCGGAGAACGGCATTGCCCACATCAAGAGCAGCATGATGGACGCGGCCCCGCGCGGACAGCGAGTCTGCAGCATCGAAGAACGTGTCGGAGAAGTCTCTCTCATTCAGATAGGTCCGCCACGTCGGGTCATCCCGGTCTCACGGGTGAACAATCTGTTGAGCCATCACACCCAGCTGTTCCGCCGGCCATGCACCGCCTGCGACCATATCGGCGATGACCCGCTCAACGATCTCAATGACACGAGATTTCGCCAGACTGCCAGGCCTCGTTTCATTGATGGCAAGTACGACGCGTCGCCTCATTTGCGGCCCTTCGATCGGCACCGCCTTAAGCTTGCCGGCAGCTACTTCCGCAGCAACCGCCATGGGCGGCAGAACCGTGCAGCCCAGACCGAGCTCCGCGGCACGCTTCACGGTT
The DNA here is from genome assembly GCF_007556815.1 of Paraburkholderia megapolitana. Lineage (NCBI taxonomy): Bacteria > Pseudomonadati > Pseudomonadota > Betaproteobacteria > Burkholderiales > Burkholderiaceae > Paraburkholderia > Paraburkholderia megapolitana. Next base: position 2,141,547 of record NZ_CP041743.1, read on the forward strand.
CCGAGCGAATCGATCTCCGCGACGACGTTGAGCTTGATATGGAGTGGAGCGCAGGCACTTTCGACCATGCGGCGAAGCCCGTGCTCGACCCCTGGCAGAATGAGCGGAAAGTTCTCCAGCTGCTCGAGTGTGAAAGTCGCTGGAACGTCCGTTCCGTTCCCCGCGATGAAAGCAAGCTGATCATCGAGCAAGGCGCGCTTCTTCAAGCCAACCTCAACGGCGTCGCCATAGAGAATGGCAATATCGATCCGGCCCGCCTGCAACCACTCTTGAAGTGTGCCGCTATATGCCTCGATCAGTTTCAGATGCACGTTGGGCAGCTCGGAGCGACAGACTGCCAGGATCGGAATAGTTGCCATCAGGCCCACTGTAGTTGGCAAGCCGAGGCAGACCGCTCCCATCGGGACGGCGTTAGCGTTTCTCACAGCTTCTCGTGCGCGGTCCACATCCGCCAATACCACGCGTGCATGATCGAGGAAGACTCGTCCTTCGTTCGTCAGCACCATTCCGCGGCGAGAACGCTCGAACAACTGGGTGTCCAGTTCGGTTTCAAGTGCGGAGATTTGCTGGCCCAGTGAAGGCTGCGCCACGTGCAGCCTGTCGGCAGCTCTGGAGAGGCTACCCGCTTCGCACACCCCTACGAAATAACGCAGATGACGAATATCCATAACGCGTAGAGAGTGCCAGTCGCGAGACTCAGGGTATCAGGGTTATTGCCGATATAGCTTTAACGACTACCAATAAGCTCTTGCAGGTATTTTACAGATGGTTCACCGCTCACCACAATGCGATGCACCGCCGTCACGGCCTCATGCTGGTTTTCTAAACTCAAGAGACAGATTCGCCATCACCCCAAAAGGAAAGCCATGCACTTTGAGATGCCCTTACTCACTGCGGCAGCCGACCGCCTGCTTGAAACAGAGAAGAACCCGTTCCATCGAAAGATTCTCGAGAACTATCGACGCCACGCGCAGCTCGAGGTCTGCGGGAGATGGGAGGAAATCATGTCTCCGGACATGACGGTCGAAAGCCCTCGCTATGTCATTCACAGCGCCAAAGGCGTAACCGTACTTGACGGCCTGGACGCGGTTTCTGGTCTATATCGCTCGTATGTGGAAACGAACTCGACGGTCATCTTCCTCGAGAAGGAAGAGATCATGCTTAGCGACTGGGGGTTCGCCTCCGAGGCCGTGTCTCACCGGCTCTGGCAAGGCAAGTATCTTGCGGCCACTGGCGAGCAGATCGACGACCTCGAAGCGTGGTACATCACGAGCAATCTGACCGGCATGTTCTGGCCGTATTCAAAGGATGGCCGGATGATGGGCGAGCATGTCTATCGCGGAGCGGATCGCACCGTCCGCAAAGCCGATCCAGGTGAAGTGATTAGCCGCCAACAGGTTCAAGAGATGCTCGACCCTTACATCAAACCGCTCGGCACCTATTCGTAAACCGAAAACCGCACGCGCAGACAGGGATGAAACTGAAGAGTCGTCGCGAGGGCTTCAAGAATGCCTCGGCGACCGGAAAATTTCGGAGATAGAAATGCAAGATCTAAAGGGTCGCGTAGCAGTCGTTACCGGTGGCGCCAGCGGTATCGGCGCTGCGATAGTCGAGCATTTTGTCCAACAGGGCGCTGCGGTTGCCATCGCCGATCGTGACATCGACCTTGCAGAGTCACTGGTCAAGAAGCTACAGGCTGATGCCGCTGCAAAAGTCATCGCGTTGCGGATGGACGTTACGATCGGGCAAGAGGTGGAGGCGATGGTGGCCCAGGTCGAACACGCCTTCGGCGGGCCGGACATCCTGGTGACATCGGCGGGTATCGGACTGCGCAAGGATTTCCTGGAGACAACGTTCGACGAGTGGAACCGGGTTCTGGCTGTCAATCTAACAGGTGCGTTCCTGTGCGGACAAGCCGCTGCCAGGCGCATGGTGAAGCGGGGCTACGGACGTATCGTCAATATCTCTTCGGGTGCGGGTGTGCGCGGCATACCGGGACGAGCAGCCTATGCAGCGTCCAAAGCCGGGCTGATCAGTCTCACACAAGTGATGGCGGCTGAGTTGGGATCACATGGGGTTACCGTCAATGCGATTACTCCCGGTCCAATCGATACGCCGCTCACGCAGGAAATGCACACTGGAGCGATCCGCGCAGCCTATGTTGGAAGGATTCCGATCGGGCGTTATGGGAGCACGCGGGAAGTTGCCGCGGCGGCCGCGTTTCTGGCGTCGGAGCAAGCTTCATACATTACCGCCGACACGCTGCAAGTGGACGGGGGTATGGCAGCAACCAACTACATCATCAATATCTAGCGGCATTGTCGAGTTGACGAGTCGACGCATCTTGCGCGACTCGTCCAGTCCAGCAGCGTGACAAACTGGTTTTGCCAACCGTCAGGGGCCACACAATGGATGCACGCATCAGAGAAATCGTTTCGGGCTTCAGCTTTCTGGAAGGTCCGCGCTGGCATGATGACCGGCTATGGCTGTCGGACTTCTACATGCACCGGGTAATGAGCATCGACGCCGACGGCCGCGTCACGACGGTAGCCGAGGTACCCGGTCAGCCCTCGGGCCTGGGCTGGCTGCCCGATGGACGGCTGCTCGTCAGCTCGATGCGTGATCGGCGTGTGCTGCGCCTGGAAACCGATGGCCGGCTCGTAGAGCATGCCGACCTCTCGAACATCGCCACCGGCCACATTAACGACATGGTGGTGGGCGAGGACGGCACCGCCTGGGTGGGCAACTTCGGCTTCGACCTGATGGGCGGCGCGCCGATTGCGCCTGCCAGGTTGGCCTCGGTGACGCTCGACGGCACGGTCCGGGTCGCGGCCGAGGGCCTCCACTTTCCCAATGGCTCGATGATCACGCCCGACGGCAAGACCTTGATCGTCTGCGAGTCCACCGGCAACCGCATCTCGGCTTTCGACATCGTAGGCCCGGGCCAACTCGGTCCGCGTCGCGACTGGGCGGTGTTCGGCCCGTTGCCGCAATCGACCGATGCGACGACTGTCGTCCAGCAGGCCGTGGTCACACCCGACGGTGCTGTGCTCGATGCCGAAGGCGCCGTCTGGTGTGCGGACGTGACTCACCACCGCGTGCTGCGCGTCGCCGAAGGCGGGCACATCCTGCAGGAAATTTCCACGGGAGACATGGGCGTGTTTGCCTGCACCCTGGGTGGGGCGGATCGCCGGACGCTTTATCTATGCGTGGCGCCTGATTCCTCGGAGCACAACCGCGCGCCGTCACGCGAGGCGGCGCTGTGGGCGGTGCAGGTCGAGGTGCCTGGCGCGGGCCGGCCGTGAACAGGATTCCCGGTTGACCAGGTTTTCATGTACTGGAAATACCGCTGGGCCGCGCGGCTGATTAGCCGCGTGGTCTGCGCTGGTTTCGTCGGGTCACTACTGCGTATTTTCCGTTGTCGATGCCGACAGTAAGCGTACGGCGCGTTCGAGGCCCGGACCGTAGGCAATACCGCTGATGCTCATCGCAGCTTCAACGCCCGCGAGGCAGCCCAATATCATCGGTGCATTCAGGTCGCCGAGATGGCCGATGCGGAAAATTCGCCCCACAAGTGCACCCACGCCGCCTGCGATACCGACCTGGAACTGCTCGCGTGCGACGGTGCGTAGCTTTTCCGGATCGATGCCCGGGCGTACTTCGATGGCGGTAACCGACACAGAACGCGAACGCGGCTCGCGTACGAAAAACCCCACGTCGCCGCGCTCACTCCAGCCTTCCACGGCGGCATGTACCGCGCCGGCAAGCAGACGATGTCGTGCAATCGCGTTCTGCAGACCCTCTTCGAAAATCAGTGCGAGCGCTACGTCCAGGCCCATTAACAGGTTTTGCGGCGGTGTCCCGCAGAACTTGCGGTAGCCGAGATCGCTGCGTCGGCGCAGCCAGTCCCAGTACACACGCGGCGTCTTGTTGGCTTCCGCGACCCGCATGGCTTTTTCGCTGACTGCCATGAAACTCAGGCCGGGAGAGATCATCAGCGCTTTCTGCGAGGCGCCAATGGCGACGTCGACACCCAATGTGTCCATGTCGAACGGCTCGGCGGCCAGCGAGGCCACAACGTCGACTACCAGCAACGCGGGATGCGAGGCGGCATCGATTTCGTCGCGAAACGCCTGCAGGTTATTGGTGACGCTAGCGCCTGTGTCGGTGTGAACCACGAAGACCGCTACGATCTCGTGTGCGGTATCGGCACGCAGCAACTGTCCCACGGCGGCGGGGTCCGCTGCATGACCGGTTTCACAGGCCGTGCGGCGCACCTGTACGCCAAGTTCTTCGGCGTACTGTGCCCAGGCTTCGGAGAATGCGCCGCTGCCCGCCACAGCCACGCATTTTCCGGGAGCGACGAGGTTGCAGATGGCAGCTTCCCAGGCGCCGTGACCGTTGGCCGCATACAGGAAGACGTCCGACCGCGATGTGCCGAACACCTTCTTTAGACCACTTTCGCAGCGAGCAATGAGCTCATCCAGAGCGGGATCGCCAAGCTCGAACGGCTGGGTGCCGAGCGCATTCGCTACTTGCTGCGGCAGTCGCACAGGACCGGGGGAATGGAGGAAAAACGTGCCCGGGATGCGGGGCGCAGAAGAAGAGGTCAAAGCGTGCATCCTGAAAGTTGGAATGGTGTGTCGGGAGATGAGAGCTCCGCTATGGAAGCTGAAGCTTGCCTGTCCAATCGTATAGAAATTTCCGCGTATCGAGAATAAGCGATGCCTCTCAGCCACATTCATCTAGAACTCGCGTACGCGGTGACACTCAGAAACTCCCCTTGAACTTTCGAATTTGCTTAACTACGATGTTAAATATCAATCCTGAAGTTAATCAAGGAGGCTCCCATGTCCGATCCATTCCGCCGTCCGACCATGACCTCCGCCGTGTTCTATCGCGATCCGGCCGCTGCGCTCGACTGGCTTGAAAAAGCATTCGGCTTTGAACGCTCGATGGTGATCACCGACCAGGAGGGGCGCATCGTGCACTCGGAAATGAAGTTCGGCGATGGACTGTTGATGATCGGCGGCGAGTATGCGGAGCACACGGCAAGCCCGTCGTCGGCGAACGGCAAGAACACCCAGATCGTGCACGTGCATTTATCGCGCGACCTCGACGCGCATTGCGCGCGGGCGCGCGCCGCAGGTGCAGTCGTCACGCGCGAGCCCGAAGATCAGTTCTACGGCGACCGTGTCTACGCAGCCCGCGACCTCGAAGGCCACGAGTGGAGTTTCGGCCAGACGGTGCGCCCGGTATCGCGCGAGGAAGCAGAGCAGGCTAGCGGGCTAAAGATCGACGGTTGGGTATAAAGCGTGAAACAGGCTACTGCAGCATCGCTTGATCGAACCTTGTCCGCGCTTGCCGATCCGAATCGGCGGCAGGTCGTCGATCTGCTGCGCGAGCGGCCCATGCGCGCCGGCGATCTGGCCGAGGCCACCGGCCTGAGCCCGCAAGCGATGAGCCGGCATCTGCGCGTGTTGCGCGCGAGCAAGCTGATCGAAGAGTCATCCGACGATTTCGATGCGCGCGTGCGTATTTATGTGTTGAAGTCGGCGGCGATGCGTGAACTCAAGATGTGGCTCGAACAGACCGAACAACTCTGGGCGACGCAATTGCAGGCGTTCAAGGCGCACGTGGAGCGCAAGCCATGAACTCGCGTGTGCTGGTGTCGCTACGCGTTGCGGCGTCTGCGCAGCATGCGTTCGATGTCTTCACACGCGATATCGCTGCATGGTGGCGGCCAAACGATCTCTTCCAGTTCACACCGCACGGTGCCGGCGTGCTGTCATTCGAGCATTCGGACGGCAGTAGTGAAGGGCGGTTGATCGAAACGCAGCCGGATGGCGAGGTGTTCGAAGTCGGTCGCATCACCGCGTGGGAGCCTGGTGTGCGCATTGCGTTCAGCTGGCGGCAAGCGAGCTTCGCAGCAGATCAACTCACGCATGTCGAAGTGCGCTTCGACGAGGTGGAAGCCGAGCCCGTCGAGACCCGTGTGACCGTCGAACATCGCGGCTGGGACAGCGTGCCGCAGGAGCATGTCGCGCGCCATCATTTCCCGGACCGCATCTATCTGCAGCGCCATGCCGAGTGGTGGCAGGCGCTGCTCGCGTCGTACCACGCGCGGTTTCACGACGTGGATCGGTAACCGATCAGTAACCGAGACGTTCGAACGCGCGCAACCGCGCCTGATCGAGCCCATGCTCCACCGCGCCGAGCAGTACGCCGTCGGTGCCGGTCGTCGAGATCGCGAACTCGGGCACCGGCATCAGCAGACGCGCTGCCAGATAGTCGCGAATGATCGGCACGAGCAGCGCGCCATTGCGTCCGATACCGCCGGCTAGTACGACGAGCGCCGGGTCGAGAATCGGCACGATCGATGCGAGCGCCCACGCGAGCTGATGCGCTTCCTCAGCCGCGCATTCGAGCGCGCGGCGATCGCCCGCATGCGCGGCGGCGAACACATCCTCGGCACTCGCGGCATGCAGACCGAGCCGGTGCGCGTGCGCGACGATCCCCTTGGCCGCGGCGCGGACTTCGAATAGCCCGCGATGGCGCGTGGCAGGCGGCGTGTCGTCGTCAGAAGGCGCGGGCGGCAACACCGCAATCTCGCCCGCGAACCCATGGGCGCCGCGATGCAGCTTGCCATCCGCGACGATGCCAAGACCGATCCCGGTACCGACCGACATCAGCACGAAGTTATCGACGCCGCGACCGATGCCATGTTTCTGCTCGCCGAGCGCTGCGAGGTTGATGTCGTTCTCGATCACGATGTCAGTGCCGAGCGCTTCACGCAGCGACGAAATCAGACCGCTGCGTTCCCAGCCCGGCACGTTTGCCGCCAGCAGCAGCCGGCCTTTTTCCGGATCGAGTACGCCGGGTGAGCCGAGCACGGTGGCCAGCACGTCGCTGCGTTTGACCCCGCGTTCATCGAGCATCGTCGCGACCAGTTCGACGATCTGCGCAACGAGCCGTGCGACACGCGCCGGCGTGCGTTTGTCGAGCCGGGCGACGACGCGTCCGGTCAGATCGGCAAGCGCGCCGCGAATCCACTCCGCACCGACGTCGATTGCCACCACGAAACCGGCTTCCGCGCGCGGCGCATAGAGCCGCGGTGCGCGTCCGGCGTTACCCGCACGCACGCCGCTTTGCTCGACGAGGCCGAGCCGCTCCAGATTGTTCAAAGCCGCGGAGATCGTCACCTTCGACAGGCCGATCGTTTCCGCGAGCTGCGGGCTCGATGCCGGTGCGAGGTCCAGCAGATGCTGGTAGATCGCCCATTCGTTGCCTTGCCGCACGAAGGCGGGGCCGCGGGTGACCGGCGGCGTCGGGCGGGTGCGCTTGCGAGTATGCAGAGTCATGACGGATTCGAGCGGGTGACGGGCGATGCTAACAACCACGTTCGGTCGGGGCAAGTCTCGCGGGACGGGCTGGCAACAACGGCGGTGGAATTTTGCCGCGAATATTGACGCATTTGCATTCGTAAAGAAACTTTCCTATTATCCGCCCATCGACACCGCAACCCGACAACAACACCGCGGCGCGACCAGGCATCCTTTGACGACAAACGCGGCTTCGCCGCATGGAGACATCCCCCGATGAGCGATTCTTCTTCGACGTGGCCCGACGGCCGTTCCGCCAGCGAGGCGCCTGCGGCGACGCCCGACGCACCGCACTTCCAGCGTTCGGTGGGGCTGTTCCCGGCGATCGCGGTGAACATGATCCAGATCTGCGGGATCGGTCCGTTTATTACGATTCCGGCGATCGTCGCGGTGATGAACGGCCCGCTTGCCGTGATCGGCTGGGTGGTGGGGGCCTTGCTCGCGATGGCCGACGGGCTCGTCTGGGCCGAGCTGGGCGCGGCGATGCCGGGCGCGGGCGGGACCTACCTGTACGTGCGCGAAGCGTTCCAGTACCGCACGGGGCGCCTCGTGCCGTTCCTGTTCATCTGGACCGCGATGCTGTCGATTCCGCTCATCATGAGCACCGGCATCATCGGGTTTGTTCAGTACATGGGGTTCTTTCTGCCGAACCTGCTGCCGTGGCAGAGCCATGCAATCGGCCTCGTTGTCACCGCGCTGGTGGTGTTCGCGCTATACCGTCGGATCGAATCGATCCGCTCGCTGAGCGCCGTGCTGTGGATCATCATGGTGCTGGCTGTCGGGCTCACGACCGCGGCCGCCTATTCGGATTTCCACCTGAACCTCGCGATGTCGCTGCCGCCCGGCTCCGGCGATCTCGGCAAGTTCTTCACCGGTCTCGGCGCGGGTCTGATCATCGCGATCTACGACTATGCGGGCTACAACACGACGGCCTACATGGGCGACGAACTGAAGAACCCGGGGCGTGTCATGCCGCGCTCGATCATCGTTTCGATCGCCGCGATGATGGTCTTCTATCTCGCGATGAACGTCGGCGTGATTGGCACGGTGCCCTGGCAGGACGTGGCGAAGTCGAGTTCGGTGGCGTCGCTGGTCGTGTCGCGCAACTGGGGGCATACGGCTGCGGCGATCGTCACGATCCTGATTCTGATTGCCGCGTTCGCCTCGGTGTTCGCCGGTCTGCTCGGCGGTTCGCGGGTGCCGTTCCATGCGGCGCGCGACGGTGTGTTCCTCTCGGCGTTCGGCCGTCTGCACAGCAAACACAATTTCCCGCACGTCGCGCTGCTTGTGATGGGCGTGATCACCGCGGCAGGTAGCTTCTTCGATCTGACCACCGTGATCAACATGCTCGTCGCGGTGTCGGTGCTGCTGCAATCGGTGGCGCAGATCGCTGCGCTGACAGTGCTGCGCCGGCGCCAGCCGGAGTTACGCCGGCCGTATCGGCAGTGGCTGTATCCGCTGCCGAGCCTGGTTGCGCTGGTCGGCTGGTTTTACGTGTACTACGCAACCGATCGCCAGTCGCAAATACTGTCGACCGCATGGCTCGTCGCCGGCGTTGTCGCGTTCCTGATCTGGGCACGCGTGACGCGGGTCTGGCCGTTCGGTCCGAAGGAAGTGCAAGAAGTGTTTCTCGAGCGTCAGCGGCAGGATGATGCCGGCGCGCGCGTTCAATAAACGGCAAGGCACGCATGCAGCAAGATGACAACAGGTATCCGCACGGCGGTAGCGGCGGCAGTGATGGCGATGGTGCGAACCGCAGGCACGGTAGTGGGCAGGACGGCAACGAGAAAGACTTCGTCCTCGCAGTCGATTTTGGTGGAACGAAGATCGCGATGTCGACCGCAACCCCGCAGGGCGTGCGACTCATCGAAACGGAGATTCCGACGCACGCACAACAGGGCGCGGCGCGTGTGATGGAGCGGATGTTCGATGCGGCGCATGCGTTGCTTGCACAAACCGCAGCACGCCACGGTGGCGCACTGCGCGTCGTGGCCGCGGTGACGCCGGGCATCGTGGAACCGGACGGCGTCAGGCTGGCGCCGAACAATCCGGGCTGGGACACGCTACCGTTCGCGCAAACCTTGCGCGCCGGGTTCAGCGGCGCGAGCGTGGTCGTCGAGACCGACGTCAAGGCGGCGGCGCTCGCGGAGTCGCGTTGTGGTGCGTTGATGGGTGTCGAGTGCGCGCTCTATCTGAATCTGGGCACGGGGCTCGCGTCGGCGGTGGTGATCGACGGCAAGGTGCTGCGCGGTGCACACGGTGCGGCGGGAGAGATCGGTTACCAGTTGCGTGGTGTTGCAGACGAGATCCTGTTCGCCGACGGCGGTACGCCGCTCGAGCAGTTCGTTTCCGGCAGCGCGTTATCGAACCGTGTGGGTGCGTTGCTCGGCCGGCCGGTGAGCGCGCGCGAAGCGTTCGTGCTGGCCGATGCGGATGCGCGCATTGCAGCGCTGATCGACGATGCGTTGTATCGCCTCTCGGTGCATGTCGCGAACATCGCCTTGACGCTCGATCCAGCGCGTATTGCAGTGGGCGGCGGCATGGCGCGTGTGCCGCGCATTCTGCCCGAACTCGCCGCGATGCTCGCGCGCGCGGTGCCGTATCCGCCAGAAGTCGTGCCGGCTGCGTTCGAACATGGCGCTGCGCTGCAGGGTGCGATCTTGTGTGCCGTCGATGCATGGGCCGCCGCACAACGCGCGCAGTCGCCGGATTGGGTGCCGGCTGCCACGGCCGTGTGACATGCGACAGCCGCCGTTTATCTAGCGCGTCGCGATAGCCGCAGCCGCACCGGCCATCACGGTTGCGCTAGTACGGTTAGCGATCTTCACCGCACGGCGGCTTGTCAGCAGCTTCCGGGCGCGGCTGGCGAGGACCGCCCACGTGAAATCGATCAGCACCAGCACGGCCAGCATCGTCAGCGTCAGTTCGAGCCATGCGACGACGCCGACGTGGGAAAGATCGATGATCGTCGGCAGCAGGGCGAGGTAGAAGACCATGATCTTCGGGTTGCCGAGCGCCACCATCAGACCGGCGACAAACATCCGCCACGCGGATTGACCGCGCGGCAATGTTTCTTGCTGCACCTCGGTGGGCGCGAACCACATCTTCCACGCGAGAAACAGCAGGTAGACGACGCCCGCGAACTTCACCACAGTGAACACCACCGCGAAAGTGTGCGCGATCACCGCGAGCCCGGTAACCGCGCAGGTCAGCCAGAGCGCTTCGCCGAGCCACATCGCGACAAGGAACGGCAGCACGTCGCGCAGACTCGTGGTCAGCACGCGAGTGACCAGTGCGGCGATGTTGGGACCGGGTGAACCGGCGGCGATAGTCAACGCGAGCGCGAAGACGAGCAGACCGGAAAGCGCCATGAATTGCCTCCTTGTTCGACAGCTATGACGACGAGTAGAGAAATCGCGATGCGATTCAGACGCGCTGCCGTCCCTTCGTAACAAAGCGCCACAGTGCACTGACAAGCAGCGAACCGACACCGAGCGCAACGCCGAGCAGCACGATCGAACTCATATGATCGCGCACCAGCGGCACATTGCCAAACAGATAGCCGGCCGCCACCAGCGAGCCGATCCACAGCGCGGCGCCTGCCGTGACGTACGACGTAAACCGCGCAAACGTCATCCGCGATACGCCTGCGACGAAAGGTGCGAACGTGCGTACGACAGCGATGAATGGGGACGCGAGAAACGTCAGACCGCCGCGCGCCTCATAGAACGAATGCGCCTTGCGCAACGCATTCTTGTCGATCCAGCGAGCATTCGAGGTGTAAACCGTTTCACCGACCGCACGACCGATCGCATAGCAGACGATACTGCCGGCCACCGTCGCCACGAACAGCACCGGCGTGACGACCCAGACGTTGAGCGCACCCGTCGCGGCGAATGCACCGCAGATAAAAATCAGTGGGTCGCCGGGCAGGAAGAAGAGCGGCAGCAGGCCGATCTCGACGAAGACGATGGCGAACAGCATCGCGTAGACGGCTGTGCCGTACTGCGCGATCAGGCTACCGAGGTTGCGGTCGAAGTGCAGGACGAGTTGCAACAGATGCATGAGGTTTTCCCCGCAGCGGGGTCTGTCGAGGCAGGAACGTGCAGTGTAGTCCTCGGCTTGCCCGCGGGGTAGGGCTCGCGGATTCTCATGACTCTGCCATGACAAACGGCGGTTGCAGCCGGGATAGATTCCGGTTGCAACCGCCGCGCTCGACAGCACGCTACGAGAGGAACGTCGCCCGATCAGGCCGTCGTTTCGAGCGCCGGATAGTCGGTGTAGCCGGCTTCGCCTTCCGCATAGAACGTGGCCGGATTCGGCGTGTTCAGCGGCGCATCGAATTCGAAACGGCGCGGCAGATCCGGGTTCGCGATAAACAGCTTGCCCCACGCAATCGCGTCAGCATCGCCGGCATCGATTGCGTGTTGCGCGCTTTCTTTCGTGAACTTTTCGTTCGCGATGTACGGACCGCCGAACGCTTTCTTCAGCAACGGACCGATGCGATCGTCACCAACGGCTTCGCGCGCGGCGATGAACGCGATCTTGCGCTTGCCGAGTTCGCGTGCCACATAGCCGAAAGTCGCTGCGCGATCGGAGTCGCCCATCGTGTGCGAATCGCCGCGCGGTGCGAGGTGCACACCGACGCGATCGGCGCCCCACACATCGATAGCCGCATCGGTGACTTCGAGCAGCAGGCGCGCGCGGTTTTCGATCGAGCCGCCGTATTCGTCGGTGCGCAGGTTCGTGCTGTCCTGCAGGAACTGGTCGAGCAGATAGCCATTTGCGCCGTGTACCTGGACGCCGTCGAAGCTCGCGGCCTTCGCGTTCTCAGCACCCTTGCGGTAGGCCGCGACGATACCGGGGATCTCGGACAGATCGAGCGCACGCGGTGTCACGAATGGCCGCTCCGGACGCACGAGGCTCACGTGGCCCTCGGCCGCGATTGCGCTCGGTGCGACCGGCAGTTCGCCGTTCAGGAAGATCGGGTCGGAGATGCGGCCCACGTGCCACAGTTGCAGGAAGATCAGCCCGCCGGCGGCGTGCACGGCTTCAGTGACGAGTTTCCAGCCTTCAACCTGTTCTTGCGACCAGATGCCTGGCGTCGCCGCATAGCCGACGCCTTGCGGCGTGACAGCGGTGGCTTCGCTGAGAATCAGGCCCGCCGATGCGCGTTCGGCGTAGTAACGCGCCATCAATGCATTGGGCACGCGGACATCGCCAGCGCGCTGACGGGTAAGCGGCGCCATGATGATGCGGTTCGGCAGCGTGAGATCGCCAATCTTGAGTGGATCGAAAAGTGTCGGCATAACAGTTCACCTATGCTCGCGAGCCAGGGGCTCGCGGCTATCAGAACAACGTAATGGAAGAGAGCGGTACACACCGCTCGCGTATCAAAGATCCGCGTTCATGTGCTTGAGAAACGCTTCGATGACAGGCTCGTTGCGCTTGAAAAATGCCCACTGACCGACGCGTTTGGACGTGATCAGTCCGGCGCGCTGCAACGCGGCCAGATGCGCCGAAACCGTCGATTGCGACAACCCGCAGCGCTCGTCGATCTGGCCCGCGCACACGCCCCTCTCGAGCGGGAATTCCTGATCGGCGAAATACTTACGCGGCTCCCGCAACCACACAAGAATCTCGCGCCGCATCGGGTTGGCGAGTGCCTTGTGAATCGCGTCGATGTCGATCGTCGTCATCGTTTCGTGTCCATGAACAGCAGGCAGACCCGATGCCGGTTGCATCGGAGGCTGCATCGCTACAGGACGAATCATATATCGTAATTTAACGATATGTGTAAAGGCACTACCGTTGATGGGGGCGATAGCGGCCGGTCGGTAAAATTTTTTTTGCGCGCGTTGTCATTAATCCCCAGTGCCCCACGACTCAGCACCCGTATCCACCACGGGTACCCACTCAATCACTGGAGAAATGCAATGTCTACAAAAACCAATGTCGCTTCCGCCCTGCTCATCAGCGCTGTCGCAAGTCTGCTCACCTCGGTCGCGCACGCCGCGCCGCTCACGAAGGCCGAAGAAAGCGCCGCCATCTCTGCACACAAGGAGAAGTGTTTCGGCATCGCCCTGAAAGGGCAGAACGACTGCGCCGCAGGCCCCGGCACCACGTGCCAGGGGACGTCGACGGTCGATTTCCAGGGCAATTCGTGGAAATTCGTTCAGGGCGGCACGTGCACGAGCATCGAAGTGCCGGGCGGCGCCCACGGCTCGCTCACCGCACTGAAGTCCTGATCCGGATAACGACAAGAGGAATGGGAGCGGCCATGAATAACGCCAGAGCGGCTACGGCCATCGACGAGCGGGGTCGCTCCCGTCGCGACGTATCAGACGTATTCGACGTATCAGATGCACGCGACGTCGCGATACTGGCGGGCACCAGTTTCAAGCATCAGCATCTGTCCGCGATCCTTGCGGACGGACTGACGCGCGGATTTTTCGAGGTGCACGCGGAAAACTATATGGGTGCCGGTGGCCCGCCTCATCGGGCGTTGTCGGCGATACGCGAGCACTATCCGCTTTCCGTTCATGGTGTGTGCATGTCGATCGGCGGACCTGACGCGCTGGACACGAAGCATCTCGAGCGCTTTCGCGATCTGGTCGCACGCTATGAGCCCGCGCTGGTGTCCGAACATCTCGCGTGGTCGTCACATGGCGGCGCGTTCTTCAACGATCTTCTGCCGTTGCCGTACACGGAAGAAACGCTGCAGCGTGTGTGCGAACACATCGCCCAGGTTCAGGACGCGATCAAACGTCCCATCTTGCTGGAAAACCCATCGACCTACGTTGCGTTCGCATCGTCGACGATGAGCGAAACCGATTTCATTCGCGCAGTCACTCGACGTACCGGCTGCGGTTTGTTGCTGGACCTCAATAACGTTTTCGTCTCGGCGGTCAATCACGGTTTTTCCCCCGAGGCATACCTCGCGGAATTCCCGCTTGAGCGGGTCGGCGAAATGCATCTCGCCGGACACGATGAGCAACGCGACGACGAGAACGCACCGTTACTGATCGACAGTCACGACCGTGCGGTTGCTGAACCGGTCTGGGATCTTTATCGCAGCGTCGTATCGCGTATCGGTGTGCGGCCAACCCTGATCGAGTGGGACAGTAATCTTCCTGACTGGCCTGTGTTAAGGGCTCAGGCACTCGCGGCCCAAAGAATCATGGAAGAACCCACGCACTTGTTCGCAGAGGAGGTCAGCGATGCAGCCTGACTCGAGCGCCTACGATTACGCCGCAGCATTTGCACCGGGTTTGACAGACCCAACGCGCGCGGTGCCGGACGATTTGAACCACGCGTCCGGGAAAAGGGTAGTCAAGCGCTACGACGTTTATCGCAACAACGTCACGGTGAGCTTGATCGACGCGCTCGCTGCTATTTATCCCGCGGTTCAGCGTATTACTGGCGTCGATTTCTTCAGGGCGATGGCGCGTTTCCATATCCGCGCAACGTTGCCCACTTCTGCGCTGCTGTTCGAATACGGACGGGATTTTCCCGCCTTCATCGACTCCTACGAATACGCGTGTGAGATGCCCTGGCTTGCGGATACTGCGCGCATCGAACGGGCATGGCTCGATGCCTACCACGCTGCCGATGTACCCGTGCTGAGCGCCGAGGTGTTCGCAAGCGTCGAGCCGACTTCGCTCGCAGCGCTGCGTTTGATTGCCCATCCCGCGACCCGCATTGTGCGATCGCGCTATCCGGCGGTCGCGATCTTTGCGATGAACCGGACCGAGAGTCCCGATGGTGTTGTTACGCCGCTTCGCTCAAGCGACGCGGAAGATGCACTCGTTACGCGGCCGGACGATGACGTGACGGTATCGCGCCTGCCACCGGGCGGCGCGGCATTTCTCATCTCCCTTATCGACGGCGCAACGTTAGGCGACGCCGTAGCAGCCGCGTTAGAGGAAACCCCTTCCTTCGATCTTCCGGCCAGCCTGGCCGGGATGATCTCAGCCGGCGTGTTTACCGCCGTCCACGTCCAACATGGAGATTGATCAAGATGTCGACCCCACAGAACCTGAAACTTCCCATTCCGGACGTACTCGCGTCCGCGATCTGCGCGGCGAACCGGTTGATCCAGCGGCTCGCGCAGCCGTGGCTCGTGCAACTGGTGCTGCGCCTCGCTATCGCGGTGCCTTTCTGGAAATCGGGCATCCTCAAATGGCACGGCTTTCTTCAGCTTAGCGATACGGCAATCGATCTGTTCACGCAGGAATTTCAGCTGCATCTGCCGGGCGGTCCCTATCCGTTCCCCGCGCCGGCTGTCGTGGCGTTTCTGTCGGCCTGCGGCGAGGTGACGTTTCCCGTGCTGCTCGTACTAGGCTTCGGCACCCGGTTCGCCGCGGCCGGCCTGATCCTGATGACATGCATCATCGAACTGACCGTGCCGGACGGCTGGCCGATCCACCTGACCTGGGTAGCGATGGCGCTGGCGATTGCGGCCTGGGGGCCGGGGCGTGTATCGATCGACTATCTGCTCGGCGACCGGAACGCAAGGTGGTGAGTCGGTAATATGGCGTGGCGAATCACGGCATGCAGGTGGTCACATTCCGCTTGAATGGCGTCGGCGGGCCGAGGTTCGATAGGCACATCACCCCTGTGCAGCGAGAGCAAGTGCCCTGATTTGCCGCGCAATCTCATTGTCGAGCGGGTTGTAGACGAGCATGCCCAGGTCCGGTCGACCATCGACGGAAAATGACGAGTATTCCAGCTCGATCGGGCCGAGCTTCGGATGCAACAGACGCTTGATACCGTCGATGTCCGCGTGACCAATGACCTCGTTGTCCTGCCACAGCGCATCGAACTCCGCGCTCGCATTGCGGAGCTCGTTCACGAGTTCGCCGGCTTCGGATACCAGGCCGGCACGCGCCACATCTGCCCGGAACGAGCCGACCATGAAACGCGCGAGGCTTTCCCAATCGTGCTGCTTGGCGCGGATCGCGGGATTGCAGAACAGGAAGCGGAGAATATTGCGCTGACCGGGCGGCAGCGTGCCATAGTCGGTGAGCACGATGGCGGCCGCGCGGTTCCAGGCAACGACGTCCCAGGTAGCGGTCTTGATGATGGCCGGACTCGCTTCAAGCGAATCGAGCAGCCGTTGCAACCGCGGATTGACGCCGTCGACCGACTTGTAGCGGACTTCGGGCGGCCGCCCCAGCCCCAGCATGAACAGATGCTCGCGCTCCACATCGGTGAGCATCAGCGCGCTTGAGATCCGCTCCAGCACTTCTCCCGACGGCCCGCCGCCACGCCCTTGCTCGAGCCATGTGTACCAGGTTGGACTGATATTGGCACGCTGGGCAACTTCTTCCCGGCGCAGTCCCGGCGTGCGTCTGCGCCCGGAAAAGCCAAAGCTGGCCGGGTCGAGGCGCGTTCTGCGGCTCCTCAGAAAATCTCCCAGCGATCGTGCTGTATCGACTGACATCGTTGACCCTGTTAGTCACTTTACTATGATGAGATCACTACTTTAACGGGATAACAAACGAGTGAATAGTACGCCGGTGACGACCAAGGAGATCTCATCATGCGTATTTTTCTCACCGGCGCGACCGGCTTTATCGGCTCGGCCCTCGTGTCCGAACTCATCAACGCGGGTCATCAGGTAATCGGCGTGACCCGCTCGGACGCCGGCGCGCAGGCACTCATCGAAGCAGGCGCCGAGGTGCATCGCGGCACGCTGGAGGATCCAGAGAGCCTGCGTAGCGGCGCTGCAAATGCGGACGCCGTCATCCACACGGCATTCGATCACGACTTTTCGCGCTTCGTCGAGAACTGCGAAAAGGATAAGCGCGTCATTGCAGCGCTGGGTTCCGCACTCGCGGGTTCCGATCGTCCGTTGGTTATCACCTCGGGTACCGGAATGGGCAGCGGCAAGCATGGCGAACCGGCAAGCGAAGATATCTTCGACACGAGCCATCCCAATCCGCGCATCGCATCGGAACTGGCCGGGAACGCGCTGCTCGATGCGGGCGTGAACGTGTCCGTGGTGCGACTGCCGCAGGTTCACAATCCGTTCAAGCAGGGGCTCGTCTCGCCGCTCGTCGCGATTGCCCGTGAGAAAGGCGTGGTTGCCTATGTAGGAGAGGGACGTAATCGCTGGCCGGCGGGGCATCTCTCCGATGCCGTGCGTCTGTATCGGCTTGCTGCTGAGAAGCGTGAACGCGGCGCGCGTTATCACGCGGTCGGCGAAGAAGGTGTGAGCGCCCGCGAAATCGCCGAGGCGCTTGGCCGCGGTCTCAAGCTTCCGGTGGTATCGATTGCACCGGAAGAAGCGCAGTCACACTACGGCTGGATGGGGATCTTTGCCGGCCTGGACATGCCGGCTTCGAGTGCGCTTACGCAAGCACGGTTGGGCTGGAAGCCGACGGGGCCGACGTTGATCGCCGATCTCGATGAGGCGCGCTACGTTTAGTCGCTTTTGCCGGTCCCGTGCGGTTGCGAGGTATTCCAGCTACCGGCCGGCGATTGATAGTCGCCGGCCGGTAGCCCGACCGAGGCATCCCCTTGCTACAACCCCAGAGCCGAAATGAACTGGTTCGTATAGCCTAGCGTGCCCGCCTTGCCATAGTTGTTGCAGGTGTCGGAAGAGTTGCCGTCAACGGTTGCCGGAGCACAATCGCGGTCGCGCGAGAACGCCCAGAAATGAATCCCGGCAATCTTCTTGGACAGTGCATAGTTCGCCACGGTGACGGCATCGGCCAGCGTGAACGTTTCGTCGATGCTGTCGTTGCCGCCGATCATCGGTGTCACTTCAATCTGGCTGTACGGCACCTTCCAGTAATTGTGCAGACTTTCAGCGGCAGAGATGGTCGACTGCCCCATATTGCACTTGCCGCTACTGTTGAGCGTGCACAGCGACGCATTCTCCTGACCCGACGAGGCGAAGTCCATTGTCATCAGATTGATGGTGTAGTTCTTCAGCCCGTAGTTCTGGATCGCGGTCATCACCATCGCGCCGGTGCCACCGAGGCTGTTGCTTTCGTTGCCGCCGTCGGTGGCGATCGTGAAGCTGAAGCGCAGGTTCGGATAGGTTGCCTGTGCCGTCGATACGCGTGCCACCAGATTGTTGATATCGCTCTGCGACTGGCCGTTTTCGATATCGAAGTCGATGCCTAGCAGGTTCGCGCTGTTGTAGGTCTGGATGAACTTCGCGAAATTAGCGTCCGACGTGCAGAGAAAGCTCGCTCCTGCGCCCCCTGTGGACACGGTGTACTTCTTGCCCGCGTTAACGAAGCTCCCCACGTTCGCCTTGGCAAACGCCGAAGCCGACACGCCATTCCAGTTTTCGCTGCCGCAGCTGCCGGTGGCGAACGCCCAGGTGATGGCCTGAAGCTTGGCTGGGATCACATTCACCAGTAGTTGCGAACTACCGGTAACGGTCGTGTTCATCTGGTTGCCGCCAAAGTCGCCCGAGTAGAAGTAAGGGCTGTAGATGAAACTGCTAGGCGGCGGCGTGCTCGTACCGCTGCAGGTAGTCGGTTGCCAGTACCAGGTGCTGATGGTCGGATCGGTACCGTCGCTGCCGTTGGTGCCGGCGTTCACTTCCTTGTAGTACGAGCCGTTGGCCGGATACTGCACCACAGTGCCCACCGGATAATCGACGCCGGCGGTCCACACGCTGAACTGACAGGTTGCCGCAGACGTCGCAGCGGTTTGCGCGGTCGCTGACTGTGCGGCAACGTGCGCCGAGAACCCTAGACACGAAAGACAGATTGCAAGCACTCTTATAACTTTCGATTTCATTTGATCCTCCTGACGAGATTGAAATGACTGCGTGCGAAGCGTCGATGCTTTCGCTCGCGTTCGCATGCAGTAACGCCCCAGCTCAAGAAATCGTGATGTCGAACTGTTCCCAGCCACCTACCTGAGTGGCACTGGCAATGAGCGGACCTTGTCCCGCATTGCTCGCGGTGACATAGCGCCCGTTGGCGCGCGACAACAAAGCCACCGCGCCGTTAGTGCCCGGTTGAATGACGATGCGGAAGGTTTCCCACTGGCCGACCGCCGTGCGATTGGCGATGAGCGGTTGAGCGCCCGCGTTTTCCGCGGTGACGTACTTGCCGTTGGCATGCGCAAGCAACGCGATGTCGCCGTTGCCCGCGTTGACCATGTCGAATTGCTCCCACTGGCCGACGGCCGTGCGGTTTGCAATCAGCGGTGCGGTGCCGGCGCTGTCGGCAGTCACGATCAGGTTGTTGACCCTGGCCGTGAAGCTCACCACGGTCGCTACACCGGTGTTGCTGCCCACTGTCGGAGCGGTAGGGCGCACTGGTGTCAGCGCGAGCGTGCCTTTGAGCATGCGGCCGCCATCGCCGGTCAGACGCAGGTAGTAGTCGGACGAACACGGCGTGCCGTCCTCGTCGAGGCTCAGATAGCTCGAGTTCGACGGCACATCCGCTTGCGTCGCGGCAGTCTTCGCGATCTGATGGCCTTCGTTGTACTCGTCGAACATCGAGATGTAGAAGCCGGCCACGCCGAGATTGGCCAGGTTGTAGAACTGTCGCCACATGTAGTTGCCGTGCACCCGTTCGCGTTGCGACAGATCGCCGGGCATCACACAGGGCTGATAGTCGATGCCATGCGCGTCGCAATCCGCCTTGTCGGCGGCATTGATATCGACAGCGAACGCATCGGCTTGCTGGATCGTGCTCATCGCCCCGATCATCCACGGCGAGAGCATGTTGAACTGGTGGAAGACGTCGAGAAAATTGGGCCGAACCGATTCACCGGTACGCCAGTGTGTCGGCACGCCGCCGATCAGATACACGCCCTGGCTCTTGAACCACGCAACCACGTCGGCACAGACATCGGCGCTGAACGGCCGGCTGTCGTCATTGAAGCCGAAGCCCCAGATGCATACCACCGGCTTGCCGTTCTGCTTCGCGTAAGCAGGGGAGGCCGTCAGCGCGGACATCTTCGAGGTCCAGTCCGTTTTCATCTGCGACTGCATGTCGGTCCAGCCGGACACGTCGTACATGATGTAGAACTTGCGGCCGTAGGTCTCCGCCGCGGTGCGCACCTTGGTGGCCATCGCATCGCGCGTCGGACCTTCGCTCGAATCGGGATCGAAGCGTTGCAGCGCGACGGTATCGATGGCGTTCTGCTGCATCCATGCGAACTGCGCGTTGACCGTATCCTGGTCGTAGTCCGAGAACAGGGTGGCGGTTGCGCCGCTGTGCAGCGGTGCGAAATTCGTCGGATAGGTATGCGTGTAATCGTGCATGTCGGGCCATGCACGAATGCCTGCATTCGTGGGCGAGGGTGGTTGCGACCAGTTCTGCGACCAGTGCCACCAGCCATTGATCGGCGCGCCATCGCCGAGTGCCGCAAACCAGCCCTGGTAGCCGACGGTGACCTTGCCGACCACATCGCCAGGTGCGCTGATGGCCGCCACTCCGGAAGCCGCCGACGCCGCCACAGCCACCGCGCCGGAAACCGATGGAGAACCGATTGCGCCGAGCGCAGCGGCGGCAGCACTGCCTTTCAGAAACGAGCGACGTGAAATGCTCATAAGGGTCTCCGGGACGATTGAGTCAATGACCGCGAATTTCTTTAAGGAAAGGCAATAAGAATGTTGAATAAAGCAGTCGATTGCAGCGGAAATTCCGGAGACTCAATAGGGCATCTCCGAACAGATATCCGGACTGCATTGGATGGCATTCCATTTATGCGAAACAAAGGAATCTCATGGGGGGCTCATTTCAGTAAATGGGTTTCCACACCGGTTTAAATGCGCAGCATCGCATTCGGAGCGGGCAGGGCAACGGCGCGGACGCTATGCATGAGCCATGCAAGGGACCGCGGCGAACCTGCCTGAAAAATCATGAGCTATACATCGAATGCGAAACCACAGTAGACAGATAACGTACCTCTTTTGCAATAAGAATCTCCATATAGGGCGTTAAAAAGCTAGGTTGCATATTAGTGGACTGTCTGACGTAGTATCACTAGGAGCAGTGGAATTTCAATTGCAGATGAGGATCTGGTATTCGCAGCGCATTATTTGCATCCGGAGAAGAGGCGTATATTTGAAGCCTCTTCATGTCCCGCCAATCAAGCATCCGAGGTAAATGCCATGCGAGAAAAAACGAATCGAAGCAGGTCGCGAGTACAGCGCCTGTTCTTGTGTGCCTGCACCGTGTTTGCCGTGCAGTACGCACAATACGCACAAGCCGAAGCGCGCTGGCAGACCTTGCCGCCCACTCCCGCGCCTGTCGCTGGCGAGCACCACGGCATTGCCGACGTCAATGGCATTCACCTGTATTACGCGACGATCGGCAGCGGCTCGCCGGTCATCCTGTTGCACGGCGGTCTGTCGAATTCCGACTACTTCGGCAATCAGATCCGCGCCTTGATGAAGCACCACGAGGTGGTGATTGTCGACAGCCGTGGGCACGGACGCAGCACGCGTGACGCGCGGCCCTTCGGATACGACTTGATGACCGACGATGTCGTCGCGCTGATGGACAAACTGAAGCTGCAGAAGGCCGACATTGTCGGCTGGAGCGACGGCGCAATCATCGGGCTCGATCTGGCGATCCGTTACCCGGACCGGGTCGGCAAGGTGATCGCGTTCGCTGCGAATACGAAGACGGACGGTGTGATCCAGGATGTCGAAAGGAACCCGACGTTCGCTGCATTCATCAAGCGTGCGGGCAATGAATACCGCCATCTGTCGCCGACACCAAACGAATATGATGCATTCGTCGAGCAGATCAGTCACATGTGGGCGTCACAACCGAACTGGACCGATGCGCAGCTCAAGGGCATCAAGGCGCCTGTACTGGTACTCGATGGCGATCATGACGAGGCGATCCACCGCGAGCACACCGAATATATCGCTGCGACGATTCCGGGCGCCGGGTTGATGATATTGCCGAACACCAGTCACTTCGCGTTCCTGCAGGACCCCGAGGCATTCAACTTCGCGATCGAGCATTTTCTCGGCGACAGATAGGGCGAACGCGAACGCAATGCCTCAGGAAAAACTAAACCCGCGCATGACCGATGCGACAACCCAGCGTGCCTCCGCTTCGGGTAGCGGGGGCAGTGGTTCACGCAGGCTTCTGAGAAAAAATCCGGTCAGGCTGGCATGAATGACCGCGGCAGCACGCTGCGCGTTCAGATCGGGGCGCAACTGGTTGCGATCGATCGCCGCCCGTAAGGCGTGCTCGATCTGGGTTTCGGCATGGCGCCGGCTCTCGTCGATCCTGTGCCAGAACACTTCGGTTTCGACGGCCGGCTCGCAACGCGACAGGATGATTGTGTAGAGGCGTCGCGCGGCACCCGCCGACAGCACCTGCGTGAGAAGAAACGTGAGGTTTCTTTGCAGCTGTCCGAGCGGATCGTCGTCCCACTCGCTCCACGCCGCGATAAACGGATCCACCGGCAACGATGCATCTTCGAACAAGGCTTCGAAGACCGCCAGCTTGTTTCTGAAGTGCCCATACACCGCACCGCGCGTGACGCCGGCGGCTTCGGCCACATCCGATAGCGATGCACGCGAAACGCCGCGTTGCATGAAGACGCGTTCGGCCGCCTGCAATATCTGCGCGCGGGTATCGAGGGCGTGTTTCCTGGTCCGTTTCATTGCCGGAAGTCCTGCCGAACGTTGGCGAGCGCCGGGGTAGCGCCGAAACAGTTTGACTGGTGCATTCGTGGCGTTGGGCCATCTGGCTTCCCGGCAGGTTGCCGGCCAACGCTCACGAAGCACCCCCTGCCGGAAGCGGCAGGGGTATTGCTCATCAGGTATCGGTCTGGCCGTCGTGCTCGGCGAGCCGTAGCTTGTGTGTCACTTCATCGAGCTTGTCACCCAGCATGCGGCGCACCGATACATAGAACACCGGGATCAGCAGCAAGCCGAAGACCGTAGCAAACAGCATCCCGCCGATCACACCAATGCCGATTTCATGTCGCGACGCGGCACCGGCACCGGACGAGATCACGAGCGGGAACACACCGAGTATGAAGGCCATCGACGTCATCAGAATCGGTCGTAGCCGCAGCTTCGCCGCATTCAACGTCGCGTCGAAGAGCGTCATGCCGTGCGCCTGGCCATCCACCGCGAATTCCACGATCAGAATCGCGTTCTTCGCCGCCAGCCCGATCACCGTCACCATGCCGATCTTGAAGTAGATGTCGTTCGGCACGCCTGTCAGCAGACAGAAGGTCAACATACCCAGCAGGCCGAGCGGAACCACCAGCAGCACCGCAACCGGAATCGACCAGCTCTCGTACAGCGCAGCGAGACAGAGGAAGACGATCACGATCGACAGGATGGTCAGCAGGGTTGCCGAGTTCCCGGCCAGGATTTCCTGATACGACTGTCCTGTCCAGTCCGCGGCAAAGCCCGGCGGCAACGATTTGTTGATGATGCCTTGAATCGTGTCCATCGCCTGGCCGGTCGAATAGCCGGGCGCCGAGTTACCGACGATTTCGATTGCCGAATAGCCGTTATAACGCGGCAGTGCCTGCGGACCCACACCCCAGGTCGCCTTCACGACGCTCGACAGCGGCACCATGTTGTACGGACTGATCGCGCTGTTGCTGACCGACGGATTGACCGGTGTCTGGTAGCCGCTCGAGTTGACGCCACTGGCCGTGCTGCTCGAACTCGTGGTCGTGGACGATGAACTCGTCACATTGGTCGGCGTGTACAGATGCTGGAGCGAGTCGAGACCCATCCGGAACGGCGCATCCGACTGCACATAGACGCGCTTCACGCGGCCTGCATACGTGAACTGGTCGATGTAGGAGGGCGCCAGTTGCGACTGGATCGTGCTGTAGACGTCGTTCAGCGACAGTCCCATCGACTGCGCCTGCACGCGATCGACAGTCACCTGCAGTTGCGGTGCTTCAGGCAGCGAGTTCGGGCGAACACCGAACAGGACCGGATTCTTGGCCGCCTGACCCAGCAGCATGCCCGTGGCCTGTCCCAGTTCAGCACGCGATTGCCCGGCGCGCGCCTGCAGGTACATGTCGACCCCGCCAAACTGACTCAACCCGCGGATGGTCGGCAGATTCACCACGAAGATCTGGGCGTCGGTAATGCTGTGCAAGATCCCATTGGCCTCCGGAATCAGCTGCATGGCCGTTTTCGAACGTGCTTTCCAGTCGGTCAGCTTGATAAAGATCATGCCGACGTTTTCGCTGTTACCGACGAAGCTGAAGCCCTTCACGTTGAAGATGCCGGCAATGTCCTTGCCGATCGGGCTGTTTTCGAGCTTCTTGTTGATCTCGGCCATTACCTGGCTGTTGCGTTCGAGCGTCGCGCCGGTAGGCAGACTGACCAGTGCCAGCATGAAGCCCTGATCCTCGTCCGGTACGAACGATGTCGGCAGGCGAGTGAACAGGAACCCGGTCAGCACGGCGACCAGTGCAAACAGAACCATCCAGCGCGGTGCGTGACGAACCGCACGCGTGACCTGACCGAAATACGTATCGCTCAGCTTGGCGAATGCCGCGTTGAACCACCGGTAGATCCTGTTCGGTTTCTCGTCGTGTGTCGGCCGGAGAATCGCAGCACACAGCGACGGCGTGAACGACATCGCGAGGAACGCCGAGAAGCCCATCGAAATCGCAATGGTCAACGCAAACTGCGCATAGATGATGCCGGTCGCGCCCGGTTGAAAGGCGGACGGCACGAACACCGCGATCAGCACCACCGTAATCGCGACGATGGCGCCGGTAATCTGGCCCATTGCTTTTCGCGTCGCTGGTTTTGGCGCGAGCTTCTCGTCGGACATGATCCGCTCGACGTTCTCGATCACCACGATCGCATCGTCGACGATAATCCCGATCGCCAGCACCATGCCGAACAGCGTGAGCTGGTTGAGCGAGTAGTTCAGCGCCTTCAGGCCGATGAACGTACCGAGCAGCGCGACCGGAATGACCAGTGTCGGAATGATGGTCGCCCGCAGGTTCTGCAGGAAGATCAACATCACGAAGAACACCAGCACGATGGCCTCGATCAGCGTGCGGACCACGTCGGTGATCGACGCCGTGATGAACGGTGTCGTGTCGTAAGGCACGTCCCAGCTCACGCCAGTGGGCAGATCCTTCGAGAGGATCGCCATCTCGGCCTTCACGGCCTTGGCGACTGCCAGCGCGTTGGAACCCGGCAGCAGGTACAGGCCGAGGCCGCCCGCTTCCTTGTCCTTATAGGTCGCGGAAGAGCCGTACGTCTGCGCGCCGAACGTGATGCGTGCAACGTCGCTCAGGCGGACGACCGTACCGGTGTTGGTCGACGTCAGGATGATGTCGCGGAACTGCTGCAGTGACGAGAACAACGCATCGCCGGACACGGTCGCGGTGAACGTCTGCCCCTTGACCGCGGGGTCCGCGCCGAGCGACCCGGTGGCGAACTGGGCATTCTGTCCGCTGATCGCGTTGACGACCTGGGTCGTCGACAACCCGTAACTTTGCAGCTTGTCCGGATCGATCCAGATCCGCACCGCGTATTCCGACCCGAGTTCGAACGTGTTACCCACGCCGTTGATCCGCGCGACCACCGGCTGGATCTGCGAAGCGACGATGTCGCTCAGGCGAGCGGCGTCGATGGCGGGGTTGGTGGAGGTCAGGCCGATGAACAACAGGATGTCAGGGCTGGCCTTGGCCACGACCACGCCTTGCTCGGTCACGGCGGTCGGCAGCAGCGGCTGCGCGAGCTGCACCTTGTTCTGCACCTGCACTTCGGCGATATCCGGATTCGTGCCCGTTGCGAAGCTAAGGGTGATCGTCGCCGTGCCGTTGCTGCCCGAGGTCGAACTGAAGTACAGCAGGTTGTCGATACCGGTGAGCTGCTGCTCGATAACCTGCGTCACCGTCGATTCCATCGTGGCGGCGTTCGCGCCCGGATAGGTCGCCGTGACCGTCACTTCGGGCGGTGCGATGTCAGGATACGAATCGATCCCCATGCGCGACAGCGAAATGACGCCGAGCAGACAGATCAGGATAGGGATCACCCAGGCAAAGACCGGGCGATCGATAAAGAAACGTGGCATGAGACGAGCTCCTTACGACTTGACGCCGGCAGGCTTCGCGCCTGATGCCGGGGCTGAGCCGACCTGCGCTGAACTTGCACCCGTTGCCGGGGCTGGCTGCCATGGGTCTGCCTTGACAGGCGTTCCCTCACGCGCGCTCTGGATTCCCTGCACGATCACCTGGTCGCCCGATGCGAGACCGCCTGTGACGATCCAGCTGTTGCGATAGTTGTCGGTTGCAGTGACATCCTTGCGCGCCGCCTTGCCGTCCGCGCCCACGACCATCGCGTAGGCACCGACGGTGTCGCGCTGGATCGCCTGCTGCGGGATCAGGAACACGTTGTTCTGCGTACCGAGGCCGACCGTCAGCGATACATACATGCCAGGCAGCAACTGATGCTGCGGATTCGGCACCTTCGCGCGCAGATTGACCGCACCGGTGGTCGAGTTCACTTCGACGTCGGAGAAGTCGAGCGTACCCACCTGATCGTACGGACGACCGTTGGGCAGCACCACCTGAACACTGGTGTCGTTCTGCGTGGCGAGGGCGACACTGCCCTGGCTTTGCGCCTGACGCAGCGTGATCAGATCGGCGGCGCTGATCGTGAAGTTCACGTAGAGCGGATCGAGCTGTTGCACGGTGGTGAGCAGGGTGCCGCTGGAGCCGCTATCGGATGTGCCGCTACCGACGAGTGCGCCAGCCGTAACCTGCTGCTGCCCGGCAATGCCGCTGATCGGCGACGTGACCTTGGTGTAGCCAAGGTTGATGCGCGCACCGTCGACCGCAGCCTGATCGGCCTGAACCTTGGCCAGTGCGCTGCGTTCTGCGGCTTCGGCATCGTCAACGGTTTGTTGCGAGACCGAGCCGATCGGCAGCAACTTGCGATCGCGCTGCGCGGTCACACGATCATTGACGTAAGTCGCCTGATCCTGCGCCAGCGTAGCGAGATCGGTGTTGAGCACCGACTGGTAGAAGACCGGATCGATCTCGAACAGCAACTGACCCGCTTTGACTTCGGTGCCTTCCGTATACACACGCTTGAGCAGCACACCGGAAACGCGTGCGGTGACATTCGCGCTGTAATAGGCCGACAGCCGCCCGACGAGATCGCGGTTGAGCGGCACGTTCTGCGGCTCAGCCTTGATGACGCCCACCTGGGGCGGCGGCGGTGCCGGAGGCGTGCCCTTGCTGCAACCCACGAGGGCGATGAAACTAATGGACAGTAGCGACGTGCGCACAGGCAGTAACGTCATAGGACACCATGCTTGCATGATCGTGGAAAGGAAAAAGACCGGGAGTCCGTGCACAAAGATCGGCCACGGACAGCACCTGAATACCGGTCTGGATGAACCGCTTGCGGTGCGTCATACGACGCGTGTCCGGAACATTGCATTCGAACCGGACACCGCGAATCAAACTGGATGAGTCCCTGCATCGGTTACCGCGCCGGAAGTGCTGACACGGTTGCTGTTGCCGGCTGCTGCCCGGATACGGCGACAGCATCGACGCCGACACCTTTGGCGTCATCCCACTGCCAGCCGCCGCCAAGATTCTTCACCAGCGACACACTGCTCTGCGTGAGCAGGGCCTGCGTGTCG
Organism: Paraburkholderia megapolitana; assembly: GCF_007556815.1. Taxonomy (NCBI): domain Bacteria; kingdom Pseudomonadati; phylum Pseudomonadota; class Betaproteobacteria; order Burkholderiales; family Burkholderiaceae; genus Paraburkholderia; species Paraburkholderia megapolitana. Next base: position 2,169,529 of record NZ_CP041743.1, read on the forward strand.
GAGAGGTTTTGCTGGGCGAGCAGCAAGGTGAGTTGCTGGGTCAGCAGGGCCTGCTCGCTGGCCGTACCTATCTGGAACTGCGCATGCTCGCTATCGAACAACTGCTGGTTGCGGCGATAGATATGCGCGTAAGCATCGGCTTGCTGCTGCAGATGGTTCCACGACGACAGGCCGTCTTCGACGTTCTGGAATGCGGTCAGAACGGCTTGCCGGTAGCTGGCGACATTTTCGTCATACGTGGCACGCGCTTCGCGGACTGCCGCTGTACGTGCGCCGCCGTCGAAGATCGTTCCTGCCAGTGCCGGTCCAAGCGTCCAGAAACGGTTGGGCAGCGAGAACAGGTTGGCGAGCGCGCTATGCTGATAGCCGCCTTCCGCCGACAACGTCAGCGTTGGGAAAAATGCTGCTTCCGCTGCGCCGATCTTCGCGTTTGCTGCGGCGGCCGTGCGCTCGGCGCTGACTACGTCGTAGCGTCGCAGGAGCAGTTGCGACGGCACTGCAAGAGGAACAGCCGGTGTGACAAACGCGTAGTGTTGCTGCGGTTCGATCGAGAAACCGCCGGGCGGCACACCGAGCAACACTGCGATGGCGTGTTCATCCTGCTCGCGCGTCGTTTCCGTCGACTGCAGATCGGCGATCACGACTTCAAGCGTGTCCTGCGCGGTCAGCACGTCGTCGTTCGACGAGATGCCTTCCTTGAAGCTCGCCTGCGTCATCTCGAGGATGCGCGTATCGATTTGCTGTTGCTGCTTGAGCAGATCGATGTCGACGTCGGCCTGGCGCAACTGGAAGTAATCGGTGGCGACGGCGGCGGCAATCGACAGGCGTTCGCCGGCGAGTTGCGCATCGCTTGCCTGCGCGCTTTCCTTCGCCGACTCGACTTCACGCCGCACTTGCCCCCACAGATCGAGCTCCCAGCTTGCCGAGAGATTGGCGCTAACGGAATTGCGCACACCCGGTGCCGATACGCTCGTCGCACTGCTGCCCGACGATGCGGCGCCAGTTCCTGTGCCTGCGCGTGAACCCGATGCGCCTGCGGTGATAGTGGGGAACAGGCTCGACGTGTTAGCTAACACGGTCGCCTGCGCGAGCCGGTATGCCGCTTCTGCTTGAGCAATCGATTGATTCGCCTTCAGCGATTGTTCAATCAGATGCGTCAGCGTATCGTCGTGGTAATCAAGCCACCACGTACTGGACAGCGACGCTTGTGGATTGGCCTCGGCGCGTTGCCAGTCGACCCCTTCCTTGAAGCTGGCGGGGATTTCGACGGTCGGCTTGCGGTAATCCGGTCCGACCGCACAGCCTGCGGCGACCAACGTCGCAACAGCCATGCATCCATATTGCAGAACACGTAGACATACCCGCGCTGCGGGCAACCTGCGAGTACCAAAGCTGGGAGATGCGCTCATTCACGAACCTGCCGATGGGGGTTGACCCTGGAACAATTTGTTCCAAGCGTAATATATTCTAATCAACGAATCAATTAATATAAAATTACAAAGCCTTCAATTCTTAATAGATATTAATGGAAAAGTTAAGACAGTGTGGGTGCCGACCGCCTCCGAAAGTGAGAGACGCACGGGAATATATGCTCGACACCGCAACGCGCCTGTTCTCCGAGCAGGGTGTTGGCGCAACCACGATTGCACAGATTGCCACCGCCGCAGGTGTAACGTCAGCGATGGTGCATTACTATTTCACGAATCGCGACACCTTGCTCGACGCGATCGTCGACGACCGCCTCGCGCCCGCGGTTCAGTTCGTCTGGGAGCCGGTGACCGAAGCTGCCGGCAGTGATCCGTTCGGCATGATCGAAGCGCATATCAGCCGCCTTTTTACCATCGCTGAGCGGATGCCGTGGCTGCCCTCGCTGTGGATGCAGGATAACTTCTGCGAAGGCAGCTTGCTGCACGAGCGGATGGTGCGCCACCTGCCGACCGGGAAGGTTACTCTATTTATCGAATTGATTGCGCGAGCCCAGCAAGCGGGTGTGGTCAATCGGGAGATCGAAGCGCCTTTGCTGGTCAATTCCCTGTTCTCGCTGGTGATGACGCCGCTCGCGACGTCGAGAATTCCAAGCAAGCTTCCCGGTATCTCCGGGGTGGGGCGGCCGGTGCTCGAGCGGCACGTCAAGGCGCTTGTGACGGGCGGGATGCGGCCGCATGGCAAGTTGTCAAAACGCGAAGCGGCTCACGGAAAACCTCAGGGGAAACCTCACGGAAAACATAAGTGAGCTTTTAAATGCACCGCCGGCGGGCGACATGCGCTTTGGCTAGAGCGCTGCGAGAACCGTTGCGGTATCGACCACGGTAGCAAATTCTTCATGCAGGCTTGCCAGTGCGGTTTCGTGCATCTGCTGCGCGCTGAAGTGCTGTCCGTCCGGACTGCGGCGCCCGAAGGTTGCCGTGGCGTCCGCCACAAGGTAAGTCTCGAAGCCCAGGTTGCCGGCCATGCGCGTCGTGGTCGACACGCAGTGATCGGTGGTGATCCCGACAATGACGAGCGTAACCGCACCTCTTGCGCGGAGCTGCCGCTCGAGATCGGTGCCGATAAAACCGCTGTTCACTTCCTTGAAAATCACCGGTTCTCCGGGTAGTGGTTCGGCTTCCGGTTTGACTGCGAAGCCGGGGCGATCCGGATGAAACAGACTCTCGGGTCGTTGGGAGCGGTGTTGCACATGTATGACCGGTCGGTGCGTTTCTCTCCAGCCGGCAAGCAGCGCGGCGACGTTCGCCTCGGCGGCAAGGTTATTGCGCTGTCCCCAGCTCGGATCGTCGAATGCTTGTTGTACGTCGATGACGATTAGCACGGTGTCTGGCGACAAAGATTGCATAGGGGCTTCCTTTGTATTGGCATGCAAGATGAATCAAAGGATCCATCTTCAGCGCTTGTGCGTTGGCGGGCAAGCGAAGCCCCTGGTGCCGGTACGGTCAGACGAATGTCGACAGACCGAGTGTCAACGCCAGTGCCGAGATCGAAATAATTGTTTCGCATACGGTCCAGGTCTTGAAGGTCTGCGGCACGGTCATGCCGAAGTATTCCTTGACGAGCCAGAAGCCGCCGTCGTTCACGTGCGAAAGAATCAGCGATCCCGCGCCGGTTGCGAGCACCAGTAGTTCCGGCCGCACGGCGGCGGCCGTACCCACTGCTGCCGATGCGATCGGCGCGACGATCCCGGCAGCCGTCGCCATCGCGACGGTCGCAGAGCCGGTCGCAACGCGGATCAGCGCCGCGACGAACCAGGCGAGCAACAGCAACGGCATGTGCGCACCCATCGCGACATCGACGATCGCCTTCGATGCGCCACTGTCGATCAGAATTCGCCCGAACCCCGCGCCTGCGCCGACGACGAGCGTGATACCCGCGGTCGGTGCAAGACACTCGTTGGTGAACTTGAGGATCGCTTCGCGTCCAAAACCGCGCGCGCTGCCGAACGTGTAGAAGCTGAGCAGCACCGCGAGCAGCAGCGCCATGTCTGGATGGCCGATCAGATGCAGTACGTTGTTCAGCGTCGACTTTGGCGTTGCGATCAGATCCGCCCAACTGCCCACCAGCATCAGCAGCACCGGCAGCAACACGGTTAACAGCGTGATCGAGAAACTGGGCAGCTCGCGTCCGGCGCGTTGCGCGTCCTGCTCGATAAACTGCTGCGCCATCGGATTCACACCGTCGAGTACGACGAAACGGCTCGCCAGTTTCGAGAACAGCGGCCCGGCCAGCGCGGCGGTCGGGATGCCGACAATCAGCGCGTAGAAGATCGTGTGGCCGATGTCCGCGTTATAAGCCGTGACCGCCAGCAAAGCAGCAGGGTGAGGCGGAATAAGTCCATGCACGACCGAGAGACCGGCCACCATCGGAATGCCGACGCGGATCATCGAAGTGCCGGTGCGTTGCGCGACATTGAACGCGATCGGAATCAGCAGAACGAAGCCGACTTCGAAGAAGACCGGCAGGCCGACGAGAAACGCGATGCACATCATTGCCCAATGGACGTTCTTCGGCCCGAACAGATCGATCAGCGTGCGCGCGATGCGCTCCGCGCCGCCTGATTCGGCCATCATCTTGCCGAGCATCGTGCCGAGCCCGACCACGATCGCGATATGGCCGAGCGTGCCGCCCACACCGGTTTCGAACGACTTGAGAATCGACGTCATCGGCATGCCGACCGCGAGTGCGAGCGCAACCGATACGACCATCAACGTGATGAACGGATTCATCTTGAACCGCGCGATCAGCACGACGAGCGCGACGATGGCAATCAGTGCATAGACGAGTAACAGGCTTCCTTGAACAGTCGCCATGGGTGCTCCTGAAAACAAGATTGAATCGACGTGGTCTACACGCCGCGTCGCATTGGCGATACGGCGGGGCAGGCACGAAGTAGATAGACCCGCGCGGAATCAGAACTTGTGGCGAATGCCCGCGACCGTGACGAACTGGCCGCTCGTCGACGACGCCTTACCGATGCCTTCAACCCACGCTGCCGAACCCGACGCGCGCTGGTAGATGCCGTTCAGGTACAGGTCGGTGGTCTTCGACAGGAAGTACTCGCCGCCGAGACTCAACTGGTTGTAGTGCGCGTCTGGCGCGCTGGCGGCGCTGCTGTTCTGGCTCGTGAAGATATAGCCGAGTGTCAGTAGCGTGGCTGGCGTCATCTGGTAGCGCACGCTTGCTTCGTAGTTCGCGAAGCGCAGGCTGCCGCCCGTCAGCAGATCGAAGCGTGAGTTCGTATAGAGCAGCGCGAGGGTGGCCGGCCCGAACACGTAGGCACCGCCGCCGCCCCATACCTGGTTGCGCTTCACATTGCTGATGATCGACGAGCCGGTGTTGAAGTAGTTGTCCGACGGCGCGGCGCCGGCAGTGTTCGTGGCCGGGCTGTTCACCAGCGAGTATGCGGCGTCGAGGCGCAGCGGCCCGGCGACATAGTCGGCACCGACGCTCCATGCGCGGTTGTTTGCGAACTGGCCCGCGGTGTTCGAGAACGCGTACATCGCGTTGGCGGTGAAGCCGGAGAAAGTCGGCGTCGTGTACTTGACCGCGTTGTTGGTGCGATACGTGTTGTTCAGGTCGTCGTTGTCGTAGACCGCGTTCGCATACTGGCTCAACGCGCCGACACCGTTGATCTGCAGGTTCGACAGGTAGTCCTGCACGCTGTTGTACTGACGTCCCAGTGTGATTGTGCCTGCGGTGCTGTTGGTGAGCGCAACCCATGCGCTACGGCCGAACATCCGGCCGGCCTGACCGGCCGCGCCCGTTTCGGCGCTGAAGCCGTTCTCGAGCCTGAATGAAACCTTGTTGCCGCCGCCCAGATCTTCTGTGCCGAGCAGGCCCCAGCGCGACCCCTGCACGTTGCCCTGAGTGGCCTGATAGGCTTTCTGGCCCGCCTGGTTGCTGGTGAAAGTGAAGCCGGCATCGACGATGCCGTAAAGCGTGACGCTGCTTTGTGCCCAGGCGGAGTGTGTGCCCATCCCGGCGATGGCAATAGCGATAGCACTGCGAAGGATTTTATTTTGCATGGTGGTTTCCTCACATCAAAGAACGAATGCCGGCGACCGACCGGATCCGGTGTTGTTCTGCTAGTAGTACTGATTGTATAAATCGTGCAGCGTATCGGCATTGACCGCCGACGCCGCACTCAAGCGAACTGCGGCAAATCAGTCAGGCCAGTTGCGTCGTGCGGCGGTGCGTCTCGCATCGCGTTGGTGAAACGGTGTAACGAGTGGCTCGCGCGCTTCGCGGGCGTGCTGCAGTTCGGCGACGATGCGCGCCAGCACCACCGGTGCCTCGCCCGCATGCAGGTTGCACGGATCGAGAAAGAAGTAATGCAACTCGACCTCGTGATCGCGCACGATCACAGGCTGTGAGCCGTCGTGCGGATGGGCGAGCGCATCGGCGAGATCCCATGCCGTGGTGCGCGCATCGCGCGGGTCGAGTGAAATTTTCAGGCGCTCGAGCGGATTGCCGGTCGGGTCGGCTTCGATCTGCGCGCGCACGCCGGGCAAGCGGTTCAACGCCTGTTCCCAACTGCTCAGGTAGCTGCGCTCGCGTGCGCGAACCGCGACGTGATCGCGGTGCTGCCACTGGTCGAGTGCAGCGATCGCACCGGCGATACCTTCCTTGCCGACCTTCATGCCACGGCCAATGCCGGCATTCTGGAAATAGGCGGCACGCACCAGCGCTTTCTTGCCCGCCACGATGCCCGCGGTCAGCCCGCCAAGAAACTTGTGCGCGGAATACAGCGCGAGGTCCGCGCCCGCTGCGATAAAGCGTTTCAGGTCGTATTCGGAGGCTGCATCGACGATGACCGGCACACCTTTACCATGCGCAACCTCGATGAATTCCTCGAGCGGAATCAGCCCATAGCCGACCGTATGATGCGAGACGACATAGAGCGCGGCGGTGGTGTGTTCGTCGATGGCGGCGGCGAGTTGATAACCGTGCGCCTCGGTTGCCGCTCCCACGGGAACGGCGTGCGCGCCGGCAAGCCGGATGGCCTGGTCGATCGGCGCGCCGTAGTTGACCAGATGGCCAGTCTGCACGACGACTTCATTGCGCAGCCCGGCGGTGTGCGGCAGGCGTTCGATCAGGCCCGGATCATCGCCGGTCATCGTGGCCGCGATGGTCAGTGTGATGGCGGCCGAACAGGATGCGGTCACATACCCGGCTTCGCTGCCGCAAGCCGCTGCAATCGCCACCGATGCCTTGCGTTGCAGATCGTCGATTTCGACGAATTGCGGCAGCATTTCCGCGACCGCTTCGATGACCGGCGTGGCCACGCTGGACGCACCGAGGCTCGTCATCGTGCCCGATACGTTGATGACGGGGCGCAAGCCCAGACGAGAACGGATATCCATCGAACTGCCTCCGCGACCTATTCCATAACTGTGGAATATATGTTGTAATTGAGGATTAGTCTAACATACGGTAGTTCCCGGTCAACCGGACAAAAAACATTCAGCACGCATCCGCGAGCAGAGGACACGATGACACCGACTTCCCCGTCGTCCGCCACAGATACAGCGCACCTGCGCGCTGGCGAAATCGAAGCGCAGGCATCTACCGAGACCGCCGACAGCGCGGAGGCCGCGCCGCGCACACGGACTAGCGCGATCGAACGGGCCGTACAGATTCTCGATGCGCTGCAGGAGACCGCACGGCCTGCTACTGCCTACGAGATTGCACGCATGGTTGGCGCGCCGCCGTCGACGGTCTATTCGATCATCAGCGACCTGGTCGTGCGGAATCTGCTCGCGCGCAAACCCGATGGCACGATCTGGCTCGGCTCGCGGCTCTACGGCTATGGGTTGAGCTACGCGAGTTCGCTCGATTACCTCGGTGTCGCGAGCGAGGAAATGCAGGCGCTCTCCGCCGAAGTGGGCGAGACCGTGCAGGTGTGCGGGCTCGTCGAAGGCATGATGGTCGTGCTGCAGATGGCCGAAGGGCCGGGGCATTTTCGCGTGACATCGCGGGTGGGTAGCCGCGTGCCGCTCAACTGGACCGCGTCCGGGCGGCTGCTGGTCGCGCATCTGCCGGACGCCGAGCGGGTGGCGTTTTTTCGCCGTCACGCGAAGCCTTCGCCGACCGGCCGTGCCGAGACCCGCGCCGACGTGCTCGCGCGTCTCGCACGCGAAGCACTCGATGCACGACTGTCGATCCAGATCGGCGAATCGGATGCGTCGGTGGCCTGCCTGGCGTCACCGGTCATCGACAACAGCGGTACATGCGTGTTCACGATTTCGATCGTGATGCCGGAGGCCAAAGCGGCCAAAGGTACCGAACCGTTCGCCGAAGCCGTGCGTACCGTGGCGGCTCGTATCGAAACCCGGCTTGGCTGGCAACATCGTCAATCCGAGTCCATCGGTTGATCTCTCGTTGCGTCGTTCGCCGAGCACTCATATCAATGGCCGTGCCTGTCACGGCCGCCTGCCTGCTTCAATTTTCCAGACCGACTGCTACATGTCATCCCCGTCTTCGATGAACTGCTACGACCGCTTGCGTACGCGCGGCTTCAGACTCCCCACGGTGCCGACACCGATCGGCAATTTCACGCACTGCATCCGCGAGGGCGATCTGCTGTTCCTCTCGGGGCAGGGGCCGTTGAACGAGCGCGGCGAACTGATGACCGGCAAGGTCGGCGCCACCATCACCACCGATGAAGCGTATCTGCATGCGCAGCTAGTTGGCTTGAACCTGCTGGCCGTGCTGCACGATGAACTCGGCGATCTGGCGCGCGTGAAGCGGGTCGTCAAGTTGCTCGGGATGGTCAATGCGACGCCGGAGTTCGGTGAGCATCCGCGGGTGATCAACGGTTGCTCGGATCTGTTCGTCGACATTCTTGGCGAGGCCGGACGGCACGCGCGTTCGGCAGTTGGCGTCGGCTCGTTGCCGCGCAATATCACTGTCGAGATCGAGGCGATCGTCGCCGTGCACGGCTGATTGCGCGCGCGTTGCCCATGCGTGTCTGGTTGCACGGATCGGTCGCCACGCGCAACTAACTGTCTGCCGCGCCGGCGTCCGCTCCAAAAGCCGATCGCAATACGCCATCGATATCGCGGGCTATCCAGGATGAGGGCTGTTTCAGGTACCGGGAAGACAAGTGCCCGACAACACATCGATCGCTTTGGCCCTGACCACCGCGTGTCGCGGCAGCAGGGCCAAGCCACCTTTACTTGCTGCGCTTCAGTTGCGAAAGATCGCGCACCGCGCCGCGATCGGCGGAAGTCGCCAGCGCGGCATAGGCCTGCAACGCTTGCGACACGACACGTTGGCGATCCACCGGCATCCAGGCCTGATCGCCGCGCGCTTCCATCGCTGCACGACGACGCGCCAGTTCTTCATTCGACACCGCCAGGTGCATCTTGCGATTCGGAATGTCGATCTCGATCACGTCGCCTTCTTCCACGAGACCGATCGTGCCGCCTTCCGCAGCTTCCGGCGACGCATGCCCGATCACGAGCCCCGACGAACCGCCGGAGAAGCGTCCATCGGTAAACAGCGCACAGTTCTTGCCGAGGCCGCGCGATTTCAGATACGACGTCGGGTAGAGCATTTCCTGCATGCCGGGGCCGCCTTTCGGGCCTTCGTAACGGATCACGACCACGTCGCCCGCGACGACCTTGTCGCCGAGGATGGCTTCGACCGCATCGTCCTGGCTTTCGAAAACGCGCGCGCGTCCCGAGAAGATCCATTGCGATTCGTCGACACCGGCGGTCTTCACGATGCAGCCGTTCTCAGCGAGGTTGCCGTACAACACGGCGAGGCCGCCGTCTTTCGAATAGGCGTTCTGCTTGCTGCGAATACAACCGTTCTTGCGATCGGTATCGAGCACGGCGAACGTGGCTTCCTGGCTGAATGCAACCGTGGTCGGAATGCCACCGGGCGCCGCACGGAAGAGTTTCTGCGCGTCTTCACCCGCGCCACCGGCGACGTCCCATTTAGCGATCGCATCGCCGAGCGTGCCGCTATGCACGTTGCCACACGACAGGTCGAGCAGATCCGCACGCGCCAGTTCGCCGAGAATGCCAGGAATCCCTCCGGCACGGTGCACGTCTTCGATATGGTATTTGTCGGTGGCGGGCGCCACCTTGCACAGACACGGCACCTTGCGTGAAATGCGGTCGATGTCGGACATCGTGAAATCGACACCGCCTTCCTGCGCGGCTGCCAGCAGGTGCAGCACGGTGTTGGTCGAACCGCCCATGGCGACATCGAGCGCCATCGCGTTCTCGAATGCCTGCTTGCTCGCGATGCTGCGCGGCAGGACCGAGGCGTCTTCTTCCTGGTAGTAACGGCGGCACAGATCCACCACCAGACGGCCGGCCTGTTCGAACAGGCCCTTGCGCCATGCATGCGTTGCGACGATCGTGCCGTTGCCGGGTAGCGCCAGGCCGATCGCCTCGGTCAGACAGTTCATCGAGTTCGCGGTGAACATGCCCGAGCATGAACCGCACGTCGGACAGGCGCTGCGCTCGATCTCGGCCACTTCCGCGTCGCTGACTTTCGAATCGCCGGCCTTGATCATCGCGTCGATCAGATCGATCTTGGCGATCACCTGGCCGTCGGTCGGCGATTTGATCTTGCCGGCTTCCATCGGACCACCGGACACGAACACCACGGGGATGTTCAGGCGCATCGCGGCCATCAGCATGCCCGGCGTGATCTTGTCGCAGTTCGAGATGCAGACCATGGCGTCGGCACAGTGCGCGTTGACCATGTATTCCACCGAATCGGCGATCAGCTCGCGCGACGGCAGCGAGTACAGCATGCCGCCGTGGCCCATGGCGATGCCGTCATCGACGGCAATGGTGTTGAATTCTTTCGCGACACCACCGGCTGCTTCGATTTCCTTCGCGACCAGCGCACCGAGATCGCGTAGATGCACATGGCCCGGCACGAACTGCGTGAACGAGTTCACCACCGCAATGATCGGCTTGCCGAAATCGGCATCTTTCATGCCGGTGGCGCGCCACAGCGCGCGGGCGCCGGCCATGTTGCGGCCGTGGGTCGAAGTGCGTGATCGATAGTCAGGCATCTGGGTCCTCAGGTATTGGGGTCGTCGAAATTGGAATTTTGCCCAGGCTAGTCCGTGCGCCATTGCCGGGAGTAAAGGCATGAAGGCACGCGGATAGCCCGCAGATGGCGGCTCGCTAGCGCGAGCGCGGTATGCGCTGGGAATGCGAATAGTGCGAGAGCGGCGGTAAGACGTCCAATATATTTTTTCGCCGTAATTAGGTCGAAAAAGATATTAATTGTCGATGGCGCTTACCGCCAGTTCAACGCTCGCCGTCGAGCAGATCGCCGAGCATTTCGTCGAAGGCACCTTGCGCGTCTTCGAGTTCCTGGAGCGCGGCATCGAAGGTCTGCAGCGCGATCTGCGACGGCCGGCCGTCGCCGGCGGGTGGGAATTGCGACTGCAATCCAGCAAACGCTGTCTGTACCTGGCGGGTTGCCGCCACGACGCGCTCCATTGCGCGGGATTCTTCGGCTCGTGCCTGTTCGGGATTCATGAAAACTCCATGGGGTAGGGATACGGCGATCGCGCCATAGCGCGAACTATGCCACGGCTTGTCCGTAGCGATATCGTGGTGATTTGGCGTTGTGATCCGCCGCGCGGGCCGTCAGGGCACCGGCAGTCCGGTACTCGCTTTTATCTCGCGCAACGACAGCGACGATTCGACCGAGGTGACCCCCGGCAGACTGCGCAGTTCATCGCGCATGAAACTGCCGTAGTCGTCGAGATCGCGCGCGACCACCTGCAGGATGTAGTCGGCGCTGCCCGACACGTTATGGCACGAGAGGATGCGCGGAATGGCCTGCACCTCGCGTTCGAAGCGGGTCGCGACCGTACGGTCGTGCACCGCGAAGCGGACGTAGATGAATGCCACCACGCCGTAACCGAGCGCCGAGCGCGACAGCATCGCGCGATAGCGTTCGATGTAGCCGGCGCTTTCGAGCCGCTTGAGGCGCCGGGCGCACGGCGTTTCGCTGAGTCCGACGGTCTCGGCGAGGCGCGCATTGGACATACGTCCGTCGGTCTGCAGGGCGGCGAGGATCGCGCGGTCGACTTTGTCGAGGTCGGTCATGGCAGGGGAAAGCTTTGACATAAGGCCAAATAGTAGTGTATTCCGCTACCTTGGGGCCACAGAGGTAAGTCATTCGCCAATATTCACTCATCGGACGGTAGCAAGATAGAGCCTCTTCAACGCGAGGTTCATATGGTTTCCGCTCATCTTCTGGTCGTCTTCATTGCCGCGCTGGTCGTCGTCTACGCCGTGCCCGGACCGGACATGGCGCTGATCCTGCAAACGAGCATTGGCCAGGGGGCGCGCAGAGGGTTTGCGGCCGCCGGCGGTCTCGCGATTTCCCGCGCTACGCACGTGACGCTGTCGGCGTGTGGCGTTGCCGCGCTGTTGCGCAATGCGCCGTGGCTGTATGAGGTGGTGCGCTATGGCGGCGCGGCCTATCTGGCGTGGATCGCGGTGCAGATTTTTCGCTCGCCGGTGTTTGCGCTGCCCGACGGCGCAGCGCAGGAAGTAGTGCAGCGTCCGTTACGAACCGTTTTCGTCAAAGGGCTGCTGACGAATCTGCTGAATCCGAAGGCGCTGCTTTTCTGCTCGGTGCTGCTGCCGCAGTTCGTGCGACCCGAAACCGGTCCGGTGGCGCTGCAGATGGTCGTGCTGGGCGGTGTGCTGCTCGCGATCGGCGCGTGTTTCGATGCGATCTATGCGATTGGTGCTGCGCGCATTGCCGGCTGGGTCCGTGCGCATCCGCTTGCGCAGACCGTGCAACGCTGGACGTTCTCAGCCGCACTGATCGGGTTTGCGCTGCGACTTTCGCTTGATTAAGCCTGGCGACTGAGCCCGGCGCGCCGGCGCAGAAAGCCTTCTGCTCCAGCGGCGCGCCTGCTGCGCTGCTATCTATCGAGCAGCGCTTCCCGCCGGGAGCGATCGTCGATCACCTTCCGGCGATGCTTGTCTTTCATCTTCTTCCAGCTCTTGCACTCGTCGCGGGTACGCAGACAACCGAGGCACAGACCGGTCTTCGAATCGAACTTGCAGATATCGACGCAGGGAGATTTGATGCTCATATGACGTTAGGCATGTAGACATTGAGCGGCGACTGTCGCATGGCGAAGCGCGTGCAGGCCATGTGATTGTGTCAATGCAGGCCATAGGCGCCGCCGTGTACGTGCCGTTTCCGGTAACCTGCGGACTTTCTTCCTTGACTAGATGATGAAGATCGTCCTGCTCTATGTGGTGACCGCGATTGCCGAGATCGTCGGTTGCTATCTGCCGTGGCGCTGGTTGAAGGCCGACGGCTCCGCGTGGCTGCTCATTCCTGCCGCGTTCTCTCTTGCCGCTTTTGCATGGCTGCTCACGCTACATGGCGCGGCGGCCGGCCGCGTCTATGCGGCGTACGGTGGCGTCTACGTCGCGGTCGCCATCGTGTGGCTGTGGGGCGTCGAGCACGTACGCCCGACTGCATGGGATTTTGCCGGCGCGGCGGTCACGCTGGCTGGAATGGGCATCATCGCGTTCCAGCCGCGCATCTGATCACGGATCGGACCGGGCCCCCGGGCCAGGTCGGCCCGGCATACCGCTATGCACTCTTTCTGTTGCCGAGATAGTCGTTCTTGCCGATCTCGACACCGCTGTGCCGCAGGATGTCGTACGCGGTCGTGATGTGGAAGAAGAAATTGGGCAGCGCGAAATGCAGCAGGTAGTTGACGCCCGAAAACTCGATGGGGCCGGTTTTCATCTTCAGCGTGATCGTGCGTTCTTCCGAGCCGTCGATCTGCGCCGCTGTGAATTCCTTCAGGTAGGCATTCGTCTTCTCAATACGGGCGATCAGTTCGTCGAACGTCAACTCGACGTCGTCGTACTTCGGAATGTCGACGCCGGCGAGGCGGGCGGCGCAGCCTTTGGCGGTATCGGTGGCGATATAGACCTGGCGAACGAGCGGCAACATGTCAGGAAAAAGACGTGCGCCGATCAGTGCGGAAGGCTCGATCTGCTTTTCCGCAGCGTGAGCCTGAGCTTTGCCGAGGATCGCTTGCAGATTGGTGAGGCCGCGCATCAGTACAGGCACCGATGCTTGATACATCGAAATAGACATGGAGAAATTTCCTCGATTCTTCGATCGGGTTCGCGACGTGGCGCGAGGGGTGTGAGCATAACGGCGGGATTGCCGTTGCAGCATCATAGCGCGATCGGCAGCGGCGGTTGTATCGTCGCCCCGGCCAGGTATCGCCGCTTCCGGAACTGTGTTTGAATGGGCTTGTCCGACCGCTTGACGTTGTTCCTGAAATGAAGGCCCGGTGCGGGTTTCGATGGAACCCGACCATGTGTCTGCGGGTTCCGCCGGGTCCAGCGCATGGCCCGGGCGGTCACGCACGAAGGAGAGTCGATAACATGGGCAAACATCCGTTACCAGGAAGCGAGAAGGGCGTCGCAGAAGGTTCGCAGGTCGTCGGGCATTGCAATCCGGCGGAGCAGATCGAAGTAGTCGTGATGCTGCGCCGCCAGGGCGAACAGCAGTTCGAGCAACTCGTTGGAAAAATTACCACGGGCGACTCCTCCGCCCAGCCTCTCTCACGCGAAGCATTTGCGAAACAGTTCGGCGCCGCACCTGCCGACATCGCGCGAACCAAAGCGTTTGCAGCACAGCACGGCCTGACCGTCGTCCGTGAGGACCCGGCGGCCAGCACAGTGGTATTGCGCGGCACGGTCGCGCAGTTTCAGACCGCATTCGATGTCCAGCTCCAGCACTACGAACACCACTCGATCGGCGAGTACCGCGGCCGCACCGGTCCGATCAATGTGCCCGACGATCTGAACGGTGTTGTCACAGCCGTTCTTGGGCTGGATAACCGTCCCCAGGCGCGCCCGCATTTCCGTATCCGGCCGCCATTCCAGCCCGCTGCCGGTGCGCGTCAGCAGACGTCGTACACACCGTTGCAACTCGCCTCGTTGTATGAGTTCCCCGCAGGCGATGGCAGCGGCGAGTGCATCGGCATCATCGAACTCGGCGGCGGTTACCAGAGTTCTGACCTGAACGCATATTTTTCCAGCCTCGGCGTGAAGGCGCCTTCGGTCGTATCGGTTGGCGTCGACGAAGGCAGCAATCAACCGAGCGGCGATCCAAGCGGCCCAGACGGCGAAGTTACGCTCGACATCGAGATCGTAGGTGCGGTCGCGCCGGGCGCTAAAGTCGCGGTCTACTTCACGCAGAACAGCGACGCCGGCTTCATCGATGCGGTGAACCAGGCTGTCCACGATACGACCAACAAGCCGTCGGTCATCTCGATCAGTTGGGGCGGCCCGGAAACCTCATGGACAACCCAGTCGCAGCAGGCATTCAACAACGTGCTGCAAGCTGCGGCGGCGGTCGGTGTGACGATCTGCGTAGCGTCGGGCGACAGCGGTTCGAGCGACGGCGCAAGTGGCGGCAATCACGTCGACTTTCCAGCCTCGAGTCCGTACGTGCTGGCGTGCGGAGGCACGGCGCTGCACGCGTCGGGCAACGCGATCTCGCAGGAAACGGTGTGGAACGACGGCGCATCGGGCGGCGCGGGTGGCGGCGGCATCAGCAGCGCGTTTGCTGTGCCGACATGGCAGAAGGGTTTATCCGCAACGCAAGCGCACGGTGGCAAGATTGCGCTGACGGGGCGCGGTGTACCAGATGTCGCAGGCGATGCATCGCCTGTGACGGGCTACACCGTGTTGATCGACGGTGCGCAGACGGTGGTGGGCGGTACGAGCGCGGTGGCGCCGTTGTGGGCCGCGCTGATCGCTCGCATCAATGCCATCAAGGGCGCACCGGTCGGTTTCGTCAACCCGAAGCTGTACCAGGCAGCAAGCGCGTTCAACGATATTACGCAGGGCAATAACGGCAGTTTCGCTGCGTCGCCAGGTTGGGACGCGTGTACCGGGCTTGGCAGCCCGAACGGCCAGAAAATCGCAGCAGCACTCTAGACGGCGCACGTTGCGCGGGGTTCTCCCGCGCAGCGGACGCCGTTGGTGGACACGACGCCAGCGGGCGTCAGACGATGCCAATTAACGAATCCGATGGAGTGATCATGACGAATCCCGATTCAGCTTCCGGCAGTCCGCAGTCGACACACAACTCACACGCTCATTCCGCTGCAGCCCCGTCGCCCGCGAGCACAAGCACGCCACATCGTGCGGGCGACCAGCCGTTCTTCGATCCGGTCGCATACGGCAACGGGCCCGACGATTCCGTGACCGACGCGACCGAGAACGCGGCGATCACGAAGCATTCCATCGTGATCGGCGGCAAGAAGATCGCTTATACGGCAACGGCCGGACATCTCGTCACGGTCGACTCCAGCAGTTCGCTGCCCAGCGCGAAGATGTTCTATGTCGCGTTCACGCAAGATAACCAGAAGGAAGATAGCCGGCCGGTCACGTTCTTCTACAACGGCGGACCGGGTTCGTCGTCGGTGTTCGTGCTGCTCGGCTCGTTTGCGCCGCGCCGGATCAAGACGTCGATGCCGGGCTTCACACCGCCCGCGCCGTACCAGATGGAAGACAATCCGGACAGCCTGCTCGACAAGAGCGATCTGGTGTTCCTCAATCCGGTCGGCACCGGTTACTCGGCGGCGATTGCGCCGAACAAGAACCGCAATTTCTGGGGTGTCGATGAAGACGCCGACTCGATCAAACAGTTCATCAAGCGGTACCTGACCAAGAACAACCGCTGGAATTCGCCGAAGTTCCTGTACGGCGAATCGTATGGCACCGCGCGCAGTTGCGTGCTGGCGTACAAGCTGCACGAAGATGGTGTGGATCTGAACGGCGTGACGTTGCAATCGTCGATTCTCGACTACACGCAGTCGGGCAACCCGGTCGGCGCGCTGCCTACTGCTGCGGCGGATGCGTGGTTCCACAAGAAGCTCGGCATTGCGCCGACGCCGACCGATCTCGGCGCGTTTGCCGAAGAGGTCGCACAGTTCGCGCGCACCGACTACCTTGCCGCGCTACGCAAGTTCCCGACCACCGACGACGCAACCATCGAGAAACTGAGCGAATACACCGGCATCGACAAGACGACGCTGATCGCGTGGAGCCTCGACGTCGCCGCGTACGACAGCCGTGGCAATTCGCTGTTCCTGACCACGCTGCTGAAATCGAAGGGCCTCGCGCTCGGCTCGTATGACGGGAGGGTGACAGCGATCGACACCGGCATCGCCGGCCAGGTCGATCCGAACTCCGGCGGCAACGATCCGACCATGACCGCGGTGACTGGCGTCTATACGACGATGTGGAACACCTACCTGAACGAGCAGTTGAAGTTCACGTCGAACTCGTCGTTCACCGACCTGAACGACCAGGCCTTCGCGAACTGGGATTTCGGCCACATCGATCCGACCGGTGCGCAAAAGGGACTCGACGCGCAAGGCAACGTCATCCTGTACACCGCGGGTGATCTCGCGGCCGTGATGGCGCTCAATGTCGACCTGAAGGTGCTCTCGGCGAACGGCTTCTACGACTTCGTCACGCCGTTCTATCAGACGGTGCTCGATCTGCAGCAGATGCCGCTCGTCAGCGCGCAGGTGCGCCAGAACCTGTCGGCGCGCTTCTACCCGTCGGGCCATATGGTCTATCTCGACGGCGGTTCGCGGACCGCATTGAAGGCCGATCTCGCGAAGATGTATGACAGCGCGGTGACCAATACGGCGGCGGTTGGACGCATTCGTGCGTTGCAGGTGCGCCGGGCCAGCTAGGCGCGCCGGGCCAGCTAGGCGCGCCGGGCCAGCTAGGCGCGCCGCGTTAGCGTGATCGCGGTTGCATGCCGCCGTGGATGGGCGGCAGCAACGCAAGTATCAGCGACACAATCCGGCGGACCCTGCACAAAAGAGCGGGGCCGCCGGTCTTCCGTTTCGGCACACCGATTCCGGATATGTTTTAATTGGCCTGCGAATAAATCTCCGCGTCTTACTGGCGCGCCGACTGATGAACGCAGGAAATCTCCTTACGCGTCGCAAATGCGCGCGAATTGCGTCTACCGATCGTGCGAGTCTGCCGGACCGTTCGTCCGGTCGTGTCGGCGCGCGCCGCGTGCTGTGCCTCGGGCTTGCGATGACGCTCGGTGCAACGATCGCCGTCCATATCGAAGCCGCACATGCGCAGACCCCGTCGATGCTCGACGACAAGGTGACGCAGCAATCGGTGGAAGAGACGATCTGCCGTCCCGGTTATGCGGACACCGTCTCGCCGCCGCTCGACGAACCGATGGCGCACAAAGACCGTCTGCTTGCGGCGCGCGGTATCGATGCCGACGACGGCACACGCTACGCACTCGACCGGCGTGTGCCGGTCGTGCTCGGCGGCTCACCCGATGCACCTGCCAATCTCGGGCTGCTTCCGTGGGCCGGCCACCATGGCGAGCGCCGCAAGGAACTGCTCACGGCGAAACTCAAACGCTGCGTCTGTGCGGGCAAGATCAGCCTGAGCGATGCGCAGAGCGCGATTGCCGGCAACTGGTCGGCCTGGTATCAGGGCTTTGCGGATACATCGTGTGAGATCAGTCGCGAAGACGTTGCGACCAGCGACAGCGTGCCCTGACGCACACACCACACTTTTCGTCGCCCCAGACGAATTGCCACATCGCTTTCGGGTACGAATCTGGCTATGCTTGAACTAACGCGGATATCGGGAGAACGAACATGACGATGGTGACCATTTCTGCAGGACTGGTGTCGCTGGCCTTGCTCGGCGCAGTTGCGGCGGCGCTGGCCCGTCAACTGGCTCGCGATGCCGCCGCGCGCGCGCGTCTTCAACCGGTGCGCGTACGCGTGACAGAGCGCGGCGCCCGCCGCTCGGAACGTTTATGAACGTACGCGTCTGGAACATCCCGGAGTCCTGCTCCGAGCAGGACGTGCGCGCGTTCCTGCAACACGAGCTCGGTCACTACGCGAAGAGCGTTACCGTGTACGAGGCCGGCACGGCTAACGCGTACGCGATTGCCGAACTGAACGCCGATTTACCGTACATCGGCGATGTGATCGCGCAGCAGTTGCACGGCAAGCTGCTCGACGGCGTTGTGCTGCAAGCCAGCGCGGCCCCGTTCGGCGACGAACCCGATCCGAGGCACAAGCAGGACAGCTGACGCGCGCTGCCACCCAGCAACGGGCGGCGCGCGATCAAACTTCCGCAGTCGGCCAGTCGAACGGCGTGTAGGGCAGCGCCCGCTTGTGACGCGTCGCATTGTAGAAACGCAGCACCGTGTCGTACACGGCATCGCTCACCGCCTTACCTTCCAGGAAATCGTCGATATCGTCGTAGCGAATACCGTACGCGTCTTCGTCGGGTCGCTGCGGGCGCAACATTTCGAGGTCGGCGGTCGGGACTTTGTGCACCAGTTCATCCGCTGCACCGAGTTCCCGCGCCACCGCGCGCACGCGGCGCTTGTTCAGCCCCGCGAGCGGCAGCACGTCGGCGCCGCCATCGCCAAACTTCGTGAAGAAGCCCATCACCGACTCGGCCGCATGATCGGTGCCGATGACCACGCCCACGCGCGAACTGGCGACCGCATACTGGGCGATCATCCGCTGGCGTGCCTTGATGTTGCCGTGCACGAAGTCCTGCTGCCCATGATCCGCATACTGAGCCCCGCTGGCGGCAAGTGCCTCGAGCATTGCATCGGCGGCGGGTTTGACATCGACAGTCAGATTTTCGTCCGCGCGGATAAACCCGAGCGAGCGCTGCGCATCCGCTTCGTCACGCTGCTGGCCGTACGGCAGACGCATTGCGACGAAATGCGCGTCGTAACCTTCCGCGCGTAGCCGTTCGACCGCGAGCTGCGCGAGGCGGCCGGCCGTCGTCGAGTCGATGCCGCCGCTTATCCCAAGTACGTATGTCTTCAGGCCGCTCGTGCGCAGATAGCGCGCGAGGAACGCCACACGGCGCTCGATTTCCTGTGCCGCGTCGAAATCCCGCGCGACGTGCAATTCTGCGGCGATGCGCTGCTGATGTGCGGCGCGATCGGATTGAGTCATCGGTCGTTCTCCCTGAAACCGGTTGAGGTGCGACGCCTGGGTTGGCGCGGCGACGGTCCGCGCAGCGCATGCGTGCGTGCCTATTGTACGGATTGGTGGCACGGCTGCATGGAGACGCGCATCGGCAAACATCGTGGGGCGCGGGCTAGTGAATCGCGTCACGACCGCGCGAGCAGCACCCCCACCAGCGCCACACCAAACCCGAGCACCTGCAACGGCAGCAGCATCTCGCCGAACCCGACGTAGCCCTCGAGCGCGGCGAGCGGCGGCGCAAGAAACAGCAGCGCGGTGGCGCGCGACGCATCGCCGCGCCGGACCATCCAGACGAGCAGCGTCACGCTGACGCCCGACAGCATCACGATCCCCCACGCCAGTGACGCCCACAATTGAGGCGCGGGAATCCAGCGATGTTCCCCAAGCGCGACAGCAAGCACGGCCGCGACCACCGCCGCACCGCAGTTCTGCACGGCACTGGCACTGCGGATATCGGCCTTTGCCAGCGACGTCTTCTGGAACAGGGTGCCCGCCGTGATCGCGCAGACGGCGAGCAGCGAAATCGCGATGACGAGCCACGACGGCGCCGAGCTGTGTACCGTCGACGGAGCCGCCTGGGTGAGCCGAGGTTCCAGCACGAGCGCAACGCCGACGAGCCCGAGCGCCATGCCGGCCCAGCCGCGCCGCGACAGCCGCTCGCCGAATAGCGGCGCGGCGACCGCGGCTGTCATGAGCGGTTGCAATGCGCCGAGCAGCGCCATCACGCCGGCGCTCACGCCTTGCGCGACGGCCCAGTAGCCGGCGCCGAGGTAGACACCCTGCAACAGCGCGCCCGCGAACAGGTGCTTGCCGAGGTCGCGTCCGGTCGGCCAGCGGGCGCGGGTCGCGAGCGCAACGAGGGCAAACACCAGCGCCGTGCCGCCGAAGCGTGCCAGCAGGAACAGGTTGGGATCGGCGAATGGTGTGATCGCGCGGGCGACGACAAAGCCCGTCGACCAGAGCACGACGAAAACGGCAGCAATAACGGTGGCGAGCATCGAGAAGTGGCAGCGTGGCAAAACGGCAGTATTGCGCGGCGCGCAGCGGCGCGTCTTGTTCGGCACTGCACTCCGGGTGGAGTCGCGATGAACCGGAGCAAGCGTAATAAACAAACCACGCTTTCAACCGCGGCCCGCGCCAAGGCCCTGCAAACCCCATCGCCCTACCGAACCACCAGCACCGCCCACGCTCCAAGCAACCCACCGCAGACCGCACACATCCACAGCAGCACACGTGTACGCCGGTACTCGCGTCCGAGGTCCACCAGCAGTTGCTGTTGCTGGCGCGATACCGTGTGATCGTGCCGCTGCTGCAGATACCGCGCAGCCAGCGCCGGCATGCGCGGCACGATGTTGGCGAGATGCGGCAACTCGCGCGACAGCCGACGCAGCCAGCCGCGATGATCGATATCGCGGCGCGCGATTTCCGCGAGGGCGGTGCGCGCGATATGCCACGTGTTCACGCCAGGATGCAGCGCGCGAGCCAGCACTTCGGCTTGCTCGAAGGCCCGCTGCGCGTCGGCGAGCCGCGGCGAGACGCCGCCGTCGAACGGCAGCACCGAGTGCAGCAGATGATGAAACAGCGAACCCGCCGAGCGGTCGTGCGGATGATCGGCGAAATGCGCCTCGCTGCGCCTGCGCAGTTCGGCCTCGAGCACCTCGGTGCGTGTCGTTGCCGGAACGTGCCCTGCGTCGCGATGCATATCCGCAAGCCGGCTGTAATCCTGCTCGAAGAGGGCGGTCGCGCCGTGCACGAAAAATTCCCGCTCGCTCGCCGACAGGCTCGACATCAGCGCGAAATCTGCGAGCACAAGGCGCCCGAGCGTGTCGGGTTCGATGCTGACGCGCACGCGCCGGGCATCGAGCGTAGCGTGGAAGAAACCGTGCTCGAACGCCTGTTGCGTGACGACCTCGACGATATGCGCCGCAAGCCGCGCAAGGTTCACGCGATGCTCGCCGAGACCGACGAGATCGGTGGCAGGCAGCGTCGCGATGCGTTGCATCGCGAGCGTGTGATCCGTGCACAGATCCCAGATCACATCGGGAATGACGAGCCGCTTGTCGCCGTCGAAATGATGGCCGGACTGGCTCAGGTTGGCCGCCTCGGCGCGCATGTCGAAGCGTCGCAGCAGGTCGCGACTGAACGAGTCGGCCAGCGAGCGCAACTGCAGCTTGCGCGCGGGTCCCGACAGCCGTTCGAGCCAGCGTGCGGCCCAGCACAGCAACGCTACGTCGTCGCCGATCTGCCGAACCTGTGCAGTGCGCACAAGCTTGATCGCAATGTCGGCGTGACCGTTGATCGGTGTGGCGAGGCGGGCGACATGCGTCTGTTCCGCGAAGCCGCTCTGGGCCGGGCTCAAATCGATCGATGCGAACAGCGTAGCGAGCGGACGGCCGAATGCGGCAGTCAGCGCCCGTTCTACTTCATGCGGCGGCAGCGGCTCTTCAAGGTGGCCGACTGCATCGAGCGCGTCGTGCAGCGTACCGGTGGCCAGTTCCGGATGCTCCATGAGCGCTTGCGCGACAGTGCCGGCTAGCGGCCCGAGTTGCGGCAGCGCACGATGCAAACCGGCTGGCGCGTCGCCCGCTGCGTGCATGCGACTGACGAGCGTCGCCATCCAGTGCAGCTTGTGGTGCTGCGGAGCAGCAACCCACAGCAGATGCGCGCCATAGCGCAGCAGGTGGAACAGCAGGATGAGTCGGCGAAACAGTGGCGGCATCGTCGGAGGATCGGTCGGCGGCGAGGGCAGCGAGGGAGGCGACGCTTCGCGAAGCGCCGCCCGGGCGCTCAGGTTAGCAGGGAACCACGCCGGACGGGACATTGCGGTCTGTCGCGTAATACAATGCACAGGTCGACCGGACTCCTACCCGAACTCACACGTGCCACCTGGTGCCCCTTCATCTAGATGCTCGCCGAACAACGTCACCAATACATCCTGTCGCAAGTCGCCAAGAACGGCGCACTGTCGGTAGCAGAGCTAGTCCGCGAACTGAACGTGTCGCGCGAGACCATCCGGCGCGATCTGAATGCGCTTGCCGGGCGCGGCTTGATCGTGACGACACACGGTGGCGCGCTGTCCAGCGATCGCCGCGAACCGGATCTCGATGTGCGCGAAGCGGAGAATGCCGGCGCGAAGCGCGCGATCGGTGAGCGCGCAGCGCTGCTCGTGCCTGACGGTGCGTCGCTCGTGATTGATTCGGGCAGTACCACGCAGGCGGTCGCGCGAGCACTAACCGATCGCCATCGTTTGTCTGTCTATACGAACGACTGGCGTATCGCGCTGCTGCTCGGGCGGCGCAACGACAATCGCGTGACGCTGCTGGGCGGCGAACTGTCCGACAACGAAGATGCGACGCTCGGGCTCGATACGGTGCAGCAACTCACGCAATACCACACCGATTTCGCGTTCGTCGGCGCGGGCGGTATTACGCCGGACGCGTGGCTGACCGACTACACGCGCATTGCTGCCGAAGTCCGCGCGCGCATGATCGCAGCCGCCGATACCGTGGTCGTGGTAGCCGATCACTCGAAGTTCGGGCGTGTCACGCCGGTGCGCATCAAGGGCTTCGAAAGCGCGCGCTACGTCGTGACCGAACTCGCACCCGACCGCGCGCTCGGCAAGGCGATCGCGGCGCGCGGCCCCGAACTGCTGATCGCCTGAACCGGCCTGCAGCGATCGCGCAGCGCCTCTCCCTTACCTGACCTTCAATCCCAACGCGACGAGTGCGCGGCCGATGGCCGCCACCGCGTTGTGCAGCTCATTGGCATCGATCGCGCCGATACAGCCGACGCGGAACGTTTCCACCTGCGTGAGCTTGCCGGGATAGAGGATGTAGCCCGCGTCGCGCACCGCGGCATAGAAGTCGGCGAAGCGCCAGGCCGGATCGTTCGGCGCGTGGAACGTGACGATCACCGGCGCCTGCACTTCCGGCTTCAGGAACGGCTCGAGCCCGAGCGCTTTCATACCGTCGACCAACGTCGCGCAATTGCGCACATAGCGCGCGCCGCGCTCCGGCTGACCACCTTCGGCAATGAAGGTATCCAACGCCTGACGCAGCGCCGCGACTACGTGAGTCGGCGGCGTGAAGCGCCACTGCGTGGTCTTCTGCATGTACGTGTACTGGTCGTGCAGATCGAGCGCGAGCGACGGCGAGCGTCCTTCGCTCGCTTCGAGCAGCTCGCGCCGCACGATCACGAACCCCATCCCCGGCACACCTTCGAGACATTTGCCGCTGGCCGACACCAGCGCATCGATGCCGCCGCGGCGCAGATCGATCGGCAGCGCGCCGAGCGAGCTCATCGCGTCGACAATCAGGCGTTTGCCATGCCGTTGACATACGGCGGCGATTTCATCGAGGGGATTGAGCAGGCCCGCGCTCGTCTCCAGATGCACCTGCGCGACGTGGGTGATGCGCGGGTCGCCGTTGAACGCATCCTCGATTGCCGCGGCAGTGACGGGTTCGTCCTCGCGCAGCGCCAGCTCCACATACGCTATGCCGAGCCGTTGCAGGATCCGGATGATGCGCGTGCAGTAGGCGCCGTTATTCGGCACTAGCACGCGGCCGTCGCGCGGAACCAGGGTGCCGAGCGCGGCTTCGACGGCGAACGTCCCGCTGCCTTGCAACGGTACACACACGTAGTCGTTCTGCCCGTGGACGATTTCCACGAGGTCGGCGCAGACGCTCTGGGTCATGCGGTTGAATGAGGTATCCCACGAGCCCCAGTCGTGCAGCATGGCCTCGCGGGTCGCGGGCGAAGTGGTCAAGGGGCCCGGCGTCAGCAGGACTGGATCGTTTCCGAGAATCACATAACCTCCTACGTCAATGATGAGAAGTGCGCACTGGCGCGCACGTGTTGGTTTGCATATTATTGGCGAATTGTGTCATTTTTTGGAAATGGTGAAAATAGTCATGGTGCTGTCACGCAAACCTGTGATTCTTGCCGAACCCGTTCAGGCAAGGCTGCAGGTCGGGTGGCGCGCTGGCTCGGATGATTCTCGGGTAGTCTTGCTGGGCATGGAGCGCGCAGGTTTGTAGGCAATCTGCAATCTGGCTGGACCAGCCAGACGTACGCGGCGCGGCGCTACCGCCGTTCAATCACAATAGCCAGGGTTTTTCCTGGTGAATAGTTTTCCGTTTCCTCGGAGAGAGCGACATGACAAAGACGAATCCCCATCGCACGACAGTCCGTGCCGTCCGCAAACTGCTGCCGGCCCTCGTGACGGCGGCTGCCTTCGGCGCGGCCCTGCCGGCCCATGCGGCGGATCCGGTGGTGCTGTACACGGCCGATGGCCTCGAGAATCTGTACAAGGACGTGCTGCCGGCCTTCGAGAAGAAGGAAGGCGTGAAGGTGGCGATCGTGACGGCGGGCAGCGGGGAAGTCGTGAACCGCGCGACGATCGAAAAGGATTCGCCGAAAGCGGACGTGCTCGTCACGCTGCCGCCGTTTATCCAGCAGGCCGATCAAGCCGGTCTGCTGCAGGCTTACCAGAGCGCGAACTACAAGAACGTGCCGGCCATCGCCAAGGCGGCGAGCGGCACGTGGGCGACCTTCGTCAACAACTACTTCTCGTTTGCGATCAACCCGGAAGTCGTGAAGACGCAGCCGAAGACGTTCGCCGATCTGCTCCATCCGGACTACACCGGCAAGGTCGCGTACTCGAATCCGGCAACGGCCGGCGACGGGATGGCCGTGATCATCCTGACCACCTCGCTGATGGGTGAGGACAAGGCATTCGATTACCTGAAGAAGCTCGAGCAAAGCGCGAAATTCCATACGAAGGGCACCGGCTACCTCGACGTGCTGCTATCGCGCAACGAGATTTCGGTGGCGAACGGCGATCTGCAGATGGATCTCGACGACGCGGCGAACGGCGGCCTGTCGCTCAAGCCGATCTTCCTCGCAGCCGATGCCGGCGGCCAGCCTTCCACATTCCAGTTGCCGTACGCGATCGGCCTGATCAAGAACGGTCCGAACCAGGCTGAAGGCAAGAAACTGATCGACTATTTGATGTCGACCGACGTGCAGGCGAAGGTGCCGGACATCTTCGGTATCCCGGGCCGCACCGACGTGCCGCTCGCCGGCAAGAACGGCGCCGCGGTGAAGCAGGCGATCGCCGGTGTGAAGCTGATTCCGGTGGACTGGACCCAGGTGATGGCGAAGAAGGCCGACTGGACCACACGCTGGAAGAACGACGTGATCGGCGATTCGGGCAAGCAACTCGAAGTCGTCAAACCGAAATAATCGCGACGTCGCGTCGAGATCGACGCGACCCACGCGTAGTTATCGTTTCGCTATCGCCCCCGCAATAGCGTATTGCCAAGTTGGAGGATGGACCCGGTGAATACGGCAAGTCTTGCTCATCCCGGCGCACTCGACGCCGTCTCCGCGGCGCGCGACGCTGCGCATCCGGACACGCCAGCCGGCGTCGACATCGAGCATCTGACCGTGCGTTTCGGTACGCGCACGGTGCTCGACGATCTCTCGCTGACGATCGAGCGCGGTGAACTCCTGACCGTGCTCGGTCGCAGCGGATGTGGCAAGACGACGCTGTTGCGTTTCATTGCCGGGTTCATCGAGGCGGACGGGTTGGCCGGCACCTTGACGGTGGCCGGCCGCGATCTCACGCACGTGCCGCCGCACCGGCGCAATCTGGGGCTGCTGTTCCAGAGCTACGCGCTGTTTCCACATCTGTCGGTCTTCGAGAACGTCGCGTTCGGTTTGCGCGCGCGGCGCACGCCGGCGAAGGAAGTCGCGCGTCGCGTCGCCGATGCGCTGAAGCTCGTACAACTCGGCGACTCAGGGCACGTGATGCCGGCGCAGCTTTCCGGCGGCATGCAGCAGCGCGTTGCGCTCGCGCGTGCGCTCGTGATCGAACCGGACGTGCTGCTGCTCGACGAGCCGCTGTCCGCACTCGATGCGAATCTGCGCGCTTCGGTGCGCTCCGAATTGAAGGCGCTGCATGAGCGCCTGCCTAACCTCACGATCGTGTGCGTGACGCACGATCAGGACGATGCCCTGGTGCTGTCCGACCGCACGCTGCTGATGCGCGAAGGGCAGATTGCGCAGCTCGGCACGCCACAACAGCTGTATGACACACCGAACGACGGCTTCGTCGCGCGCTATCTCGGCGCGGCGAACCTGTTGCCGCCACACGTCGCGTTTCCGCTTGGCGATACGCGCTATACGGAGCGCGACCGGGTGGCGTGCCTGCGTCCGGAGAGCCTGCGCATCGTGCCGCTCGGCGAAGGACATCTGCACGGCGCGATCACTTCGGTCGAATGGTACGGCGCGGTTCTGTCGGTATCGGTCGTCCTCGACGCGATGCCGAACGACCCTGTGC
Source organism: Paraburkholderia megapolitana (assembly GCF_007556815.1). Classification (NCBI taxonomy): domain Bacteria; kingdom Pseudomonadati; phylum Pseudomonadota; class Betaproteobacteria; order Burkholderiales; family Burkholderiaceae; genus Paraburkholderia; species Paraburkholderia megapolitana. Next base: position 2,196,423 of record NZ_CP041743.1, read on the forward strand.
TCGTCACGATGCAGCGCGGCCACGGCATGACGCCGGAACGGGGCGCGCGTGTTTCACTGCTTTATGAGGCAGACGATGTCGTCCTTATCCGCCCCTGACGGTCACGACGCGTTCGGCGCAGCCGCTGCAGCCGACGTAAGACGCGCGGCCACGGCTGCAGCGCATGCTGCCGCAAAGCGTCGTCGCGAGCGCGCGGCGCAGTGGCATCTGCTGTTCCTTGCCGTGTTCATACTCGGTCCGCTCGTCGTCTATCCGCTCGTACGGCTCGTGCTGCTGAGTCTGACCGGCGCACACGGGCTGAGCGTGCATGCGTACGCAGCGTTCTTCCAGAATCCGGATACAAGCGGCGTGATCGGCACGACGCTGTGGATTCTCTTTGCAAGCGCCGGGCTCGCCTCGCTGCTCGGCGTCGGGCTCGCAGCGCTGCTGTTTTTCAAGCCGTTTCCGGGTGCGCGGCTCGTCACGCGTTTTCTCGAACTGTTCGTCGCGTTCCCATCTTTTCTGGTCGCGTTCACGCTGATCTTTCTGTACGGCTCGCAAGGCTCGGTCAGCATCGGTTTGCAGCGGCTTTTCCATCTGCAGGCGCCGCCACTCGATTTCCTGTTCGGTATCGGCGGGGTGATTCTGGCCGAGGTGGTGTTCTACGCGCCGTTCGTCGTGCGCCCGACGCTCGCGTCGTTCGCGACGCTCGACATGCGGCTCATCGAGGCCGCCCGCAGTCTCGGCGCACACGGCTGGATGGTTGCGTTTCGCGTGATCCTGCCGCTCGCGTGGCCGGGCATCGCCGCGGGCACGATCCTCTGTTTCCTGCTGACGCTCAACGAGTTCGGCATCCTGATGGTGCTCGGCAGCGCGCATCTGGTTACGCTGCCGGTGGCGATCTACAGCTCGGCGACCGTCGATCTCGATCTGCCCGCTGCTGCCGCTGGTGCGGTCGTGATGCTGGCGATGTCGTTGTCGCTCTACGCGTTGTATCGAACAGTGAGCCGGCGCAAGGCCGGAGGAGCGAAGTAATGGCCGTCGATCTCGACCCGACCGTATTGCCCGTCATGCACCGGCGCGCGCGTCCTGTACAGCGCAGCCTCGGCGTGCGGCTGATCGGCAGCGTGTTGCTGGGGCTGGCGGCGCTCGCGTGTTTCTGGCTCTTCGTGCTGCCCGTGATCGTCGTTGCGCTGTCGAGTGTTGCGTCGCACTGGTCCGGCACGATCCTGCCTGATGGCTTCAGTACACGCTGGTTCGAACGCCTCGGCTCGAGCGACTTCGATGCGCTGACAACCAGCCTCGAAATCGGCTTCGGTGTCGGCGTGCTCGGTACCGTGCTTGGGCTATGGCTCGCGCTGGCGCTCGAAGGTCGTGACCGGCGTGGACTCGGCGCGCTTGTCGATACGATTGCGATGGTGCCGAACGGCGTGCCGAGTGTCGTGCTCGGGCTCGCGGTACTGATTGCGTATCACAAGAAGCCGCTCGATCTGTCGAGTTCGGCTGCAATCGTCGTGTTCGTGCAGCTCGCGCTCGTGTTGCCGTTTTGTTATCGCTGCGCGGCCGCGGCGTTGCGCCCCGAGTTGACCATCTTGCGCGAAGCGGCGGCGAGCCTCGGTGCACCGCCGTCGATGGTGTTGCGCCGGGTCGTACTGCCGCAACTCGTGCCGGCGATCCGCGCGAGTCTTGCGCTTGGTTTTGCACTGTCGCTCGGCGAACTGGGCGCAACGCTGACGGTTTATCCGCCGGGCTTCGCCACGGTGCCGATCGTCGTCGTCGGCCAGGTCGAGCGCGGGTACTACCTGCCGGCTTCAGCTCTTTCACTGATTCTGCTGCTCGTGTCATTGGCCGCGCTGCTGCTGATCGCCGCACGCGTGCCGAAGCGTCGCGCCGACTGAGTGCGCCTGACTGAGGCCGCATGAGCGAACGTTTCTGATTTTTCGTCGTGCTTTAACGCGACACTTCACACACTTTGATGTGGCAATTTTTGTCGAAATGACCGAAAATATGCAAAACGCTGTTGTTAGCCCTCGCGTCGATCCGATCGACGTTGTGCGCAGGCAGTCGCTGACGGCATTGGTGCGCGACGAGATCGAGCGTCACATCATCGAAGGCGCGCTGGCGCCGGGCGACAAGCTGAACGAAGCCGACTGGGCTGCGCGGTTGCAGGTGTCGCGTGGGCCGGTGCGTGAAGCGTTTCGCGCGCTGGAGCAGGCGGGCCTCGTACACACCGAGAAGAATCGCGGCGTGTTTGTACGGGTGGTGTCGCTGGCGGAAGCCGACGAGATCTATGCGGTGCGGGCGGTGCTCGAAGAGGCGGCGTGCAGGATGCTGGCGCCGCGCATCGACGCCGCGCAACTCGCGGTGCTTAGAAGCCACGTCGATGCGATGCGCGACGCGTTCGATGCGCAGGATCACGACGCCTACGCGCGCGGCAACGTCGCGTTTCACGACGCGATCGTCGCACTGGCAGGCAACGGGAAACTGTACGAGACGTATCGGCGGCTGGTCGGCGAGTTGAGCCTGTTTCGCCGGGCTGCGCTGGTGGCACGCGACGACTCGATGCGCCGCTCGCTCGCCGAGCATCGCGCGATTTTGACGGCACTTGCCTCGCGCGATGCCACGCACGCCGCAGCACTGATGCATGCGCACGTGAATGGCGGTCGGCAGCGTGCGCACGAAGCTTATGAACCGGCCGGACAGCAGGCTGTGGAGTCGCTACCGGTCACGCTTGATGAACCGCGCACCTGACGGTTAGCCGCCGGTGCGCATGGAAGGGAACGATGCTTACTTATTCCGAACGCACGATCGAAGTCAACGGCCGCGGCTACCGTTTGCCCGCACAACGCACGGTGGTCGTCTGCGTCGACGGTTGCGAATACGACTATCTTGAAGCGGCGGTGGCGGCGGGCGTCGCGCCGTTTCTCGGCAAGATGCTGCACGGCGGCGCGGCGTTCAAGGGCGACTGCGTCATCCCGTCGTTCACCAACCCGAACAATCTGTCGATCGTCTGCGGCGTGCCGCCGTCGGTGCATGGCATCTGCGGCAACTACTTCTGGGATCCGCAGGCGAACGGCGGCAAGGGCGCCGAGGTAATGATGAACGACCCGGCGTATCTGCGCGCGGGGACGTTGCTGGCCGCGGCAGCTGAAGCGGGCGCGTCGGTGGCTGTCGTGACGGCGAAGGACAAACTGCGTCGCCTGCTTGGCTGGCAGCTCAAGGGTATTTGTTTCTCGGCGGAGAAAGCCGATACGGCGACGCTCGAGGAAAACGGTATCGACGGGCTGCTCGACCTGGTCGGTATGCCGCTTCCGGACGTATATAGCGCCGCGCTGTCGGAGTTCGTGTTTGCCGCGGGCGTGCGGCTCGCGCAGACGCGCGACGTCGATCTGATGTACCTGTCCACCACGGATTACGTGCAGCACAAATGGGCGCCCGGCACCGAAGGTGCGAATGCGTTCTACGCGATGATGGATCGCTATCTCGCGCAACTCGATGCGCTCGGCTGGGTAATCGGACTCACCGCCGATCACGGCATGAACGCCAAGCACGATCCGCAGACGGGCGAGCCGAACGTGATCTATCTGCAGGACGTGATGGACGAATGGCTCGGCGAGCGCGCAGCACGTGTGATCCTGCCGATCACCGATCCTTACGTCGTGCATCACGGCGCACTCGGTTCGTTTGCCACGATCTACCTGCCGCACGATGTCGATGTGGCGCAGACGATCGAACGTCTGCGCGGTATCGAAGGCGTCGAGGTCGTGCTAGACAATCGCGCCGCTTGCGAGCGCTTCGAGCTGCCGAACGACCGCGTCGGCGATATCGTCGTGGTCGGTACGCGCAACGTGGCGCTCGGTACACGCGCTAATGAACACGATTTGTCCGGCCTCACCGTACCGCTGCGCTCGCACGGTGGATTGTCGGAACAGACTGTGCCACTGATTTTCAACCGGTCGATCGTCGATGTGGATGCGGGCAAGCGGCTGCGCAACTTCGATGTGTTCGACCTTGCGCTGAATCACGTGGTGGCGTCATGAACGCGATCCTCACCGACCATCCCGCGTTTCGTGCAGAAGCGCTGCGTTTGCAAGGCGAACGGGTGACGCGTGAGCGGGTGCTCGACGTCTTCGATCCGTACACGCGCACGCGTGTCGGTACGGTGCCGCTCGCGAGTGTTGAAGACGTGCGTGCGGCATTCACCTATGCCGCGTCGTATCAGGCGAAGCTCACACGCTACGAGCGTTCGCAGATTCTCGAGCGCGCCGCGGCATTGCTGCGCGAACGTACGGAAGCGGCGTCCGATCTGATCTCGCTCGAGTCCGGTTTGTCGAAACAGGATTCGCGTTACGAGATCGGCCGGGTGGCGGATGTATTCAAGTTTGCCTCGATCGAAGCGCTGCGCGACGACGGTCAGAGTTTTTCCTGCGATCTGACACCGCATGGCAAGAAGCGTCGGGTGTTCACGCAGCGCGAGCCGCTTGCGGGTGTGATCGTTGCAATCACACCGTTCAATCACCCGATGAACCAGGTCGCGCACAAGATCGCACCGGCTATTGCGACGAACAATCGCGTCATTCTGAAGCCGTCGGAGAAAGTGCCGCTGTCGGCGTTCTATCTGGCTGACCTCCTGTATGAGGCCGGTCTGCCCGAACCGATGCTGCAGGTGCTGACCGGCGATCCGCGGGAAATCGCCGATGAACTCGTGACCAATCCGCTTGCGGATCTCGTGACGTTCACCGGTGGTGTCGCAATCGGCAAGCACATCGCGGCCAGGGCCGGTTACCGGCGCGTGGTGCTGGAACTTGGCGGTAACGATCCGTTGATCGTGCTCGAAGACGCCGATCTCGAACGTGCAGCTTCGCTTGCAGTGCAGGGCTCGTACAAGAATTCGGGGCAACGCTGTACCGCAGTCAAGCGGATCCTCGTGCAAAAGAGCATCGCGGCGCAGTTCACCGAACTCGTTGTCGAGAAGACGCGAGCGTGGTCGTACGGCGATCCGTTCGATCCGTCGAACCAGATGGGCACGGTCATCGACGAGGCGGCGGCGCAGCAGTTTCAGGCGCGCGTCGATGCGGCGGTGGCGCAGGGTGCGCGACTGCTGGTGGGCAATACGCGCAAGGGCGCGCTGTATGCGCCGACGGTGGTCGACCGCGTCGATCCGTCGATGACACTGGTTCGCGAGGAGACATTCGGACCGGTATCGCCGATTCTCACATTCGATACGCTCGATGACGCGATCCGCATCAGCAACGGGACGCCGTTCGGGTTGTCGTCCGGTGTGTGCACGAACCGGCAGGATGCGATCACGCGTTTCGTCAACGAGTTGCGGGTTGGGACGGTGAACGTTTGGGAAGTGCCGGGTTACCGGGTCGAGCTGACGCCGTTCGGCGGCATCAAGGATTCGGGGCTGGGTTACAAGGAAGGCGTGCAGGAGGCAATGAAGAGCTTCACGAACCTGAAGACTTTCTCGTTGCCCTGGGAGTAGATGAATGGCTTTGAATCTTGACGATATTCGTGTGTTGTTCGAACGGCACGGCAATCTGGCGTATAGCGGCGAGCCAGTGACGCAGCTTGAGCATGCATTGCAAAGCGGTGCGCTTGCAGAGCAGGAAGGTGCCAGCGACGAGCTGGTTGCCGCTGCGTTTCTGCATGATCTGGGTCATTTGTTGAACCGGCAGGGCGATACGCCGAGTGCGCGCGGTGTCGACGATCTGCATCAGTACTTTGCGCTGCCTTTTCTGCGAGCGGTGTTGCCGGAGGCGGTCCTTGAGCCGATCCGGCTGCACGTCGATGCAAAGCGCTGCCTGTGCGCGATCGATCATAGTTACTTCAACTGTCTGAGCGTGGATTCCGTGCGCAGTCTCGAACTGCAGGGCGGTGTGTTTAGCCCCGAAGAGGCGCAGGCCTTCTTGAGCAAACCATACGCGCCGGATGCGCTGCGCGTGCGCAAGTGGGACGATCGCGCGAAAGTGAAGAGTCGCAAGACGCCCGATATCGAGCACTTTCTCGGTGTAGTTGAACGGGTGATGGAGCGGTACGTTCCTGCTTAGGCGCGCGCTTCGTTTTGCCGTGGTGTTTGCGCGCTGCGCGCTCTCT